>NZ_JBVVOJ010000006.1:0-288144 GCF_057063145.1 Sphingobium sp. SG1 | reverse complement strand
CGGCACTACCCGCCCGCTGCCGCCTCCTCCTGCGCCCAGTTGGACATAATCCGACGGTTCTTCGAGGTGTCCAGCTGTTCGCAGCCATAGCGCCGCAGCCGCAGGTGCAACTGGGCCATCGCCGGCCGGTGTCGTCGTCGCGCCGCTGCCCACCAACGCACGGCGTCGAGCAGGATATAGAGGGTGGCCGGGCTGTGCGTCGCCGGCATGGGCGTGGTCGGGTTCATGGGATCGCCTTTCATGGAAAAAGGTTTTCCCCCTTGATGCGCCGCCCTCGCGTGGGGCGGTCTGCGCCATTGGGCTAAGATGCGATTATGTCCCCCAGATTTCGGACCTTTGCCGCGCCGGCCCTCCGGCGGATTGATCTTCCCAAAAAGCCCGGCCTGGGATAGGGGCAGGCGTTTGATGCGTTCGGGTAGCTGACGCTGGACGCCACGAGATTCTGGAGACCTCCCATGCGCGCCGAAGCGCAGCAATATATCGACCGTATCGACGCCGCGCTGGACCTGCTGCGCCGCTTCCTCGACTGGGACCGTGCGCTGCGCCGGCTGGACGAGCTGAATGCCCGCGTCGAGGATCCGACCCTGTGGGACAATGCCAAGCTGGCGCAGGAGGTGATGCGCGAGCGCACCCGTCTCGACAGCGCGATCGGCGCCACCCGCGCGATCGAGGCTGAAAAGACCGACAATGCCGAACTGATCGAAATGGCCGAGGC
This sequence comes from Sphingobium sp. SG1, assembly GCF_057063145.1. NCBI lineage: Bacteria > Pseudomonadati > Pseudomonadota > Alphaproteobacteria > Sphingomonadales > Sphingobiaceae > Sphingobium > Sphingobium sp. SG1. Next base: position 287,429 of record NZ_JBVVOJ010000006.1, on the reverse strand, counting down.
CGAAGGCGATGAGGATATGGTCTCCGAAGCCATCGCCGCGCTGAAGGCGCTGGCCGAGCGCGCCGACGAGGACAAGATCAAGGCGCTGCTGGCGGGCGAAGCCGATGCCAGCGACACCTATCTGGAAATCCACGCCGGCGCCGGCGGCACCGAAAGCCAGGACTGGGCCGAAATCCTCAGCCGCATGTATCGCCGCTGGGCCGAACGGCGCGGCTATAAGGTGGAACTGGTCGATTATCAGGCGGGCGAAACCGCCGGCATCAAGTCGGCTACCTTCCTCATCAAGGGCGAAAATGCCTATGGCTATGCCAAGACCGAAAGCGGCGTCCACCGCCTGGTCCGCATCAGCCCCTATGACAGCGCCGCGCGTCGCCACACCAGCTTCTCGTCGGTCTGGGTCTATCCGGTGATCGACGACAATATCGATATCGAGGTCAAGGAGAGCGACCTCAAGATCGACACCTATCGCGCATCGGGTGCGGGTGGTCAGCACGTTAATACCACCGACTCCGCGGTCCGCATCACCCACGTCCCCTCGGGCATCATCGTCGCGTCGCAGAATGACCGCTCGCAGCACAAGAACCGCGCCACCGCGATGAACATGCTGAAGGCCCGCCTGTATGAGGCGGAACTGCGCAAGCGCGAGGAAGCCGCGTCGACCGACTATGCCGCCAAGACCGAGATCGGCTGGGGTCACCAGATCCGCTCCTATGTGCTCCAGCCCTATCAGCTGGTGAAGGATCTGCGCACCGGCGTCACCTCGACCGCCCCCGACGATGTGCTCGATGGCGCGCTCGATCCGTTCATGGCCGCTGCCCTGTCGCAGAAGGTCACGGGCGAGAAGGTCGACGTGGAGGATGTCGACTGATGATCCGCATGGTGCTGGCGGGGCCGTTGCTCCTGCTGGCAGCCTGCGGGCCGCTGGCAGGCGGCAACCAGTCGGAACGCGCGGCCGGCGCCGCGTCCTTCCCCCGCGCCGACCGGCCGGTGGCGCCGATCGTGTCGACCCGCTGGTCGAGCGAGGAAGCGCGCGACCGGGTCAATGAGGCGGAAGATATCATGGACCGGGCCGGCATCCGGCCGGGCATGACCATCGCCGATATCGGTGCTGGCGAGGGCTATTATACCGTCCGCCTGGCCAAGCGCGTCGGCGTCAAGGGCCGGGTGCTGGCCGAGGATATATTGCCCGAGGTGATCGATGCGCTCAGCCGTCGCATCACCCGCGAAAACTGGACCAATGTCAGCGTGAAGCTGGGCGCGCCGGAAGATCCCAAGCTGCCCGAAAACAGCTTCGACCGCATCTTCATGGTCCATATGTATCATGAGATAGCCGAACCCTATGCGTTCCTGTGGCACCTCAGCCCGGCGCTCAAGGCCGATGGCGAACTGATCGTGGTCGATGCCGATCGGCCGACCGACCAGCATGGCACGCCCCGCCGCCTGCTCACCTGCGAACTGGCGGCGATGGGCTTCCGGCTGGAGGAGATGATCGCCAAGCCGACCGCCGGTGGCTATATGGCCCGCTTCCGCCGCAGCACCGCCCGCCCCGATCCGTCCAGCATCGTCCCTTGCGCGCTGCGCGGCTAGGGGCCTGCCCAGTCCGGTTCGCGACGCGACAGTTTCATGTCCGCCGAAGTTCACACCGTTATCGGGGTGATTCACCCTATTTGCGCCAGATATGCGCCTGCCGCGCGCCGGTGGCGCGCCTGTAACGCGACAGCCGGGCAGAACGCGACGCGTCGCTGACGCGCGCCCGAAGCGACAGTGACGCGACAAGGGTGCGCCAGTCAGGCGCTGGCCAGCCATTGGCGGGATGTCGCGCATGGATTGGCGGGCACTCTCGTCCATGGACAAGGGTGGAGCAGAGAATGACCGAATAGGAAAGGGCGGCTGACGACAGTCTCCCGTCATTGCTTCGCTACGCTCGCAATGACGATCTTCGGCTTTGACAACTGACGACTAACGCCGGTCGCAAATTCCTCCTTGCAGGGGAGGATGGTCTGGAAGCGACAATTCTTTGTCATTCCGTAGGCCTTGTAGTACCCACCAAGGCTTAATTTATGCAGGCTTGCGGGTGTAGATTAGCGCTCCGCTTATCAGGTCCGTAACCGTGCCGACCTCAGTAGAGTAAAAGGAATATTTTCCTCCATCACTCACCAAGCCTATACCTCCAATGTCTGCGTAGTGATCCCATTCAGCATCTGAGTGAAGGTCGGTGATTTCTAAGGACGTCACCTTCATCGGTTCTTTGTTCACAGTGGTGACCAATGTCCGCTGGCCGTTCCGAGCAAGCAGCATATCGACAAGTTGTTCCTCAGACATAGGATAATCAGCGGCCATCATATCACATCATAATCCATACCCGTTTATTTGGCTACCTCCGCCATCTACCGATGTCGCGCGGATCTAGTCCCGCGTGCCGGGCTGCCAATCCCTTGCGGCGCGCACGCCGGCCCGGCCGCGCCGCGCCAGTTCGCGTTTCAGGTCCGTGGGATGGGGCGCGATCAGGAAGCCGAAGCTGACGGTCCCTTCCTTGGTTTCGACCGCATGGTGCAGCCGATGCGCCTGGACGATCCGCTTCATGTAGCGCGAGCGGGCGACATAGCGGTGGCGCACCCGCTGGTGGACGATGATGTCGTGGAAGCCGAGATAGATGGCGCCATAGGCGGCGACGCCGGCGCCCACGGCCGTCGCCCAATTGCCCCAGCCCCATTGCACCCCACCCAGCAGCAGCAGGATGGAGGGCATGGCGAAGATCACGAAATAGAGGTCGTTGGCCTCGAAGAAGCCGGTGCGGGGGCGGTGGTGGCTCGCATGGAGGAACCAGCCCGGCCCATGCATCACCCAGCGGTGCATCACATAGGCAAAGCCCTCCATCAGCGCGATCGTGACGACGAAGAGCAGCAGGAGGGTGATCGGAGGCATCGGCGCCTTATAGGCAGCGGCGCGGGCCAAGGCGACCCGTAAACACCGCATATGGCAAAGGGCCGCGATCTCCCCTGGAGAGCGCGGCCCTGTTCATCCCCGAAGGGAAGGCGGATCAGAAGGAAGCGGTGAGCGAGCCGACCACGCCGGCCTTGCTGATATTGTGGCCCGCCGACGAATAGAGCGACTTGTCGGTATCGACATAGGATACGCCGAAGGTCAGGTGACCCCAGGTGTAGGTCGCGCCGATATTCCAGTCGGTATATTCCTTGCCGATGGTCAGGTAGCTGGGGCCGAAGCTGTGGCCCAGATGCGCCGACACGCCCAGCGGGGTGTTGGGGATCGAGGCCGAGACGTCGCCGGCGAGGTAGAGATTGTCTTCCTTGCCATTGCCGACGGTCAGCGCCTTCGCCTTGGGGGCGTAGTTGGCGGTCAGCTTGGCGGTGGCGGGGCCGAACGTGCCCTTGATCGAGGCATAGGGCTCGACGAAGTCGGTGTTCGCACCGGCATTGCCCGGATAGTAATAATAGAGGACGCCGACGTCGATTGTCGCGCCGCCGACCGTGGTCGAATAGCCGCCGATCAGGTCGAGTTCCTGGTCCGAGCCGTTGGCGACATATTCGTCGATCGAGCTGCCCCAGGTCGAGACATAGAAGCCCGATTCATGGGTGACGGTGATGCCGCCCTGCAGCGCGAACTTCTTGTTGGTCTGTGAAATGCCGCGGAAGCGATAGTCGCTGACGACGGCGGCATTGCCGGTGACGGTCACCGCGGGAGCGGGCTCATCCTGGGCCATGGCGGGTGCCGACAGCGCAACAAGAGCGAAGGCCGAGAGGCCGAGAATGGACTTACGCATGATAATCCCCTTGATGGTTCTGCGATCGTCCCGCCTGCGTCCAGGCGCCTGCCTCTATGCTTCCCCAGGGGAAGTGGGCCAGCTTGCCTCAACAAGTTTGGCCATGCCTGCGCGCGCCGCGGCGCACAAGATATTATTGCTGTTTCATGTCTTTTACGTCTTTTATTGTTGCTACTACGCAACAAGGCGCGCGGCTGCGTTCGCCGGATGCCTGGTGTATCTACATGATAAAGCGTGATTTATCGGATATTCGCGCGCGGTTGCGGTCGCTCAGGACGGGGAATGATCCGAAATGTTGGGCTCATTCATTGCTAGATCATGTCTATCCTGCGGCTGCCGTAATTCGATGATCTGGCGCGGATAGGGGACGATGATGCCCTGGGCCTTGAACTTGTCCAGCACCCGCATCAGCACGTCGGAGGTTACCCCGCCCACGCCATTTTCCGGATCGTTGATCCAGACGCGGATCTCATGCTCCAGCCGATATTGGCCGAGCGCGGTCAGCCATACCTTGGGCTCGGGATGCTTGAGCGCGCGCGGGCTTTCCTTGGCCGCTTCCAGCATCAGGTGCTGGGCCAGCGCGATGTCGCTGTCATTGCTGATCCCCACCGGGATGCGGACGCGGATATTGCGGTCGGAATAGGACCAGTTCTCCACCTCCTGCGTCATCAGATTTTCGTTGGGGATGAGATGCTTCTTGCCGTCGCGGGTGATGATCGACACGGCGCGCACGCCGATCTTGCTGACCCAGCCGAAACTGTCGCCGACCGCGATCACGTCGCCCGGTTTGATCGACCGGTCCATCAGCAGGATGATGCCGGCGATCAGATTGCCGACCGTCTTCTGCAGGCCGAAGCCGACCGCCAGGCCCAGCGCCCCGGAAAAGACGGTGAAGGCGGTGAGGTCGATGCCCAATATGTCGATGCCGATGAAGAAGGCGGCGATGATGACGGCGATCCCGGCCAGCTTCTGGCCCAGCAACTTCTGGGTCGGGTCGAGATCGGGCGCCTTCTGGATGCTGCGCCGGATCAGCCGGTTGGCAAGGCGGATACCGGCAAGCAGCGCGACCAATGTCGCCGCAACCGACAATAGGTCGAGCAGGCTGATCCGCCGCTTGCCGAGCGTCAGCGCGACATCATCGAGCATCGACCCGACCGGCGCGATGCCGCCGCTGCTGCCCGATATCACCATGACGAACAGTAGCAGGGCGAGCGGGGTAATCGCCCAGCGCGGGAAGCTGAGCGCCTGCAACAGATGCAGCGCGAACAGGGCGACGGCAAAGGCGAGCGCGGCGCCCAGGATCAGATGGGCGATGCTGTCCGCCGGCCACAGCGCCAGCGCCGTCGCGAACAGCGGCGCGCTGATCGCATGGCGCAGCATCGGGCGGACATGGGTGGATGCCAGTTCGCTGAGGGCAGGCAGGCGCTCGCGGATGCGCGGGGCCAGCAGCCGCGCCAGACCATAGGCCATGGCATAGAGCAGCAGCGCGATGCCGACCGCGATCAGCGGCTGGGTGATGTCCGCATTGCCCGGCAGCCGGGCCAGCCATGCGGACAGCTGCGTCATCCGCGCGCTGCCCGGAAGCGGGCGAGACCGGCGTCAAGGTCGGCGATCAGGTCGGCGGGATCCTCCAGCCCGATCTGCAGCCGGATGACCGGGCCTTCCGCCTGCCATATGGTCGCGGTGCGATAGCGGGCCGGGTCGACCGGCAGGGCCAGGCTCTCGAACCCGCCCCAGCTATAGCCGATACCGAAATGGGCGAGCCCGTCGATCAGCGCGGCGCGGGCCGCCTCGTCCCCGCCCTGCAGCACGAAGCTGAACAGGCCGGTCGAGCCGCTGAAATCGCGCGCCCACAATTCATGGCCGGGGCAATCGGGCAGAGCGGGATGCAGCACGCGGGCGACATCGGGTTGGTCCTTCAGCCACTGCGCGATCGTGAGCGCGCTCGCCTGATGCTGGGCCAGACGGACGCCCAGGGTCCGCAGGCCGCGGCTGGCAAGCCAAGCATCGTCGGGGCTGGTCATCTGGCCGAACAGATAGGCGGACTGGCGGACCTTGGGGAACAGCGCCGGTGTGGCAGTGACCGACCCCATCATCACGTCGCTATGGCCGACAATATATTTGGTGCAGGCGAGGATCGCGATATCCACGCCATGGGCCAGCGCCGGGAAGAAGAGCGGCGTTGCCCAGGTATTGTCGAGCAGGGTGGTGATGCCGCGATCGCGCGCGATCGCGGTGATCGCCGGCACGTCCTGCACCTCGAAGGTCAGGCTGCCGGGGCATTCCAGGAAGATGGCGCGGGTGCGATCGGTCAGCAACTCGGCGATGCCGGCGCCGATGGTCGGATCATAATAGAGCGTCTCGACGCCGAAGGGTTTCAGCACCTGTTCGCAGAAATTGCGGGTCGGGTCATAGGCGCTGTCGACCATCAGCAACTGGTCGCCCGGCCGCAGTACGGCCATCAGCGCGCAGGCGATCGCCGCCACGCCCGAGGGGAAGAGCATCGTGCCCTCCGCGCCCGGCTCCATCTCGGTCAGCGCATCGGCCAGGCTCCAACTGGTCGGCGTGCCCTTGCGCCCGTAGAACAGCCGTTCATGCGTGCTGCTGCCCGCCGCCTTCCGCAGATGGGCGACATCGTCATAGAGGATGGTGGAAGCGCGCCACACGCCCGGACTGACGATCGCGCCGGGTTGTCCCGGCATGCCGGTCCAGTCGGCGCGGCGGCCGGCCTGCGCCAGCTTCGTCAGCGGCCTTCTGCTGTCCTCGCTCATGCGGCCGGCCCGGTCGCCTTGGGCGTGGCGGGATCGAACCCCCATTCCGACCAGCTGCCGTCATAGAGGCTGACGTCGCGCTTCCCGAGCGTTTCGAGCGCCGCGAGGATGATCGCGGCGGTCACGCCGCTGCCGCAGGTGGTGATGATCGGCCGGTCGAGATCGGTGCCGGCGTCGATCAGCAGGCGGCGCAGTTCCTCGCCTTGCTTCAGGCTGTTGTCGGCGGCGAAGAAGGCGGAGGAGGGGATGTTGCGGCTGCCGGGGATATGGCCCGACGCCATGCCGGGGCGCGGTTCGGCTTCGGCGCCGGTAAAGCGCCCTGCGCCGCGCGCGTCGAGCAACTGCGCCGTGCCGCTGTCGAGATTGGCGAGGATGTCCGCCTTGCTGCGCACCTGCGTCCGGTCGAGCCGGGCGACGGCGTTGCCCGGCGCGATGGCGGGCGTGCCGCTGTCGACCTGCCGACCTTCGGCGACCCATTTGGGCAGGCCGCCGTCCAGGATCGCAGCCGATGCGCCCAGGCCATAGACGCGCATCATCCACCAGCCGCGCGCCGCGCTGTGGGTCGGGCTGTTGTCATAGATGACGATGCGGCTGTCGGCGTTGACGCCCAGCGCCTGCATGCGCTGCGTCATCAGCGCGTCGGGCGGCAACTGGCCCGGCACCGGATCGGCGGGATCGCTGAGGCTCGGCAGGTCCATATAGGCGGCACCGGGAATATGGGCCGCGTCGAACTCCGCGCGCGGGTCGCGCGGCGTGCCGGGCAGGAACAGGCTGGCGTCGAGAATGACGAGATCGGGCTTGCCGATTTCGCCGGCCAGCCAGTCGGTGGAAACGAGAATGTCCATGCGGCCCCTTTTGCCTTGTCCGGCCGGCACTTTAGGAGCGCCTGGCCGGACAGGAAAGGGAAATGCTCAGGCCGGCGGCACTTCGGCGGCGGCGCGGGCGGCCGGCCGGCGATATTGGCGCGGCCCCTGGTCGAGGCGGAAGGGCGACAGGCGCTCGGCGGGCGGATCCTGTTCCTGGCCGACGATGAAGGCGCGACCGGTGCGGCCGGTGCCTTCGGGCGCTTCCTCATCCTCGCCCCAGCGATAATGGGCGTCGAAGGCGGCGATCGGCACCAGCAGTGCCCGCTCGCCCATCGTCACCGGCACGATCTCGTCCTGCGCCAGGCGCAGTTCGTTGGTCATGCGCACGGTTTCGCCCGGCGCGATCGAGACGATCGAATGCAGCGGCATGCCGGTCTCGCCACCGAAGAAATGGCGCAGCAACGCATCCTGCTGCGCGCCCGCATTGCCCAATATGCCGCGCACCATGATGTCGCGGGCCGGGCGATCGCCGCGATTGTGGAGCAGCAGCGTATAGCCGATGGTCACACCGATCAGCGAGGAGCGGGCGAGGCTGATGTCGAGGCCGAGGTCGATCCAGGGACGATCGCTGGCGTCGCTGGCCGGCGCAGATGCCGCGGGTTCGGGGGCTGGCGCTGGCGTGGGCGCCGGGATGGGCGCGGGAGCAGGCGGGGGCGGCGCGACGGGGGCCAGGGCTGGCCGGGGCGCGGCCGGGGGTGGCGCGCTCGCCGGCGCGGTGTCGACGTCCTCCGCCGCACGACGGCGCCGCATCAGCAGGAAGCCGGCGATCACCGCGAGCGCGGCGATGGCGGCGGCGATCCAGGGCCAGCTCAGCCCCTGCGCTTCGGTTTCCGGCGCGGGTTCTGCAGTGGTGACACTGTTGTCGGCCGTGACCGGCTCGGGCGCGGGCAGGACGGCCGGCGGCGGCGTTTCCACTGCGTTGGCGGCATTGTCCGGTTCCGCCACAGCGGGAGCCGGGCTGGGCTGCGCCGGCGTGGTGTCGCGCGCGGCCGGGTGTTCGGTGGGGGCGGGCGTGGGCGTCGCGCGCGCGTTGCGCGGTGTTTCGGTGCGCGTCGGCGCTGGCGTCGGTGCCGGGCGCTGCGAAGCAGGGGCAGTCGTGGTCGCTGGCGTGCGCTGGGTCGGCGCCGGCGTCACCGTGGGGGCGACGATCGGCGGCAGCGACGGAGTGGGCGTCGGGGTTGGCGTCGCCGTGCCCCGGAATACGTCGAGTTCCGGGCCTTGACGGCGCGGGTCATCGGCCGGCGGCGGCGGTGCGGCGCGCTGCAGATTGACGACCGGATCGCTGCCGGTGGCTTGCTGTGCCAGCACGGGTGTGACTGCCAGCAGCGGCAGGGCGGAAAGGAAGAAACGCATAGACCCCATGGCCCTGCCAAGGCAGAAATTTTGCTGAACGCCAGATGAACGGATGGCCTTGCGCGCCGGACCGATGACAAATTGCGTGTAATCGACTACATGCGCCCTCATGACCGATACCCCGCTCCATCTCGGCCGCGCCAGCACCCTGCCGCAGCGGCCCGAGGACGCCGTCCTCGACTATGTCCCCAATCCCCGTCCGGGCAAGCCCTATCTGGTGCGCTTCACGGCGCCCGAATTCACCTCGCTCTGCCCGGTGACCGGCCAGCCCGACTTCGCCCATCTGGTGATCGACTATGCGCCCGGCGCGACGATCGTCGAATCCAAGGCGCTCAAGCTGTTCCTGGGCAGCTTCCGCAACCATGCCGGCTTCCACGAGGATTGCACCGTCGGCATCGGCGAGCGGCTGTTCACCGAAATGCAGCCGATCTGGCTGCGCATCGGCGGCTACTGGTATCCGCGTGGCGGCATCCCGATCGACGTCTTCTGGCAGTCGGGCGAACCGCCCGCCGGCCTGTGGCTGCCGCCGCAGGACGTGCCGGGCTATCGCGGCCGCGGCTGAAGCATACGGCCGTTCGTTTCGAGCTTGTCGAGAAACAGAGGCGCTTGTCGCTTCTCGACCGGGCTCGAAGCGAACGGAACAGGACGCTGGTCCGCCTTCTTGTTGGACGAACGCACAACAGGCTTCGACCAACGACATTCTCTTGCGGATAGTTCACTTGACCCTCCGCGGGAAAGGGCCGATCCGGTTTGCATGTTGCGCGTGACTATGTCTCATTGCGCCATCCAAGCCGTATCGGAGTTGCTTCCCCCATGCCCTTGTCGAAAATCCTGCCGTTCCTGATGGCGGCCGCGCCGCTGGCGATCGCGGCGCCCGCGCTGGCCCAGACCGCGCCTGCCGGCCCCGCCGCCGGCGTCACCACCCAGCTGCCCCGTGGCGCCGCGCCCAGCCATTATGCGATCGAAGTGACGCCCGATGCGGCGAACCTCAAATTCACCGGCAAGGTGACGATCGACGTCAGCGTCGCCACCGCCATGCCGCGGCTGGTGCTGAATGCGGCCGACCTGACCGTCTCAAGCGTCACCCTGACCCCGGCCAAGGGCAAGGCGATCACCGGCACCGCCAAGGTGGATGCCGATGCCCAGACCGTCAGCCTTGACTTCGGCAAGCCGGTGCAGCCGGGCAGCTACAAGCTGACCATGGTCTATGCCGGCATCATCAACCAGCAGGCGAACGGCCTGTTCGCGCTCGACTATACCGACAATGCGGGCGCCGCGAAGCGCGCGCTCTTCACCCAGTTCGAGGCGCCCGACGCCCGCCGTTTCGTGCCGAGCTTCGACGAGCCGAGCTACAAGGCGACGTTCGACCTTTCCGCCGTGGTCCCGGCGGACCAGCTGGCGGTCGGCAACATGCCGGTCAAGGCGACCAAGGACATCGGCGGTGGCAAGAAGCTGGTGACGTTTGGCACCAGCCCGAAAATGTCCTCCTACCTGCTCTTCTTTGGCCTAGGCGAACTGGATCGCGCGACCAAGATGGCGGGCAATACCGAAGTCGGAGTCATCACCGGCCGGGGCAATACCGGCAAGGCGCAGCTGGCGCTCGATGCGTCGGCGGCGATCCTGCCTTATTATAACGATTATTTCGGCGTACCCTTCCCGCTGCCCAAGCTCGACAATGTCGCGGGCCCCGGCCAGAGCCAGTTCTTCAGCGCGATGGAGAATTGGGGCGCGATCTTCACATTCGAGCGCACCCTGCTGGTCGATCCGCGCTTCACCTCCGAAGAGACCAAGCGCGCCATCTATGAAGTGGCCGCGCATGAAATGGCGCATCAGTGGTTCGGCGATCTCGTCACCATGGCCTGGTGGGACGATCTCTGGCTGAACGAGGGTTTTGCGAGCTGGATGGCGACCAAGGTCACCGACAAGCTGAACCCGGAATGGGAAGCCCTGCTGTCGCGCGTCGATGGCCGCGAACGGGCGATGAGCCTCGACGCGCTCAAGACCACCCACCCGGTCGTGCAGAAGATCACCACCGTCGATCAGGTGAATCAGGCTTTCGACGCCATCACCTATCAGAAGGGTGAGGCGGTCATCACCATGCTCGAAGGCTATGCCGGCGAGGATGCGTGGAAGGCGGGCATCCAGTCCTACATGAAGAGCCACGCTTACGGGAACACCGTCACCGATGATCTGTGGAAGGCGGTCGAGGGCGCGGGCGCCAAGGGCCTGGTCAGCATCGCGCATGATTTCACCAGCCAGCCGGGTATCCCGCTGGTCAAGGTGGAGAGCGCCCAGTGCCAGGGCGGCAACACCGTCCTGACGCTGAGCCAGGGCGAATATAGCCGCGACGCCAAGGACAAGGCGCCACTCAAGTGGAATGTGCCGGTCAAGGCGCAGGTGCAGGGCGGCGAGCCGCAGCGCCTGATCCTGCAGGGCAATGGCCAGATCACGCTGCCGGGCTGTGGCGCCTATGTGATCAATGCGGGCCAGACCGGCTATTATCGCTCGCTCTATCCCGCCGCCAATATCCAGGCACTAGCCAAGGGCTTCAGCCAGCTCTCCAGCATGGACCAGACCGGCCTGATGGCGGACAATTTCCAGCTGGCGCTGGGCGGATACCAGCCGATCGGCCTGGCGCTCGACCTGGTCGACGCGGTGCCGGTCAATGGCAGCCCGGCCGTGCTGGCGGAAGTGCCCGGCTATTTGAAGAGCAGCTATGACATGCTGGAGGGCGATGCCGCCGCCCAGGCGAAGGTCGCGGCCTATGCCTCGGCCAAGCTGACCCCGGCGCTGACGGCCATCGGCTATGATGCCAAGGCCGGCGAAGGGCCGCAGGTGCCGGTGCTGCGCACCAGCCTGGTCGCGACGCTGGGCAGCATGGGCGACAAGGGCGTGGTGGCCGAGGCCAACCGCCGCTTCGCCGCGCTGGCGACCAACCCGGCCGCGCTCGACGGGCCGCTGCGCAATGTCTGGCTGGGCATCATCGCCCAGAATGCCGACCAGGCGACCTGGGACAAGCTGCGCGTGATGGCCAAGGGCGCGAAGAGCGACCTCGAAAAGAGCACGCTCTACGCGCTGCTCGGCAAGGCGAAGGACGAGAAGCTGGGGCAGCAGGCTCTGGATCTCGCCCTGACCGATGAGCCGGGCAAGACCACCAGCGCGGCGATCATCGGCCAGGTGGGCGTCGCCCATCCGATGCTGGCGGTCGACTATGTGCTGGCGCACAAGGCGCAATATGAGGCGCTGATCGACGTGTCGGCCCGCAGCCAGGCGCTGGCCCGTCTGGGCGGCGGATCGGCCGACCCGGCGATGGTGACCAAGCTGGACGCCTATGCGACCCAGTATCTGACGCCGGAATCGCGCAAGGTGGTCGATCGCTCGATCGCCGCGATCAAGACCCGGATCGAGACGCGTAGCCGCCTGAAGGCGCCGACCGCGGCCTGGTTCGCGGCGAAGAAGTAACGGCATCGGGCGGCGGAGCGATCCGCCGCCCTTTCCAAATGGGAAGAGCATGAATCAGACAGAACCGCGGGTCGGATGCGGCGCGGCGATCCTGCGCGATGGCAGGTTGCTGCTGGTGCAGCGGCGGCGCGAGCCGGAGGCGGGGCATTGGGGCCTGCCGGGCGGCAAGGTCGACCTGTTCGAGACGATGGCCACCGCGGCCGAGCGCGAGATTTTCGAGGAGCTGGGCCTGACGATCAGGGCGCGTGAATTGCTGTGCCTGACGGACCAGATCGATGAAGCGCGCGGCACCCATTGGGTCGCGCCAGTCTATCTGGTCGAGGACGCGCAGGGCGATCCGGTGGTGATGGAGCCGGAGGCGCTGGCGGCATGCGGCTGGTTTGCGCTGGATGCGCTGCCGCAGCCGCTGACCCTGTCGACACGGGCGGCGCTGGCCGCCTTGCGGGCGCGATAGAATGAGGAAGGGCGGCATCGCGGCCGCCCCGTCCGGTTTCGGTCAGTTCGGCAGGTTCAATGCCCTGGCGATGTCGTCCCAGGCGACCAGCTTGAAATTCTGCGCCGCCGCCGCGTTATGGCCGTCCTGCGCAATGAACAGCCCGCCGGGATAGGCCGGGCCGAAATCGCCCAGCATCAGTTCGATGCCGTCGGTTTCCTCCGACCCGCCAATGGCGCCGTCGACCACGCGAAAGCGGCCGACATAGGCGTCATCCGACAGGCGGTAGGCGACATAGGCATTGTCACCCTGGCTGGAGACGAGGACATAGCCGTCCTTCGCGCCGATCGGGGCGATGGCGACGCCTTCGGCATCCATGACCAGATTCCTGCCGTCCGCCGCCGCGATCTTCGTGGGAGCTGTGGAGCCGCTTGCGCGCGCGTCGAAGCGCCACAGGCCGACATCTTCCTCCGCGACATAGAGGATGCCGGTGCGGTCATCCACGGCGCAACCTTCCGATTGGGTGCCAAGCTTCATGCTGCGGACGATCCGGCCGGTCGGCGTGGCGCCGGACGCATCGATCGCGACCTGATTGATCGTCCCGTCTTTCAGCACGATGAAGGCGTAGGTCGCCTCCGGCGCCTTGTACAGGCAGATGCCATAGGCCTCGCCCTTGCCGGCATCGACCTTGCCCAGGGCTGTCAGTTTCGCTGTCACGCTGTCGAGCCGGAACAGCGCCAGCTTGGCGTTCGCCACATCGTTGCGGTCCGACGCCACGACCAGGATTCCGGTCTGGCCATTGACGCTGACGCCATCGCGCAGGTCGACATTGTTGACCCGGCCGGCGTCCAGGAAATCGCGGGTCTTGCCGTCCAGGCCATAGACATAGAGGCCGGCCTTCTTGTCGGTGCCGACGATCAGGCTTTGCGCGGGATTGGCGGCATTGCGCCAGATCGCCGGATCGTCTGCCGCGTCGGCATTGGGCGTGCCGACCGGCGTGGTTTCGCCGCGCGCGGTGACATTCACGGCCGGGGTCGCATTGGCGATACGCACTTCGACCGGCACTTCCGTTTCGGCGGTGGTGCAGGCGGCCAGCGCTAGCAGGCTGGTGAACGACAGGGCTAAGGGCTTCATCACGATATTCCTCATTTGCCGCGCGCGACGCATTTGCCGCCATCGGGGCCGATATTGCCGGTACAAGTGCGCACCGCGATGGTGGGTTCGCTGGTGTCGGTCAGATGATTGCCGTCCGCCCGCTTTGTGAGGTCGAAGCCGTCATAGAGCTTGCCCGACGCGGTATAGGTGCGGAATTTCAGACGATCGCCATCCACGTCCACGACCTGATAGAGTTCGGTCGCTTCCGCCGTCTTGTCCGGCTGGGTGCGGGCACGGTCGTTGAGGCCGTACATTTTGGAGCCGGTGACCGAGACGAGATAGACCGGCCCCTGGATTGTGCCATTGGCCCGCGCCTGCGCCGATGCCTCGCGCCCGGCTTCGGAGGTCAGGCGGCTGTAGCAATGGTCATGGCCCTGCAGCACCAGATCGACCTTGCGCTTGTCGAACACCGGCTTCCACGCGGCCTTCACCTCGGACGTGTCCTGCGGTCGGGCGCAGGTGAAGACGGGCTGGTGGAACAGCACGACATTCCATTTCGCCTTGCTGGACGCCAGGGTGGCGTCGAGCCATGCGGTCTGCTGCGCCATGGTGCCGAGGTCGATCGCCGACGTGCCGTCCAGCACGATGAAGCGCACCCCCTGATAATCGACAAAATAGGTGGTCTTGAGGCCCGGCACGCCATTGGCGGGCAGCGCAAACTGCAGCGGGAAATAGGGGCCGAGCTTGCGGCTTTCGCTGCCGTCGGGCTTCACCACATCGACATATTCATGATTGCCGGTCGCGGGCAGTTGCGGGACGATCGACCAGTTATAGCCGGCCGCCTGATTGAATTCGCCCCATTCGTCGTCATGGTCGAGGTCGTCGCGCTGTGCGGCCAGATCGCCGGCATGGGCGACCAGCTCGATCCCGCCATTGGCGTGGAAAGCCTGGCGGATGACGCGGCTGGCATAGGTCAGGATGCCGTTCTGGATGTCGCCCAGATAGAGGAAGCGGAACGGCCTGGCCTCAGCCGCCGCGGTGCGGAATTGCAGCCATTCGCTCCAGCCCGCGCTGCCCTTCAGCCGATAGGCATAAACGGTGTCGGGCGTCAGATTGTCGAAGCGGATCTGGTGATAGAGGGCCGGGCCATTGGCGCTGTCCTTCGCGGTGCCGACGGGACCGGTCACGGTCCTGGCCTTTTCCTCCAGCGTCGGGCCGTCGACGGAGATGGCGATCTGCGCTTCGCTGGCGATCTGGGTGGCATCGGTACGCCAGGCGACGGCCATGCCGCGCGACGGATCGGCAGCAGGCGTCAGCATGATCCGGTCGGGCAGGGTGCGTGCCGCATAGGGCGTGCCGGCAGAGCGGGGCACGGGCGGGCTGGCGGTCGGCTGGGCGGAGAGCGGCGCGGCGCTCGCCATCAGCAGCATGGTCAGGAACAGTCGGGACATGGGCGTCCTTTCCGGGAAAACGGGACTTGCCGGCCGCGCAAGGGCGCGACCGGCAAGCGGGGGAAATCGAACGGGATCAGAAGCTGGCGGTGACGCCGAACTTCGCGGTCCAGTTATATTCCTCATATTGCAGCAGGCGCTTGGCACCGGCATAGTTCTGATAGGCGAAATAGGGCTCGTTGGTGGCGTTGATCCACTCGGCAAAGACCCGGACGCCCGGTGCGACGCGATATTTCGCGCTCAGGTCGAGCTGGAAATGATCGTCGACATAGCGATCATCCTCGGCCTTGCCGCCCAGCTCATCCAGATATTTGTCACGATAGGTGCCCGCAGCGCGCAGCGAGATCGGCCCCTTTTCGTAACCCAGGACGATGTTGAACGTGTTCTTCGATGAAGCCGCCAGCGGCACCTTGCGCGGATCGGCGATGTCGCCGTCGGTCAGCACCGTGCCCTTGGCATCGGTATAGGTGTAGTTGGCGTTCAGCAGCAGGCCGTCGAACGGCGCCGGCAGGAAGCTGAAGACCTGGCTATAGGACAATTCGAAGCCCTTGATCTTGGCCGTGTCGCCATTGATGTAGGTCGTCAGCTGATTGTAGTCGACGCCATAGATGGTGCCCGCTTCCTCGATCGTCTGTTCGACGACGAAGTCCTTGATCGACTTCCAGAAGAAGCCGCCTGTCAGCGCCGCGTTGGTGCCGAAATACCATTCGGCCGACGCGTCGATGTTCCAGGCGCTATAGGGCTTGAGGTTCGGGTTGCCGAGCGTCGCCTCGCCATCCTCGTTGATGTCGAAGCGCGGTGCCAGGTTGGACAGCTTCGGACGGACCAGGCTCTTATAGCCGCCGAAGCGGAAGACCAGGTTGGTCACCGGCTCGTAGCGGACCGTCAGGCTGGGCAGCCAGTTGGTATAGTTGCGCACGAAGCGGGTCGGCGTGATCGTGATATCCTCGACCTCGTCGCCGGTCGCCAGCGTCTGGAAGGCGCGAATGTCGTTGCGGGTCTGCTCCATACGCACACCGGCAATGACGCGCAGCGTGTCGCTGTCCCAGCGGCCCATCAGGTAGCTGGCGAGGATGTCTTCGGTCACCGAATAGTCGGACGTGGTCGAGTTGAGCAGCGTGTCGAACTCGTTCAGCTCGAAATTGGCCTGATTGTCATAGAAGAAATTGGTCGGGCCGGTATGGCTTGCCTGCGGCAGAATGTCCTGGATGCGATAGGTCTGGCCGCCGAGCACGTCGGCCAGCGTGTAATCGCCGTCATAGCCGTCATAGACATCCGACTGGAGATTATAGCTCTTCTTGCGCCAACGCGCCTTCATGCCGGTCTGGACGGTGAAGGTGCCACCATCGGTGGCGAAGGCGCGGCTGATGTCGCCCTTGATCGTATATTCGCGATCCTTCGAGTCCGACAACGTGGTGCGTTCCAGCTCGTTGAAGCCATATTCCGACGGGTCGTAGAAGGCGTCGGTGTTGCCGGTGACGGTGTAGGTCGGCTTCATCGGGTTGGAATAGTCGAAGCCGACGTCAACGCCGTCGCCATCGAAGCGGGCACGGAAGCGGGTCGGATCGATCGAACCATTTTCGCGCTCGCTGGCTTCCGACCAGCTACCCGAATAGGTCAGCTTCCAGGGGCCGGTATTGGTTTCGCCGCCCAGGGTCAGCGACTTGATGCGCTGCTTCTCGAACCGGTCCTTCATGCGGCGACGCACTTCGATGCGGCCGTCCTCGTCGCTGAACTGGGCCGAGGTGGCAGTGCCCGATGCGGGTTCTTCATCCATGATGAAGATCACGTCGCCGCGATATTCCTGATCCTCGAACTGGCTGTAGAGGCCGCGCGCGTAGAGCTTGGTGGTGTCCGTCGCCAGCCAGTCGAGGCTGAGCGAGCCGCCCAGGCGCTTACGCTGCACGTCATAGTCGCGATACTGGAGCTCCTCGGCATAGGCGATGCCATCGTCCGTCTGGTTCCAGTCGGCCGCCTCGATATTGTCGCTCTCGAACTTGCGCTTGTAATAGCTGAAGCCGCCGGCGATGCCGAAGCGGTCGGTGATGCGGGTCGAGAAATCGACGCTGCCCTTGGGCGTCAGCGCATCGGCATAGTCGTTATAGCTGCCTTCCAGCTTGACCGAATAGAGATCCTTCTTGCGGTCGAAGGCGCTGGTGGTCTGGATTTCGATCGAGGCACCGATGGTGTCGCCGTCCATGTCCGGAGTCAGCGACTTCTTGATCTCGATCGATTCGATCAGTTCCGAAGGGATGACGTCCAGCGCGACCGAGCGGACATCGCTTTCCGGCGCCGGCACGCGGGTGCCGTTGATCGACGCGGCGTTGAGTTCCGGGTCGAGGCCGCGAACCGAAACGAAGCGGCCTACGACTGATCGTTCAGGATGTTGACGCCGGGCAGGCGGCGGATCGATTCGGCGACATTCTGGTCGGGGAACTGGCCGATCGCGTCGCGGGTCAGGACGCTTTCGACACCGTCGGCCGCGCGCTGGCGCGACAGCGTCGACGCCTGGTTGGCGACCTGGCCGACGACGATGATCGACGCGTCGACGTTCGAGCCGATGCGGATGTCGGCATCGACGTCACCAGTGGCGGGCACGACGACGGTAGTGCGCACCGGATCGGCACCGGTGTAGCGGGCTTCGATCGTGTAGGTGCCCGGCGCGACGTCGGGGAAGCGGTAGGAGCCGTCACGGCCGGCTTCGGCAATGCGCCCATTTTCGACGATGCGCAGCTGAGTCGACTGCAGCGCGCGGGTGCCGGTGCCGTCGGACACGGTGCCGCTGATGGTGCCGGCCAGGGCGGCGACGGGCATGGCGGTGGCAAGGATGATCGCGGCGCGGCTCGCGCCACGGAACAAGGTCTTCATGGTGAATGCTCCCCTTCGGTTGGGGAGGCCATTGGCGATGAGTCCTTACGGCTTCATGGCAATATGATTGCAGTTAAAAGTCTGAAAAATTTAACTTATGTGACGTGATGCAGGGGCCACATTATAGGGCGCTCAGTCGCGCCGCCGGCCGCTGCGCCGGGACAGGCCGCCACGATGGTGCAGCCGGCCGCCTTTTTCGAGCCGCGCCATATGGTCGATGAAAAAGACGGCGCCGATACACAAGATGATGGCAATCAGGAATTCGGGCGGCACGTGGGCTCTCCAGCCTTTGGGTGATGCTGGAGAATTAAACCGCCGGACATAGAGTTTCGAGCCGCAGGCCGGCCCATATCCATTCTATTGTCGTAGGATTTTGAAGAATGGGGCGACCTGGCGTCGGTCGCCCCATCTCATCTTGTCAGGCGAGCGGTGCGGTCGCCCAGTGGCGCAGGCGCGCATAAAGGGCGGCGATCACGCCGGCGAAGATCAGCACCGACAGCGGCACCGCCCAATGGCTTTCGCCGACCAGCGCCAACGGAGCGTCGCTGTCGGTCGAGGCGACGATGCCGGCAAAGGCGACGCCGAACAGGCTTTCGCCGACGATGAAGCCGGTCGCCATCAGCACGCCCATGCGCTCGGCAAATTCCGGGTTCGCCTGGCGCAGCGACCAGCGATTGTAGAAATGGCCGATCACCGCGCCGACCGGGATCAGCAGGGTCAGCGCCATCGGCAGATAGATGCCCATGCCGACAGCAAGCGGAGGCAGGCGCATCTTGCCGGTCTTGCCGAGCAGTTCGTCCAGCGCGACCACGACCACGCCGATGCCGGCGCCAAAGCCGATCAGGCCCCAGTCGAGATCGCCGCCCAGCACGCCCTTGGCGAGCGCGGAAATGAGCGCGGCCTGCGGCGCGGGCAGGGCGGTCGCCTTGGCGCCGGGCGCGCCGGCAAAGCCGAAGGCGCTGTTCAGGAGGTCAAGCACTGGCGGGATCACCAGCGCGCCGAACAGCACGCCCAGCACCAGTGCGATCTGCTGCTTCCACGGCGTCGCGCCGACCAGCTGACCGGTCTTCAGGTCTTGGAGGTTATCGTTGGAAATGGTGGCGACGCCGAACACGATCGCGGTGGTGAACAGGGCATAGGCGATCAGCGCCTGGCTCTGTTCGGGATGGCCCGAGCCATAGATGGCGGCGAGGATCAGCGACGCACCCAGCACGGCGAGGATGCCGACGCCCGAGATCGGGCTGTTCGACGCACCGATAAGGCCGGCCATATAGCCGCAGACCGACGCGATGACGATGCCGGCGACCAGGATATAGGCCAGCGTCAGGCCGATGATCGGCACCGGATTGGCGGCGATCGGCCCGCCCTGGGCGAAGATCCACAGCAGTACCGCGATCGGCACCAGCGAGGCGAGGATGGTGCCGAAGACGATGCCGATCGGCAGATCGCGTTCGGTGATGTCCAGCGTGCCGGCGTCGCCCGACTTGCGGACCTTGGCGGCGTTGAGGGCGGAGCGGATGCCGCTGATGATCGGGCCGAGGATCTTGAGCAGGGTCCAGATCGCAGCGATGCCGATCGTGCCGGCGCCGATAAAGCGGGCCTTCATGCGGAAGGTGGTGCCGACCAGGTCGGCCAGGTCCGCGCCGGCGGGCAGCGGGCTGGTGAGATAGGGGACGATGCCGACCCAGCTGATCAGCAGGCCGACGAACATGGCGGCGCCGACGGAGATGCCGACCAGATGGCCGACGCCGATCAGCGCCATCGAGAAGCTGGTCGAGACCGAGCTGGCGCCCGCGCCCAGCTTGAAGAAGGTGGCGGCTTCTTCCGCCAGGATCTTGGTCTTGGCGATGATCGAGAAGCCGGCGGCGGCGATCGAACTCATGACGATGGCGGCCAGGCCGCGCTTATTCTCTTCCAGGCCCTCGCGCGAACCGGCGCCGACTTTCAGCACTTCGGCGGCGGCGACACCCTCGGGATAGGGCAGGTCCGATCCGGTGACGAGCGCGCGGCGCAGCGGCACCGAATACATGACGCCCAATATGCCGCCCAGCGCGATGGTGCAGGCCGACAGCCAATAGGGGAAGCCCTGCCACCAGCCGATGATGACCAGGCCCGGCAGCACGAAGATGATCGCCGACAGCGTGCCGGCGGCCGATGCGATGGTCTGGACGATGTTGTTTTCCAGGATCGTGCCGGTCGCGAACAGGCGCAGAACCGCCATGGAGATGACGGCGGCGGGGATCGAGGTGGCGAAGGTGAGGCCGATCTTGAGGCCCAGATAGACGTTCGCGGCGGTGAACAGCAGGGTGATGAGCGCGCCCAATATGACGCCGCGTAGCGTCAGCTCCGCCATCGGCACGGCCTTGGCCGAATCGGTTGTCACTGCTCTTTTCCCTTCGCCAGTCGATCGATCAAGCGGCTGGTAATAATGTTGCTGGCGCTTGGATCAATCTTAAACTGGCCGGCAGGACGGTCAGGAATCGCGGCCGGCGCTCGCATCCGCCAGCACGGCATGGTCCAGATAGGCGTCGACCAGCCTGGTCCAGCGCTCGTAACCGCGCGGATTCATGTGCAAACCATCGGCACGGAACAGCGATGCATCGGGCAGGCCGTCGGTGGCGAGCAAGGGGCGGCCGACATCGAGATAATCGAACTTCATCGCCTTGCTGCGCGCCGAAACGGTCATGTTGACCGCCGCCATCTGGGGCCAGAGCGTCCAGCGGATCGGGCTGGGCTTGAGCGAGAGATAGGCGATATGCGCCCTGGGATAGTCGGCGCGAAGCTGGCGGAGCAGGGTCAGCACGTCGGTAGCGACCTTGTCCGGCGTGGCGCCGGCGGCCAGGTCATTCTCGCCGACATAGACGATGATAGAGCGCGGCTTGGCCTTGGGCAGCAGCCGCTTGTAATAATGGAGCACGTCGGGCGTGGTCGCGCCGCCAAAGCCGCGATTGACCGTGCCGATATCGGTGAAGCTGCCCTTTATGTCCCACAGGCGGATGCTGGAACTGCCCAGGAACAGCGTGGCGTCGGCGACCGGCGGGCCGGCCGCTTCCGCTTTCGCAAAGGCGGCGATCTCGTTGGAGAAGGGGAAGGTCGGGTCGGCATTGGGAACCGCGACCTTGTCCGGCGCCTGCCTCGGCAGCGGGGCAGCCTGCAACGGCCCGGTCGCGGCGAGCAGCAGGGCAAGGCCCAGCGCCGCCCGCCAGTGCGGCTCAGTGCCGATGGCGCGGGCGCAGCGGATATTTGCCATCCGCATAATCGCCGAACAGGCCGGTGATCGCCGGGTGATCGACCGGCTCCTCGCTATCGTCGGCCACCAGATTCTGCTGGCTGACATAGGCGACATAGCTGTTCTCGCCATTTTCGGCGAGCAGGTGGTAGAAGGGCTGCTGCTTGTCGGGCCGGGCATGTTCGGGGATCGATTCATACCATTCCTCGCTGTTGGCGAAGACCGGGTCGATGTCGAACACCACGCCGCGAAAGCCGAAGCTGCGATGCTTGAGGACATCGCCGATGCTGAAGCGGGCATGGACGACCGGCGGGGCGGTGATGCCGGTACCGATATTCTGAATCGTGACTTTCATATGACCAATTTAGGGTGCCCGCGCAGGGAGACAAGAAAAATACCGAAAAGGGTGCTTGGCAAGGATGGAATCATTCGCTAATGGGCGCCCCTCGACCCGATCGGTGCGGCATTTTCCCTTGCGGTTCAATGCTTCCGGTCTTCTGCGGAGAGGTGGCAGAGTGGTCGAATGCACCGCACTCGAAATGCGGCGTGCCCGTGAGGGTACCGAGGGTTCGAATCCCTCCCTCTCCGCCAATCTTCCCGTAAGATTGTGAGATAAAACGATTTCTTCCTGATCCACGGCTACCGAGCGTTCAACCGCTACACAACGGTGCTACAGAATGAGATCGATGACATATCTCCGGGCGACCACAGATGGTGGTTTCGAGGTCCGCATGACCGTCCCGAAAACGCTTCAGTCGATCATCGGAAAATCCAATCTCACTCGACGATTGGGACGGGTGTCTCGATCAGAGGCTAATCGTCGGGCCGCTTCGGTGATCGTCAGGTTTCAGTCTCGGATCGAGGCTGCGCGTGAGGGGCGGCTTGACGAAGATGCTGCGTCACCGTCGAAGCCGGTAATGATCTCTCAGGCTCGCCGGATCGATCCAGCGCCAGCACCCAAAAAGGTGCCATTCGAGGCGATCATCAACGGCTATCTGCTCGAACGGAAACCTGCTGCTTCGACGATCAAGCGCTGGAGGCCTGTATTCGCTCATTTCAAGAGATGGGTCGGCCATGATGATGCGGCGAAGGTGTCGGCGGATGATATCGTTCGTTGGAAGGAAGAGCTACTTCGATCTGGCATCTCCGGCCGCAGCGTGCGGGAGGTCTATCTCGCTGGCCTCAAGGTTGTGTTTGGGTGGGCTACGGAAAACCGGAAGATATCAACGAACCCCGTGACCGGCATTTCGGTGCGGGTGGCGAAGCCCGCACGTTTGCGTGAGCGAGGATTCACGGACGTTGAGGCAAAAACGATCCTACGGGCAGCACTCGGCGGAGATCATGGGAATGTCTCTGAAGCCCACCGGCGCGCGCGACGTTGGGTTCCGTTCTTATGTGCTTATACAGGGGCGCGCGTGGGCGAAATAGCGCAGCTTCGAGGGTGTGACTTCATACAACGCGAGGGTGTGTGGCTTACTCGCTCCTTCGGTCAGGGCGGATGGGACACCCACGACGCCCGACACGTCACTCAAATCCCCGGTCGCTTATCGCCGTCTGCCTGGGGGACAACGCATTTTGGACGAGACGAACTTGCTTGGCATCCCGAAAGGCACTGCCGTCCCCCAACTCGTGCTGTGGGAACGGTTTCGCGACAAGGCGACCAAAGGAGCTACTAGGCTGTTCCTGTCGCCGACCCATTTTGCGCGTGGACGGTCACGAGGATCGAGCGGTATTTCTGCCACTTCCACCATCGGAAGCACCTTCTCAACAGAGGAAATTCGATACTGCGAGGAAAGGCTGCGGGAAAGCTATCCTGGCTATCCCAGCCTGCATGATCTGACGTTCGATACCGGACGCGATCTTTGGGTGGCGCGCTTCTTCAATTCTCCGCTCGACAAGAATCCGTCGTCCGTGATGTTGGAGAACTATACGACGATCCAGATCAACGGCTCTCACCATGTCGATCCGCCGGAAGCGCTGATCTTCCCACTGGGACAGATGATGGACATCTGGGTCACACGTTACCGGCGCGAAGCAGACTTGGACGCCATGACATTGTCGGCAGCCCAGGCGGCGAATGGCAATGAATGCGGCCGGGACGATGGTAGGCAAGATAGAGCGCGATTCGAACCCGATTTCTACCGATCCACTCGCGCTGCGTCGGACGGCGCTACCGTGCGTATGGCTCTCGAAACTTACCTGCCTGACCTGATTGAGCGGGAAAGAATCTGCCTGTTGCGTGGGCCGGAGGGCGTCGCAAAGACGAGTTCGATCATGAGCCGCCACCCCGAGATCATGAGCCGGATCAATCGGCCCGGCCTCGCCCTGTATGCCTTCGCCGATTACAAAAATGCGCAGGAAAAATGCGATCAATTCAATTCCCTCGGGCATGACGGCATCGTTGGCGTTGTGTGGCCGAGCTTCTCCCGCGTGTATAAGGAGCTTTGCGAAGAAATCGGCATTGCTGAGATCAAATTCGCCGACGCAGCAAAATCGGGATTCCAGTCCATCTGGTCGGAGGTTGAACGCAAGCAGTCACAGATCATCAAAGCAATGCGGAGGCGCCATGCCGATCTTTGGCACCAGGTCGGCAATGCCAAACCTGTTGTCTTCACAGTCCACGATGTCGCGCACCGATGGGCCGATCGTAATCGCACTCGCCGATTGTGGAGCCGCACATTTTGGGACGAAGAGGCAGACCAGGAACAGCAGTTCGAAGAGACCAAACTTGCGTTCTTGATTCACGATGAAATCAAGACCGCCACGTTTGTCGATTTGACGCCTGCTTCGACCCTTGGCTGGGTCCAACTGCTGCGATCGGAAAACCCCGCGATCTGGCGCGAGAACCATTTCTCGCTCCAAATGAAAGCTATCGAAGATCACGCAGAAAAGCACGGGTGGCCTGACGGTCAGGAAATTGACCTCAACCAGGCGAGGCGACTTATGGGAATTCAGGATTGGACCGCAGTGACCACCGCTGACACCGGAGAATATGCCGTTCGCGCTTGCGACGATCCTGAAAAGGACATCTACAGCCGCCGTCATGGCAAGACCTGGCATGTCAGGCCGCGAAAATGGTGGCGTGACGGCGTTCACCACGTCGCCCCTCGGATCATCCTTCTCACGACAGAGTTCGTCCCGACGGCTGTCGCGCAGGCGGCACATCCCGAAATTCATGTGCTCAATTTCGAGACGAATGGGGTGCCGCCGGATGAAGTGGAACTTCAGGTCGAACGGGACGTGACTGCCGCTAATCTCCCCGCTATCCTTCAGGACCGCATTCCTATGCTCCGTGCTGACAGCGGCCAGGACTGGAGTGCTGTCTCGAACAAGAGCGGCGGCCTTGACCTCCAGTTTGAGATCGAAGCGCTCACCCATATGGCTGCACGTGGTTCCAATCGATTGATTGGCAGGAATATCCTGCAAACCGCGACCTTTATGTCGCAAAGTCAGTATGAGGAGTTGCAGGCGCTCAATGCCTGGATCGGGCGTCGGGACTTGGTCCTGATGACCCATATTGATGAAATCAATCAGTCATGCGGCCGTAACTTGCGCTTTCGACGCCAGGGGCGCGAGCGTCATATTCTTCTCATGAACCGGCGGCTTTACGGGTTACTCGACACGAGCGGGATGTTCGGCGCTTTGCGCTATGGCCTGACATTGCACATGGATAACGATGCGCGGAAAAATTCGCGGCGTAATGCGGCATAGCGGGTCATCCACGCGAAACTCACGGCGTTTGTGTCTCTGATTAATGCAAGCGCCGCAGGAGCGCCAGTCGGGCAAGATGGCAATACCAATGCCCGCGCTCTTCTTCGTGTTTGATATCTATATGAAAAGAATAATGACTTTCTGGCTCCGCAATGCTATGGAAGCGATCTAAAGACGAATGAGGAGACCGGCAAATGATATGACCTTTACGGAGTATCATTATGCACAGCATTACCCCGCTTGATGGCTGGCTGCTCAACGAAGCAGTCGCACTCGATCTTGCGCACCCTGGTTTCGTCGGTTCCCTTTTGCGCGCCAGCACTGAACGGCGGCATGTTTCTGCTGCCTTCTTGGCGGTGTCGAATATCAAGGAAGCGGATAGAGCCGAAGTCGCGACCTTTCTTGCACGAGCAGATCATCGCACAATTTTGACGGCTGCGTTCCAGCGGGTGCCGCGCGGCCTGCGGCGCGCCCTCGCAAAGAGCGGTGCCAAGTCGCATGACGCAGCTTATTACAAACGCCTGTATCGCGCTCTCGCGACTGGCCCCGCCCATGTGATTGCGGCGGTTCAGCGCATGGAATCGTTGTCTCCAAGTTGTTTGACGATGATCGAGATGATGCCAGCCGACCTTTGCGATCATCGGGTTGTCGCCCGGCTCCATGGTCAGGACCAGGCAAGCGACCTTGTCAAAGCGGTCCGTCTCATGGTGCAGAATGGCATCGACCGACCCAGTCTGGCGTCGGCTTTGGTTCGTTCGACGGCATCGATCGAAAGTATCGTCCAGCGATGGATGCTGCGGTTGCCATTTCCGCCGGGTCCGATCCCGGCGCAATGTGGTTTCCGCCCGATTAGGGACGGAATTGAGCTTCGGGAAGCTGCATTGCGATATCGTAATTGTTCACGGCATTATCTCGTCGGGACGCTGACGGGCGAAAGCGCTTTCGGGGAATATCGACACGCTGATGGTCGCCTGGCAATGGTCCGATTCGAGCGCCGCGATGGGCTTTGGCACCTGGATGGCGCATATGTGGTCCGGAATCGATCTATTCCTGCCGATATCAAGGAAGCTGTGGAAGCGCTGGCCGGGCGGCACGGGATTGTGGAGCACCGAGCCCATAAGGCACGCGAGGACGACATGGCTGCGTTGCGTCGCTTCGGGCGATCGATTTTCAGTTGGTAAGCGGTAGTCTGTTGCGCGCCAGTAGATCAACCGCATCGCTACACTTCGATTTTGTGCGGAAAGCCTTCGGTCACGCGGGCGAACATGTCTGCGGGTTCGATGTCCAGCGCACGTGCGATCGTGTAAAATTCGAGGACATCGATGCGACGATGTCCGCGTTCGATATTCGAAATTAGACTTTGATCTTTGCCCAGGCGCGTCGCCAATTCTTCTTGAAGCACGCCTTTTTCGCGGCGGATTTCAGCAAGGGCCGCCCCCAGCTTTAGGCTTGGTTCGGAATAGACCGTTCGGCCCATGATAGTGCTCTCGACAAGAGGAGCACTCCAGCTATATGCGAAATCACCATATGCGATTTTCACATATAGGTGACGTATTCAACGGGTTACGGTGGTCTAGCGGATGACCGTTCTCAAAAAAATGGGGGGCAGATCGCGATCATGCGCAGATATATCGTGGATCGAGTGTGGAACGCGGAGGGTTGGGAAGCCAAGCTGATTGACAGCCATTTTCTGAGGAAGCTTCGTGGCCTCAATGATGCGCAGAAGCGCCACAACGCGGCTGTCTATGTTGAAAAGTCACGAACGCACCGGAAGTGGGCAGGGATTGCAGCCGCCTTTCTTGCATTCTCGCTCATCACCTCACTTATCGAGTGGGACACGGAGCGATTGCACACGTCGTTCTGGGTCATGATCATTGCCCTAGCGTGGTTCCATTATAGTGGTAGGGTGGAGCACCTATTTCTGAACGTGATTGAAGAGATCGATCAACGCCTCGTTGCAGACACCGACGCAAAAGCACGTTTCGTGGAACAGCAGGCCGAAGTTGAACACCAGTTGAACGTTCAAATTGCCCAGGAAGCGCGCGAAGTCCGACAAGCGAGCGCTGACGCGAAAGTCGATAACCTTCGCTACGAGCTTCAATCCCTGCACAACGATCTGGGGCGGATGACCGAGAAAGGGGAAGTTCGCACCGCCGCACAAATTCGTGGTCAGATTGCCAGGGTTGAGTCCCAGCTTCGCTCACTTGGCGGTTGAGGCACGGCGGCTGTCGAATGCTATTCTAGATCGGCGGCTATTTTGATCAGCCTGGCTGTCGATCGTCTTACTAGACCATTTCAATACCCTTTTATGATCCCGATCCGTCGAACCCCTCAGAAAATCGTGCCTTTAACCATCCAGGAGACCGTATCCCAAAAGAAGTTAATTCTGGAGGAGATCAGGATGCCGGGCTGGTGCTGCGCCGGTAACAGCGACCACGCGGAAGACCGGTCAGGTTGACTGGCTTCTTGCCTGCAATCTCGAAGTTCGGCCTGAGCAGTTCCAGGATAGCGGCTTCCGCCCTTCGCCAATAGAAGCCCTCCGAGATCAGATCATCGAGATCAGGGATCAGCATCGCAACCGGTGGTTTGCCAGCATCGGCCGCCGCTACGATCTGATCCCGCCTTTCCTCGACAGCCCGGAACACTGCGTCTGCGACATCAGGGAACATGAACTGGCCGAACGGTTCTTCAGGCAGTTCAGAAGTTATCGCCCTTCACTCGCCAATCGCGCAAGCATGGCCTGGACATCGATATAGCTGAACCGTTCGATCGAAAGATTGGCGGCGGCGAACTCGTCACCCGCATCTGTTGCCTCACCGTGTCCCATGCCACGGAAGCAGTGTATCGTGCCATCAGCGTTTTCGACCTGGTAATTGGGCGCGTGGCCGATACCAGTCAGGCCGAACCGAACATAGGCTGGGCCAGGGTTTTCGGGCCTAATCCGAGTGCGACGATGTTCCCCATGACCTTTCGGAAATAGCTTGGGTCGGCAACCTTTTCCCAAGGCATCATCTCGGTATCGCTCATATCTGATCTCCTATCCTTGGGTCAGGCGCCACGCATTGCGCGACGATATTCGTGAAGATGGTATCCGCGATCGGCGACAGCTTTCACGGCGCTCTTGAGATCGAGGTCATAGCCAACCGCAGCCTTGAGGGGCGAAGAGATCGTATTGACGAACATCCACCGCCCTCCGTCCGGGGTGTCAGGCAGTTTCGTGCCATCGCGAGTGTTGGTCAGGCCGATCTGGCGCGGGTTCTTCGAGCTTTTGAACAGGTAGAGGCTGACATAGTCGGCGCGGCGATAACGGCTCGCTTTATAGAAGGGCACTGATGCCAGCTTGATGTCGCTGGTGTCGTGGACATAGCCATTGCTCTCCATGATCTGGCGGACCATATGGCCGGTCATCTGCTTCACGCGATCATCAAGCATGGGTTCGCCGATCTCCTGGAGAAGAATGTCCTCCATGGGCTTTAGGGCAGGTTGATCGAGGTCGCTAGCGGTCTGCATCCGTGCAATGTTGTCGCCTTGGTTGAGCAGCAACCAGAGTTTCTCTCCCAGAGGCGTGTTATAGACGCTGGCAAATTTGTCGGGACTATACGGCTGCATATGATCGACTCCATACCGGGGCATATCACCCTATGATGGATTGATAGGGAGTTTTATCACCCGGTCAAGATACAGGGTGAAAAAATCCGGTGTTGTTCTGATCGCACTTAGCGCCAACCTGGCACTCGCCTCTCCAGGGCATGAAATCGAACGATGGCACGCCAGTGTTCGGCGGAACATCGATCGTGCGCGCTGTGTTATTTTCGCACATCGACCTACCGAGCCTCAGCAACGATAAAGGTCGTATCGTCCTGCCGTTCCACTCGAATAATAATGACGGATTCAGGCGATTTTGTTATATTTAAGTCCATGAAAGGACAAAGAAAAGTGCCATGGATACCTCATGGCAGCGAAAGCCGATTTATCGAAAAATCCATACGCGGGATGCAGAAGGACAACGAACGCGAGGCCAGCATCGGATCGCTCACCAACATCAAGCGCGAAATGCGCGCCAGACTTCATATTGAGCGCCCTGGCGCATCATCGGCAGAAATCGAGGCGAGCATTGAGCGCCAGTGCAGCCGAGGGATGAAGCCTTACCAGCCTCTTGGATTTTTCGCGCAAGCCGCGCCGGAGGAAAATCTCGTCAGCGAAAAGGACCAGGCTGAACGACAGCGAAAGAAGGGTAGACGATCGACGAAGCGTTGATCCCCCGACGGCGATCATCGACCGAACCGCAAAGCCGCCGAACGAAATTGGTCGGCGATCGCCGCTTCGAAAAATCCAATTGAGACCTGACTGCGGTCGCTGCGATGAACCCGCCGACAACGAATGCCGCGTTCGTGGCAGCCCAAAATGAGTTCATCGCCCAGCCACTCGACGCATTCCATGACACCGACTTGGAACTTTACGACGTGGAAATCTGAATCATCGCACACACCGGCCTGAAGGCCTCGTGCCATCAAGAAAGGAAATTTCTGCATCCATTATTTATGCCCGTCGAGGACAAGAAATGGCGCGCAGATCGCCACCAGTCATCGGGCGATCAATCCCACTCTTTCGTTCCTGGCGCGTGAACTGTCCGACACCCCCGTTTTCCTGGCCGGTCTGGCCCCTTGGCGATGCAGCAGCCCGGCACCGTCTCGCCAGGAGATGAGAACGGATAGTCGTGCATCATATTCTTCCTGGAGGATTGATCGCGCGCACGCTGATCGCGCTACGCGCGCCCATCGGTCGCGGGCGATCGGGCCACTCGCCTGCCGCTTCGCTTGGTCGAGTGACCCGTCGCGATTAGGGATCGGGAGATACGCACCTTAACTTCACAGGGGCGGAGTGACCTGGAGCCCCCTAGGGGGGCGTAAGGTGTATTCCTCATAATATGTATGATTCACACCTTATATCCCCCTTTCATCAGGCCGCCTCTGGCGGCTCTCATCTCACCCCCTCCGACGTGGCTATAAGGTGCGTATTTCGAGTTCATGGTGATTTCAAAGGCCCAGGCCGAGATCGGAAGCGATAGCGCCCGACGAGGCCTGGCTCGCGGACGATGCAAGCGCATCGCGCGCATCGGGCGGGCACTCCATATTCCGACAGAACCATCGCATGCCGATCACCGCCTCATTCGGGTAACCACCAACGACACACGCGACGGCACATCTTTTCCGCCCCGTTTGGGTCGATTTCCTGGTATAATACACGTCTGATTTGAATGCCTTAGAGCCATACGAGACATAGGAGCGCCGATGGGACGAGTGCTGGGCTACGCCAGGGTGAGCACGGATGACGGCCAGGATGTTTCGACCCAGAAGAACCGCCTGGAAGAACTCGGCGCCGTCGTCGTATTCAGCGATGTTGGAAACGGGTCATCACTGGCAGGCCGCGATCAACTTGAAGCCGTCTTGCGCCTGCTCGAACCTGGCGATGTCCTGATGACGCTGCATCCCGATAGGCTTGCCCGCGATACCGCTGACCTCCTCTCGATCGCCAAACGGGTGGTCGGCAAGAAAGCCGTCCTGCGGATCGTCGATCCCAGCATCGAGATGAACGGTGAAGACCTGATGGCCGAGGTCATGCTGACGATTCTGGGTCTGGTGGGCTCTGTAGAGAAATATTTCGGGAAAGCTCGCCAGCGCCGTGGCATCGAAGCGGCGAAGGCGCGCGGTGCCTACAAGGGCCGACCCGCCACCATCGATCCCGCTACCATTAAGGAACTTCGCGACCAGGGGCTCGGCGCCACCGCGATCGCCAAGCGGCTCAAGATCGGCCGGGCTAGCGTCTACCGCGCCCTGGCGGCATGATGAGAACGATTGATTCACCGGCGAGAGATATCGTCGCGCAATGTCATTCAAGAAGCCCTTCCGCGCCGTCCCGATCACCCTCGGTGAACATTACCAGGCGAAGCGGACGCGTGGAGAACGCCTCGGCATCGTGAAGCTCTTGGGAGGTGCAGTCGGACTTGGCCTGATTGCAGCCTTCGCGCTCCATGCCTGGGATCGGACCTCTGTGATGCCATCGACACCGGCAGCCACCAGGAACGATGATCCCCAGCCCATCGCGGGACCGATTCCCGAGCAGACCCTGGCTTATGACCGAGGCACCAGCGCGGACGATCTCGATGCCCAGCAGCCAGCAGGCGGATCAGGGAGCCTTCCGGCCTCTCGCCCCGTCGCATCAGCAGGTTCATCTTGGTCATACCGGAACTGTCGGGCCGCCAGGGCTGCCGGTGCCGCGCCGCTATATATCGGGCAGCCCGGCTACGGCCCCCATATGGACGGTGACGGCGATGGCATCGCCTGCGAACCATATCACGGGCGATGAAATAGACGCCCCTCGATATCATCCGCGATCATGCCCCGTCTGAGCAATCGCCCCGATCATAATCGCCAGGCCGACCACCGATCGACACCAGGGCGGCCACATGTTCCATTTATAGTGCGTCAACGAGAAGCCGCGCCACTGTCGAAGCAACGCGGCCTCCACACTTAAAAGCCAGCCTTGATGCCTAGCGCGTAATATTTGGGTCCGGCATTACCCTTGATGCTGAAGCGGGGGCCGAGCGGCAATCCAACCGTTCCATAAGGACGGACCTTATCACTGCTAAAGCGAACCCCGCCGCCAATCTCTGCGAAATGGGGGATCGAATAGGTGGCTTCGATCTTGCCGTAGGCCTTTACTGCCGTATCGTCACACTCGCTGTCTTTCGCGAACTGCCCCGTCTGACTATCCCGGCAGCGAGTCTGACCATTGCTGAAAGTATCCTCATAATAGCGATCATTGTCGCCCTTGTAGATGAAGGCACCCACTATAGGACGCAGAGCGAAGCGTCCGGCGGTTAAGGTGTAGCCAATGCCAAGCTCTCCACCCCAACGGTCGTGAGCGCGAGCAGCATTGGCCTCGATCATGACATCATTTGCCATAGCCGGAGCGCAAGGAAATGCGATTGCAGCAGCAATCGCTACAGCAGTATATTTCTTAATAAACAATATTACCCCCATAGCGCGAAATGCGCGGGGCGCCGATTAGAACAACACCTTCTGAAAACCAACCTTATTTCATACGGCTTTCAGCCGATAATCTCGCGGGGACTTAATCAACGCGAGACGTTCCGCGCAGGAACGGGACGAGGGCGCGTGAGCCCATGTCCTAGAACGCCCTTGCCTCCCTAGAAATCATTGCCGGTCCAGCAGGATCGTCGCGCGGATGATCGCTGCAAGACATCGCAACGGTTCGAATCCGGGCGCGTCCCTCGAACCAGGGCTACACCCAGGCGCTCCAGCCTGATAACGATGCTGCCATCGGCAGGCGCGAATCACGCGAAATCGGGGTAGCTTCAACGCTTCCCTCCCTCTCCGCCACGACTTTCCTGAGTCACGGTTTGTTCGTAATTTTTTGAACGAAAGTCGCTTTTACGGCTCTTTTTCTACAAAGCGACACTACAAAGATGCGATTGATAATGCATGTTCGAGCTCAGGCTTGAGCGCAATATCCTGCCGTGCCCACGCCGATAGGTGCACCGGATACCGTCGCTGCGCGATGCGCCCGTGATAGCTGGATGGGGCGTACTGTACGTCACCTCATCCTCTTCGCTTATTTCTACCCTGTGGCGCATTTGATATTGGCGCAGATGATCGAGGTCGACACGGATATGCGTCCGGGCGGTCCTGTCTGTCTATATTCCATATCTTGGCGAAGCCCGATGTTTCGACTAGGGCATCATCGGTGCGCCGGTTCATGCTGGTGCATTGCATAACTGACGCCGGTGTTCCGCAAGGAACTTAATCGGGAATGCGGTGCGGGGGCCTGGCCCCTTATTCCGCGGCTGTCCCTGCAACTGTAAGCGGATAGCGCGATGCACGAGCCCATGAGGGCAGCCACTGGACAGAGCGTCCGGGAAGGCGTGCATCCCGCAACGACCCGCGAGCCAGGAGACCTGCCGGCGTTTCGGTCGCTCTTGTCCTGACCCAGGGGTTGGTCATGGCACGGTCTTTCTTCCGTCTGGGCGGCGAAGCGTGTGGCTGGGGCTGCACGGCCGCGTGGTGTCGGGCGCCTGTCGCGCCTGCCTGCCGCCTCGCGCCGACCGGCGATGCCGGCAAGCCCCGCCTGGTTGCGTCCCGGCGCGCGGAGGATGTGCCTGTGAGCCAGACCGGCGCGGGCAGGGATAGGGCGACCGCGAACCATGCGGTGGCCCGCGGACCGGCCGTTCGGGGCTGGTGTCCTGACGCCTGGCGCCCGATGGCGGCGGGCGACGGGCTGATCGTGCGCGTGAAGCCGCGCCTCGGTCGTCTTTCGGCCGCCGACCTGGCGGCGCTGGGCGAAGCGGCGATCGCCCATGGCAACGGCCTGATCGACATGACCCGGCGCGCCAACCTCCAGATCCGTGGTGTGCGCGACGATAGCTGGCGCCCCTTGCTCGACCGCCTGCTCGACCTGGGCCTGGTGGACCGCGATGCCCGGCGCGAGGGCGCGCGTATGATGATGGTCGCGCCGGACTGGCGCGAAGGCGACGACAGCCATCGCATCGCCAGCCAGTTGCTCGATCGCCTGGACGAACTGCCGGACTTGCCGGGCAAGATGGGCTTCGTGATCGATGCCGGCGCCGCGCCGCTCCTGTCCGGCGAAGCGGGGGATTTTCGCATCGAGCGGGCGCGGGACGGCGGCCTGATCTTGCGCGCCGAGGGGCGGGCACAAGGCGTGCCGGTGGACAGCGGCGGCGAAGCGGATGCGCTGCTCGCGCTCGCCCGATGGTTCGTGGAGAGCAACGGCGCGCGCGCGGGGCGCATGGCCCGGCATGATGCGCCCCTGGCGGATTGGGCAACGGGCACGACAGAGGCGGCGTCGCCACGCCCGCGACTGGTCCCCGGCGCATGGGATGGCGGCTTGGCCTATGGCCTTCCCTTCGGCCGGATCGATGCGCGGCATTTTCTCGACGCGCCGGCCATGCGGCTGACCCCGTGGCGCATGCTGCTGGCCGAAGGACAACTGCCCGGCCTGTGCGCCGACGCGGCCGACCCGCTGATCCATGTGGAGGCCTGCCCCGGCGCACCTGCCTGTCCGCAGGCGAGCGTGGAGACGCGCGATCTCGCCCGCCGGCTGGCGCCCCATGTGGCGGGCCGCCTTCATGTCTCCGGCTGCGCCAAGGGCTGCGCCAGTTCGATGCCGGCCGATGTCGTGCTGACGGGGCGGGACGGGCGCTACGACCTGGCCTTCCATGCCCGCGCAGGATCGGCGCCCGTCCGTCCTGACCTCACCGCCACCGACCTTCTTGCCCATTTCGGAGCCTGTTGATGCCCCATGATTATGAGAGGGACGGCGCGGCGATCTATCGCCAGTCCTTCGCCACCATCCGCGCCGAAGCCGACCTCGGGCGCTTTGCTGCCGAGGAGGAACCGGTCGCAGTGCGCATGATCCATGCCGCGGGCATGGTGGACCTTGCGGGCCATATCCGCTTTTCGCCGGGCTTTGCAGCGGCGGCGCGGCAGGCCCTGATCGCAGGGGCGCCGGTGCTGTGCGATGCGCGCATGGTGTCGGAAGGGGTCACGCGCGCGCGCCTGCCCGCCGACAATGCCGTGCTCTGCACCCTGCACGACACCGCCGTGCCGGACATGGCGCGGGCGATGGGCAATACCCGATCCGCCGCCGCGCTGGAATTGTGGCGGCCGCATCTTGCCGGGGCACTGGTTGCCATCGGCAATGCGCCCACGGCGCTGTTCCACCTGCTCGACATGCTGGAAGATCCGGCCTGTCCGCGTCCCGCAGCGATCATCGGCTGCCCGGTCGGCTTCGTCGGCGCGGCGGAATCCAAGGCCGCTTTATGGGCGGCGCAGCCCGTGCCCTGCTGCGTCGTCGACGGGCGGTTGGGCGGCAGCGCGATTACGGTCGCGGCGATCAATGCGCTGGCGAGCCGCGCGGAATGAGCGGCACCGTCTATGGCGTGGGCCTCGGCCCCGGCGCGCAGGACTTGCTGAGCGTGCGCGCCGACCGGCTGGTGCGGAGCGGGCGGCATGTCGCCTATTTCCGCAAGGCCGGCCGGCCGGGGCAGGCGCGCCGCATCGCGCAGGGCATGCTGCGGGACGATGCGATCGAACTGGCGATGGAATATCCGGTGACGACCGAAATTCCGGTCACCGATCCGCGCTATAACGACTGCCTTGCCGCCTTCTATGCCGATTGCACCGGCCGGCTGCTGGCGATCGCGGAGGCGGGCGAGGATGTGGTCGTCTTGTGCGAGGGCGATCCCTTTTTCTACGGCTCCTTCATGCATCTGCACAGCCGGTTGGCGGGGCTGGTCCCGGTCGAAGTGGTCCCCGGCATCATGGGCATGTCGGGCGCGTGGAATGCGACCGGCCTGCCGATCACCTGGGGTGACGATGTGCTGACCGTCGCGATGGCAACCCTGCCGGAAGAGGAACTGGTCCGCCGCATCCGCGATACCGACGCGCTGGTGGTGATGAAGATCGGCCGGCACCTCGCCAAGCTGCGCCGCGCGGTGGCGGCGGCCGGGCGCAGCGATGAAGCATGGCTGGTCGAACATGCCGCCATGCCGGAACAGCGCGTGACCCGGCTGGCCGATGTCGACAGGGTCACGCCCTATTTCTCGATCCTGCTGATCCACGGCCAAGGGCGCCGGCCATGAATCTTGCGGCGGGAGAGGGCGGCTGGATCGCGATCGCGGGGCTTGGGCCGGGGGACGAAGCGCTGGTGACGCCGGAGGTCGACGCCGCGCTGGCTGCCGCGACCGACGTGGTGGGCTATATCCCCTATGTCGCGCGGGTCGCGCCGCGTGCGGGGCTGGCGTTGCATCCTTCGGACAATCGGGTGGAACTGGACCGGGCGGCCCATGCGCTGGAGCTGGCGGCGCAGGGGCGGCGGGTCGTCGTCGTCTCCTCGGGCGATCCGGGCGTCTTTGCCATGGCGTCCGCCCTGTTCGAGGCGCTGGAGGCCGGACCTGCCCACTGGCGCGACATCGACATTCGCGTGCTGCCCGGCATCACCGCGATGCTGGCTGCTGCGGCGCGTGCGGGCGCGCCGCTTGGCCATGATTTCTGTGCGATCAACCTGTCGGACAATCTCAAGCCCTGGTCCCTGATCGAAAAGCGGCTGCGGCTGGCGGCGGAGGCGGATTTCGCCATGGCCTTCTACAATCCCCGCTCGGCGTCCCGGCCGGAAGGGTTCGTGCGCACGCTGGCGCTGTTGGGGGAACTTTGTGGCGATGCACGCCCGATCCTCTTCGCCCGCGCCGTGACCACCGCGCAGGAGACATTGCATATCGTGCCGCTGGGGCAGGCGCGGGCGGACATGGCGGACATGCGCACCATGGTGATCGTCGGGTCGAGCCGGACCCGCATCATCGAGCGCGCGCGCGGGCCGATCCTCTACACGCCGCGCGGCATCCCCGACGAGGCGGCGGGATGAGCGATCCAGTCGAGCACATCCTCGGGCCGGTGGAATTCCTGCCGGTCGGGCAACGGGGGGCGGTCGATCATCAGCACGCGCAGGCCCAGCGCGCGCGCGGCGTCCAGCTTGGCGGCCGCGCCCGTGCCGCCGGCATTTTTGGCGACGATCAGGTCGATGCGATGATCCCGCAGCAGGCTTGTGTCGTCCGCCACCGTGAACGGGCCGCGATCCACGATCAGGGCATGATCGGGCAGGGGCGGCACCGCGTCCGGCGCATCCACGAAGCGCAGCAGATAATGATGCTGAGGCTGGGCGGCGAACTCCTCCACATGCATGCGCCCCAGGGCCAGCATGATCCGCTGAGGCGGGCCGTCGAGCACGGCCACCGCCGCTGTCATGTCCGGCACCGTGGTCCAGCGATCGCCGGCGCTGGGCGTCCAGGGCGCACGGGTCAGTGCGGCATGGGCGATCCCCGCCTCATGCGCAGCCTCCACCGCATGGGCGCTCATCGTCGCGGCAAAGGGATGGGTGGCGTCGACCAGATGAGTGATGCCTTCCGCACGCAGATGCGCGACCAGTCCCGCCACCCCGCCAAAGCCGCCGACCCGCACGGGCAAGGGTTGCGCCCGCGGACTGGCCGTGCGTCCTGCATAGCTGAAGGTCGCGCGCATGCCGCGCGCCGCCAGCAGGACCGCCAGCGCGCTTGCCTCCGTCGTGCCGCCCAGCAGCAGGATGTTGGGCATGGATGACACTAATTCTCCCCCCTGGTTGACGATCGTCGGCATCGGCGAGGACGGGATGGACGGCCTGTCTGCGGCAAGCCGCGCGGCACTGGCGGCGGCGGACCTGGTCATGGGGCCGGCCCGGCACCTTGCGCTGCTGGGCGGGATTAGCGCGCCGATGGTCGAATGGCCAGTGCCCTTCGCGGAAGGGATCGCGCGGCTGCTGGCGCATCGTGGGCGGCCGGTGGTGGTGCTGGCGTCGGGCGACCCCTTCTGGTTCGGCGCGGGCAGCAGCATCGCGCGCCATCTGGCGGCGCATGAATGGTGCGCGCATCCCGCGCCCTCCACCTTCGGGCTGGCGGCGGCGCGGCTGGGCTGGGCGATACAGGATGTCGCGTGCCTGGGCCTGCATGCCGCGCCGCTGGATCGGTTGCGTCCGCACCTCGCGCCGGGCGCGCGGGCGCTGGTGCTGCTGCGCGACGGGGCGGCGGTGGCGGGACTTGGCGCCTGGTTGTCGGCCAGGGGATTTGGCGCGTCGCGCCTCCATGTGCTGGAATGCCTCGGCGGCCCGCGCGAACGGATCCGGTCGATCGAGGCGGGGGCGACGATACCGGCCGACATCGTTCATCCCGTGGCGGTCGGGCTGGAGGTCGCCGGTGACGGCCCCGTCCTGACCGTCGCCAGCGGTCGTCCCGACGCGCTGTTCGACCATGACGGACAGATCACCAAGGCGCCGGTGCGCGCCCTGACCCTGTCGGCGCTGGCGCCCCGGCCGGGGGACTATCTGTGGGACATTGGCGCGGGGTCGGGGTCGATCGCGATCGAATGGCTGCTGGCCCATCCGGCCAATCGCGCCTGCGCGGTGGAGGCCGATCCGGCCCGTGCGGATCGCGCCCGCGCCAATGCCCGTGCGCTGGGCGTGGATCGGCTGGAGCTGATGGTCGGTCGTGCGCCGGCCATGTTGCCCGATGGCTTGATGCCGCAGGCGGTCTTCATCGGTGGCGGTCTGTCGCAGGCGCTGCTGGAACGGCTGGAGGCGCTGCTGCCACCCGGCACAAGGCTGGTGGCCAATGCCGTGACATTGGAGTCGGAGGCGCTGCTGGCGCTCTGGCACGGGCGGCGGGGCGGCAGCCTGCTGCGCATCGAACTGGCCGACGCCGCGCCGCTCGGCAATCGCCATGGCTGGCGGTCGCGCTTTCCGGTGGTGCAGTGGAGCGTCACGCTATGATCGTCGCGGGCTTCGGTTTCCGTGCCGGCGCGACCACCGAGTCCCTGCGGGCGGCGCTGGTGTCGGCCGGCGGCGGGCGGGATGTCACCCATCTCGCCACCCCGGCGGACAAGGCCGAGGGAATGGCGGAACTCGCCGCGCAACTGGCCCTGCCGCTCATCCCCATTGCGGCCGATCGCCTCGCGTCCCTGCCCACCATCACCCGATCGCCGGCCTCGCTGGGCGCGCGCGGCACCGGCAGCGTCGCCGAAGCCTGTGCCCTGGCCGGCGCGGGGGAAGGCGCCCGCCTGCGCGCAGCCCGCAGCCTTTCCCCCGATCGCATGGCGACCTGCGCCATCGCTCAAGGAGCATCATCATGACCGTCCATTTCATCGGCGCCGGCCCCGGCGCGCCCGACCTGCTGACCCTGCGCGGCCGCGATCTGATCGCGGCCAGCCCGATATGCCTCTATGCCGGATCGCTGGTCCCGGCGGACGTGCTGGGCCATTGCCCGCCCGGCGCGCGCATCGTCAACACCGCGCCCATGGACCTGGACGCCATCATGGCGGAGATCACCGCCGCCCACGCCGCCGGGCAGGATGTGGCGCGGCTCCATTCCGGCGACCTTTCGGTCTGGTCGGCCATGGGCGAGCAGATCCGCCGCCTTCGGGCGCTGGACATCCCCTTCACCGTGACGCCCGGCGTGCCGGCCTTCGCTGCGGCGGCCGCGGCGCTGGAGGTGGAGCTGACGCTGCCTGAACTGGCCCAGTCGCTCGTCCTGACGCGCACGCCGGGGCGGGCCAGCACCATGCCGCCGGCCGAGAGCCTGACCAATTTCGCGGTGACGGGCGCGACCCTGGCCATCCATCTGTCGATCCACAATCTGGCGCAGGTGGTCGCCGATCTCACCCCTGCCTATGGCGCGGCCTGCCCGGTCGCGGTGGTGTGGCGGGCAAGCTGGCCCGACCAGCGGATCGTGCGGGCGACCCTCTCGTCGATCAAGGAGGCTGTCGCGGGCAGCATGGAGCGCACCGCCATCATCCTGGTCGGCCCGGCGCTGAACGCGGCGGATTTTGCCGAAAGCAGCCTCTACGCGCAGGGCTATGACCGGCGTTTCCGGCCCCAGCATGCCGGATCGCGCTACGCCGGGTCGTCCGAGTGACGGTGCCGGGCCTGCTCGTTTCGGCGCCCGCATCGGGCACCGGCAAGACGACCGTCACGCTCGGCCTGCTCCGCGCGCTGCGCGACGCGGGCGTGACGGTGCAGCCGCTTAAATGCGGGCCGGACTATATCGACCCGGCCTTCCATCGCGCCGCCTGTGGCCGGCCGTCCTTCAACCTGGATAGCTGGGCGATGGACGGCGCGCTGCTGGACCGGGTGGCAGCCGAGGCCGGCGATGCCGACATGATCGTGGCCGAAGGGGCGATGGGCCTGTTCGACGGAGTGGCGGGTCGGGGTGCGGCCGGCCATGGCACCGCCGCCGACGTGGCGCGCCGCATGGGCTGGCCGGTGCTGCTGGTGCTCGACATATCCGGACAGGCGCAATCCTGTGCGGCGACGGCGCTCGGCTTTGCCCGTTTCGATCCCGATGTGACGATTGCGGGCGTCATCCTCAATCGCGTAGCGAGCCCGCGCCATGAACGGCTGGCGCGCGCGGGACTGGCGGCGGCGGGCATTGCGGTGTTCGGTGCCTTGCCCCGGCACGCGGACCTCAGCCTGCCCGAGCGGCATCTGGGGCTGGTGCAGGCCGGCGAGCAGGAGGGGCTCGATCAGGCGCTGGAGCGCCATGGCGCACTCATGCGGGAGCGGGTCGATCTCGCCGCGGTTCGGGACGCCGCACGGGCGCACGGCGTCAGGGCCGGCGGGCGCCTGCCCGATCCCCCGGCGCAACGGATCGCGGTGGCGAAGGACGTGGCTTTCTCCTTCCTCTACCCGCATCTGCTGGAGGGCTGGCGACAGGCCGGGGCGCAGATCATGCCCTTCTCCCCGCTGGCCGATGAGGCGCCAGCCGACGATGCCGACCTGATCTGGCTGCCCGGCGGCTATCCCGAACTCCACGCCGGGACCATCGCCGGCGCGCAGCACTTCCTGACGGGTCTGCGCCGCCATGCCGAGGATCGGCCGGTCCATGGCGAATGCGGCGGCTATATGGTGCTGGGGGATGCGCTGATCGACCGGGACGGCACCGCCCATCGCATGGCCGGGCTGCTCGGCCTTGTCACTAGCCATGCGGATCGCCGGCTGCATCTGGGCTATCGGCGGGCGGAGCTGCTGGCGCCTGTCGCGGGGCTGCGCGCCGGCACCATGCTGCGTGGCCATGAGTTCCATTATTCGACCATCGTGGGCCAAGATGACGCGCCGCTGATGCGGGTGAGCGATGCCGATGGTGCGGCGGTCGCGGAGACCGGCTCGCGGCGCGGCTGGGCCAGCGGTTCCTTCTTCCACATGATCGCGAGCGCATGATGATCGACCTGCACCTCATCGGCATCGGCACCGGCAATCCGGATCATCTGACTGCCCAGGCGGTGCGGGCGATGAACAGCGCCGACCTCATCCTCCTGCCGCGCAAGGGCAGCGCCAAGTCCGACCTTGTCGACCTGCGCCGCACCATCTGCGCGGCCGTGCTGACGCGGGCGGTGCGGGTGGTGGAGTTCGACCTGCCCGTGCGCGATGCGCACGGCGACTATATTGGCGGCGTCCACGACTGGCACGATGCCATCACGCAGGCCTGGGCCGGACAGATCGCACGCCACCTGCCCGATGGCGGCCGCCTTGCCCTGCTGGTCTGGGGCGATCCCTCCCTCTATGACAGCAGCCTGCGGATCGCCGACCGGCTGGCGGAGAAGGGGCTGGCGATCCGGGTAAGCGTCGTGCCGGGCATCACCAGCCTGCAGGCGCTGACCGCGGCCCACGCCATCCCCCTCAACCGGCTGGGCGCGCCGGTGGTCATCACGACCGGGCGCCGGCTGCGCGACGATGGTTGGCCGGCCGACGGTGACAGCGTCGCCGTGATGCTGGATCAGGGCTGTGCCTTCGACGCGCTCGATCCCGCCGGCATCCATATCTGGTGGGGGGCCTATCTCGGCATGGAGCATCAACTCCTGGTCGAAGGGCCACTGGCGGTCGTGCGGGACAGGATCGCGGGGCTCCGCGTGCAGGAACGGGCCCGGCATGGCTGGATCATGGACATTTATCTGATGCGCAGGGGGGCATGATCCTGGCGGCGGCGCGTTCAACATTACCCACCGCTACGTAAGCGCACCGTCTGAACCTAAGAAACGCTGATCGCGGAAGTGGCTGTTGCGCATCCTGTTTGGACCGCTTCAGATGTGATGATCAGCTCTTCTGATGGAATGTCACGTCTTCGCTATCGTGACGTGCCGGCTCTGGCGCATCATCAGCCTCGCCGTCGCCAGCGGCGGAACAAGGATAGACCCAGCACGCCGCCGCCCACCACGGCCGCGATCGCGCCGCCGGCCGAAGCCAGCGCCCAGGCCCCGGCGGCCAGCAGGCCCGTCAGGAAATCGACGATGATGAGGGTGAGGTGGATCATGCAGGAAGGA
Organism: Sphingobium sp. SG1; assembly: GCF_057063145.1. Lineage (NCBI taxonomy): Bacteria > Pseudomonadati > Pseudomonadota > Alphaproteobacteria > Sphingomonadales > Sphingobiaceae > Sphingobium > Sphingobium sp. SG1. Next base: position 245,475 of record NZ_JBVVOJ010000006.1, on the reverse strand, counting down.
AGACGGCGCTAGGCGCCAAGTTCCTTCGCCTCCTGATATTTCAGCTCCAGAAAACGATTCTGGGTCGCCAGCTTGTCGAGATCGCCGCTCGCCAGCTGCTCGCTCATCCGGCCGATCTCGGCGTCGATCACCGACAGCCCCTCGATCAGCTGCTTTTCGGGCACCCGGCCATTGCGTTCCTCGCGGCGCAGCGGCGCGGGGATCGACTGATAGCCGGTGACCAGTTCGGGCAGATGATCGGCCAGCAGCTTGCGAATCTCGTGCGCGGCCGGATCCTGTTCGCCCAGCCGTTCGAGCTGCGGCGCCAGCGTCTCCAGCTTGACGCCGATGCTGTCGACCAGGCTGACCGCCGGCGCGGGCAAGGCCTTGCGCTGATTTTCCAGCCAGATTTCGGTCTTCAGCGGCAGGGCGGTCAGCGCCGTGTCCGCCAGCTTGTCCGGGCTGACTGCCCGTTCAACCGGCAGCAGCGCAAAGAACAGCGTGGTGACCAGCAGCAGGCCAAGCACGATCATCACGCCACTGGTGCCCAGCGGCATGAACCAGCCCGCGACCATGGCGGCGATGATGATCGCGAAGGCAGCGCCGGCGATCCGGCCCAGCCGCCGCATGATCGATGCGTTGCGCCGTTCGCGCGCGCGGCTGGTCAGGCTCTTGCCGCGCTCGCTATGGCGGCGCAGCACCGCCTCGGCATCGGCCAGCACGCGGTCGGACCGGCTCATGCCATCAACTCCGGGAAAAGGGGCAGGGTGGGGCGCATCCTTATCCCTCGATCGCGCTCAGCAGCGGGTTTTCCGCGCGCGCTTCCTTGGCGGCCTGGGCCTGGCCCTCGGACCGGGCGATATAGCCCTTGGACTTTTCCACCTCGTTCGACAGCACAGTGACCGTCGTCTTCATATTCTCCAGCGCCTTGAGCTTGAACGTGTCGATATTGTCCATCGTGTCGTAGATATTCTGGAAGGCGCGCTGCAACGTCTCGATCGGGATGGTGCTGCTGGCGGCCTGCTCGTGAATCTGCGCGGTCTGGCTCTTGAGCAGTTCGCCGGTCGAATCGATGATATTGGCGGTGGTGGTATTGAGCGCGGTGATCTGTTCCAGCACCAGTCGCTGGCCGACCAGCGCCTGCGCCACGGTCACGGCGGTGCGTAGCGCGGCGACGGTGGTGGTGCTGGCGCGGTCCACGCCCTTCACCAACTCGACATTATTCTTCTTCACCAGGTCCAGCGCCAGATAGCCCTGCACCGTGACCGCCATCTGGGTCAGCAGGTCCTGGGTGCGCTGGCGAATGTAGAAGAGCGCGCTCTCGCGGATCGCCTTGGCCTTGGTCGGATCGGTCGAATCCAGCTCCAGCGCCTTGGCCTCGAGGCGCGCGTCCATGGTCTTGCTGATGTGGATCATCTGCTCCAGCTTGCCCATGGTTTGCCACATATTCTGGCGTTCCACGTCGATCGCGGCATTGTCCTTGATCAGCACGTCCTTGCCGCTGGCAAGGCTGCCCAGGATCGAATTGATATGCGTCTGGCTCGACTTGTAGCTGTCGAAATAGTCGCGCATCTTGTTGCCGAACGGGATGATGCCGAACAGCTTCTTGGGCGCGGTCAGGCTGCCGCGCTTGCCGGGGTCCAGATCCTCCACCGTGCGGCGCAGTTCGGCCAGATCGGCCCCGACCTTGTTGTCGCTGTCCATCGCGCGCACCGGCCGATCGAGGAAGCGGTTGCTGTGCCCGGCGGCCTCGGCGATTTCCTTGCGGCCCATATTGGTCAGCTGGTCGACGCGCTGGCCGAAGGCAGGCGAATTGGCGTCCTGCGCCACCAGATCGTCGATGAAGGCGTCGACCTTCTCGTCCAGCTTGGATCGCTTTTCCTCGTCGATCGGCACCAGCCCCGCCGCCTTTTCGGGCGCGACCACCGGCACCGGGTCGGGCGGCGTGAGGTTCAGCGTATCAGCGGTCGCGGTCGGCGCGGTCGAAGCCATGTCATCTCCCAGGGGCCAGATCGGCCTTGCTGTCATATGTGCATAAAACAGTAAGGCCGCAAGTCTCTCTCCGTGCAGATATAGGCGCTCGGGCCATGCCATTGCAATCGGGGGACGTCTGGTTAGCATGGCGCAAAGACCAGAGGAGAGTGAATGACGCAGCAGGAAGGGCATGCCCCGGCCGATCCACAGGCCGCGATGATCGCGGCGGTGGCGGCCGATCCCCGTTATGGCGAACTGGTGGCGCGGCGGGCGCGGCTGGGCTGGTGGCTGTCGGCGATCATCTTCACCGCCTTTGTCGGCTATCTGGCGCTGATCGCCTTCGACAAGGCGTTGCTGGGTACCCCAATCGGCGATGGCGTGACCTCGATCGGCATTCCGATCGGCCTGGGCCTCATCCTGCTCGCGATCGCGCTGACCGGCCTCTATGTCGCTTATGCCAACCGCCATCATGACGCGCAGATGGCCGCGATCCTGAAGGATCATGGCGCATGAGGGCGCGGCTTGCCGGCGCGCTCGCCCTTGCTCTGCTTCCAGCCCCCACCTTCGCCGCCGCGCTGGAGGGGGAGGCGCAGCGTCAGCCGATCAACTGGGTGGCGATCGCGATGTTCGTCGCCTTTGTCGGCCTCACCCTGTGGATAACCAAGGCGGCGGCCGCGCGCACCCGCACCGCGTCGGACTTCTACACCGCGGGCGGCGGCATCAGCGGTTTCCAGAACGGCCTCGCGATGGCGGGCGACTATATGTCCGCCGCCTCCTTCCTCGGCATATCGGCGCAGATCTTCACCGACGGCTATGACGGCCTCATCTACTCCACCGGCTTCCTCGTCGGCTGGCCCATCCTGCTCTTCCTGATGGCGGAGCGGCTACGCAACCTTGGGCGCTTCACCTTTGCCGATGTCGCCTCCTACCGTTTTGCCCAGCCGCCGGTGCGCAGCTTCGCGGCCATCTCCACCCTGCTGGTGGTCAGCTTCTACCTTATCGCCCAGATGGTGGGCGCAGGGCAGCTCATCAAATTGTTGTTCGGCCTGCCCTATGTGGTGGCGGTGGTGATCGTCGGCGCGCTGATGATGCTCTATGTGCTGTTCGGCGGCATGCGCGCGACCACCTGGGTGCAGATCATCAAGGCGGTGCTGTTGCTCGGCGGCGCCAGTTTCATGGCGCTGATGGTGCTGGCCCAGTTCGGCTTCTCGCTCGAAGCGCTGTTCGCCCGCGCGGTCGAGGTGAAGAGCGCGACGGCACAGGCCGCCGGTGCACCCCCCGCCGAAGCCGCGGCAAAGGGCCGGGCGATCATGGCGCCGGGCGGCTTCATCAAGGATCCGGTCTCGGCCATCTCCTTCGGCCTCGCGCTGATGCTGGGCACGGCCGGCCTGCCGCACATATTGATGCGCTTCTTCACCGTCCCCGATGCCAAGGAAGCACGCAAGTCGGTGCTGTGGGCGACCGGCTGGATCGGCTATTTCTATATCCTCACCTTCATCATCGGCTTCGGCGCGATCATCCTGGTCGGCACCGATGCCGGCTACAAGATGGCCGACGGCACGCTGCGCGGCGGCGGCAATATGGCGGCGATCCATCTCGCTCATGCGGTCGGCGGCAATGCCTTCCTGGGCTTCATCTCGGCCGTCGCCTTCGCGACCATCCTGGCAGTGGTGGCGGGGCTCACTCTGTCGGCCGCCTCGGCGGTCAGCCATGACCTCTATGCCACGGTGCTGAAACAGGGGCGGGCCAACTCCGCCGACGAACTGCGCGTCTCGCGGATCACCACGCTGGCGCTGGGCGCGCTGGCGGTGCTGCTGGGGCTGCTGTTCGAGAAGCAGAATGTCGCCTTCATGGTCAGCCTCGCCTTCGCGCTCGCCGCGTCGGGCAATTTTCCGGTGCTGATCCTGTCGCTGCTGTGGAGCGGCTGCACCACCCGTGGCGCGGCCTGGGGCGGCACGATCGGACTGCTGACGGCCTTCGTCCTGACGCTCCTGTCACCGGCGGTGTGGACCACCACCTTCGGCCTCGGCCCGGCACCTTTCCCCTATAGCTCGGCGGCGATCTTCTCGGTCCCGGCCGGCTTCATCGCCATCTGGCTGATCTCCCGGCTCGACCGCTCGCCCCGCGCGGCCGTCGACAAGGCCGGCTATCCGGCCCAGCGGGTGCGGGCGGAAACCGGCATCGGCGCCTTCGCCGCCAGCGACCATTGAACCTTCTCCTCCCGCGCTGCGTTCGGCGCGGGAGGAGAGTGACCATGGACGAACAATTGACAGCGGCCGCCGACATGGCGGCGCATCGCCAACCGGCATTTCCGGGCGAAAGCGCGGACTATGCCAAGGCGCGGCAGCAACTGCTGGCGGCGGAGATCGAATTTCGCCGCCACATGACGCGCCTGACCGCCCAGCGCCAGGCGCTGCCGCCCGGCCCGCTGATCACGAAGGATTATCGCTTCAAGGACGAGCAGAGCTTCGAGGTCGGCCTGATCGACCTGTTCGGCGACAAGGATGTGCTGGTCAGTTACTATTGGATGTTTGGGCCGGAACGCGAGCGGCCCTGCCCGATGTGTACCAACTGGATCGGCGCGGTCGATGGCAATGCCAGCGATATCAAGCAGCGCGTCGCCTACAAGATATTGTCGCGCAGCCCGGTCGAACGGCAATTCGCCTTCGCGCAGGAGCGGGGCTGGCGCAACACCGACTTCATCCAGACGATCGGCGACGATTATGCCCGCGATCTCGACCTGCTCCAGCCTGACGGCGAATATCCCGCGCTGATCGTCTATCGCCGCGACGGGGATCAGGTGCGGCTCTTCTGGATGAGCGAGATGGGCCGCGAAATGGCCGACCCCGGCCAGGATCCTCGCGACGCGCCCGACATCGCCGCGCTCTGGTCGATCCTCGACCTGACGCCGCAGGGGCGGCCGGCCGACTGGTATCCGAAGCTGCGCTACTGACCCTCGCCGTCATCCCCGCGCAAGCGGGGATCCATCTCCCGACGATGCAATTATGCGCCAAGTCAGGAGATGGGTTCCCGCCTTCGCGGGAATGACGACGGGAAATCAGGTCAGCGTTTGCCCTCGGCGTAATAGCGTTCCATGTCGAGGCGCATCTGGTGCAGCGCTTCCGGGTTCAGATAGACCATGTGGCCCGCCGGATAATATTTGAACTGCAGGTTCGGCCGCAGCGCCGGCTCCAGCATCATGTGCTTCAGGTCGCGCTCGGTCGAGAAGAAGGGCGTCGCCATGTCATAATAGCCGTTCAGCGACAGCACACGCAGATGCGGGTTGATGCGCATCGCGGTGCTGAGGTCGGCGGTGACATCGGCGACATTCTGCTTGCGGCCCGACGGCGGCTCATGGCTCCAGTCCCAGTTGAAGGCGCCGCCCTCCCGCGCGCTCAGCCGATAGCTGAGGTCGGTCTGATAGCCGAGCTTGTTGGTCAGCTGATCCAGGAAGCTGCCGACATAGAGGCCGCTGATCGCGGTGTCCGACGGATCATATTCGGGATCCTCGCCCGCCGCATCCTCGTCCATCCCCTTGTAGCGGCTGTCGAACCGGCCGATCGTCTCGCGTCCGTCGCGCAGCAATTCCTTGCGGAAGCGGCTGAGGCTGACGCGCAGATTGGCGCGCTTGAGATAATCGACCGACAGGCCGGTGAAGCGGCTCATCTGCTGGGCGACGGCGTCCTCTTCCTGGGCGCTGATGTCCTGACCCTTCAGCAGCGCGGCGGCATAGGGACCGTTGGCGAACTGGCGTGCTTCCTCGACAAAGGCTTCCAGGCTGGCCGGGCGGCCGCCGGGCACGCGATCATGATACCAGGCGGTCGCCGCATAGCTGGGCAGATAGCCGATATGGATGGTGTCGAAGCCCGACTGGCGGATGCCGTAATTCATGATCGATGACAGCAGGATCACGCCGTTCAGCGCCATGCCGCGGTCTTCCAGCTGATAGGCGAGCGCGCCCGATCGGGTGGTGCCATAGCTTTCGCCGAAAATATATTTGGGGTCGCCCCAGCGGCCATTCTTGGTGGTGTAGCGCAGGATCGCCTTGGCAAAGGCATCGACATCCTGGTCGACGCCATAGAAGTCGGCGCCCTTGGCATCGCCCAGCGGCCGCGAATAGCCCGATCCCACCGCGTCCAGGAACACCATATCGGTGCTGCCGATCAGGCTGTCGGGATTGGGGCCGACATCGAAGGGCGCGGGCGCGACCGCCTCGGGATTGCCGGTGCGGACATGATCGGGCGCAAAGCTGCCCATGCGCAGCCACAGCGAGGCCGAACCGGGACCGCCATTGTAGAAGAAGGTCAGCGGTCGATGCTTACCCGGCGCGGTATAGGCGGTGTAGAAGACGCTGGCGGTCGGCTTGCCCTGCGCATCGCGGATGGTCAGCGTGCCGGCGGTCGCGGTGTAGGCGATCGACTTGCCGTCGACGCTCGCCGTGCCCTTGCTGGTCTTGGTCACTTCCTCGACCGGTGCGCTGGCCCAGTTCTTGGCGATCTCGTCTGCCGTCTGCTCGGCATGCTGCTTGGCGGCGTCGGACGCGCCATCCTTCTGGGCGAGGGCGGGGTGGGACAGGGAAAGGGCGAGGAGGGAAGCAAAGCCAAGGGTGGCGGTCAGCCGCATGGGGTGTCCTTTTCTTTTCAGGGTGCGAACCTGACGCGGTGTCATAGGCGGCTGCCACAGCGGGGCAAGGGAAACATCATAACATGACAGGATATTCATCTGCGCTCTGATCGATCCTTCCGCTGCCCTTGCCGCATCGCGTCATTTCCTGTAGGGGCGCGCCCGAAGCCTCTGCGCGGCCTTGTGTCGGCCAGGGGAGCCCCATATCCCAAAGGCAAGACATGTCCCTGCGTAATATCGCGATCATCGCGCACGTCGACCATGGCAAGACCACGCTCGTCGACCAGCTTTTCCGCCAGTCCGGCACCTTCCGCGACAACCAGCGCGTCGAAGAGCGCGCCATGGACTCGAACGACCTGGAAAAGGAACGCGGCATCACCATTCTGGCGAAGCCCACCTCGGTCGAATGGAACGGCACCCGCATCAACATCGTCGATACGCCCGGCCACGCCGACTTCGGCGGCGAAGTGGAGCGCATCCTCTCGATGGTCGACGGCGTGATCCTGCTGGTCGACTCGTCGGAAGGCGCGATGCCGCAGACCAAGTTCGTGACCGGCAAGGCTCTGGCCCTGGGTCTGAAGCCCATCGTCGTCGTCAACAAGGTCGACCGTCCCGACGAGCGCATCCAGGAAGTGCTGGACGAAGTGTTCGACCTGTTCGTGACGCTCGACGCCACCGACGAACAGCTCGACTTCCCCGTCCTCTACGCATCGGGCCGCAACGGCTATGCCAGCGAGGATTCGCAGCGCCGTGAAGGCACGCTGGAGCCGCTGTTCCAGAAGATCGTCGACCATGTCCCGCCGCCGTCGCTGGATCAGGACGCGCCGTTCAGCTTCCTCGTGACGCTGCTCGACCGCGACAACTTCCTGGGTCGTATCCTGACCGGTCGCGTCCAGTCGGGCACGGTCAAGGTCAACCAGCCGATCCACGCGCTGGATGCCGAAGGAAACGTGATCGAAACCGGCCGCGCGTCGAAGATCATGTCGTTCCAGGGCCTGGACCGCGTGCCGGTCGAGGAAGCCAAGGCTGGCGACATCATCTCGCTCGCCGGCCTCACTGTCGCGACTGTGGCCAACACCATTTCCGACCCGCAGGTCAGCACCCCGATCAAGGCGCAGCCGATCGATCCGCCGACCCTGTCGATGCGCTTTGCCGTGAACGACTCGCCGATGGCCGGCCGTGAAGGCAGCAAGGTGACGAGCCGCATGATCCGCGATCGTCTGGCCCGCGAAGCCGAATCCAATGTTGCCATCAAGGTGACGGAATCGGACGACAAGGACAGCTTCGAAGTCGCCGGTCGTGGCGAGCTTCAGCTGGGCGTTCTGATCGAAACCATGCGCCGCGAAGGCTTTGAACTCGGCATCTCGCGTCCGCGCGTGCTGTTCGGCGAAGACGAGAATGGCGGCAAGACCGAGCCGTACGAAACCGTCGTCATCGACGTGGACGATGAGTTCTCGGGCACGGTCGTCGACAAGATGAACATCCGCAAGGCCGAGATGACCGACATGCGTCCCTCGGGCGGCGGCAAGACCCGCATCACCTTCTCGGCGCCCTCGCGCGGCCTGATCGGCTATCATGGCGAATTCCTGTCCGACACGCGCGGCACCGGCATCATGAACCGCCTGTTCGAGAAGTACGGCCCCCACAAGGGCAAGATCGAAGGCCGCAAGAATGGCGTCCTGATCTCGAACGGCGCCGGCGAAGCCAATGCCTATGCGCTGGGTCCGCTGGAAGATCGCGGCATCCTGTTCGTCGGCGTGGGCGAAGCCCTCTATGAAGGCATGATCATCGGCGAAAACGCCAAGCCGGAAGACCTCGAAGTCAACCCGATGAAGTCGAAGGCGCTGACCAACTTCCGCGCCAGCGGCAAGGACGACGCCGTCCGCCTGACCCCGCCGAAGAAGATGACGCTGGAACAGGCGATCGCTTACATCGACGACGATGAAATGGTCGAAGTCACGCCCAAGACCATCCGTCTGCGCAAGCGCTACCTCGACCCGAACGAGCGCAAGCGCATGAGCCGTTCGAAGGCCGCCTGATTTATCAGGGTGGCCCATATGAAGGCCGCCTGATTTATCAGGGTGGCCCTATTAAGGCCGCCTGATTTCCGGCTAGACAAGATATGAAAGGGCCGGTGTCGCGAGGCGCCGGCCCTTTTCCTTTATCCAGGAGGCTGCAATGGCCGATCTCTATCTCAAGGCGCTGGAATCCGAGCGGCGCAAATTATGGGCCGAATGCCGCCTCAAGGGCCTGCCCAAGGGCACGCCGGAACGCGAGCGGATCGTCGAGATCGATGCTCTGCTCAAGGCGCACAAGGCCAAGAAGGACGGCAAGTCCGCCAACCCGTGACGGCCGCCATTTTCCGGTCGGCTCAGCATAAATCCCGATAGGCGGGAAGGGCATGCTTCCTATCGTCGCGGTTCTCATGGGCCGAGGCGAAGCGGAAGGGCGTGCAAGTGACCAACGAAGCGGACGCCGAAGGGCACGACCTGTTCGAATGGGGGCCGCCGCGCGGGCTGCCTGGCTTTGTCCGTCTGTCGGTGCCGGCCCTGCCCACGGTGCGCGCCCGCGCCCTGCTTGCGCTGGCGATCGGCTGGTTGCCGCTCCTGCTGCTCATCCTCGTCCTGCCGGGCCATGACCGGGCCGGCGACCTGCGCCATTTCCTGCGCGACGTCGGGGCGCATGCCCGCTTCGCCTTTGCCGTGCCGCTCCTGCTGGTCGCCCATGTCGAAACCGCGCGGCGGCTGGGCGCGGTGGTGCGCCATTTCGCCATTTCCGGGCTGATCCCGCCCGATGCCGGGGACGGATTGAAGGCTGAACTGGCCAGGGCGCGCGCGGCGGTGCGTGCGCCGGTCGCCGAACTTCTGGTGCTGCTCGCCGCCTATGCGATCATCCTGTGGCTGTTCGCGACCGGCATTTCGAACCATGGCCTGCCGGCCTGGACCATCGCCGGGCCGGGGCGGCTATCGGCGGCCGGCTGGTGGCATATGCTGGTCAGCCTGCCGCTGTTGCTGACGCTGCTCATGGGCTGGCTCTGGCGCATCCTCATCTGGACGCGGCTGCTGCACAAGGTCGCGGCCATGGACCTGCGGCTGGTCGTCGCCCATCCCGACAATGCCGGCGGCCTGGGCTTTCTGGCCCAGTCGGTCCGGGCCTTCGGCACCTTTGCGCTGGGGATCGGCTGCATCACCGCGGGCCGCTTCGCCAACGTCCATCTCCAGGGCGCTGCGACGCCGATGACCGGCGGCTTCCTGATCGGTGGCACGGTGGCGCTGGTGCTGCTGCTGTGCGTTGCGCCGCTGGGCGTGTTCCGCCCGGTCATGGCGCGGGCCTGGCGGCGCAACGCGATGCATTATGGCGCGCTGGCGGTGGCGCTGGGTCGGTCGTTCGAGGATCGCTGGTTCGATGGCAGCGCGAAGGAACAGCCCGATCTTCTCTCCGCGCCGGATTTTTCGGCGGCGGCCGACCTCTATGGCGTGGTCTCCAACGTCTATGCCATGCGTTTCCTGCCGGTCGACCTGCGCAGCCTGCTGATCCTGATCGCGTCGACGCTGGCACCTTTTCTGGTGGCGATGTTCCTGTCGATGCCGACTGCGATGGTGCTGCAGGAACTGAAGGGGATGATGCTTTAGCGGTCGAGCGGCAGGATCACCGTGGCGCGCAATCCGCCCTCGGCCCGGTTGGCAAAGCCGATGCTGCCCTCATGTCCCTCGGCAATGGTGCGGGCGATCGACAGGCCCAGGCCCACGCCGCCGGTCTCGCGATTGCGCGACGCTTCGCCGCGATAGAAGGGCTCGCACAGCCGGTCGAGAATCTCGGGCGGAACGCCGGGGCCGGAATCCTCGACATCGACGATCGCCCGTGCGCCCTGGATGCGCAGGCTGACCCGCGCCGATCCGCCATAGCGCACCGCATTCTCGACCATGTTGCCGATGCAGCGGCGCAGCGCGAGCGCGTCGCCCTCTATCACCGCGCGCTGGCTGGCGGTGACGACGACATCATGGCCCATGTCGGCCAGATCGTCGGCCAGCGTCTCGACGATCGCCGACAGGTCGATGCGCGCGCGCTGGCGCCCTTCGGTCCCTTCGCGCATGAAATCGAGCAGGTCGGTGACCATCGCCCGCATTTCCTGCACGTCGGCCTGCGCCTTGGCGCGCGGGCCATCGGGCAATTGTTCCAGGCGGAAGGACAGGCGCGTCATCGGCGTGCGCAGGTCATGGGCGATCGCCACCAGCATGGCGGTGCGTTCCGACACATAATCGGCGATCCGCGCGCGCATGTGATTATAGGCGATGCCCATGGCGCGCACTTCGGGCGGGCCGCCGATCGGCAGCGGCTCGGCGCGTTCCGGCCGCTCGCGCGCGGCCCCTTCGGCCAGCAGGCGGATCGGCTGGGTAATGCGCCGCGCCACCCAATAGGCCGGCAGCAGCAGCAGGATGAAGATGCCCGCCATCAGCGACAGGGTGATCGCGTACCAGCGCCAGTTCGGCCCCTGCCGCCCCAGCAGCACCGACCAGTTCCTGCCATCCTCGCGCACGGCCAGCGCAAAACTACCGCGCAGCATCATCCGGCCGGGGTCGAACTCCATCCCCATGTCGGGCCGGGGCTCGATCTCCGGTCCGGGACGCGGCATGCCGATCGGCGGTCGTTCCTGGATCAACGCCACCGCATTGGCGGGCACGCCCAGCAGGCCGGCAATGCGCTCGGCCCCCGCACGGTTGCTTTCCTGCCCCGCGTCGGGCGCGGGGGCGCGATCGGATTGATAGCGGCTGATCTGCCAGCTTCCGGGCGGCTGGGTGCCGCCGCGCAGCAGGCCGGTCGCCTCCACCAGCATCATCGGCCGGGCATGGGGCGGGGGGCCGCGAAAGGCGACCAGCATCATCGCGCCCAGCGCCAGCAACAGGGTGGCGGCGACCAGAAAGACGATCCGGGTCAGGATCGAGGGATTGTAGCGTCCCCGCTCGCCGGCGCCCGGCAGCATCGCCGGGCTCACGCCGGGCGGACCTCGGCGGTGAACATATAGCCTTCGTTGCGGATCGTGCGGACCAGTTCGTCGCCCATCTCGCCACGTTCCAGCTTGCGGCGCAGGCGGCTGACCTGGACATCGATCGCCCGGTCATAGCTTTCCGCGTCGCTGCCGGCCGAATAGTCGAGCAACTGGTCGCGGCTCAGCACCCGGCGCGGATGTTCGATGAAGGCGCGCAGCAGGCGGAACTCGCCATCGGTCAAGGTGACGACGACATTGTCAGGGTCGGTCAGCAGGCGCACGCCCATGTCGACCTGCCAGCCGGCAAAGCGCAGCCGCTGCCCGGCGGGCACCTGCGGTTCCGATGTCTGGCGGCGATTGCGGCGCAGCACGGTGCGGACGCGGGCGAGCAGTTCGCGCGGATTGCACGGCTTGGGCAGATAATCCTCCGCCCCCATTTCCAGCCCGACGATCCGGTCGATATCGCCGCCGATCGCCGACAGCATGATGATCGGCAGGTCGCCGTTCGCGGCCAGTCGGCGCAGGATCGACAGCCCGTCCTCGCCCGGCATCATCACGTCCAGCACGGCGATGTCGAAAGTCTGCGCCGCCAGCGCCTGATCCATCGCCACGCCGTCCGCGACCGCGGTCACGGCAAAGCCATGCTGCTCCAGAAAATCCGACAACAGGATGCGGATGTCCGCATCATCGTCGACCACCAATATGCGCGATCCGTCCATATTGGCGGTCAGCATATCGATTGAAGGCGATCCCTGCAAAGTCATCCGCATAATTCCTGTCAGATGGCGATGCCGACCGTCACCGTGCCGGTGAAGCCATTGGTCGTATCGCCGGTCATGGTGGGCGTCATCGCCGCGACCTGGGCCGACGTGTTGTCGCCGAACACATTGTCGCTGCTGGTGGTGATCTTGGCGAAATTGGTCTTGCTGCTGGAATAGCCGCTGGTCGCATAGACCGTGTTGCAAGCATCCGTCGGCATCGCGAACTGCGACGTCAGCACGCGATTGGCATAGCTGGTCGCCTTGGCCAGGCTGGGATAGACCTCGAAATGGATATGCGGGAAGCGCCCGTCATAGCAGCCGGGGAAGATGCTGGTGAAGGTCACCTGGCCATTGGCATCGGTGACGCCGACGCCGCGCAGGTAATTTTCGCCCGGTACGGTATAGAGCGAATAGAGGCCGTCGCGGGTGCAATGCCAGATATAGACGGCATAGCCTTCCAGTGGCGCGCAGCTGCCATTGACGTTCACCACCGTGATGGTGAGCTGCATATAGATGCCCTCGGCGGTGCCGCTCGACGATCCGAAGCTCGACCGTATGTCGGTGCGCACGATGCCGGTATCGTCCAGCACATTGACGACGCTGCCATTGCTGCTGTTGGACCCGTCCGCCGGATAGGGGCCGTTGGTTTCCTCCGGATCGGCGATGCAACTGCTCGACGTCGGGGTCGGCGTGGGTGTTGGCGTCGGGGTAGGGGTGGGCGTCGGCGTGGCGGTCGACGTGTCACTATCGCTGTCACTGCCGCCGCCACCACAGGCGGTGATCAGCGCGGCGCTGCCGGCCGAAAAGAGCAGGCGCAACGTGCGGCGCCGGCCCATCGCCTCGCCGGCCAGCTTGCGCATCTGCGCCAGGTCATCGGCCAGGCCATGGCCATGGTCGTCATGCGCGCCATCCTGCATCATCTCGCTCTACCCTTCTGTCGTCTGTGGACTGTCAGAAGGGCAGGACTAGGCGCGCCATATATCCCCGCGATGTCTCGACGTGGCGGCTTTGTAGCGCTTTATGTCAATGGTCCCTTCAATGGCCGCGCGGCCGGGCAAAGGCCGGGCGCGGCAGGCTGGCAAGCGCCAGGCTGCTGCCGACCATCAGGACAAGCGTTATCCACAGGAAGGGCGCATAATTGCCGAAGCGGTCGAAAATCGCCGACGCGCCCAATGGCCCGGTGGCGGTGCCGACCGATAGTGCCATCAGCAGCCCGCCATAAAGGCCGCCAAAGGTCTTGAGGCCGAAATGCTGGGTAGTGAGATAGACGATCACATCGACCTCCGCACCCAGTGTCAGGCCGATCAGCGCTGCCGCCGCGATCAGCAGCGCGACATTATTCCCCGCGCCCAGCAACAACAGGCTGGCAGCCGCCGGCAGCAGGAAGACGCCCGCACCGACCAGCGATCCGCGGAACCGGTCGAGCAGCAGTCCGGTCGCCAGCCGGCCGATGATCGAACAGAGGCCCACGACCGAGGCTATGCCGGCCGCCCGCATCGGGTCCGCGCCGCGATCGGTCAGGATCGGCAAGAAATGCACGACCAGCGCGATGATGGTGAAGGTGAAGAGCAGGCTGGCGAGCAGCAGGCGATGATAGATGGAGGATCGCACCCCTTCGGCCAGTGTGGCGCCGACTGCGGGTGCCGCAGCGGTGGCCGTCTCGGCCTCGCCGCGCCGCCGATCTCGCGCGCCGCGGAAGAAGAGGAAGATCAGCGGGAAGCTGCACGCCGCCCAGATCGCCGCCTGGATCGGCGCGGCGCGTTGCCAGCCATATTGGCCGATCAGCCAGCTGCCCATCAGCGGAAAGATGGCGACCGCGATCGATGCGCCGCACAGGGTGATGGCAAAGGCCAGGCCGCGTGACGCCTCGAAACGGGTGGCGACGGCACTGGTCCAGATCGTCGCCTGCACCGGCAGGGTCGCGAGCGCCAGCAGCGCCCAGAGCAGATACCATTGGCCGGGGCTGCCGGTCGCCGTGCCCAGCAGGGCAAAGGCGCCACAGGTCAGCAGCACGCCGACCAGCCCGAAGATGCGTGGCCCCAGCCGGTCGACCATCAGGCCGATCGGCACGGAAAAGACTGCCTGGACCAGGGTGGACAGGGTCAGGCCCACCGTCACCTGCGTCCGCGTCCAGCCGAACTGGTCGCTGATCGGCTGGATATAGGGGCCAAGCCCATAGATATGGATGACGCTGGTGGCATAGCCGAGCGCGGCCGCGATCGGCAGCATATAATGACGCCGCCATTCCGTAGCGGCACCGGGCTTGTCAGTTTCCATCAGCATCGCCTCTCCCCATCGCATCTTCTGTGTCGTCATGGTTCTGATCGATTTGCCGACAAAAAGCGAGGTTATCTCATTTATATCGCGGGGCGGGATTCCCTGCTGGTTTCCGCGCGCTGGCCCTGTATAGTCGCGCGGTTTGCCCATTCCCGCGAAAGCGCTTCATGCATCTTCTTATCGGCCTCGCCGGCATATTGCTGATTCTTGCCATTGCCTTTGCCCTCTCTTCCAACCGCCGCGCGATCCGGCTGCGCGTGGTCGGCGCGGCCTTCCTGCTGCAGGCGGGGATCGCGCTGCTGGTGCTCTATGTGCCGGCCGGACGCGCCATCATCGCGGGCATGTCGCATGGCGTCGCCAATCTGCTGGGCTATGCGCAGGCGGGGACCAATTTCATCTTCGGCCCGCTGGCGAAGCCCGAAATCGGCGGCGCCAGCTTCGCCATCGCGGCGCTGCCGGTGATCATCTTCTTTGCCAGCCTGGTGTCGATCCTCTATTATCTGGGCATCATGCAGTTCATCGTCCGCTGGGTCGGCGGCGCGATCGAGAAGGTGACGGGCGTGTCGAAGGTGGAAAGCCTGTGCGCCGCCGCCAACATCTTCGTCGGCCAGAGCGAAAGCCCGCTGGTGATCCGTCCCTATCTCGCCGGCCTCAACGGGCCGCAGCTGTTCGCGGTGATGACCAGCGGCATGGCGGGCGTCGCCGGCACCATCCTCGCCGCTTATGCCTCGATGGGGATCAAGATCGACTATCTGCTCGCGGCCAGCTTCATGGCGGCGCCCGGCGGCCTGCTGATGGCCAAGATCATGATGCCCGACGAACCGGAATGCGAACCGGAACTGCCGCTGGAGGATGATATCCACCTGCCCGAAACGCGCCGTGCAGCTGCGGTCGCGGCGGTGTTGAATGCGGAAACCACGCCGGGCGAACCCATGCCCGTCGCCACCCATGACGAGGAAAAGCCCGCCAACATCATCATGGCGGCGGCGCAGGGGGCCCAGACCGGCGTCAAGCTGGCCGTCGCCGTCGGCGCCATGGTGCTGGCCTTCGTCGCGCTGGTGGCGCTCGCCAACGGCATCCTCGGCGGAATCGGTGGCATCTTCGGCTATCCCGAACTCAGCTTCCAGCAACTGCTCGGCTATGTCTTCTCGCCGGTCATGTATCTGCTCAACATCCCGTGGAACGAGGCGCAGGTAGCCGGCGGCCTGTTCGGTACCAAGGTCGTGCTCAACGAATTCGTTGCCTATATCAACCTTGGCCAGGTGCAGGACGGCCTCTCGCCCTCGACCATCGCCATCATCACCTTTGCCCTATGTGGTTTCGCCAATTTCAGCTCGATCGCGATCCAGATGGCGGTGACCGGCAACCTTGCCCCCAATCAGCGGCCGATGATCGCCAAGCTGGGGCTGAAGGCGCTGGTCGCCGGCAGCCTGGCCAATCTGATGAGCGCCGCGCTGGCCGGGTTGATGTTAAGCCTTTAACCAAATCATTTCGATTACTTAACAGAGGCCCTACCCCCGGCTTAACAAATCGGTTATGGTTAACCGATGGGGGAACTTAGATTTTTCGCGGCCGTCTTAACGGCCATCGGCACCATTGGCATGGCAACGGCGCAGACCAACGCGCCCGCGCCCAAGCCTGGCACGCTTGAAACCTACAAGGACTGGACCATCGGTTGCGACAATCGCAACCGGTGCGAGGCGGTGTCGCTGCTGCCCGGTGGCGACTGGCCCGACAATCCGGTGATGGTCGGCGTCGCCCGTTCGGCCGGTCCCGATGCCGCGGCCGAAGTCTGGGTCAGCCGCGATGCCAAGGGTTCCTCCGACGTCAGCTTCCTGGTCGATGGCCGCAAGGTCGCGACGGTGCCCGCGCGCGATGGCGACGCCACCCTGCGCGGGCCGCAGGCGTCGGCGCTGGCGATCGCGATGGCGCGCGGCAGCACGATGGAAGTGCGCACCGGCAACCGGTCGCTCGGGCGTCCCTCGCTCGCGGGTGCGGGCGCGGCGATCCGCTACATGGATGCGCGCCAGGGCCGGGCCGGCACCACCACAGCGCTGGTCGCGACCGGGCCGCTCGGTCCGCTCGCCGTGCGCGTCGCGCCGCCGACGCCGGCGATCCATCGCGCGATCATCGCGGCGGGCGATGCCCCGGCCGCGCTGTGGCGCGAGGAGCGGACCGCGCTCGGCAAGTTCACCGGCTGCACCGACGAGATGGCCAATGGCCAGTCCGAACTGCATCGCCTGTCAAAGAATGACACGCTGATCCTGGTTCCCTGCGGCTCTGGCGCCTATAATTTTACTACCGTGCCGGTGATCGCCAGCGGCATTCCGGGCCGCCGCAGCTTCCGCTTCGCGCCGTTCGACTATGCACCCGGCTGGGGCACGGAGGAGATCGGCCATCCTACCCTGGTCAATGCCGGCTGGGCGCCCGAAAAGTCGCTGTTGCAAAGCTTCGCCAAGGGGCGCGGCATCGGCGATTGCGGCACCAGCCAGACCTATGTCTGGGATGGCAGCCGCTTCCGCCTGACCGAAGCGACCAGCATGGGCGAATGCCGTGGTGCCTGGCGCTGGATACCCGTCTGGACCGCGCAGGTCGTCGAATAGGACGCGGCTGCAATGGGAAAATTGCAGCCCCGATGGCGCGCTTTGCAATGGAAATATTGCAGCGCACACACCATATGAATGGCATGGCAAGCACCGCATCCCTTTCCGACGCGCCGCCGCAAGCCGCCGCCGCGCTGCCCAACCCGATCCGCGCCGTCATCTTCGACATGGACGGTACGCTGCTAGATACGGAGGCCGCGCATCGCGACGCCTTCGCCCGCACCGGCGCGACGATGGGCTGGCCGATGTCGGACGAGATGCTGCTATCGATGGTCGGCATCCACCGCGACGAGAATCTGCGGATGCTGGCCGACCGCATGGGGCCGGACTTTCCGGTCGATCAATTCTATGCCGACAGCGACGCGCTGTTCGTCGCCGCGCTGGAGGCGGGCATTCCGCTGCGGCCGGGCGCGGAGGTGATATTGGATCATCTCGCCAGGGCCGGCATCCCGATGGCGATCGCGACTTCGACCATGGCCCCCTATGCCCAGCAGCGGCTGGAGAAGGCCGGGCTGCTTCCTTATTTCCAGACCGTCGTCACCCGCAATGACGTTGACCGGCCCAAGCCCGACCCGCAGCCCTATCTGCTGGCGGCTGAGCGGCTGGGCGTCGATCCGGCCGATTGCGTCGCGGTGGAGGACAGCCATGCCGGCGTCCGCGCCGGCGTGGCGGCGGGCATGGCGACGGTGATGATCCCCGACCTCCTGCCGCCGACCGAGGAACTGGTCCTGGCGGCCAGCGCCGTCCTGCCCAGCCTGCACGACCTGCGCGACCTGCTGCTCGCGACGGAATAGGCTGGGGGCGTCATTCCGCTGGGATGGTGGAGTTGGGTGGATTCCTACCATTCCCCTCCCGCTGGCGGGAGGGGCAGCGAGACTTATGCGCGCAGCGCATTAGTCGCAGCGGGGTGGGCTTTCGCGACGTCCAGCCCACCCCCTAACCCCCTCCCGCCTGCGGGAGGGGGAACGGGTCCGCTCATGGCCGCCAACCGTCAAAACCCCCGCATGACGGGAATGGTCGAAACAAGAGTTTCGCCCTCGCTTTCCTACTCAGCCTTTCTCTGATCTACCATCGGCAATGGAAGCCGTGCCCCAGTCCCACCCCGCGCCGTTGCGCTCCAGCCGCCCAGTGTCGCTTCACTGTCGCCTCGCTGTCGCGTCCGTGTCGCGTCGAAGGCGCGTCGCCCTGACCCGATTGTCGCGTCCCTGTCGCTTCACCGGCGCGGGGCAGGCGCATAGCCGGCGCATTTGGCCGGAATCAGCCCCACGACACTGTGAACTTCGACTGTCGCGTGAAATTCCCCGGCAGATTCTACCCCGCCTTCGCCAGCACCAGCGCGAACAGGCCGTCCGGGTCCATCCACTCGGCCATGGGCTCCCACCCGCCCGCGCGCAGCAGCAGCCGTTCATCGCGCGCGCCATATTTGTGGCTGCTCTCGGTATGAATGGTCTCGCCGGCCTTCATGTGAAAACATTGGCCCGCGACATGGAAATGCAGCGGCTCGGTCGCTTCCAGATGCATCTCGATCCGCGCCTTCTCGTCATTCCAGATGGCGCGATGGGCAAAGGCATCGACCGGCAGGTCGCCCTCCAACTCGCGGTTGATCCGTACCAGCAGGTTGCGGTTGAAGGCGGCGGTGACACCGGCTTCATCGTCATAGGCGGCGATCAGCCGGTCGCGATCCTTGATCCGGTCCATCCCGATCAGCAGCATCGCTTCGTCGCCCAGCAGCCGGCGCATCGCGCGCAGCAGGTCGACGGCGGTGTCCGGCTCGCTGTTGCCGATGGTGGAGCCGGGGAAGAAGCCGAGCCGCGGCAGGCCGTCGATCGCGTCGGGCAGGGCCAATGTGCCGGTGAAGTCGCCGACCAGCGGCAGCACCGGCAGGCCGGGAAAGACGCTCGCCAATTCGGCGCTGCTGGTGCGCAGGAAATCGCCGCTGATGTCGATCGGCACATAGGCGGCGGGATTGATCGCGCGCAGCAGGTGCGGCGTCTTGCGCGCGCTGCCGGCGCCGAATTCCACCACCGCCCGGCCGGGGCCGATCGCGGCAGCGAAATCATCGCCATGTCCGGCCAGCAGCGCGGTTTCGGTGCGGGTCGGATAATATTCGGGCAGGTCGGTAATATTCTCGAACAATTCCGATCCGCGCCGATCATAGAACCAGATGGGCGGGGTCGCCTTGGGCGATCGGGCAAGGCCGGCCAATATGTCGCGGCGGAATGCCGGGTCGATGGCGCGGGCGGCGGGCATGTCGTGCGTCAGCAGCATGGGGCTTACAGATCCTTGGCCAGCCGCAGTCCCGTGAACTGCCAGCGTTGATGGGGGTGGAAGAAATTGCGGTAACTGGCGCGGACATGGCCGCGCGGGGTGGCGCAGCTGCCGCCCTTCAGCACGAACTGCCCGGACATGAACTTGCCATTATATTCGCCGACTGCGCCGGGGGCGGTGCGAAAACCGGGATAGGGGCGATAGGCGCTGCCGGTCCATTCCCACACATCGCCGAACATCTGGGTCAGGCTGGTGCCGTCTTCGGCGGCGCGGGCGCGCGGGCAGGCGGCGCCGTCCAGTTGCTCGCCACTGGTCGGCGCGATGTTGAGCGCCGCGCTTTCCCATTCCGCCTCGGTCGGCAGGCGCGCGCCCGCCCAACTGGCATAGGCGTCTGCCTCATACAGGCTGATATGGCAGGCCGGGGCGGCGGGATTGACCGGCTGGCGTCCGTCCAGGCCGAAACGGGTCCAGCCCTTCTCGCCGCGCTGCCAGTAGAGCGGCGCCTCTATCCCTTCCGCCTGGACCCAGGCCCAGCCATCCGACAGCCACAGAGACGGATCACGATAGCCGCCATCCTCGATGAAGCTGATCCATTCGCCATTGGTGATGGGCCGATGGGCCAAAGCATGGGGGCGCAGGAAGACCTTGTGGCGCGGCCCCTCGCAATCGAAGGCGAAACCGGTCTTGCCGTCGTCGCCGATCTCGACCAGCCCCTCGCGTCCCTCGATCCAGTGCAACGGTCCGGGGACCGGCGCGGGCATCGCCCTGGGTGCATCGAACAGGGCGGGCGCGATGGGATTGAGCGAAAAAAGATGCTGCAGGTCGGTCAGCAGCAATTCCTGATGCTGCTGCTCATGCTGCAGCCCCAGCGTTACCAGCGTGCAGGCGGTCTCCGGCAGATGTGGCATGGCGGCCAGCAGCGCAGCATCGACATGGGCGCGATAGGCGCGCACGTCGTTCAGGCTCGGCCGGGTCAGCATGCCCCGCATCGGCCGGGCATGGCGCGGCCCTTCGGCCTCATAATAGCTGTTGAACAGATAGGCGAAGCGGTCGTCGAAGGGGCGATAGCCCTCGACATGATCGCGCAGGACGAAGGTTTCGAAGAACCAGCTGACATGGGCCAGATGCCATTTGGCGGGCGATGCTTCGGGCATCGACTGCACCGTGGCATCCGCGTCGGACAGGGGCGTCGCCAGCGCCTGCGTCAGGGCGCGGACGGCGCGATAGCGTTCCGCCAGCGCGTCCTGTCCGGGCTGGATCCAGATTTTGGCCATGCACACCCCTTTCGATACGGTTGCACCGCTCTCGCAAGGGGTAAGCGCATGACCGGGCAGGTCGGTTCCTTGCCGCCCTGGCGCGGCGCAGAATCAGGCGGCGGTGCGCTCCGGCCGGGCACGGCGCAGCTGGTTGCGACCATTGGCCTTGGCTTCGTACAGCGCCTGGTCGGCAAGGCGCAGCACCTCGTCCATCTCCTCGCCCTTCCAGCGACAGATGCCGGCGGAAAAGGTGATCGGGCGGCCATCGACATCGCCCAGCGGATGCTCGCGAATCTGTTCTGCCAGGCGCGCCAGCGACCAGCTCGCCTCATCCTCGATGCAATGCTGGAAGAAGACGGCAAATTCCTCGCCGCCCCAGCGCGCGACCATGTCGATGCGCCGGATCTGGGCCGACAGGCGGGTGGCGAAATCGCGCAGCACCCGGTCGCCCTCGTCATGGCCCAGCCGGTCATTGACCTGCTTGAAATGATCGATGTCGATGATCGCGATGCAGCCCTGGCGCTTTTCGACCGGCAGCTCGTCGATCTGCGCCAGCAGGCCGCGCCGGTTGGCGATGCCGGTCAGCGGATCTTCATGCGCCGCCACCTGCAATTCGTCCATCTGCGCGCGGGTCGATGTCGCGGCGCGGTGGACGCCGGCATAGAGGGTGCGGATCACGTCGCCGACTTCGGGCAGGACCGGTGCCTCCGGACTGTCGGGGCGCAGCGTATCGGCCAGCGCATGAATCGGGCTCAGCAGCGCGCCGATCCCCATCAGCGCCATGATCGTGCCGACCAGCGTGGCGCCGAGCAGCAGCAGGAATTCGGCCAGCGCGATCCGGCCGGTTGCCATGCCCCAGCTGATATAGCCGATCAGCGGCAAATGGGTGGCGACAAAGCAGAGTGCGAACAGGCGCAGGCGCAGGCTGCGCGGAAAGATGAAGGATGTTGCCAGATAGAATTGCATCTTGGCCCTCTCACTAATTGCGAATAACCCGCAAATTTGGAGAATTGGCTAAACGCGCTCTGAATGAATAGGGTTAATGTTGCGCTGCAAGGCAAAGCGTGGCCGATGGTAGCCAGGCCGTTGAAATCAGACCTGTCTTGACGCGCCCGGCACCCATTTAACATCGCGCGCGCCATTGTCGTTCAGCCGGCGGGCGAGCACGAACAGCAGATCGGACAGGCGGTTGAGATAGGCCAGCGCCTGCGGATTGAGCGCGACATCGGCGGCGGCGGCCGTCGCGCTGCGCTCGGCCCGGCGGGTGATCGCACGGGCGAGATGGACCGCGGCGGCGGCCGGACTGCCGCCCGGCAGGATGAAGCTGTCGAGCGGAGCCAGATCGGCGTTCATGTCGTCGATCTGCTGTTCCAGTCGCGCGACCTGGCCGGCAATGATGCGCAGCGCCCAGGGCTCGTCCGCGCCATCCGGGATCGGCGTGGCGAGGTCGGCGCCCAGATCGAACAGGTCGTTCTGGATGGTGGTCAGCCAGGCCCCCTCGGGCCTGTCGCCGATCGCCAATATGGCCAGGCCGATCGCGCTGTTCGCCTCGTCCACGTCGCCCACCGCCTGCATGCGCGGCGCATGTTTGGGCAGGCGCGATCCGTCGACCAGGCCGGTGGTGCCCGCGTCCCCGGTGCGGGTGTAGATCTTGTTGAGCTTGACCATCAGCCCTCAGCCATTGCCCTTCATCATCAGCAACAGGGCGATGATGATGACGGCGCCGGCCTGGAACAGGATGCGGTTCATCATCATCCGGTTCTGCTTCAGGCTGGACGGGCGCGGTGCGCCCTCGGGCAGGTTCAGTTCCTCCTTTGTCGCCTGGAGGAAGGCGATGATGCCGCGGACCAGCGCGAACAGGGTCGCGGCCATGGCAAGGATCAGGGCGATGACGAGCACGGTAGTCATGGGGGGATGCTAGGCCGCTCCGGCGGTGATGCCAACCGGAAAGCGCCCGGCGCGCAGATCATCGGCCAGGCGCTGCGGGGCCATGCCGGCGCCACGCAGTTCGGCGAGCGCGATCGCCCCGTCCCGCTTCGCCAGCCTCTTGCCATCGGCGCCCAGCAGCAGCGGGTGGTGGATATAGGCGGGGCTGGGCAGGTCGAGCAGCGCCTGCAGCAGGCGATGGATGTCGGTCGCGGCGCGCAGGTCATTGCCGCGCAGCACATGGGTGACGCCCATCGCCGCATCGTCCAGCGTGCAGGACAGATGATAGCTGGCCGGCGCATCCTTGCGCGCCAGCACGACATCGCCCGCTGCCGCTGGATCGGCTGCTATTTCGCATGGCGCCGCGTTGGGATCGGGCGGATAGGGCAGGGCGGCCCAGCGGAGTGGCCCCGTCCGTGCGACCGCCGCCTGCATGTCGATCCGCCAGGCGTGGGGCATGCCCGCCGCGATACGTTGCGCGCGCTGGGCGTTCGGCAGGGCGCGACAGGTGCCGGGATAGACCGGGCCTTCCGGGCCATGCGGCGCGGTCAGGCTCGCCTGGATATCGGCGCGCGTGCAAAAGCAGGGATAGAGAAGGTCCATCGCGCGCAGTCGGTCGAGCGCCGCGTCATAGTCGGCCAGGCGCTGCGACTGGAAGATGATCGGACCATCCCATGCCACGCCCAGCCAGCGCAGATCCTCGACAATCCCGTCGACATGTTCGGGTCGGCTGCGCGTGCCGTCGATATCCTCGATCCGCAGGCGAAAGGTGCCCCCCATGGCCCGTGCCAGGTCCATCGCCATCAGCGCCGACCAGCCATGGCCGACATGCAATCGACCGGTGGGGCTTGGCGCGAAACGACTCACAAGATGCTGTGGTGCGGTGGATTGAGTCATACAGGCTCTTGACGGCGGATATTCGTTAATGCTGTCATGCTCTTGTCACGTTGTTGATCGATCAGCGGCGTCGGCAAGGGGGTAGAGGCGACTATGTACCATCCCGACCTGATACGGCATCCGGAAAACTGCCCGGCGCTGGTTTTGAATGCGGACTATACCCCGCTCAGCTATTATCCCCTGAGCCTGTGGCCCTGGCAGACCGCCATCAAGGCGATTTTTCTGGAGCGGGTGGACATCGTCTCTTCCTATGAGCGGGAAGTCCACAGCCCCAGCCTGCAGATGCGCATCCCCTCGGTCATCGCGCTTAAGCAATATGTGCGACCCTCGGAGCATCCGGCCTTCACCCGGTTCAACCTGTTCCTGCGCGATCGTTTCAGCTGCCAATATTGTGGCACGACGCAGGATCTGACCTTCGACCATGTCGTGCCGCGGCGCGCGGGTGGCCGTACCACCTGGGAAAATGTCGCGACCGCCTGTTCGCCCTGCAATCTCAAGAAGGGCGGGCGCACGCCCAGGGAAGCGGGCATGCAGTTGCATGTCCAGCCGATCCGGCCGACCAGCTGGCAGTTGCAGGAACATGGCCGCGCCTTTCCGCCCGGCTATCTCCACGAAAGCTGGCACGACTGGCTCTATTGGGATGTCGAACTGCTGGCCTGACGCGCGGCGCGTCAGCTCATTGCGGGCAGCCAGTCCAGGTCCATATGCTTGTGCCGGTTGGTATAATGGCCGATCTCTTCCAGCCGGGCCATGTCGACCAGCGTGATCCGGCCATTGGCACGGCTGATCAGCTTTTCCTGCTCCATCTGTCGTATCATCCGGTTCACATGAACCGACGTCAGGCCGATCGCGTCGCCAATCTCTTCCTGCGTCAGCTTCAGGTCGAAACTGTCGGTGATGCTGTCGTCCGTCACGCGCAGCCGGTCGAACATGTCGAGCAGGAAGGAGGCGACCCGCGCCCTGGCCGATGTGCGGCCCAGCGAGGCAAGCCGGTCGGTCATCGCTACCCGCTCCGCATTGGACAGCAGGAACAGCAGGGCGGCGACGCGCGGATATTCCTCCAGCAGCCGGCGTAGCGCATGCTTGTCGAACGGGCAGACGATGGCGTCCGACAGGGCGACCAAGGATTCAGGGGCCTTGCTGTATATGGTGCTGGCCGAACCGATGAAATCGCCGGGGAAGTAGACGCGCAATATCTGGCGGCTGCCATCGGGCAGGATGACATAGCTCATGACCCGACCTTCGCGCAGCACGAACAACTCAGTGATCGTCTCGTTGACGCGCTGGATCATTGCCCCGCGCTTGATCTTGCGGGGATTTTCTTCCAGCCGAGCCAATGCTGCTTTTTCTGCGTCGGACAGGGGAACCGTCTTGGCCAGTCTTTCCGCGAAACAGCTCGTCGCCACCAATACACCTTCTTCTTGAAATTGTTGTTACGATGGCAGAACGCCCCAACCTCCTTTTGGCTGCATTTCGGCAAGGCGCACTAAACTCGATCAAGGTTGCGGCGATCCGCGAAAATAGTCTTCCGTCGCGCTCGTCCCTGGCCGTTTTTCACGCCGAACGACCGCGCGCGCGCCTTGCACGGCGCGCAATAGACGCTATGAAACCTAGCCAATGGACCGCATTCACATTCGCGGCGGCAAGCAACTCAACGGCCGCCTTCCCATCTCCGGCGCTAAGAACGCTGCCCTGACGCTGCTGCCCTGCGCGCTGCTGACTGACGAACCCGTCGCGCTGCGCAATCTGCCGCGCCTGGCCGACGTCGACAGCTTCGGCCATCTGCTCAACCAGCTTGGCGTGTCGACCATGATCGAAGGCGCCCGTCCGGAGGATTTCGGCCGCGTCATGACGATGCGCGCCGGTCGCGTGACCTCGACCGAGGCGCCCTATGACATCGTGCGCAAGATGCGCGCGTCGA
The DNA here is from genome assembly GCF_057063145.1 of Sphingobium sp. SG1. Classification (NCBI taxonomy): domain Bacteria; kingdom Pseudomonadati; phylum Pseudomonadota; class Alphaproteobacteria; order Sphingomonadales; family Sphingobiaceae; genus Sphingobium; species Sphingobium sp. SG1. Next base: position 220,003 of record NZ_JBVVOJ010000006.1, on the reverse strand, counting down.
TCCTGGTGCTCGGCCCGCTGCTCGCCCGCGCCGGCGAGGCACGGGTGTCGCTGCCCGGCGGCTGCGCGATCGGCAACCGCCCGATCGACCTGCACCTCAAGGCACTGGAAGCCTTCGGCGCGATCATCGAGATCGCGGCCGGCTATGTCCGCGCCAGCCTGCCCGATGGCGGTCTGCCCGGCGGCATCTACACCTTCCCGGTGGTGTCGGTTGGTGCGACCGAAAATGCGCTGATGGCGGCCTCGCTCGCCAAGGGCACCTGCATCCTGGAAAATGCCGCGCGCGAGCCCGAGATCGTCGATCTCTGCAAGCTGCTGATCGCGATGGGCGCCGATATCGAGGGCGTGGGCACCGACAAGCTGGTGATCCATGGCCGCGATCGGCTCCACGGCGCGACCTACAGTGTCATGCCCGACCGTATCGAGGCGGGCAGCTATGCCTGCGCTGCGGCGATCACCGGCGGTTCGCTCGACCTGATCGGCGCCAATGCCGACGATATGCACGCCATCCTGGCTGCGCTGCGCGACGCTGGCGTGCAGGTCGACGAGCATCGCGACGGCATCCGCGTTTCGTCCGACGGCAAGCTCAAGCCGCTGACCCTTTCGACCGCGCCTTTCCCGGCCTTCCCGACCGACATGCAGGCGCAGTTCATGGCGATGCTGACCAAGGCGGAGGGCGCGTCGGTCCTGACCGAGACGATCTTCGAAAATCGCTACATGCATGTGCCCGAACTGGCGCGCATGGGTGCCGACATCAGCGTCAACGGCCGCACTGCGGTCGTGCGTGGCGTCGACAAGCTGGTCGGTGCGCCGGTGATGGCGACCGATCTGCGCGCCTCGATGAGCCTGATCCTGGCCGGCCTTGCTGCCGAAGGCGAGACCATCGTCAGCCGCGTCTATCATCTCGATCGCGGTTATGAGCGGTTGGAGGAAAAGCTCTCGGCCGTCGGCGCCGACATCGAGCGGGTCAGCGATGGCTGACGGACGCGGCCTGGCAACGGATCGGGCGGCGCTGCTGGCGCTTTATGATCTCGACGCCGGCGGTTTCCGTACCCTTGACGACATCACCAGCTTCGCCGCGCAACTATGCGGGGCGCCGATCGCGCTCGTCAGCATTGTCGAGGATGTAAGGCAGCGCTTTCTGGCGCGGGTCGGGCTGGATGCGGAGGAGACGCCGCGCGACGTCTCCTTCTGCGCCCTCGCTATGCTGGGCGACAATATCTTCGTCGTGCCCGACGCGACGCAGGATGCGCGTTTCATCGACAATGCGCTGGTCACCGGTGCGCCGTATATCCGCTTCTATGCCGGGGCGCCGCTGGTCGGCGGCGATGGTGAGCCGCTGGGCGCGCTCTGCGTCATCGACACGGTGCCGCGCGATGATCTGACCCCGCTGCAGCGTCAGGGGCTGTCGCTGCTGGCACGGCAGGTGATGGTGGAACTGGAAGGACGCCGCCGCGATCGCGACGTGATCGCCCAGCAGCGGCTCGACGCGGCAGCGGTGGCGGACAGCGATCGCATGTTCCGCACCCTGGCCGACACCATGCCGCAGATGGTCTGGTCGACCCTGCCGGACGGCTATCATGATTATTATAATGCGCGCTGGTATGAATATACCGGCGTGCCGGCCGGATCGACCGATGGCGATGCCTGGAACGGCATGTTCCATGTCGATGACCAGCCCAAGGCCTGGGAGAAATGGCGCCATTCGCTGGCGAGCGGCGATCCCTATGAAATCGAATATCGGCTGCGGCACCGCGACGGCCTCTATCGCTGGACGCTGGGGCGCGCCCTGCCAATCCGTGACGCGCAGGGGCAGATCATCCGCTGGATCGGCACCTGCACCGAGATTCACGAACAGAAGCTCATGCTCGAAGAGCGCGAGATGATCGCGCATGAGTTGTCGCATCGGATCAAGAATATCTTTTCCGTCATTGCCGGCCTCATTGGCCTGTCAGCGCGCGAGCGTCCGGGCATGCAGGAAGGGGCGGACGACCTGCGCGACCGCATCCTGGCGCTGGGGCGGGCGCATGACTTCGTCCGCACCCATGGCGGCGGCGTCAGCATGGCAGAGGAGCAAGCATCGCTGCATGGCGTGCTGGAGGAGATTTTTGCGCCCTATGGCGGCCGGGAACGGCTGCAATTGTCGGGCGACAATCCGCCGATCGATGATCGCTCGGCGACGCCGCTGGCGCTGCTGTTTCATGAACTGGCGACCAATGCCGCCAAATATGGCGCGCTATCGACGCCCGATGGCTTTATCGCGCTGCATGTGGTGATGCAGGATGAGGATATCCGGCTCGACTGGCGCGAAGAGGGCGGACCGAGTGTGGCGCCGATCGCTAGCGAAGGCTTTGGCAGTCGCCTGATCGCGCTTAGCGTCGAGCGTCAGCTGGGTGGTCAACTCGAACGGCAATGGTGCCCCGAAGGGCTTCGGCTCAGCCTGCGGATACCGCGACGCTCGATGCACCGCGCTGCGGCGGGAAGGGCGTAAAGCCGGCAATTTCCGCCGTGGCGAGGTCGGCTGCTTCGGTGGCCGCCAGGCGCACGGTCTGGGCAATGCTCTGCGCGCGGAAGGGCTTGGTGACGACGCCCAGCGCCGCAACGGACGCCGTGCCGATCTGCGCCGGATTGGCGGTCACATAGATGACCTTGATGCCGAAGCGGCTGGCCAGTTCCATGCCGATGGCGGGGCCGGTGGGGCCATCACGCAGGTTGAGGTCGACCAGGGCGATGTCGCAGGATTCGGCGGCGGCCATCGCCGCCTCGCGGTCGGCCGCGATGCCGCCGACATCGAAGCCGGCATCCTGCACAATCTGTTCGATTTCCAACGCGACGAAAATCTCGTCCTCGACGATCAGAATCTTCTTGCTCATCCCTGCGCCCGCTTATGCTGGTGTCGATAAATGCGGAAAGGGACGAAGAGTTCCCGAAATATGTAAAAATCAGGTGTCGTCGTTTTCGATGCTGGTCCAGGCCGTGTCGAACGCGGTGCCGTTCATCAGCAGGACCGATGCGGGATAGCCGCCTGCCGCCGCCTTCTTCGCTGTTTCGGTGGCGCTGTCGATGGCCGCCTGCTGCGTCGCGAAGGGGCCATAATAGCTGTTGTTGAGGTTGATCTTCCACGCGCCGTCATGCGGGACGATGATGTAGCGGGCGTGGGGCAGGTCGGTCATGGTCGCGATGGTCTCCGATGGCAGGTCAGCGCGCGGGCATTCGCCGGGCGCTCGCCAGATGATGGGCATGGGTGATCGCAACCGCAAGGGCATCGGCTGCGTCCGACCCGACGATCTTGGCGCCGGGCAGCAGCCGCTGGACCATGGCATGGACCTGGTCCTTCGACGCGTTGCCGACGCCGACGACCGATTTCTTGACGAGGCGGGCGGCATATTCGCCCACTTCCATGCCGGAACGGGCCGCATTCAGCAGGATGACGCCGCGCGCCTGGCCCAGCTTCAGCGTCGATTGCGGGTTTACGTTGACGAACACCTCCTCGACCGCGGCGCCATCGGGCCGATGTTCGAGGATCAGGTCGGTCAGCGCCAGGTCGAGGGCCATCAGCCGCGTCGCCAGCGACATCGCGCTGTCGGTCTTGATCTGGCCGTTGCCGACATGGGTCAGGCGATTGCCGTCGGCGGCAATCAGGCCCCAGCCGGTGGTGCCGAGGCCGGGGTCGAGGCCAAGTATGATCATGGGTGCAGGATCGTCCGCGTCGGGCAAGACCGGCGCGCATCGGCGCTGCGCGATCTCGCCCGAAGCGAACGGGTGCCGGGCATCTTAGCCCAGCTTCTCCATCACGGCGTCGGAGACTTCATAATTGCCCCAGACGGTCTGGACGTCATCATCATCTTCCAGCGTGTCGACCAGCTTCAGCAGCGTTGCGGCATTGGCTTCGTCGACTTCCAGCGTGGTCTGCGGCTTCCAGGCGAGCTTGGCGCCCTCTGCCGGGCCCAGCTTGGCTTCCAGCGCCTTGGCGACTTCGTGCAGCGCGTCCATCGCGGTCCAGATCTCATGCTCGTCTTCGTTCGACGAGACATCGTCCGCACCCGCTTCCAGCGCGGCTTCGAAGACGGCGTCGGCATCGCCGGCGCTGGCGGGATAGGTGATGAGGCCCAGGCGGTCGAAGCCATGGCTCACCGCGCCCGATGCGCCGAGGTTGCCGCCATTCTTGGCGAAGGCGGTGCGGACATTGGTCGCGGTGCGATTGCGATTGTCGGTCAGTGCCTCGACGATGATGGCGACGCCGCCGGGGCCATAGCCCTCATAGCGGATTTCCTCGTAATTCTCCATGTCGCCGCCGATCGCCTTGTCGATCGCGCGCTGGATATTGTCCTTGGGCATCGACTGGGCCTTGGCGGCGTTGACCGCCAGGCGCAGGCGCGGGTTCATGTCCGGATCGGGCATGCCCATCTTGGCCGCGACGGTGATTTCGCGCGACAGCTTGGAGAACATCGACGAGCGCTTCTTGTCCTGCGCACCCTTGCGATGCATGATGTTCTTGAATTTGGAATGGCCGGCCACGGCCTTCTCCTGACATTTTCTGTGAAACCGAAGCGCGCTCTCTAGCGAGCGCGTCGCCATCCTGCAACGCTAGAGGATAGCGGGGGTGGCGCGATCAGTAGCGGATCGCGGTGCCCGAGGCGGAGACCATCAGCATCGATCCATTGGCGCCGATCACTTCATAGTCGAGGTCGACGCCGACGACGGCATTGGCGCCGAGCTTGCGGGCATTGCCCTGCATCTCCTCGATCGCTTCGCTGCGGGCGCGTTGCAGCACATCCTCATAGGCGCCCGATCGGCCGCCCACGATGTCGCGCACACTGGCGAACAGGTCGCGAAAGAGGTTGGCGCCGACGATCACTTCGCCGGTGACGATGCCCAGATAATCCTGGGCGGGACGGCCTTCCAGGCGGCTGGTGGTGCTGACGATGATGTCGGTCATAAGGGGCGTCCTCTCATTTTGGTGGCGCCCCTGGCGCGAGGGGGCTGGACCAGATGTAGGTCGACAGCACCCCTCGGCAAGGTCCGGTGGCTTGCACCGGTCGGGAATAAGGTGTGGACCGCCTTATTCCATGCCCAGCGCGGACAGGTAGGTCTGCAGGATCGCTTCCATTTCCTGGCGGTCATGCGGCTGCATCTTACGCAGGCGGATGATCTGGCGCATGATCTTGGGGTCGTAACCGGTCGCCTTGGCTTCCAGATAGACGTCCTTGATGTCGTCGCCGATGCCCTTCTTTTCTTCTTCCAGGCGCTCGATGCGCTCGATCAGAAGGCGCAGCTGGTCGGCTGCGATATTGCCCTCGCTCATGGGAATCTCCGTGTCAGTGTGAATCGGTTGGCGGATGCTCCTAGAGCCTGATCGGTTGAGGTGGAAGCGCTTTGCGCTTCCGCCGATACCGTGAATCAGGCTCTAATTGAGAAATGCCGGGTTGCGAAATGCACTCCAGGCTGATCCGGCAGGGTCGCCCGAAGCCTAATGCCAAAGCTTAGTGGTTGTCCGCGTTCTTCGCCACACTCTCCTGCATCTTTGCGATCTGCTCGGGCGTCGCTTCGTTCTGATGGCGGGCCTTCCATTCGGCAAAGGGCATGCCGTGGACGATTGCACGGGCCTCGTCGCGGGTCAGATGGCCGTCGGCCTCTGCAATCCAGTCGGCCAGGCAGTTGCGGCAGAAGCCGGCCGTGCCCATCAGGTCGATATTCTGCACGTCGGTCCGATGCTGCAAATGCGCGATCAGCCGACGGAAGGCGGTTGCAGCGACGGCGTCACTGAGTATGGTAGCGGACACAGGCGGAACCTTTCGCTTAATCTACATCATCCTGTCGTGCAGCACGGATAATCGATAACGACGCCCTGGCAAGCCAGAGGCGATCAATACGGCCAGGAGAAGACATGACACGACTATCGCCCCGCTCGCGCAAGGTTCGCATTCTCGCGACCCTCGGTCCCGCCAGCGAGAGCGCAGAGATGATCCGCGCATTGTTTGTCGCGGGTGCCGACGCCTTTCGAGTCAATATGAGCCATGGCGCGCATGAGGATCATGCCGCCCGCATCGCCACGATCCGCGAGCTGGAAAAGGAATTTTCCCGGCCAACCACGATTCTGGCCGACCTTCAGGGCCCCAAGCTGCGCGTGGGCACGTTCGAGAAGGGGCTGGTGGTGTTGGAAACCGGCGCGGCCTTCGTCCTCGATCGGGACGACACGCCGGGCACCGTCGAGCGCGTGAACCTGCCACACCCCGAAATCTACGCCGCGCTGGTCCCCGAGACCCGGCTGCTGCTGGATGACGGCAAGCTGGTGCTGCGGGTGAAGGCAGTCACGGACACGCGAATCGACACCATCGTCGAAATCGGCGGCACCCTGTCGAACCGCAAGGGCGTGAATGTGCCTGACGTGGTCGTGCCGGTGCCGGCGCTGACCGACAAGGATCGCCGAGACCTCAGCTTCGCGGTCGATCAGGGCTGCGACTGGATCGCCCTGAGCTTCGTCCAGCGGCCCGAGGATCTGGCCGAGGCGCGCAAGCTGATGGGTGGCCATGGCGCTCTGATGGCCAAGATCGAGAAGCCTTCGGCCGTGCAGCGGCTGGAGGAGATTATCGAGATGGCCGACGGCGTGATGGTCGCGCGTGGCGATCTGGGCGTGGAACTGCCGCCGCAGGCGGTGCCGCCGCTGCAGAAGCAGATCGTCGCGACAGCGCGCCGCATGGGCCGTCCGGTGGTGGTTGCGACCCAGATGCTCGAATCGATGATCAAGGCGCCGACCCCGACCCGCGCCGAAGTGTCGGACGTGGCCACTGCGGTCTATGACGGCGCTGACGCGATCATGTTGTCGGCTGAGACCGCGGCGGGCGACTGGCCGGTCGAGGCAGTGTCGATGATGGACAGCATAGCCCATAGCGTGGAGCGCGATCCGGGCTATTTCGCCCGTCTGCACTTCACCGAAACGCGGCCCGACCCGACCACCGCCGACGCCCTGGCGGAGGCTGCCGCCGGCATCGTGCCGGTCGTCGGCGCCAGCGTCATCACCTGCTTCACCTCATCGGGCAGCACCGTGCGCCGCGTGGCGCGCGAGCGGCCGTCTGCACCGATCCTGGCGCTGACGCCGCGATCCGATACCGCGCGCAAGCTGGGCCTGACCTGGGGCGTCCATGCGATCCGCACCAAGGATATCGGCAATTTCGAGGAAATGATCGGCAAGGCGCGCCGCATGGCGTTGCGCCACGACATGAGCGCCAAGGGCGGCAAGATCGTGGTGCTGGCCGGCGTGCCCTTCGGCACGCCCGGTTCGACCAATGTGCTGCATGTGGCGACCGTGCGCGGCGACGAGCTGAAGGGGCGCGACGAGACACCCAGCCTGCCGGCCTGACGGCTTTGGCATGATCGATTCGGCGCGGCCGCCCCATTCGGGCGGCCGCGCTTTTTTTCATGGCCGCGAATCGATTCGCGCGAAAATGCCGCGCCAACACGTTGAGCGCCCGATCCATGGGATCGGGCGCTCAATAAGACCTTTGGAAGGTCCGGAGGATCGGCGAGCCGATCCGTCCGCGCTTTTAGCCCTGGCGGGCCTTGAAGCGACGGTTGGTCTTGTTGATGACGTAGGTCCGGCCACGACGACGGATCACGCGGTTGTCCCGGTGGCGGCCCTTGAGCGACTTGAGCGAGTTGCGGATCTTCATTGTCAGCCTTCTGGAATCATGTCTGATTGGAAAAATCGAAGCGCAGCCCCTATGGGGGAGGCGGCCGAAAGTCAAGCGCAGGCCACCGCCTTTTGCCACCGTTCATCCTGCATGCAGCCAAGTCATGGCTTCACCCGTTGGAAGGGAATGCTATGTCGGCGGCGTGTTGGACATAGTCCCGTTGGAGTGCAATCGCATGTTGAAACAGACCATCCTCTCCTCCTGCCTTGCCCTGTCGCTCGCCGCCTGCGCGACGGTGCCGTCGGTGGAGGTGACGCGATTCCACAATGGCAGCCCGGCACGGGCCGGATCGATCGCGGTGCAGGAAATCCCCGGCAATCCGGACGTTGGCCTGGAATTTCGCACCTATGCCGGGGCGGTGAGCCAGGAGCTGCAGCGCGTCGGCTTCACCAATGCGGGCGATGCCGGCAGCGACTATGTCGCGCTGGTCGGCTTCCGCCGCAGCTTCCGCCCGACCGGCACCGCGCGCAATGACAAGCCGGTCAGCGTCGGCGTTGGCGGGGCGCTGGGCAGTGGCGGCTATTCCGGCCTGGGGCTGGGCGTCGGCATCAACCTGTCGGGCAAGCCCAAGGATATCGTCTCTACCGAATTGCAGATCCAGATTCGCCGTCGCAGCGATCAGGCCGCCATCTGGGAAGGTCGCGCCTCGACCGAATCGCGTGAAGGCACGCCCGAGTCGCAGCCGCGCGCCGTCGCGCAAAAGCTCGCTGCCGCCCTCCTCGGGGGCTATCCGGGCGAATCCGGGCGCACTATAACGGTCAAATGACCATCTCCATTTCGAGCGCCTTCGACAGCGGCAACATCCGCGTTCTTTCCATCACCGACAGTCCAGAGGGCGTCCGCGCCGAGCTGGAAATCGTCAAGGACAAGGACAGCGACTTCTATCAATGGTTCCATTTCCGTCTGGCGGGCGCCGCCGGACGCGAAGTGGAACTGGCGATCGTGAACTGCGCGGGCTCGGCCTATCCCGACGGCTGGCCGGGCTACAAGGCGCGGATGAGCGAGGATCGCGAGAATTGGCTTCAGGCCGATACCGACTATGCAGACGGCACGCTGACGATCCGCCTCTCGCCCGACAGCAATGCCGTCTGGCTTGCCTATTTCGCGCCCTATTCGATGGAGCGCCATCATGATCTGGTCGCCTGGGCCGCATGCCAGCCGGGCGTCGAGCATCGCGAACTCGGCCTGACGCTGGACGGCCAGCCGCTCGACATGCTGAGCGTCGGCGAAGGCCCCAAGAATGTCTGGCTCTATGCCCGCCAGCATCCGGGCGAAAGCATGGCCGAGTGGTGGATGGAAGGCGCGCTGGAGCGCCTGACCGACGACGAGGACGCGGTGGCGCGCTATCTGCGTCAGAAGGCGACCTTCCACATCGTCCCCAACATGAATCCGGACGGCAGCCGGCGCGGTCATCTGCGCACCAATGCGGCGGGCATCAATCTCAACCGCGAATGGCATGAGCCGTCGATGGACAAGAGCCCGGAAGTCTATCTGGTCCGTGCCGCGATGGACGAGACCGGCGTCGATTTCGCCATGGACGTGCATGGCGATGAGGCGATCCCGGCGGTGTTCCTGGCAGGCTTTGAGGGCATTCCCTCGATCACCGACCGGCAACTCTCGCTCTATCATCGCTATCGCGACACGCTGGCGGCCCGGACGCCCGATTTCCAGACCCGCCTCGGCTATCCGGTGGCAGGCGGCGGCAAGGCCAATCTCGCCATGTCGACCAATCAGCTGGCCGAACGCTTCGGCGCGGTCGCGATGACGCTGGAAATGCCGTTCAAGGATAATGACGATCTGCCCGACGCCGATTTCGGCTGGTCGCCGGCCCGTTCGGCGCAACTGGGCAAGGATTGCCTGGCGGTGCTGGCGGAGATGATCGAGGATATCTGACCGGGCTGATCGGGGGGGCAATAGATGGAGCATGGCGGCGTGACGCGACGGACGATCCTGCACGGCGCCGGTGGCGCCATGGCGCTCGGCACCGTCGGCGCGCCGGCCATCGCCAAATCCCGCCCGTCGCGCGAGCGTCTGGAAGCAGCGCTCGCGCGCATCGCCGACCCGGCGGGGGAGGGCAGGCGCACCTACCTCACCCTCTATGCGGACAGCGCGCGGGCGGCGGCGGACGCGGCCGATGCCCGCGCCGCTTCGCCGCTCTCGCCGATCGACGGCGCGATCGTCAGCATCAAGGATCTGTTCGATGTCGCGGGCGAACCGACCCGCGCCGGTTCGCTGATCCTGGCCGATGCGCCGCCCGCCACCGTCGATGCGCCGGTCGTTGCCCGGCTGAAGCAGGCCGGCGCGGTGATCGTCGGCAAGACCAACATGGTCGAATTCGCCTTTTCCGGCGTCGGCGCCAATCCCCATTATGGCACGCCGGGCAATCCGGCCGACCGGACCCGCGTGCCCGGCGGATCGACCAGCGGCGGCGGCGTCGCGGTGGCCGATCAGATGTGCGAGATCGCGATCGGCACCGATACCGGCGGTTCCTGCCGCATTCCCGCCGCGCTGTGCGGTGTCGTCGGCTACAAGCCGACCAAGGCGCGGGTGCCGACCGATGGCGCCTTTCCGCTGTCGCCCACGCTCGATTCGATCGGGCCGATCGCGACCAGTGTCGACGCCTGTTTCCGCACCGATGCGATCTTGGCGGGCGAGGCGCCCCGCCGGCTCGACCTCGCGCCGCTCAAGGGGTTGCGCGCCGGCATTCCCCAGGGCCTGCCGCTGGCCGATCTGGACGCGACCGTCGCGGCCCGGTTCGCCGATGCGCTGGCGCGGCTGGGCAAGGCGGGCTTGACGCTCAGCGACGAAGTCTTCCCGCAATTCGACGCGATGCAGGCGCTCCAGTCGCCGGTGCCGATCGCCTCGGTCGAGGCCTATGCCATTCATCGCGATCGAATCGCGACCCGCGCGCAGGATTTCGATCCGATCGTGCTGGCGCGGATGCAGGCGGGCTGTGACGTGACGCCCGAACGCCACCGGCAGATGCTGGTGGAGCGCGCCGCGCTGGTGCGGTCGATGGACGCGCGCCTGACCGGACTGGACGTCCTCGTCCTGCCGACCACGCCGATCGTCGCGCCGACCAAAGCCGAGGTGGCGAATGTCGACGCCTTCGTCGCCCGCAACCGGCTGCTGCTGCGCAACACCGGCCTCGGCAACAGCTTCGACCTGTGCGCCATTTCCCTGCCGCTGCCGCGCGAGGGCGGCCTGCCGGTCGGCCTGATGCTGATGGCGCGGGCCGGGCAGGACCAGCGCCTGTTCGCGATCGCGGCAGCGGTGGAAAAGCTGCTGGCGGTTTAGCCGAACAGTTCCTCCAGGAAATTCACCATCGCGCGGAAGCTGCGCCGGTCGGCGTCGGGGCTGTAGGCCAGCCCCTTTTCGGGCATATGGACGCTTTCGTCGGTGAAGGCGTGGCCGGTATGGCCATAGGCATGAATCTGCCAGTCGCAGCCCGCCTCGGTCAGCTCCTTCGCCAGGCCGATGGTCGCCTCGGGCGGCGCGATCGGGTCTTCCCAGCCATGGCAGACCAGCAGCTTGGCGGTGATCGTGGCGTTGGGGAAGGGCGGTGCCTCATAGACCCCGTGGAAGCTGACGCCGCCGGCAATGTCGGCGCCCGCGCGGGCCAGGTCGAGCACGCATTTGCCGCCGAAGCAGAAGCCGATCGCGGCCGTGCGGGCAGCATCGACCGCCGGCATATCCTTGAGCAGCGCGTGGCCGCTCAGCATCCGGTCACGAAGCAGCGCGCGGTCGGCGTTGAGTTCGTTCATGTAGCGCCCGGCATCGGGATCCTCGCGGGTGGTGCGCTTGCCCTGCCCAAAGACGTCGGCGACCAGCACCGCATAGCCCAGCGCCGCGACCTTTTCCGCATAGAGGAAGTCGGCTTCCTTGGTGCCCAGGACATTGGGCACCAGCAGGATGCCCGGCACCGGGCCGGCGGCGGCATCGTCGACCACGGCGACGCTTTCGAACGGGCCGCCCGGACCGTCATGGATGATCGTCTGACGGGTGAGGACCATGAAAGCGTCTCCTGTGGATAAGTCGAAAAGTCAGATGCTGCCGAAGCCGGGGGCTTCGCCACGCGCGGCGGCATTGATGCGGCGGGGGCGCTTCCAGCCGATCTGCGGGCGCTTGCGCAGGCGCAAAGTCGGCCAATGGCCGCGATCGCTGCGTTCGGCGAGGCGCATGCCCTGCGCGCGATAGGCGGCGATCACCGCATCGGCCTGTTCGTTGAGCAGACCGGCGAGCACGATCGTGCCGCCATCCTCCACCAATGCGCAAAGCGAGGGCGCCAGTTCGATCAGCGGCCCGGCCAATATGTTGGCGATCAGCAGGTCATAGGGCGCGCGCCCGACCAGCGCGGGATGATCCACGCCAGCGGCGGTGCAAAGCGCCAACTGGCCGGCGCCTCCACCCAGGGCAATGCCGTTCGCCACGGCATTTTCCCGGCTGATGTCGACCGCTACCGGATCGATGTCCGATGCGATCGCATGGGCGCGCGGCCACAATGTCATCGCGGCAAAGGCGAGCAGGCCGGTGCCGGTGCCGATATCGGCGACATTGCGGAAGCGCATGCCGACGCTGCGCATCCGGTCGATCATCGCCAGGCAGCCGGCGGTGGTCTCATGCTGGCCGGTGCCAAAGGCGCGACTCGCCTCGATCAGGAAATTGACATGGCCGGGCTGTTCGGGGTCGCTGGCGACATTGCGCACATGGAATCGGCCGGCGGTGACGGGCTCCAGCCCCTGCTGGCTCATCGTCACCCAATCCTCATCGGGCAGCGCCTCGACCTGCGGCTTGATGCCCGATGCGCTGGGCACCAGGGTCTTGAGCAGCTTGATCGCCGCCGGGCTCGGCTTGCCTTCGAAATAGGCGTCGAGCTGCCACTTATTCTCGTCGTCCGGCTCCGCCTCGCTGGTCATCAGCACCGGTGGATGCTCCATCAGGGCGAAGGCGGCGATGTCCCCGTCCAGCGCCTCCGCTTCGGCGCGGGTGCAGGGCAGGGTGACTTTCCAGCTCTGGGCGGCTGGCGCAGCGACATCATTCATGCCGCCGCCTTTAGACCAGCGGCAGCGGCAGGAAAAGGGTCAGGCGACCTGGCGGCCGAAGTCGCTGGAGGCATGCCGCAGGCTGGACAGCTTGCCCTCGACACTCATGAAGCCGCGTTCCAGCTGGTCGATTTCCGATGCGACCACTTCGGTGTCCTGGCGGATCGCCGAAATGGTGGTCGACATCGAGTCGGCGGCAAGCGCGGTCTCGTCGACGGCGGCGGTGATCATCGTCACGGTCTGGGCCTGCGCGTCCATGGCGTGGCGGATGCGCTGGGCACTGGCCTGTACTTCGCCGACGGTGTCGCGGATACGCTCGTTGGTCTCCACCGACTGGCGGGTCGATGCCTGGATGGCGGCGATCTTGCCGGCAATCTCGTCGGTGGCGCGGGCGGTCTGGTTGGCCAGGCTCTTCACTTCCTGCGCCACCACGGCAAAGCCGCGACCGGCGTCACCGGCACGGGCGGCCTCAATCGTGGCATTGAGCGCCAGCAGGTTGGTCTGGCCGGCAATGTCGCGGATCAAGCCCAGGATCGATTCGATCGACTTGGCATGGTCCGACAGGGTGGCCGACATGGAAACGGCGTCGCCCGATTGCGACGCGGCGCGCTGTGCCACTTCGGCGGCGCTTTCCACTTCGGTGCGGGCGTCCTCGATGGCGCGGATCAGGCCGGCCGAGGTGCGGGCGGCCTCGCGCATCGCAAGGGCGGATTGTTCGGCGGCGGCGGCGACTTCCGACGCCTTGCCCAGCATGCCGCGGGTCGCGGCAGAGGCATCCTTGGCCTGTTCGCGCAGCGATTCGCCCAGCTGCGACGCGCCGTCGATCTCGCCCATGATCCGCTGCTCGAACAGGACGCCGAACTGCTGGCGCGCATTGCGCTGGCTTTCGGCATCATCGATCGCGATCACATTGGCCATCAGCCCGGCATCGACCATGCCGACCTGCGCCATGATGTCGACCAGCCGGCGCCGGGTGGCGTCGTCGGCTGCGCGTTCCCAGATGATATCGGTCAGTTTCTCGTTGGCCGCGGCGACGGGCAGCAGCACGCCGCGCACGGAAATGCCGTGCTTGCGGGCGTGGCGGACGCAGGCGGTGGAGGACAGCGCCCAGTCGCCGGCGCTGTAATGGCGCAGCTTTTGGCGGACATATTCATGTGCGGCGGTCTCGATCTTCGCCAGCGTCGTGGGCTGCAACCGGTTTCGCAGGCCCGAACTGTCCATATAGGTGGAGAAGAAGGTGCGCGCGGCAATCACCGCATCATCGGCAACCAACTGCTCGATTTCGGCCATGCCACGGGCCAGATCACCGCGGGGGTCCACTTCGGCCAGCATCTGGGCGATGGCGTTCCTGGGCGTGGTGGCGGAAGTCATGGATTGCAGAACCCCAAATAGGTGTCAGGACGAACCAGGCGGTGATAGCGCCATTTGGTTAATCACTTCTTATTTGGGTGCGCGCATCGACATGGTCCGCGCGGCTTGCCCTTCGGCGTCTTCGCTCCTAAGGGGAGCGGACTCAAAGGACATAGCAGGGACCTGGGTAGACATGGCGCGAACCACAAGCCGGCCGCTCTCGCCGCATTTGACGATCTGGAAATGGGGGCCGGCAATGGCCGTCTCCATCATTCACCGCGTGACGGGCAATGGCCTGGCCACCGCTGGTGCTCTTGGCCTCATCTGGTGGCTGATGGCCGCCGCGACCGGCCCGGAAGCCTATGCCACCTTCGTCACCTGCGCGACCTCGCCGATCGGCTATCTGGTCATGGCGGGCCTGTCCTGGTTCTTCTTCCAGCACCTCTTCTCGGGTCTGCGTCACTTCGTGCTCGACATGGGTGCGGGCTATGATCTCAAGACCAGCAAGACCTGGTCGATCCTGACCTTCGTGCTGTCGACGATCGCCACCGCCGCCTTCTGGGCCGCGATCTGCCTGGGGAAATTCTGATGGGTACCGGAACCGGAATCGGCCGCGTCCGCGGTCTTGGCTCGGCCAAGCATGGCGCGCACCACTGGCTGGCACAGCGCTACACCGCCATCGGCAATCTGCTGCTGGTGCTGTGGCTGCTCTTCAGCCTGATCGCGCTGCCCGGCCTCGATTATGAGAGCGTGGTCAACTGGATCCACAATCCGCTGGTCGCCGTGCCGCTGATGCTGATGGTCGTCAGCATCTTCATGCATCTGCGTCTGGGCATGCAGGTCATGCTGGAGGACTATGTCCACGACAAGGGGCTGGCCTTCTTCTCGATGCTGCTGCTGAACTTCTATGCCTATGCCGGCGCTGCCGCGGGCGTCTTCGCGATCGCCAAGATCGCCTTCATCGGGGTCGTCAAGTAATGAGCGAAGCCTATAAGATCATCGACCATACCTACGACACCGTCGTCGTGGGTGCTGGCGGCTCGGGCCTGCGCGCCACCATGGGCAGCGCCGAGGCGGGTCTCAAGACCGCCTGCATCACCAAGCTGTTCCCGACCCGCAGCCACACCGTGGCGGCGCAGGGCGGCATCGCCGCCTCGCTCGGCAACAACAGCCCCGACCACTGGACCTGGCACATGTACGACACCGTCAAGGGGTCGGACTGGCTGGGTGACCAGGACGCGATCGAATATATGGTGCGTGAAGCACCGGCGGCCGTGATCGAGCTGGAACATGCCGGCGTGCCGTTCAGCCGCAACCAGGACGGCACCATCTATCAGCGTCCGTTCGGCGGCCACATGCAGAATATGGGCGCCGGCCCGCCGGTGCAGCGCACCTGCGCCGCCGCCGACCGTACCGGCCACGCCATGCTGCACGCTCTCTACCAGCAGAGCCTGAAGTATGACGCCGACTTCTACATCGAATATTTCGCCATCGACCTGATCATGGAAGATGGCCCGAACGGCAAGGAATGCCGCGGCGTCATCGCCATCTGCATGGAAGATGGCAGCATCCACCGCTTCCGCAGCCATGCCGTCGTGCTGGCGACCGGTGGCTATGGCCGCGCCTATTTCTCGGCCACTTCGGCCCATAGCTGCACCGGCGACGGCGGTGGCATGGTGCTACGCGCCGGCCTGCCGCTGCAGGATCTGGAATTCGTCCAGTTCCACCCGACCGGCATCTATGGCGCGGGCGTGCTGATCACCGAAGGCGCGCGCGGCGAAGGCGGCTACCTCACCAATTCCGAAGGCGAGCGTTTCATGGAACGCTATGCCCCGTCGGCGAAGGATCTGGCGTCGCGCGACGTCGTGTCGCGCTCGATGGCGATGGAAATGCGCGAGGGCCGGGGCGTCGGCGAGCACAAGGATCATATCTTCCTGCACCTCGACCATATCGACCCCAAGGTGCTGGCCGAGCGCCTGCCGGGCATCACCGAAAGCGGCAAGATCTTTGCCGGTGTCGACCTGACCCGCCAGCCGCTGCCGGTGACCCCGACGGTCCATTACAATATGGGCGGCATCCCCTGTAACTATCATGGCCAGGTGGTGACGAAGGTCGGCGACGATCCGGAAGTCGTGGTGCCGGGCCTGTTCGCGGTCGGCGAAGCGGCCTGCGTGTCGGTCCATGGCGCGAACCGCCTTGGCTCCAACTCGCTGATCGACCTTGTCGTGTTCGGCCGCGCAACCGGCCTGTTCCTCAAGGACAATCTCAAGCCCAACACCCCGCACAAGCCGCTGCCGGCCAATGCGGCCGATCTGGCGCTGTCGCGCCTCGATCACTACCGCAACGCCAACGGCACCACCTCGACGGCGGACATTCGCATGGACATGCAGCGCACCATGCAGAAGCATGCCGCCGTGTTCCGCGACAGCGAATTGCTGGCCGATGGCGTCGTCAAGATGCAGGCGGTCAACAAGCGCCTGCAGGACGTCAAGATCGCCGACCGTTCGCTGATCTGGAACACCGACCTGATCGAGACGCTGGAACTGGACAATCTCATGAGCCAGGCCATCTGCACGATGGAAGGCGCCGAGGCCCGCAAGGAATCGCGCGGCGCCCATGCGCATGAGGATTTCCCGAACCGCGACGACGAAAACTGGATGAAGCACACCATCAGCTGGTTCGAAGGCTGGGGTGGTTCGGGCGGCAAGGTGACGCTCGATTATCGTCCGGTCCACGATTACACGATGACCGACGAGGCCGAGTATATCAAGCCGAAGGCGCGCGTATATTAAGCCTCTGGCATCATGCCGGAAATGTGAAGAGGGCGGGCCATCTGGTCCGCCCTTTTTCTTTGCCCATTGCCAGCGCGCGATCAGGCTCTAGCTTGGGTGCCGATCGATCAAGGAGGTGCCGGCGATGCGGAAACCTGTTGGACGTCAGGGGATGATCCTGCTGCCCTTGCTGCTGACGGCGGCGGCTCCCCCTAAAGATGTGGACGCGGTGCTCGCGCTGACGCGGACAACGAAAGCGACATATGCGGTCTGCACCTGGAATGTGGTGACGCCCAGCGAGGAAGTGCAACTGAAGGAATGGGCGGCCGAATATCATCAGGGCGACCGTCACCGGGTCGAAACCCCGCGCGACCGGATTATCGCCAATTGCGCTACCGGGGAGGCGCAGCATCTCGACGTGCGCACTGGTGAAGTGTCAACTTCGCCGTCACTCGCGGCCGCCGCCTGTGGCGTCGATGCCAACCGCAAGTTGGTCGCCAAGGAGTTTCTGGGGCGGGAGACCGGCGGTCGCTATGGCCCCGTATCCCGCATCGCGGTCGCCGATGACGGCAATCTGCGCACCTATGATGTGCTCGACGACGGCGCGATCATCGCGGCGACGATCCATGACGCCAATGACGACGCGACGGAGCGGCTGACCAGCGCGGTCCTCACCTACAGCCACAGTCTGCCCGAAGCCGATATCTTCTCAACCGCCTCGCTTAGCCGCAGCGTCGTCCCCGATGGCTGCCGCAGCGGCCATGGGGGGTGAGGGGAGCGATCAGGTCATGGCAAAAGGCAACAGCGCCCGATAAACGTCGATCCCCGGCTTGCCTTCCACCCGGCCACCCTGGCGCAGGATGAAGGCATGGCGGACGATTTCGGCCTGCTGCTCGATGCCATATCGGGCGAACGGCTTGCCCGGCTCGATCGCATAGTCATAGCGGCAGAAGGGGTGTCGCATCAGCGGCAGCCAATATTTGCCCGATCGCTGCGCCTGCCACACATGGGTCATCTCATGGATGAACAGGCCCTGCAGGCTGAGCGGGCTGGCGCAGAAATCGTCGCAGAAGAGGCCGCCTTCGGGATGAAACCACAGGTCGCCATCGGGCGCCATGGTCACGGCGCGCGGCTGGAAAGGCCACCATTTGCGGTTGTGGACGCGCACCCGGTCATAGGCGATCGCGTCACCGAACATCGTCCGGGCGAGCGCGGCCTCCTCAAATGTCAGCGGACGGCTGGTCAATGTGCCTTATGCTCTTCCGTCGCATTGCCCGCAGCAGGGGCCGCCGTCGCGCTGCCGTCGGGCTTGCGGATCACCGCGTCGACCAGCAACCGGTCGCCGTTCGACATCAGGAAGGTGAGTTGCATCTTGCCCCGGCTGATCGCGGTATCGTTGACGCCCCAGATCATCAGATGCTTGCCGCCCGGCGCGAAGGCCACCGTGCCCTTGGCCGGCACGTCGACGCTCTCGATCGGCTGCATCGACATCATGCCGTCCTTGCCGACGCTCTCATGCATCTCGACCTTGAGCGCATAGTCGGTCATCACTCCGCGCAACTGCACCCCGGCGTCGCCGCCATGGGCCACGAAATAGCCCGCCGACGGCGTATCCTTGTTGGGTGACAGCCGGACCCAGGCCTGGTCGACATAGCTCGGCGCAGGGTCGCCACAGCCGGCAAGGGCCAGCGGCGCGGCGAGGGCGATAAGGGCAAGGGGCGCACGCATGGATCAGGGCTCCGTGACTGTCTCGTTTCCGGTCAATGCCTGACTAATCGCGCCTGATCCTTGTGCCAAGCGAAAGCGCGCCTATATCCCTTGCGCAAACCGGCCTTGCCTTGGCGCTTACGTGAGGTATTGGGCCGTCAACCGCTGAATTTATTTTGGGGTTCAAAGAGGACACAAATGGCAAAAGTTATCGGTATCGACCTTGGCACCACCAACAGCTGTATCGCTGTGATGGACGGCGGTAAGCCCAAGGTGATCGAGAATGCGGAAGGTGCGCGCACCACGCCGTCGATCGTCGCCTTCGCCAAGGATGGCGAACGTCTGATCGGCCAGCCGGCCAAGCGCCAGGCTGTCACCAATCCGGACAACACGATTTTCGCGGTGAAGCGCCTGATCGGCCGCCGCTTCGACGATCCCATGACCAAGAAGGACATGGAACTCGTCCCCTATGACATCGCGAAGGGCCCGAATGGCGACGCCTGGGTCAAGGCCGGTGGCGAGGAATATAGCCCGTCGCAGATCAGCGCCTTCATTCTGCAGAAGATGAAGGAAACCGCCGAGAGCTATCTGGGCGAAACCGTGACGCAGGCGGTCATCACCGTTCCCGCCTACTTCAACGACGCCCAGCGTCAGGCGACCAAGGACGCCGGCCAGATCGCGGGCCTTGAAGTGCTGCGCATCATCAACGAGCCGACCGCGGCCGCGCTCGCCTATGGCCTCGACAAGCAGGACGGCAAGACCATCGCCGTCTATGACCTTGGCGGTGGCACCTTTGACATCTCGATCCTGGAGATCGGCGATGGCGTGTTCGAAGTGAAGTCGACCAACGGCGACACCTTCCTGGGTGGCGAAGATTTCGACGCCAAGCTGGTCGAATATCTGGCTGCCGACTTCAAGAAGGCGGAAAGCATCGACCTCACCAAGGACAAGCTGGCCCTCCAGCGTCTGAAGGAAGCCGCTGAAAAGGCGAAGATCGAGCTGTCCTCGGCCCAGTCGACCGAAGTCAACCTGCCCTTCATCACCGCGGACCAGAATGGTCCCAAGCATCTGGTGAAGACGATCACCCGCGCCGATCTGGAGCGTCTGGTCGCCGACCTCATCAAGCGCACGATGGAGCCCTGCAAGAAGGCTCTGGCTGACGCCGGCGTGACCGCCAGCGAGATCAGCGAAGTCGTTCTGGTCGGCGGCATGACCCGCATGCCCAAGGTGCGCGAAGCCGTGAAGGAATTCTTCGGCAAGGAACCGCACACCGGCGTGAACCCGGACGAAGTCGTCGCCATGGGCGCCGCCATTCAGGCCGGCGTGCTGCAGGGCGACGTCAAGGACGTGCTGCTGCTCGACGTGACCCCGCTGAGCCTCGGCATCGAGACGCTGGGTGGCGTGTTCACCCGCATGATCGACCGCAACACCACCATCCCTGCCAAGAAGTCGCAGGTCTATTCGACCGCCGACGACAATCAGCAGGCGGTGACCATCCGCGTGTTCCAGGGCGAGCGTGAAATGGCGGCGGACAACAAGCTGCTGGGTCAGTTCGACCTGGTCGGCATCCCGCCGGCGCCGCGCGGCGTGCCGCAGATCGAAGTCACCTTCGACATCGACGCCAACGGCCTGGTCAACGTGTCCGCCAAGGACAAGGGCACCGGCAAGGAACAGCAGATCCGCATCCAGGCCTCGGGCGGCCTCAGCGACTCCGACATCGACCAGATGGTCAAGGATGCCGAGCGCTTCGCCGAAGAGGACAAGAAGCGTCGTGAAGCGGCCGAAGCCAAGAACAACGCCGAAAGCCTGGTCCACACGACCGAGGCGCAGCTGGCCGAACATGGCGACAAGGTCGACGCCTCGCTGAAGGGTGAGATCGAAGCCGCGATTGCCGAAACCAAGTCGGCGATCGAAGGTGGCGATGCCGAAGCCATGAAGGCCAAGGCGCAGGAACTCGCGACCGTCGCGATGAAGCTGGGCCAGGCGATCTACGAGAAGGAGCAGGCTGCTGCAGCCTCGCCGGAGGCCGAAGCGCCGAAGGCCGATGACGGCGTCGTCGACGCCGAATTCTCCGAAGTGGACGACAACAAGGCGTAAGCCCCATGAAACGCTCCTCGACTTCGCTTCGGGCGGACAGGCTGGTTTCTGACCAGTGCATCCGTTCGGAGCGAGGCCGGGGACCGTGCGCGCCGAGGGCGAGATGACGACCGAAATCGACTATTACGAACTGCTCGAAGTAGAACGCACAGCCGACGGGGCCGCGATCAAGAGCGCCTATCGCAAGCTGGCGATGAAATATCACCCGGACAAGACCGGGGGCTGCACCGACAGCGAGGCCAAGTTCAAGGCCGTTTCCGAAGCCTATGACTGCCTGAAGGATCCGCAGAAGCGGGCGGCCTATGACCGGTTCGGTCATGCCGCATTCAAGCAGCAGCAACAGGGCGGCGGCGGTGGCGGATTCCACGGCGGCGCCGGTGGCTTTTCCGACCTTGGCGATATTTTCGAGACGATCTTTGGCCAGGCCGGCTTTGGCGGCGGTGGTGGCGGACGCCAGCAGCAGCGTCGCGGCGCTGACCTGCGCTATGATCTCGAAATCACGCTGGACGAAGCCTATCACGGCAAGAAGACCGAGATCCAGATCGAGGTGTCGGCCGCCTGCGATAGCTGCGAAGGTTCGGGCGCCCAGCCGGGCACCGGGGTCAAGACCTGCGGCACCTGCCATGGCCATGGCCAGGTGCGGGCACAGCAGGGCTTCTTCGTGGTCGAGCGGACCTGCCCCAGCTGTCATGGCGCGGGCCAGGTGATCGAAAGCCCCTGCAAATCCTGTCGCGGCGAAGGCCGGGTCGATCGGCCCAAGACGCTGTCGGTCAATATCCCGGCGGGCGTCGACGAAGGCACCCGCATTCGCCTGTCGGGCGAGGGCGAGGCCGGTGCGCGTGGCGCGCCGGCGGGCGATCTCTACATCTTCCTGCATGTGAAGCGGCACAGCATTTTCGAACGGGATGGCACCACGCTATTCTGTCGCGTGCCGGTCAGCATCACGACGGCGGCGCTGGGCGGGATGATCGAAGTGCCGGGCCTCGATGGCCAGCGGCATGAGATCAAGATCCCGAGCGGCATCCAGTCGGGCAAGCAGATCAAGCAGCGTGGCGCCGGCATGCCGGTGCTGAACGGTCGCGGTCAGGGCGATTTGGTCGTCCAGGTCGATGTCGAGACGCCGACCAAGCTGACGGCCAAGCAGCGCGAACTGCTCGAAGCCTTCCGCGAGACCGAGACCGGCGAGGAATGCCCGCAATCGAGCGGCTTCTTCGGCAAGCTCAAGGAATTGTGGGGGGACTGAACCTCCCCACTTGGCTGGTCAGGGCGTGGCGCTGGTGCGCCGCGCCCACCAGTAGAAGGGCAGGCCGCCCGCCATCAGCAGGAAGCTGGCGCCGCTGGGAACGAGGCCCGCACCCCATAAAGTCCAGCAGGCATAGGCGAGGCCGACCGCTGCGGCGGGTACGGCAATCCGCAGCCGCAGCGCGGCCAGCGCACAACCCACATAAAGCCACAGGGTCGCCGATGTCGCGAGCAGCGCCATGGCGGTGAACAAAGCGACCAGCCCCTGCAGGCTGTTGGCAATCAGCAGCAGGCTGGCAAGGATGCTCGACAATATCAGCCCGCGCACCGGCGTGCCGCGCGCATCCGTGCCCGCCAGCCAGGCCGGCAGTTCGCCCGCGCGCGCCATCGCCAGCGGCACTTCACCCTGCAACAGGGTCCAGCCATTGAGCGCGCCAAGGCAGCTGATGACGACGAAGGTCGCGATCAGGCTGGCGGGGCCGGCCGACCAATAATGGGTGACATAGGCGCCGAAGGGCGACCCGGTCTGGCTTTCCGCGCCGGGTAGGGTGAGGGCGATGCCGGAACAGACGAAGAGATAGAGCAGCCCCGTGACGGCCGTGCCGATCATCGTTGCGCGCGGGACGGTGCGGGCGGGATCCTTGACCTTGTCGGCGGCGACCGAGGCCGATTCAAAACCGAGCAGTGCCCACAGTGTCAGCGCGGCGGCGGCGGTGATGCCGCTGCCGGTAAAGCCCTGGGCCGGGAAGGGCACGATTTCCGCCGTGCCGCGCCCGATCGTCAACGCCAGCAGCACCAGCACGACCAGGATGGGCACGACCTTGATGATCGTCGTCACCAGTTGCGCCGTACCTGCTGCATGGGCGCCGCGTAGGTTGATCGCGGTGGTCAGCCAGATGAAGCCGATCGAGCAGAGCGCGCCCATGCCCGGCCGGTTCAGCACCGGCAACAGGCTGGACAGGTTGGCGGTGGCCGCGACCGCGATCGTCACATTGGTGATGATGATCGACAGCCAGTAGATCCAGCCGATCGCGAAGCCGGCCAACGGGCCATAGGCGCGCGCGCTCATCTGCGCGGCATTGGCATCGGGCATGGCGACGGTCAGCCGGGCGATCACGAAGGCCAGGATCAAGGAGCCGGCGATGGTGAACACCCAGGCGGCGACCGCATCCCAGCCGAAGGGGGCGAGCGCAGCGGGCAGCAGGAACACGCCCGATCCGATCATGTTGCCCATGACCAGCGCGATGCAGGCGGCCAGCCCCAGCGTCCGCACCGGGCGGTGGGGGATCACATCCTGTGCCGGCGGCGGGCTGTTCATCGCCCCTGTCTATCGGTGAAAAGGGTGCAGGGCCAGAGCGGATCGTTGCGCCTTCGTTCGGACTTGCATGGCGGCGCGCTTCGGGTGATCCTTGGCCAAGGACAGGGCAGGAGAGGCGGGACATGCGACCGATCGCAACAGGCGCGTTGATGCTTCTCTCCCTGTCATCGCCGCTGAATGCGGTCGATGCCGACGATCCGATCGTGGTCACTGCCGCCAAGCTGCGCAAGGTCGGTATCGACTATGATGTGCGCGGCCGTGACCTCGTCCGCTGCACGATCACGCGCAGCAGCGGCGAGGATCGGGTCGATCAGGCGATGTGCGAGTTCGTGCGCCAGTGCGTGGCCGATGGTCATGGCCGGCGGCGCGAGGCGCAGGCCTGCGTCAGCGACCGGATCGCGGCGCTGGTCGATGCGGATATGGAGGCGGAGGATGTGGTCCTTGTTCGTCCCGCTGCGCTGGAACAGGCGCGGCAACCGGTCGCTTCGGTCGCGCTGCCCGGTCCGCAGATCAGCCTGCCGCCGGTTGAGCGGGATGCGGACATCCTCGTCACCGGATCGCGCTACCGGATCAGGCCGGGCCTGTGGGAGATCGAGAAGGGACGGATGTTCAGCCAGATGGTAGGGTGGAAGGTGATCGGTGCCCGCCCGCAGAGCAGCCCGCCGCCGGCACCGCCGGGCTATCGCTATCAGCTATGCCTCAGCCGCAGCGATGCGGAGACGCTGCAGCAATTTGTCGATGATCATTTCGAGCGCGAGGGGCTCAAGGGCTGCATGCTGGCGCGCATGGAGGTGGAGGAGGGGCGGCTGAGTGTCACCCGGTCCTGTCCGTCGCGCTATGGCAGCACCGACATGCGCCTGAGTGCAATATTGTCCGCCGAGACAATCGAGGGGGTGATGCTCGCAGCGACCGAAATGGAGCGCGTTCGCGAAGAGACGCGCTACCTGCTCAACGGTCGCCGCATCGGCGAATGCCCGCCCTCCCGGCCCGAAGGCGCGGCAGGGCGGGATTAAGGCTGATTAGGCCGCCAGGAACATGTCCGGGTCGAGCGCCATCAGCGTGTCGGCGCCGCCCTCGATCTTGCGACGGAGCGAACCGGCGTCAGGCATGATGCGCTCGGCAAAGAAGCGCGCGGTGACCAGCTTGGCTTCCAGGAAGCCGGCATCGCCTTCGCCCGCATCGATCAGGCCGGTGGCGGCCTTCGCCATGCGCAGCCACATCAGGCCGGTGGCGACGATGCCCAGGATGTGCATGTAATGATGCGCGCCGGCCCCGGCATTGTCGGGGTTCTTCATCGCGTTCTGCATCAGCCACATGGTCGCCGCTTCGAGCTGGCCCTTGGCCTTTTCGAGCGCATCGGCAAAGCTCGCCAGCTTCTCGTTGCCCTTGGCCTCGGCGATTTCGGTGGCCAGGATCTTGAGGAAGGCCTGGAGCGCGCGTCCGCCATTCATCGGCAGCTTGCGGCCGACCAGGTCCATCGCCTGCACGCCATTGGTGCCTTCGTAGATCTGGGCGATGCGGGCGTCGCGAACATACTGCTCGACGCCATTTTCCCAGATATAGCCATGACCGCCGAACACCTGCTGGCTCGACACCGCAACGTCGAACCCCTTGTCGGTGCCATAGCCCTTGATCACCGGGGTCAGCAGTTGCAGCAGATCGTCGGCCGCCTGGCGCTCTTCCTCGGTCGCGGCGCTGTGCGACAGGTCATGCTGCAATGCGCCCCACAGGATCAGCGCGCGCAGGCCTTCGGTCAGCGCCTTGCCTTCCATCAGCATGCGGCGGACATCGGGGTGGACGAACAGCGTGTCGGCCTTTTCTTCCGGTTCCTTGGGGCCGGTGAGCGCACGGCCCTGGCGGCGGTCCTTGGCATAATGGACGGCGTTCTGGAACGCGATCTCGCCCTGGCCAAGCCCCTGCAGGCCGACGCCAAGGCGCGCGGCGTTCATCATGATGAACATGGCGGCCAAGCCCTTATTCTCCTCGCCGACCAGCCAGCCCTTGGCGCCGTCATAGTTCATGACGCAGGTGGCGTTGCCGTGGATGCCCATCTTATGTTCGAGCGAACCGCAGGACACGGCATTGCGGTCGCCCAGCGAGCCGTCTTCGTTGACGATGAACTTGGGCACGACGAACAGCGAGATGCCCTTGCTGCTGTCGGGCGCACCCGGCGTCTTGGCGAGGACGAGGTGGATGATATTCTCCGCCAGGTCATGTTCGCCGGCCGAGATGAAGATCTTGGTGCCGCTGATCGCGAAGCTGCCATCGCCGTTCGGCACGGCCTTGGTCTTGATGAGGCCGAGGTCAGTGCCTGAATGCGGCTCGGTCAGGTTCATCGTGCCGGTCCAGACGCCCGACACCATGTTGGGCAGATAGGTGGCCTTCTGCTCGTCGCTGCCCTTGGCGATCAGCGCGGCGATCGCGCCGGCGGTCAGGCCATGATACATTTCGAACGCCTGGTTGGCCGACAGCACATATTCGGTGACGGCGGTGGCGACGACATTGGGCAGACCCTGGCCGCCAAATTCGGTCGGCGCGTGCAGCGTGGTCCAGCCGCCCTCGACAAACTGGTCATAGGCCGCCTTGAAGCCGGTCGGCGTGGTGACGCTGCCGTCGGCATGACGGGTGCAGCCTTCCTTGTCGCCCACGGCGTTGATCGGGAACAGCACTTCCGAAGCGATCTTGCCGCCTTCGGTCAGGATCGCTTCGACCAGGTCGGGGGTCGCATTCTCGAAACCGGGCAGATTGGCGTAGCGCTCCAGCCCGACGACATGGTCGAGCACGAAGCGGGTGTCGCGGACAGGGGCGTTGTAGCTGGGCATGAATCTTCTCCAGGCGTTTTTGTTCTGCTGCGGGGGAGCCGACGATGCGGCTCCGGCTTATTTCTCGATCGTTCCGATGAAGCTCGCCAGTTCGGCGATGGCGGCATCGATATCGTCCTTCTGGCGGGTCAGAAGGTCGATGCGCGCGCGGCACTTGTCGATCGTCACGCGGCGCTGTTCCTCATGCCCCTCGTCGGCGTCATAGAGGTCGATCATCTCGCGAATATCGTTGAGGCTGAAGCCCACGCGCTTGCCGCGCAGGATCCAGGCAAGGCGGGCGCGGTCGCGGCGCGAATAGACGCGGGCCAGGCCCTGGCGCTCCGGTGCGATCAGCCCTTCATCCTCATAGAAACGCAGGGCACGGGCGGTGACGCCGAACTCCTCGCTGAGGTCGGTGATGCTGTAGCTCTGCTGGTCACGGTCATCGGGAAGCTCGATGCCGGCAATGCTGGTGCGCGTGTTCATGAGCAAAGACTATGACGGCTTTACGTTTACGTCAAGGTTAGAAGATGCGCAGGACGATCGGCCGTGCCAGGGCCTCGGGGAATAGCATTTCGGGCGATTTGCGACTATGGGCGGCGCCATGATCCGTCTTTCCGGTTTGAAATTGCCCCTCGACCATCCGGCCGAGGCGATGCCCGTCGCCATCTGCGAACGCCTGGGGCTGGAGCCGCAGCAACTGCTTGGCCACAGCGTCGTGCGGCGCGGCAATGATGCGCGCCGCCGCAGCGCGATCCAGCTGGTCTATACGCTCGACATCGACGTGGCCGACGAGGCCGCGGTGCTGGAGCGCTTTGCCAAGGACCATGATGTCCGGCCGACGCCCGACACCAGCTACAAGTTCGTCGCCCATGTGCCCGACGGCTGGCAGGGCAAGCGCCCGGTGGTGATCGGGGCGGGGCCGTGCGGCCTGTTCGCCGGCCTGATCCTGGCGCAGATGGGGTTCAAGCCGATCATCCTGGATCGCGGCAAGGTGGTGCGCGAGCGGACCAAGGACACCTGGGGGCTGTGGCGCCGGGCCGAACTCAACCCCGATTCCAACGTCCAGTTCGGCGAAGGCGGCGCCGGCACCTTCTCCGACGGCAAGCTCTATTGCCGGGTGAAGGATCCCCGCTTCCTGGGTCGCAAGGTGCTGGAGGAGTTCGTCGCCGCCGGCGCACCCGACGATATCTTGTGGGAGGCGCACCCCCATATCGGCACTTTTCGCCTGGTCTCGATGGTCGAAGCGATGCGCAAGCAGATCGAGTCGCTGGGCGGCGAATATCGCTGGCAGCACCGCGTCGACGATCTGGTGCTGGAACGGCAGGGCGACGGCACGCAGAAGTTGCGCGGGCTGGTGCTGCACGACGGCAGCGTGATCGAGGCCGACCATGTGGTGATGGCGGTGGGCCACAGTGCCCGCCCGACCTTCGAGATGCTACACGGCAAGGGCGTGCATATCGAACCCAAGCCCTTCTCGATCGGCGTGCGGATCGAGCATCCGCAAAGCTGGGTCGACAAGGCGCGCTATGGCAATTGTGCCGGTCATCCCGATCTTGGGGCGGCCGCCTACAGCCTCGCCCATCACTGCGCCAATGGCCGGACCGTCTACAGCTTCTGCATGTGTCCGGGTGGCCGGGTGGTCGCCGCCACTTCGGAGGAAGGGCGCGTCGTCACCAACGGCATGAGCCAGTATAGCCGCGCCGAATTCAACGCCAATTCGGGGCTGGTCGTCGGCATCGATCCGGCGCGCGACTTCCCCGAGGGGCCATTGGCCGGGATCGAACTGCAGCGCCATTGGGAAAGCCTGGCCTATGTCGCGGGCGGTTCCTCCTATTGGGCGCCGGGGCAGACGGTGGGCGACTTCCTCGCGCATCGGCCTTCGACCCAGCTGGGATCGGTCGTGCCCTCCTACAAGCCGGGGGTCACGCCGACCGATCTGTCGCTCTGCCTGCCCGATTATGTGATCGAGGCGTTCCATGAGGCGCTGCCCGCCTTTGGTCGTCAGATCGCCCGCTATGACGATCCCGACGCGGTGATGACCGGCGTGGAAACCCGCACCTCCTCGCCGATCCGCATCACGCGCGGCAAGGATTTTCAGAGCCTCAACGTTGCCGGCCTCTACCCGGCGGGCGAGGGCGCGGGCTATGCCGGGGGTATCCTCTCGGCCGCGATCGACGGCATCAAGGTGGCCGAGGCGGTGGCTGTGCAGATGGTCCAGTCCTGATCTGCGACGGGTTTGACATCGCCCGGTCATGAAGCCGTCACGGCCCTGACCCGTCTTCGTCCCTTCGGCGTCATCGCACCGTCAATCCAGCGTAACGGGCGCGCGTTATTGCGGCGCCATGCTGAACCCGATCGACCGTTGCATGCGCATCTCCCCGGCCGACAAGGCCCGGCTGCGCCTCCTGTTCCTGGCCAAGCATGCCTGCAAGGGCGGCGGCGCCGACAGCGTGGATGGCAATCATGCCGTCTATCATCATGAGATGCGATCGACGCTGGAGGCGATCGGCCTCCATGTCGCGGTCGCCGACAGCTATGATGCGCTGTTCGACAAGCCCGATGTCGACTTCGTCGTCACCCTGCTCAATCGCGGCGGCTTCCAGAATAGCGAGATGCTGGCGCCGCTCCTGCTGTCCTGGCGCGGTGTGCCCTTCCTGGGGGCAAGCCCGATCGTCCGTGGCGTGTCCGACGACAAATATCTCTCCAAGCTGATCGCCCGCGCCCATGGCGTGCCGACCATGCCGGCGCGCATCCTGCGCCGCGGCGCGATGCCGGCCGGCCCGGAATTTCAGGCGGAACGGCTGGTGGTGAAGCCCAACGCCTCCTCGGCCTCCTGGGGCCTCGCAATGGTCGATAGCTGGGCGGAGGCCCATGCCCATGCCGATCATCTCCATGGCCTGGGCCATGACGTGCTGGTCGAGGCCTGGGCGCCCTTGCTCGACGTGGCCGTGCCGGTCGTCGGCGGCAGCGGTGGCCAGCCCTGGATTCTCCCGCCGATGATGTATGTGCCGGCCGATCCGCATCGCGAACGCAGCTATGAGGAGAAGCGCGGCCTGATCGATGCGGGCGATGATCCGCTGATCCTGGTCGAGGATCGCGACCTGCGCGCGCGGCTGGAGGATATGACCCGCCGCCTGCTGCCGGAACTCTGGCCGTTCGACTATGGCCGGTTCGAGTATCGCTACGATCCGGCGTCGGGCGAGCTGCTGTTCATGGAAGTGAACCTGTCCTGCAATCTCTGGTCGAAAAAGACGATCTCGCGCTCTGCCGCGTCGATCGGCGTCGATCATCAGAGCCTAGTCGAAACCATCGTCGCGCACAGCCTAGCCCGGCATGGCCTGCTGACCGAAATGCCGGTGCTGGAGGCCGCCTGATGCCCGGCACGGCAACGGCGCTGGTGCTTGCCGGCAAGCGCGACGGCGCAACCGATCCGCTCGCGCAGGCGGCGGGCGTTACCCATAAATGCCTGGTCCCGGTGGTCGGCCAGCCGATGCTGGTCCATGTGATCGAGGCGCTGGCGGCCAGCCCGCGCATCGGTGAAATCCGCGTCGCGATCGAGGATGTGGCGGTGCTCGATGCGCTGCCCCAGTTGCGCGGGCTACGGAATACCGGGCGGCTGGTGGCTATTCCTGCCCGGCCCAATCTGGTCGACTCCGTGCTGTCAGCCGCCGATGGCGCGCGCTTCCCGCTGCTCATCACCACCGCCGATAATGTGCTGCTGACGCCCGATGCGCTGGCCGAGATGCTGGACGGTTGCGCCGCGCAGGGCGCGAACGCCGGCGTCGCCTTCACCCGGCGCGCGTCGGTGCTGGCGGCCCATCCGCAGGGGCAGCGCAAATTCTATCGCTTTGCCGACGACGAATTTTCCAACTGCAACACCTATTGGCTGAAGGACGCAAAGGCGCTGGCGGCGGCCGAGACCTTCCGCACGGGCGGGCAATTCGTGAAGCATCCGATGCGGATCATCGGCGCCTTCGGCCTGATCAACCTGATCCGTTTCCGCTTCGGCATCGGCACGCTGGGCCAGGCCTTTGTGCGCTTCTCCCGCCGCTTCCGCATGGTGATCGCGCCGGTGATCCTGAGCGACGGCGCGGTCGCGATCGACGTCGACAATGCGCGCAGCCATGGCGTGGCAAGCGAATTGCTGGAGCGGCGGCTGGCGCGGGTCGAGGCGGCCTGACCCTTGTTCACGCTGCGTGCGCTGCCCCCGGCCGACGGCAATGTCCTGCTGGCGGCCTATCATGACGGATTGCGCCGCCACTGGTCGGTCGGTCGCCGAACCATCGCCCGCCTGATCGCAGCGAGCGGGCGGAGCGGCTGGGCCGCATCGGAACGGCGCCTGCTGTGCGAGACGGTGCGGGCGCAGGGGCTCAGCATGCGCGATCGCAAGGGGCTGCATCGGCTGCTCAATCCCGGTGCCTTCCCGGCCGAGGCCAATCCACTCAAGAACAAGCAGCTTTTCGCCCGCCATGCCGCTGCGGCGGGATTGCCGGTGCCCGACAGTTTCGCGCTGGAAACAAGCGATATCGCCAACTGGCTGAATCGCCAGAGCATCATCATCGCCAAGCCCAGTTACTGCTCCAAGGGGCAGGGCGTGGTGCGCTTCGCAAAGAAGGGTGGACGCTGGGAAGGGGCCGAAGGGCCGATCGCCGACGATGCGCTGCGCGCGCGCCTGCTGGCGCTCTGGGCGGCCGGCGGGGTGATCCAGCGCTGCCTGGCCACCCATGACGCGCTGGCGGACATGTCGCCCGGTGCACTGCCAACCTTGCGCGTGGTTACCTGCCTGGACGAGGTGGGCACGCCCGAGGCCTGCGCGCTGGCGCTGCGCCTGTCTGCTGGCGGCGGGCGACCTGTGGATAATTTCAATGCCGGAAACCTGGTACTATCGATCGACGCCGACGGACGCTGTGGCCCGGTATGGCAGGCGGGACCGGACGGCGCGCCGATCCGCTGCGACCGGCATCCGCTGACCGGCGCACTTATCAGCGGCCGGCCGGTGCCCGATCTCGACGCCGCCGTGGCGCTGGCGCTGCGGGCACATCTCGCTTTCCGATCGGGCTTTACCGTGATCGGCTGGGATATTGGCCTGACGCCGGACGGCCCGGTGCTGGTCGAGGGCAACTGGAACCCCGGCACCGATATCATGCAACTGGTGAGCGGCCGGGGGCTGGCCGACAGCCGGTTGGGCGCGCTCTATTGCCATCATCTGCGTCATCTGCCTTCGCAGCGCTGGCAGGCGGCCGGCGCGATCGAGCGCGACGCGCGCCGGGTGTGATCATCCTCTATGTCCATGCGCTGGCCGCGACCGGCGTGGTGCGCAATGTCCGTATCCTGGCCGCCGAACTGGCGGCGCGCGGGCTGGCGGTCGAACTGGTGACGGCGCTGCCGGGTGGCGAGGGCGTGACCGGCGTGCCGCATCATGCGCTGCTGGCCGGGCCGAACCCGTCGCGCCCGCGCGAAAAGGTGCAGGCGATCGCGGCGCTGCGGCGGCATCTGCGATCGCGGGGGCACGCGACGCTGATTTCGGCGGGCAATCATGGCCATGGGACGGCCTGGGCGGCGAGCCAGGGACTGCGCGACGTGCGGCGCATCTATCGCATCAGCAACGACATCATGCGGAGCGCGGCCGGTGCGCCGTCGGGCGGGCTGGGGCGCCTTGGCCGCACCGCGATGGCGCGGCTGCTGGCGCGCGACGCCGATCATCTGGTGCTGGTGTCGCCGACCTTGGCGGATACGCCTGCTTTTGCCGGCGCGGCGCGGGCGGGCAAGGTGGCGGTGATCCCCAATGGCATCGACGCCGATGCTGCCCGCTTCCTGGCCGATGGACCGGTGCCGCATCGCTGGATGGGCCGCGCGCCTCCGGTGATCCTGGCGATCGGCCGGTTGGCACCGCAGAAGAATTTCGCCACCCTGCTTGCCGCCTTCGCGATCCTGCGACGGCAAAGACCGGCGCGGCTCATCATCCTGGGCGAAAGCCGCGACCGCGCCTGCGACAGCCTGCGGGCGCAGGCGGCGGCGTTGGGCGTGGTCGAGCATATCGACCTGCCCGGCACGGTCGACAATGTCTTCCCCTGGCTCGCCCATGCCGATGCCTTTGTCCTGCCCAGCTGGTGGGAAGGATCGCCCAATGTGTTGCTGGAGGCGATGGCCGTGGATGTGCCGATCGTCGCGTCCCGCAGCGCCGGCAACGCCGTCGACCTGCTGGATCATGGACGCTGCGGTCTACTGGTCGACCCGGCCGATGCGGCGGCGATGGCCGATGCGCTGGCACGGCAACTGGACCTCGCCACCGCGATCCGCCCCGGCGACCGGATCGACCATTTCGGCCTGGACGCGCTGTCCGATGCCTGGGTGCGGCTGCTGCGCTAGGCGTTACGGAATTGCCGCGGCGTCTGCCCGGTCCAGCGTTTGAAGGCGCGGCCAAAGCTGGTCTGTTCGGCATAGCCCAGCCGCTCCGCCGTGGCGCTCGGCATTCCTCACCGGCCGGCCGCACCAATGAACGTGCTTCCAGGTCGCCGAAAATTGGGCCAGCGCGGGCTGCTCAGCCATCCATAGCGCTGGCCTATGGCCTACCTGCAAATCGCTATTTGACCCTTTGGCCGCCCCATGCCAGCCCTCGGCCCAGACAGGGGAGAGGCATGCGGACAGGGATCGATCGGCGCGGGTTCATCGCAGCGGGCGCCAGCCTGATGATCGGCACGGCCGCCCGATCCGCCCTGCCGGTGATCCGGCAGGCGCCCAAGGCGCGCATCATCATCGACAATGATTTCGCTGGCGATCCCGACGGCCTGATCGCGCTCGCGCATCAACTGGCGACGAAGGCGGCGCGGCCGGTGCTGGTCACGACATCGGCGCTCGACGCGAAGCTGGCGGCGCTGGGCGGACAACCGGCCGGCGCGACCGCTGCGGCGGGCAAACAGGCGGCGCTGGACCTGATGAAGATCATGGGGCTGACGAACCTCTGCCCGGTGATTGCAGGCAGCGAGCGCTTCGGCATCGCCGGGGCACAGGCGTCGGCGGCGGCACGGGCGATCGTGGCGGAGGCGATGCGGGACGATCCGCTGCCGCTCTTCTTCACCTGCGGCGGGCCGCTCACCAATCTCGCCCAGGCGCTGCAGCTGGAGCCGGCGATCGCCGATCGCATGACCCTGGTCTGGATCGGCGGCGCCGATTATCCGCAGGGCGGCACCGAATATAATCTGTCCACCGATCTGGAAGCGGCGCGTGTCGTGATCGAACGGAGCCGCATGCCGATCTGGCAAATTCCCGCCGGCGCCTATCGCCAGTTGCAGATGTCGGTGGCGGAAATGACGGCGACCTTGCGGCCGATGTCGGCGACGACATCATGGCTCTATGGCCGCTATGCCGATCTGCCGCCCTTCGTCCAGCTGGGCGGCGCCATCACCCTGGGCGACAGTCCGATGGTGTTGCTGACGTCCGTGTCTGCGGAGAGCAGCGCCTCCTCGGTCATCGCCGGACGGCGCCTGCTGGACGATTCCCGCTATGGCGCGGAAATCCCCGGCCGCTCGATCCGCCTCTTCACCCAGCTCGATGCGCGGCTGGCACTGGCCGATTTCCTGGCCCTGATGCGGCCGCGGGCAGGCTAGCGGGCGATCTCGATCCGATCGTCCACAACCCGCATCTCGTAGACATTTATCGGCGCCTTGGCCGGCGGGGTCATCGCGTGGCCGGTTTCCAGATATAGGTGTGCATGCGGTCCATCTGGGCCTGTCGGTCCTGGTTGTGCAGAAGGGACATCAATTTGGCGGCGCATCGACCGCTCGGGCGCGGTGGATAGCGGCTGGTCGACCACCCGGATGATCAACAGCCGCTTTGCCGGCTGAGATCGTCGCGCAGCGCGCTCTCGTCCCGGTCCAGCGCGTCGAGAGTCGCCAGCGCCATGGCGCGATAGGCTGGCAGCAGCTCGGGCGCATGCGCGCGCAGCGCTGTCAGATGGTTGCCGATCGTCTGACGGTCGCCGCGCAGCAGCGGGCCGGACAGGGCATGGATCCGGCGATCCAGGCTGTTGTCGAGCGCGGCCCGCACCAGTGGCGCCAGCAGCGCGCCGGGTTCCGCCACGCCGGCCGCGACCAGCGCATCGGCGGCACCGGCGATCAGCGTCACCAGATGATTGGCCGCATGGCACAGCGCTGCATGATAAAGGGCGCGATGCGCCTCCGCGACCTCGACCGCGACGCCGCCCAGCAGCGCGACCAGCCTGCGCGCCGCCGCGATCGCTAGCGCATCGGCGCCGGTGATGGCGAAGCGGGCGCCCCGCATCCGCGCGACTTCGGCGGCCGGATCGCCGGTGAAGGTCATCGCCGGATGGACGGCGGCGGTGGTCGCGCCCCGCGCCCGGAGCGGATCGAGCAGCGGCGCGCCGCTGCGCCCGCTGACATGGCAGATGGTGGCGGACAGGGGCATGGTGGCCAGGTCCGCGATCACCGCCGGCAGGGCGTCGTCCGCCACCGCCAGCAGTATCAGGTCGCAGCCGGATGACAGCGAAGGTGACAGGGTAACGGCCTGCGCACGGCCGATCGCCTCGACCGCAGCGGCGGCATGATCCGGATTGCGACCCTGCACCAGGATCGGCGCAGCGCTGTGCGGGGCCAGCGCCAGCCCCAGCGCGCGCGCGACCCGGCCGGTGCCGATGAGGCCGATCTGGCGATAGGCGGGATGCTCGGTCATGGCGCGCCTATATCCCGGCCGGTGCGGCTACTCTAGCCCGGATTGGTGGCGGTGACGATCCAGGCGGCGCCGTCGATCAGGATAGCGGTCTCGCCGGGCCGCGCGGCGAAGGCGCTGCGCACGGCCTGGGCGGCGCGATCCCGCACATCGGCAAGCTGATCGGCGAGCGCGCGGGAGAGCGGGCCGACCTCGAACGCCATGGCGAGGGCATCGTCCAGCGCTGCCTCGCGATTTGCGCCCTGGCCGAAGGGGATCACGCCATCGAGCGCAGTGAGGTCGATTTCGGCAAAGCCGGCCTCGGTCAGGATGCGCGTTACCCGTATCGGATCGCCGAAGGAGAAGGGGCCGGGCGCTTCGGGATCGGGCGGCGCCAGCGGCGGCACGATGTCGCGGATCGCGCCCATCGGCAGGCGCACCCAGTCATTGTCCGCCGCCGCGCGCCAGCAGACGAAGGCGATCCGTCCGCCCGGCCGCAGCCAGCGCCGCATATGCGCGAAACTGACCACCGGATCGTCGAAGAACATCACGCCAAAGCGGGAGAAGAGCAGGTTGAAGCCGTGGGTGGTCAATGTCGCACTGCCGGCATCGGCCAGAGCGTAGCGGACCGGCAGCTCGGTGGGCTGCTGCGATTGGGCGAGCGCGATCAGTGGCCCGGAAATGTCGAGGCCCAGCACTTCACCGGTCGCGCCGACCTGGCGGGCAAGGGCGATGCTGCTGGTGCCCGCGCCGCATCCCACGTCCAGCACGCGCTCGCCCGGCCGGGCGGCGGCAGCTGCCATCGCCGCATCGCCAAAGGGCGCGAGCATGGCGTCGAGCCGCTGCCGGTGCGTGACCCAGCGTTCACCGCTCGATCCGTTCCAGTCCGACACCTGATAGACATTGGGCTGCGCCATCTTCTTTCCTTTTTGCGAATCGTTCTCAAAAATCTAGTGGCTGGCGATCAACTTGCAAGAGCGGCTGATTACCAGATGACGCGACAGGCGATCAGGTCGTCAATTTCGCTGTCACTCAAGTCCAATATATCGCCATAGACCAGATGGTTATGCTCGCCGAGCAACGGCGCGCCACGGGTGATGCTGGCATCGCTGGCCATCGATCCGTTGCACGCGGCGGGATTGAGGCGCTTGATGCGCGCTCAGGCACTTTCCGACTGAGCCATATCCGCAGCGGTGCGCACCATCGTGCGCAGGTCCAGCATGGCCTGTGCGCCGGCTCTGGCGGCCTCGGCCGGCGTCAGGCCGAAACAGGTCTTGCGATGACCCGATATGACGCCGGAAAAGAGCGCGGCTTCCAGCGGCGCGACATCGCGGCCCAGGATCGCGCGGAGCAGGCCGCCGCTGGTACGACCGCGCCGATAGCGCAACTGGGGGGCGAAATCGCGCAGGTCGCCGTCGCGCGCAGCGGCCAGCATCAACTCGTCGATCGCCGGCAGGATACGGTCGTTGCGGGGCGGGGGATTGGAATAGCGCGCGAGCAACTGCTCGTCGGTCAATGTCGCTGCCTCCGGCACGGCGCCGCCGCCCGATTCCACCGCCTTGCGATAGATCATCTCGAACGCCGCGCGGACCAGCTCGGCGCTGGATCGGAAATTATAGGAGACGACGCCCAGCGTCAGGCCCGCCCGCGCGGCGACGGCGCGATGGGTCAGGGCCGCCATGCCCTCCTGCGCCAGCACATCGGCCGCCGCCTCGGCAATCTGTTCCATCGTGCCGCTGCTGATCGTCTGTTCGGGCAGGGCAAGATCGGCCTGTTCGCGGGCGAACTGACGCCAATGGCCGGCGCGCACCGGGCGACCGCACAGCCAGTCGCTCCAGCCGGCGCACATGTCGTCCAGCGCGGCGCGGTCGACCGGTCGGCGCCAGCGCATCAGGTGCAGCGTCGCTTCGCCATCGAACAGATAGGCGGTATGGGCGCCATGCCCCCCATGTCCGCAGCGGGTGCAGACTTCTTCCCAGAAGCTGCGCCACATCGCTGCCCAGCGATCGCAGACCGGCACATAGCGATCCTCACGCGCAGCGATCAACTGGCATTCGCGCCAGGCGAAGGCCAGCCGGCGTTCCTCCTCGCACCATTGGTCGATCAGCGCGGCGAGCAGGGGCGCGAAGGCGCCACGCGACAGGGGCGCGACCCCCTCCAGTTCCGCCAGCCGCGCCGCGCACCAGCGTTCCGACTCGCGCTGGGCCTGCTCATGTGCGGAAAGAAACAACCGTTCCAGTGATCCGAAGTGATGATAGATTCCGGATACGGGGGTCTGGGCCAGGCGGCTGATCGCACGGGCCGATGTGCCGCTCGCGCCATCACGTTCCCATAGGTCGATAACCGCCTCGATAAGCCGCGCCATTGCGCCGATTTCCGATGTTTTCCCCGAATGTGCAGCCGTCGCCATAGCGTCCTTTATGCCATATCCCCCCGAACTGGCAAAGGCTGCGTCGGGGCGATATCCGTGTCTCGCCGCTGTCATATTGCCGCTGATCCTGTCATCGAACTGAGATACATATGTAACTGCGGCTGCATACAGACGTTCTAACTGCCCCTCCGAATTCAACATCATTCGGGGGATACGCATCATGAAATGTTCGTCTGTCCTGCGCCGTCGCGCACTCATTCTGGCCGGCACCATGCTGATGGGGGCGGGGCTGATGGGGGCGGGCTTCGCGGCCCCGGCCCATGCGGAGGACGCGCCGCTTGACGAAGGAGATGCCGGCCTTGGTTCGATTGTCGTCACTGCACAGAAGACCGAGACCAATCTGCAGAAGACACCGATCGCCATTTCGGTGCTGGGCAGCGATGATCTCAAGGCGCGCAGCGTGGTGAGCCTGAAGGATCTGGGCGACGGTGCGGTGCCCTCGCTGCGCATCGCCCCCTTTGCGTCGCGCAATTCGGCGCTGACCGTCGGCATTCGCGGCATCGTGCCGTTCGACGCCAACCAGCCCAGCCGCGACGCGGGCGTCGGCATCTATATCGACGGCGTCTATCTCGGCCGCTCGCAGGGGCTGGGCACCGCCCTGTTCGACATCGAACGGATCGAGGTGCTGAAGGGGCCGCAGGGCACCTTGTTCGGCCGCAACTCGACCGGCGGCGCGCTCAGCATCGTCAGCAGGAAGCCGAGCGGCGAGTTTCACCTCAGCCAGACCATGGGCGTCATGAACTATGACGGCTACAAGGTCGAAACCCATCTCGACCTGCCCAGCTTCGCCAATTTCAGCGTCAAGCTGGACGCGCTCGTCACCAAGCGCGGCGGCACCACCGACAATCCGATGGCGGACGAGGAGGATTATAACCAACTCGACCAGCGCGGCATGCACGGCGCGATCCTGTGGGAACCGAGCAGCCGCTTCTCCGCCCAATATGATTTCGACACCTCCTACGACGCCAGCACGCCCTATTATTTCCAGATGCTGGGCAAGTCGGATCGTCTGCCGGTCGCGGACATGGTCGAGGTCCAGCCCGATCGGGCCAGGACCGCGGACATCGGCGTGCCGATCCAGAAGAGCATCGGCAAGACCCATGGCCATGCGCTGCATATGGACTGGCAGGTCGCCGATGGCATCAACCTGCGCTCCATCACCTCCTATCGTGAGCTGAGCCAGAGCCAATATGATAATGGCGGCGCGCATCAGGGGGCCTTCGCCCCCTATGCCAAGTTTGCGCGCTACAGCCTGGCGGGCCTCGACCAGAATCAGTTCAGTCAGGAAGTGCAGTTGGTAGGTTCGCTCTCGCGCGTCGATTTCGTCGCCGGCGCCTATTATTATCATGAAAAGGGCGAGGATTGGGCCTGGGCGCCCTACACCATGCAGTGGGGCGCAACTGCGGCCGACGCGCCGACCCGGCTGCCGACGCTGGATGCCGGGCAGGTCACGCCCTATCCCGATCGCGCCAGCGACGCCAAGGCAGACAGTTTCGCCCTCTATGGGCAGGCGACCTGGACCCCGGCGATCCTGGACGATGCGCTGCACCTGACCGGCGGCGCGCGCTACACCCGTGACAAGAAGAGCGGCGACCTGTTCAAGGTCAATGGCGTCGACAAGGATTTCCGCTTCGACATTTCCAGCAGCCGGATCGACCCGACCGTCACTCTGGCGTTCGACGCGACCGACAATATCCATCTCTATGGCAAATGGGGGACGGCCTATCGCGCGGGCGGCGCCAATTCGCGCTCCGTTACCTATCGCGCCTATAAGTCCGAGGAGGTCGAAACCTCCGAAATCGGCTTCAAGGGCGAGTTTCTCGACCATCATGTCCGGCTGAACCTGGCCGCCTAAAAGACGATCTACAAGAATCAGCAGATCGACTTCAACGCGGTGCTGTCCGAAGTGCCGGGCGGCCCGACCCGCACCACGATCGAGACCGTCAATGTCGACGGTCAGGGCACGATCAAGGGCGTCGAGGCGGATTTGGTAGCGATGCCGGTCGAGGGGCTGACGCTGACCGCCGCCTATGCCTATACCAAGGGCGATCTGGCACAGGCGGCCAACCCCTTTGCCGGCAATGCGCTGCAGACTGTGTTCGTGGTCTACACGCCCAAAAACGCCTTCAGCGGTGCAATCGACTATAGCCTGCCGCTCGACTGGGCGACGCTGCGCGCCCATGTCGATGCCAATGGCGGCGATGGCTATCATTCCCAGTCCAGCGACGCGGCGCTGACCGACTCTTCCTTCCTGGTGAATGCCCGCCTGTCGCTCGCCGACATCACGCTCAAGGGCGACGCCAAGCTCCAGATTTCGGCCTGGTCGCGCAACCTGTTCAACGAACAGCACACATTCTTCCAGACCGGCTCCTCGTCGCTGCAAATGGGCATTTTCAACGAACCGCGCACCTATGGCCTGGAAGCCACGGTCCGCTTCTAAAACAGAGGGAGAGAGAAAGATTATGCGCAAGATGATGATCCCCGCCGCGCTGGCGGCGCTGCCCCTGATGGTGCCGGCCGCAGCCCTGGCCGGCACTATCGCCGATCCGGTGGTGGAACGGGTGGCGCCCGACAAGCTGGCGATCCGCTGGAGCGATGCCGATCCGGTCGATCTGTTGCAGGCGGATCGCCCCGATGCCCCCATTGCCAATGCCACGCTGGTGGCGGCCGGGGACAAGGACGGCGTGCAGGAGGTGCAGGTGGCGCCGGGCACCCGGCCCTATTTTCTGCTGCGCGACAGCAAGAGCGGCGCGGTGACCCGCGTGGCCGAGCGTGTGCTGGTGATGGAGCAATCCTCCAACTTCCGGGATCTGGGCGGCTATCCGGCGGCCGGTGGCAAGCATGTCCGCTGGGGCCGGATCTACCGGTCGGGCGGGCAGGCTATGCTGACCCCGGCCGACGTGGCGCAGGTGAAGGCGCTGGGCGTCGCCAATCTGGTCGATCTCCGCTCGGATGAAGAGCGGCTGTTCGCGCCGACCAAGCTGGACGGCATTGCCTATAATGCGGTCGGCTATTCGATGGCCGCGATGATGCAGGGCATGAAGTTCGATGCCAAGAATATGGACATGGCCAAGCAGGCCGAAGCCTATGCCGGCACCTATGGCAATATGGCGACCCAGCTGAAGCCGCAGTTGCGTATCGTCTTCGCCCGCCTGCTGTCGAAGGACGGACCGCTGCTCTACAATTGCTCGGCCGGGCAGGACCGCACCGGCTTTGTCAGCGCGATGATCCTGTCGGCGCTGGGCGTGCCGCGCGACGTCATCTATCGCGACTATGTGCTCTCGACCCCGTCGCGCCGCCCGCAATATGAAGTGCCGCCGATGAGCGATGCCGTCGCGCAGAGCAGCCCGGTCGCCGGCATGTTCGCGCAGATGCAGAAGGGCGGAGCGATGGCCAAGGCCAATCCGCTGGTGCTGCCCGACGGCACGCCCTTCCTGACCTATGCCTTCGCCGAAATCGACAAGCGCTGGGGATCGGTGGATGCCTATCTGGCTCAGGAAATCGGCCTGACACCGGTGGACATTGCGGCGCTGCGCACCACCTATCTGGAATAGGCACCGCTTATTCCGGATCGGCATGAAGGGCGCGGCGGGATTCATTATCCCGTCGCGCCCGCAAGGCGCTAGGAGGCTGGAAAAGGGTGCGCTATCCTTGTCCCGCTTTCTGGAGGCCATATGATTTTCCGTTCGATCGACCCGGCCAGCGACACGCTCCTGTGGGAAGGGGAGGCGGCCGATGCCGCGACCTGCGCGGCGGCCGTCGCCCGCGCCCGCGCTGCCTTTCCGGCCTGGGCTGCGCTGCCGCAATCCGCGCGCGAGGATCATGTCCGCCGCTACAAGGCGCTGCTGTCGGACCGCAGCGACGCCTTTGCCAAGGCGATCGCGCGGGAGACCGGCAAGCCGCTATGGGAGGCGAAGACCGAAATAGCCTCGATGATCGGCAAGGTCGACATCTCGATCGCGGCCCAGGCGGAACGCGCCGGATCGCGCGAGCAGGCGACCCCGTTCGGTCGGGCGGTGCTGCGCCACAAGCCGCATGGCGTGATGGCCGTGCTTGGCCCCTATAATTTCCCCGGCCATCTGCCCAACGGCCATATCGTGCCGGCCCTGCTGGCGGGCGATGTGGTTATCTTCAAGCCGTCGGAACTGACCCCGCTGGTGGGCGAACTGATGGCGCAGGCGTTTCGCGACGCCGGCCTGCCCGATGGCGTCTTCACCTTGTTGCAGGGCGGTCGGGACACCGGCGCGGCGCTGATCGCGCAGGATATCGACGGCCTGCTGTTCACTGGATCGGCGGCGGCGGGCGCACATTTCTCCCGCGTGATGGCCGATCGGCCGGGCGTGATCCTGGCGCTGGAACTGGGCGGCCATAATCCGCTGGTCGCCTGGGACGGCGATGCGCAGGCGGTCGCCTCGATCATCGTCCAGTCGGCCTTCATCACTGCGGGCCAGCGCTGTTCCTGCGCGCGCCGGCTGATCCTGCCGCAGGGCGCGGTGGGTGACGCGATCCTCGACGCGACGGTGGCGCTGGCCCGGCGGCTGACGATCGGTGCCTGGGATAGCCAGCCTGAGCCCTATATGGGCGCGCTGATCTCGGCTGAGGCGGCGGCCCATGCCAGGGCGCGCCATGCTGCGCTGCTGGCGCTGGGCGGCACTG
The DNA here is from genome assembly GCF_057063145.1 of Sphingobium sp. SG1. Classification (NCBI taxonomy): domain Bacteria; kingdom Pseudomonadati; phylum Pseudomonadota; class Alphaproteobacteria; order Sphingomonadales; family Sphingobiaceae; genus Sphingobium; species Sphingobium sp. SG1. The sequence continues at coordinate 178,231 of NZ_JBVVOJ010000006.1, read as the reverse complement.
AATTGTTGTCGCTGGAACAGCCGGCGGACCTCGGCGCGGCTTTCCTGACGCCGGGCATGATCGACATGACCGGGGTGGAGGCGCCCGACGAGGAGATTTTCGCGCCGCTGCTGCAGGTGATCCGCGTCGCCGATTTCGACGCCGCGATCGCGGCCGCCAATGCGACCCGCTACGGCCTGGCGGCGGGCCTCATATCCGCTGACGATGCGCTGTGGGACCGCTTCCTGCTGGAAAGCCGCGCCGGCGTGGTCAACCGCAACCGGCCGACCACCGGCGCCAGCGGCGCGATGCCGTTCGGCGGTCTGGGCGCATCGGGCAACCACCGCCCCAGCGCTTACTATGCCGCCGATTACTGCGCCTATCCGGTCGCCAGTTTCGAGGCAGCGCAGGTGCTGGATCTGACCGCGGATATCAAGGGCTTGGCGGGCTAGTTCGCGCCGCAAGATTGACGGCGAAGGCGACAGGTCTTCGCCATTATCATGCCTGGCTTTCCGCTGCTCCGGCGGCGGGGGCATGTTGCGCTGTCAGCGCGAATCCCGCTGTCGCAACAGCCGTCCTCCATCACGCCATTGCCTTGGCGATGTTCCATATTGTGGAACCCTGTTTCGTTATCATGTCATTCATCGATGATATGGCTCGTTTCGTCGCAAAGGCGGCGCCATCCTTGTGTGTCCATATATAGATATGAACACCCAATATATGGGATATCAAAGGGTTGTCGCGGCGGGGTCTGGTCGCGGTCGACCTCAAACCCGTGCCCAAACGGGGGGGCACGCATAGGGAGGATGTTTAAGTGAGGTTTTCCAATTATCGCGCCTTGTTGTCGACGTCGGCCGTCGCCGCCGTCCTGCTGGGCGCCATGCCGGCCGCGGCACAAGACCAGCAGCAGCCCGAACAGCCCCAGCAGGCGCCCGAAGCGAGCAGCGAGGATATCGTCGTCACCGGTATCCGTTCCAGCCTTCAGGGCGCGCTCAACGCCAAGCGCAATGCCGCACAGGTTCTGGACGCGATTTCGGCCGAGGATATCGGCAAGTTCCCGGACAAGAATGTCGGTGAAGCGCTGCAGCGCGTGACCGGCGTCCAGCTGACCCGTTCCGACGGTGAAGGCTCCGGCATCACCATCCGCGGCGCCGATCCGTCACTGAACCGCGTCGAGATCAACGGCGTCACCGCCCTGTCCACCACCGTGGGCGGCGGCCGCGATGTCGATTTCCGCGATCTGCCCTCCGAATTCGTCAACCGCCTGGAAGTGGTGAAGTCGGCCACCGCCGACATGACCGAAGGCGGCGTCGGCGGCACCGTGCGCGTCATCACCCGCCGGCCGTTCGACAATGGCGGCAAGCCCTATCTGGCCGGTTCCGCCCAGGCCATCTATGCCGATATCGGCGACCATATGGATCCGCGCCTGGCGCTGATCGGCAGCGACACCTTCGCCAATGGCACGATCGGCGTGCTGGTGTCGGGCACGTTCGAGAACCGCAATGTCGAAAGCCATCAGGCGCGCACCACCGGCTGGGTCCAGCTGGACAGCGATCCCAATACGGCCGGCATGCAGGCCTACGACCTCAACAATGACGGCGTCGGCGATTTCTTCCCCGACATTCCGCGCTATGTCATCAACCGCCTGGAAACCCGCCGCTATGCGCTGAACGGCATCCTGGAATGGCGCCCGAGCGACGATTTCAAGGCCTATGTCGAAAGCAACTGGACCAAGTCGATCCAGTCGGTGACCTCGCAATATCTGCAGACCGGCACCAGCGGCGGCATCGTCGACACGGAAAACACCATCATCGGCCCGGACAATACGGTCGAATATCTGGTGATGACCAACAATACGTCGAAGGCGCAGACCAGCCAGCTGGGCGTGTCCTATCGCAACATTCTGGGCGACATCAAGCGTACCACCTATAATGTCGCGCTGGGCGCCGACTGGACGACCGGCAACCTGACGCTGACGCCGAAAATCTCGCTGTCCAAGGCCAAGGCCTATAATAACGAGATCAATGCGACCGCGGCCGTCACCGGCATGTCCAGCCTGATCGTCGACTATAGCAACGGCCAGAATGCGCCGAACATCATCCTGCCCAATGATCCGACCACTACGGCCGGCATCAACCAGCTGACCGTGCTGCGTCGTCCGCGCTATGACGACCAGACCGAGAAGATGGCCAAGCTGGACGCCGAGTACAAGACCGACGGCGGCCTGTTCACCTCGTTCAAGATTGGTGGCCAGTATCGCGACCTGACGGTCAAGAGCCGCTTCTACACCCGCACCACGACGCTCAACGGCTTCAGCGATCCGGCGGTGCAGGCACAGATCGACAGCATCGTCAGCGGCAATGCGGCGCTCGGCACCTCGCCCTTCTTCCATACCGGCAATCTGGGCTTCACCGGCGATTATAGCGGCTGGCTCAACATGACCCAGGGCGTGGCCGATGCGGTCGGCATTCCCGATCCGTTCGCGGAAGGCGGCTGCCCGGCCAATGCCGACGGCACCTGCCAGGTCTATACCGACACCTGGAAGGTCGGCGAACGCAACCTGGCCGGCTATGGCCAGGCCAGCTTCGCCTTCGACGTCGGGGCCGTGCCCGTCAGCGGCGTGATCGGCGCCCGCGTCGTCAATACCAAGGTCAACACTTCGGGCTATCTCAGCACCGGCGGCGTGATCTCGCCCGTATCCTATGACAGCAACAGCACCGAATTCCTGCCCTCGATCAACATGAAGGCGGAACTCATCCCCAACAAGCTGATGGCGCGTGCGACCGCGACCGAAGTGATGGCCCGTCCGCTGCCGCAGCAGCTGGCCCCGCGCTTCACCATCGACGTGGTCGGCCTGTCGGGTTCGCGCGGCAACCCGGATCTGCAGCCGTTCCGCGCCCGCCAATATGATGCGGGCCTAGAATATTATATCAACCGCACCAGCTTCGCGTCGGTCACCTATTTCCGAAAGGAAATCAGCTCGTTCATCCAGAACACGACCGAACCCTACACCGATGCCAGCGGCGTGACCTACACCATCACCGTGCCCACCAACGGCACGCAGAAGGTGACGATCAACGGCGTGGAAGCCGGCGCGCAGATCGCGTTCGACTTCATCGACGTGCCGGTGCTCAAGCAGATGGGCGTGGTCGCCAACTATACCTATTCCAAGGATAGCGGCTATGAAGGGAAGGATTATTTCACCGGCGATTCCCTGCCGTTCCAGGGCCTGTCGCGCCATGCCTACAATATCTCGGCCTATTATGAGGATGACGTCGTCAGCCTGCGGGGCGCCTATAACTGGCGGTCCAAATATCTGATCACGGCGCAGGGCCGCGGCAATAATCCCGAGTTCGGCGAAGCCTATGGCCAGCTCGACGCGTCGCTCAACGTCACGCTGATGCCGGGCATCTCGATGTTCCTGGAAGGCGTCAACCTGCTCGACGCGACGCGCAAGGAAAATGCCAACAGCGTCGAACGCCGCACCATCATCGAGACGGTCGGCCGCCGCGTCTATGGCGGTATCCGCTTCAAGCTCTGATTGGCGCTCATGGCCTGGCCTCCCCCAGGTCATGAGACAGGCTGCGGGTCGGGACATGCCCGACCCGCAGCATCATGTTTTCAAGATCAAGCGGGACAGGTCGCCATGTTCTCTCGCCGCACCCTCCTTGCATCGCTGGCCCTGGCGCCGATCGCCGGCCCCTTGAACGCTACGGCGCGGGGGCCGCTCTGGCGCGACGATTTCCGCCATGGCCTCAAACAATGGCAGCTAGAGGCGGTGGGCGGCGCGCGCGTGACCGCGCAGGACGGGCTGCTCGACATCGTCGCGCCCAAGGGGCTAACGCTCTGGTTCCGCCAGGCGCTCAAGGGCCCGATCGCGATCCGCTACGACGTGCGCGCCGTGTCGGACGGCGGCCCTTATGACGAGGTCAGCGACGTCAACGCCTTCTGGATGGCACGCGACCCGGCGGCGCCCGGCGGATCGGCGCTCGGCCGCACCCGCAGCGGCACGTTCGAGGAGTATGACAGCCTCCAGACCTATTATGTCGGCATTGGCGGCAACCGGAACAGCACCACGCGGATGCGCCGCTATGTCGGCGAACCGGGCCATCGCCCGCTGCTGCCGGAACATGACCGCACCGACAAGGCGGCGATGCTGGTGCCCAATCAATGGTTTTCGATCGGCCTGATCGCCAACGGATCTCATATCGTGGTGGAGCGGGACGGGGCGACACTGTTCACGCTCGACGATCCCGATCCCTATCGCAGCGGCCATTTCGGCCTGCGCACGACGCAGAGCCATCTTCAGGTCCGCAATTTCACCATCACCAAGATCTGAACAACATAAAAGGGAGAGCAAAATGGATATCAGGGCGGGGATCAGCCGGCGTGACAGCCTGAAGGCCGGATTGATGGCGAGCGCGACCGCGCTGCTGCCGGGCGCGGCGCAGGCGGCGACTGGTGCGCGTGGCGGCGCCATGCCAGAAACCCCGGTGCGCTGGATCGACGATGCCGCCCCGCCGCTCTCGCTTGGCCAGACCTTCGGCGTGCCATGGCCGCGCGGCGTGCTGCGCGCAGGCAAGCCGCTGTCGGTGCAGGGCGCCGATGGCACCGCTTTGCCCTCGCAGCACTGGACGCTGGCGACCTGGCCCGACGGTTCGATCAAATGGACCGCCCATGCGCTGCCCGCCGGCAGTGGCCAGCCCGGCGCGCTGAAGGTGGTGCCGGGCAAGCCGGCCGCGCCGCAGGCGCCGGTGCTGGTGCGCGAACTCGCCGACCGAATCGAGATTCAGGTCGGTGCGCTGCGCTGGAGCATCGGCCGCTCGGGTACTGCGATCATCCAGTCGGCGCAGCAGGGCGGTCGCACCGTCGTCGGCCCCCTGACGCTGGTCGCCAGCGTCGACAGCGCGCCCGAAGGCGGCACCCGCACGCCCTTCACCGGCCGCATCACCAGCGCCACCGTCGAGCAGAAGGGGCCGGTCCGCGCCGTGGTCAAGCTGACCGGTGTGCATGAAGGGCAGGGACGGCAGATATTGCCCTTCACCCTGCGCCTCTATGCCCATGCCGGCGGCGATCATCTGCGCATCGTCCACAGCTTCATCTTCGATGGCGATCCGGCGAAGGATTTCATCAGCGGCATCGGCCTCACCGCTGCGGTGCCGATGGCGGGCGCCGCGCATGACCGTCATGTCCGCCTCGCCACCGCCGATGATGGCCTGTTCAGCGAAGCGGTGCGGCCGCTCACCGGCCTGCGCCGCGATCCGGGCAAGGCGGTGCGCGCCGCGCAGATCGCCGGCAAGGCGGTGCCGATGGACGCGATGGCGCCGGGCGTCGCCAAGCTGCTCGATCGCATCCCGACCTGGGGCGATTTCGACCTGACCCAATTGTCCGCCGACGGTTTCGCCATCGCCAAGCGCACGCAGGACGGCCATGCCTGGGTCGATTCCGTCGCTGGCAGCCGGTCGCAGGGCCTGGGCTATATCGGCTCGCCCCAGGGCGGCGCGGCGATCGCCACCCGCTATTTCTGGCAGCGCCACCCGTCCCAGATCAGCATTCGCGACGCCGAAAGCGACACTGCGACGCTGACCGCCTGGCTCTGGTCGCCCGATGCCAAGCCGATGGACATGCGCTCCTATCGCGGTGTCCTGGGGATGGAGGGTTATGACGCCCAAAATGAAGGGCTCGACATCACCTATGAGGATTATGAGCCCGGCTGGGATGCCGCGACCGGCGTTGCTCGTACCAGCGAGCTGACCCTCTGGGCCTGCGCCGCCACCCCTTCGGCCGATGCGCTGGCCGCGATGGCGCAGGCGAACGCCGTGCCGCCGCAGCTGATGGTGACGCCCGATCGCATCCATGAAGCCGGCGTGTTCGGCATCTGGAGCCTGCCCGACCGCTCGACGCCCATGAAGGCGCGGATCGAGGACCAGAACAGCAACCTCGTCGACTTCTATGTCGGTGAGGTCGATCGCCGCCGCTGGTATGGTTTCTGGAACCATGGCGACATCATGCACACCTATGATTTCGACCGGCATGTCTGGCGCTACGACATTGGCGGCTTCGCCTGGGACAATAGCGAGCTGTCGCCCGACCTGTGGTTCTGGACCAGCGTGCTGCGCACCGGCAATGCCGCCGCCTTCCGTTTTGCCGAGGCGCTGACCCGCCATACCGGCGAGGTCGACGTCTATCATCTCGGCCGTTTCAAGGGGCTGGGCACGCGCCATGGCGTCCAGCACTGGAGCGACAGCAGCAAGCAGCCGCGCGTCAGCAACGCCATGTATCGCCGCATCTTCTATTATCTGACCGCCGACGAGCGCGCCGGCGACCTGATGCGCGATCTGGTCACGTCCGACCTGTCGCTGGAGCATGTCGAGATCGGCCGCAAGGTGCCGGGCGCGAAGCGCAATCCGCTGCCGGCCGGCGTCATTGACCTCAGCTTCGGCACCATGTGGTGTTCGGTTGCCTCGGCCTGGCTCACCGAATGGGAGCGGACTGGTGACAAGAAGTGGCGCGAGCGACTGCTGAACGGCATGGATAGCATCGGTCGCCTGAAATATGGCTGGCTCGCGGGCAGCGCCCCCTATGATCTCAAGACCGGGCGCTTCATGGGCGCGGGGGACAAGATTTCCATCTCGCACCTCAATGCCGTGTTTGGCGCGCTGGAGGTGAATGCCGAGCTTCTGGAGCTGCTCGAGGTGCCGCGCTATCGCACTGCCTGGCTCGATTATTGCCGCTGGTTCAACGCCTCGCCGCAGGAATGGAAGGCGAAGTTCGACCAGCCCTTCGGCCGCCGCAACCTCAAGGAAGGCCATTCGCGCCTGACCGCCTATGTCGCGCGCGAAACCGGCGACAGGGAATTGGCGGTCCGGGCCTGGAAGGAATTTCTCGGCGGCGACGCGGGCCTGGGCCTGTCAAACGGCGATCCGCGCGTGGCGCTGAAGGGACCGGCCTATGTCCGCCCGATCGTCGAATGGCCCGACGTCTCCACCAATGCGGCGTCGCAATGGGGCCTTGCCGCGATCGAGAATCTGGCGCTCATTCCCGACGCGCTCGCTGACGCTGCCAAATGATGAAGGGCCATAAGATGAAGACGATGATGATGGGCCTGATGGCGGCGCTGACGGTGAGCGCGGCGACCCCGGCGCTGGCCAAGCCCGTGGCCGAATGGGTCGACCAGACCACCGGCCACCGCGTGCTGCGGCTGACCGACACGCCGGGCAGCGCCAGCCTCTATTTCCATCAGAACAGCTATACGCCGCAGGGCGACAAGATGGTGATCTCCACGCCTGACGGCATTTCGGTGCTGACGCTGGCCGACTGGAGCATCAGGCCGCTGGTCAAGGGCAAGGATATCCAGTTGCTCTTCACCGGGCGCAAGACGCGCACCGCCTATTATGCCAGCCACAGGCGCGATGATGGCGCCGGCGCGACGACCCTTTATGCCGCCGACATCGACAGCGGCAAGGTCCGCAAGATCGCGACCGTCGATCGCGGCTCGATCGGCTCGATCAATGCGGACGAGACCTTGCTGCTCGGCCAGTGGGCGGCAAGCGACAAGCCGCTCCAGCCCGACGGCACCCAGAAGCGCGCCGCGCCGGAGATCAAGCAGCAGTTCGGTCAGGCCAATTATGCCGCCAACGGCCCGGACGGAAAGCCGCTCAGCTTTGCCGAGGCGAAAGAAGTGCGCCTTAACGAGCGGTTGGAAGCGCGCATCCCGATGGAGATCTTCACCATCGACATCCGCACCGGGGAGCGCAAGGTGGTGGTCGCCTCGACCGACTGGCTCAACCATATCCAGTTCTCGCCGACCGACCCCAAGCTCATCATGTATTGCCATGAAGGCCCCTGGCACAAGGTCGACCGGATCTGGACGATCCGCACCGACGGCAGCGGCCAGCAACTGGTCCACAAGCGCAGCATGAACATGGAAATCGCCGGCCACGAGTTCTTCTCGCCCGACGGCAAGTGGATCTGGTATGATCTGCAGACCCCGCGTGGCGAGGTGTTCTGGCTCGCAGGCTATGAGCTGGCGACCGGGCATCGCCAATGGTTCAAGGTCGACCGCAACCAATGGTCGGTCCATTATAATCAGGCGCCCGACTTGAAGCATTTCTCCGGCGACGGCGGCGACAGCGAAATGGTCGCCCATGCGCCCGACGGCAAATATCTCTATCTCTTCACGCCTCAGGCCATTCCCGACGTCGCCGGCATCCATGCCGACAATGCCGCCGACCTGATCGCGCCGGGCACTTTCGGCGTCGAGAAGATCGTCGACATGCGCAAGCATGACTATCGGCTGGAGCCCAACATCACCTTCACGCCCGACGGCAAATGGATGATCTTCCGCTCCAACATGGACGGCGCGCCGCAAATCTACGCGGCGGAGATTGCCAAGACGGCGGGCTGACGACGGGCGATTGCCGGGCGGGGCGTCGCTGGCCTATGGTCGGCACGCCCCGCGTGAAAAGGCTGACGTCATGATGCGTGCCCGGCTCTGCTCCCTGCTATTGTTCCTGACGCCGGTCGCGGCCGATGCCGTGCCGCCGCCAACCCCGGCCGATCTTGCCGGCTGTGAAGGATCGGCCTTCGTCGTGGACAGGCTGGTCTGCGCCGACCCGGCGCTCAAGGCGGCCGATGCCCGCGTCCGGGTGCCCAGCGCGGATCAGGCCCGGCTACTGGATGCCGCATCCGATTATGTTGAGCGGCAGGACGCCTGGTTCCAGCGCCGCAACCGCTGCGCCTTCGCCGATGATCAGCCCGACTGCCTGCGCGACGCCTATGCCGAACGGACGGCCGTGCTGGCGGCGCTGGTCCATGATGCTGCGCCGGATCAATCGGGCCAGTGCGGCAAGATGGCGGTGCGGATCGGCACGCTGGAGGGTGCTACCATCATCCGCGATGACAGCCGGCTGGTCGCGGTGGCGCTGCCCAAACCCCGATCGTCCTGGCGCCCTTTCGTGACGGCGGAACCGCGCGGCAAGGGATGGCGCCTGCGCTGGCTGGACGGCGCGCATATCGACTGCCGCTAGGGATCATTCCTCGTCCTCGCTGTGCATGATGTCGGCGCGGGTGATGGTGCCGCCCTGGCTGTGGACCACGGCCAGCCGCTTGCGCCCCTTGTCGCGGAAGCTGATCTCGCCGCTGTCGATCGCGGGATCGGCGATCATGATGAGGGCGTCGAACACGCCGCGCGCCTCGCGCAATTCGCTCAGGATCGTCAGCAGTTCGTGGGATGTGATGCGGGTGCCGCCTTCGCTGTCGGGCATCTGCTTCTCGATGATCCGGTGCAGCGCCTCGACGATCGCCAGCGTCGGGTGCAGTCGCTCGACCGAGACCGGCGCGGCCAGCGGCACGGCGCGAACATCGGCCAGCGCCAGATAGGGGTCGATCGCGCCGGGGCCGAAAACCTGCTCAATATTGGCGAGGGTCACAGCGTCCAGGTTGCTCGCCTCGTTGCGGGCATTCTTGACCGTGCCGGCCGAACAGCCGATCCGCTCCGCCAGCTGGCTGTCGGACAGGCCATGGGCCTTCTGGATGCGCCGCACGATGGTGGCGACCGCTTCCCGATAGATGCCGTTCGATAGCCGCGTTCCGGCCATGTCCCGCTTCTCCCGCTTCGACGTGCCCCGCCCGACAAAAATGCCGGGCCGGACGGATGTGCGCAAGACTTTGTGCGCGGCGCCCGATTCCGGCAAAGACCTTGGCGGGGCCTGCACCCTAGTTGCACAATCCATGAACCCCGATCGTCGCCGTTTTCTCCTTTCCGCTTCCGTTCTGGTCGCGGGCGCTGTTGGCACCGCGCGTGCCTCCGCGCCGGGGCCGATGCGCGCGCTGAAACCCATGTTGCCGGCCCAGCCGATCGCGCCGGTCACCACGCCGACCCCGCCGGCGCTGGTGAAGCCCGCTTTGTTCGCGCAGGCCCGCGCGGCGCTGGAACGGCATCCGCAGATCGTCAACCGGCACCGCATGGCGCTGGTCGATTTTGCCGCACCCTCGTCGGAGCCGCGGCTGCACATCGTCAATCTGCTGGATGGCACCACCACCTCCTATCTGGTGGCGCATGGCAGCGGATCGGACCCGGATCACAGCGGCTGGCTGGAGCGTTTTTCCAATGCGCCCGGTTCCAACGCCTCCTGTTCGGGCGCATTCCTGACGGCCGATCCCTATGTCGGGAAACATGGCCCGTCGCAGCGCTTGCAGGGGCTGGATCCGACCAATGACAATGCGATGAGCCGGGCGATCGTGCTGCATGGTGCCTGGTATGCCGAACCCACGCTGGCCGGTGCGCGCGGCAAGTTGGGGCGCAGCCAGGGCTGTTTCGCGGTCGGCGACAGCGTCCGGTCGCAGGTCATGGCCCAGTTGGGCCGGGGCAGCCTGATCTACGCGGCCAAGCTGGTCGTCTGAATTCTGCCATAAGCGCGTCGCCCCAATCGGCGCGCGGGTCCGTGCCGCCGCTTAACCCCTTTCGCGGTGGGCACCATGGCCGTCCGGGAGCGGTGCTTGCATCGCTCCCGGACTTTATTTCTCGGTATTTTCCCTGAGCCCTATCCACGGCTTTGCCGAATGCGCCGCGCCAGCATTGCTGTAGCATGCGGCCGTTTGCGACTCCGCTTTCCGGCGTCGCAGGAACAGGGGAAATGAGGATGACGCGTTTTTCGACATTGTTGTCGGTGACCGCCTTGCTGGCGGCTGCCCTTCCGATCTCGCCGGCCCATGCGGCGCCGCCGCGCGATGTCGATGATCTGGGCGGCGCGCGAGGCTCTTCGGGGGAAATGCGCTACAGTCGCGCGGCTATCGCATCGCCAAGCAGAATGGCCTCACCAACTATTGGTGGAACAGCGCGAAGGACCAGTGCATCCGCGTCGTCACCTATAATGGCCGCTATGATGCGATCGACAGCGCGTCGGACGGCGATTGCGGTCATGGCGGCGGCAATACGGCCGCAGCGGCCGTAGCCGGCGTTGCGGCGATCGGCCTGATCGCGGCGCTCGCCAGCCACAAGAAGAGCCATGGCGACAGTTCGGCTCAGCATGACAGCGAATATGAGCGCGGCTATCATGACGGCCTGTATGGCGGTGACTATGATCGCAACGACAGCGAAGCCTATCATTCGGGCTTTTCGGCGGGCAATGCGGAGCGGAGCAATCGCCTTGCCGCCAACAGCCAGATCGTGCGGGGCGCGCCGGCAGCGGCGCAGCGGGCCTGTGCCCGGCGCGGCGACGAGTTCCAGAACGTGCCGGCGGGCAGTTCCGTGCCGGTCAGCGTCTATCCGCAAGGTGGGGATCGCTACGAGATCATCATCGCGTCCGGCCATTATCGCTCGCGCTGCACCGTGACGGGCAACGGCAATGTGATGTCGATGGACCCCTATTGAACGAAAGGATGCATCATGAGGAATGCCATGATCGCGACCGTCGCGCTGTCGGCACTGGCCATGCCGGCCATTGCCCAGGCCCCGGTGCGCAGCGAGCGGGTGCAATTCGCCAAAGGGACCGCGTCCAAGGTCATCAAGGCGTCGCTCAAGGGCTATGACATGGTCGATTATCTGGTCGGCGCGCGGGCCGGCCAGACCATGAATGTCCGGCTTCAGACCAGCAACGCCTCCAGCTATTTCAACGTGATCGCGCCCGGTGCCGGGGATAGCGCCATGTTCGTCGGTTCGACCGCCGGCAACAGCTTTTCCGGCCGCCTGCCGGCCAATGGCGATTATCGCATTCGCGTCTATCTGATGCGCAATGCCGCCCGCCGCAACGAAGTCGCCAATTATACGCTGACCGTCAGCGTGCAGGCGCTGGCGGCGACCGCGGCGCAGGTGATGCCGGCGGCGACCGGCCCGGCGCTGACGCCGGGCAACATGCCCGCTTATTGCCGGGGGGAAGTGTCCGGCCAATATGGCACGCGCCCGACCTATGTGAAGACCGGTGCAATCGCCAAGGCGCCTGGTGGCTTCTTCATTGACGGCACGGTCGACAAGGGCAGCGAGGGGATCAAGCGCTTCCGTTGCCGCTTCGATGCGCAACGTCGCTTCGTCGACGTCATGGCGATGACGCCGGACGGCGAATAGCCGGGTCAGCCGCCCAGGATCAGGAAGCTCGCCCCGCTGTTGATCAGCGAGGCGAGCAGCCAGGTGCCGAAGGTCGAGCGGAAGGAGGCCCAGCTTGATTTCCGGGTGCGACTGCGCAGCCAGATCGTCTCGATTCGCAGATACCAGCTGACCGTCAGCAGCATGATGACCAGCGCGGCGATCGCCCAGCCGACATCGCCCAGGCGCGCCAGGATCGACGCGATGCCCAGCACCAGCGCGGCCGGTCCGGCAATATAGCATTGGGCGTAGAAGGGGCGGCGCAGCGTGTCGCGGTTGAGCGCCATGCCCTGCGCCTTCAGTCGCCGCACCGCGAACATCAGCGGATAGATGGCGAAGAGGAAGGCGCGCAGCACCAGCAGGTTCATTTCCGACGCAGTGATTTCCTTGCCGATCCCGGTGGTCGCGACCTCCGGCATCTTCTGGTGCGACGCCACCTCGATCAGGTGCGACAGCAATATGGTCAGCATCAGGAACAGGGGCGGGCTCAGCATGTCGGTGAATTGCTGGTCCGGCGCATCCTCCAGTTCCTTGTCGGAATAGCGCAGCATCTGGATCGGGTGGCGGATCGTCCGCCACAAGGTGCGGGGATAGAAGACCAGCCAGCTCATCGCCTCATAGAGAAATTCTTCCAGCGACTGGAACAGGCGTAGGAAATCCATCGATACTCCCGATCATGAGGAAGGCTGGCATCCCGCCGCAGGGGCCGGATCGTGCAGGTGAGCCGGGCAGGCGTCGAAACCGTCACGGCCCAATGTTTCCCGGTTCAGTTGGGAAGGTTCAGCGCAGACCGATTGAGCGTGAATCCGTCAGCCTGTTCAACGCAGGCCCGTCCGGCTCGGATGATGGCCGCGCTAGCGGTTGCTGGCGAGTTGCTGCCCGGCGCGCACCGCCGGCTTGTCCGCGGTCAGATCGTCAAGCCAGGGCAGGGCCGGTGGCGCCAGCCTGACGGTGGGGGTTGCATCCTGCGGCGTGCCCATGCTGCTAGCCGTGGCCAGTGCCACACAAATGCCGGCGCCCGCTGCGACCATTGCAGGCCAGTCTCTTACCATCGCACACAGCTCCCTCTGCTGGGCTGCGATCGGCAGGAAAAGTTTCGCGATTGGCGCCGCGACTCACCCGTCCGAACGCTGGAATAGGGGGATGATCGCGCATTCGCGGGCATCGCGCCATAGCGGATTTTCCGGGGGGCGGGGCGATCGTCCCGCTTTGGTCCGACCGCGGCTTTCGGGCGCCGCGTCACGCCATTGGCTAGGGATATCCGGGGCGCTCCCTAGGGGAGAATCCCGATGGCTGGCCGGGCGTCCGCTTGGCTATGCCCAGGGATATTCAAAGGGAGGTCGCGATATGATCAGGCGCATATTCGTCACGGGTCTGCTGCTGGCGCTGGCAGGCTGTGCCACCACGCCACGGGTCAATTATGATGCCGATCCTGCGGCCAATTTCGCCAGCTATCGCAGCTATAGCTGGGCGTCGATCAATGTGCCGCAGGGCATGAACCCATTGCTGTTCCAGCGGGTGAAGGCGTCGATCGACACCGCCCTCGCGGCGCGCGGCTATAGCCAGGCTGAACCCGGCGAATTTGCTATCGGCTTTACCCTGGGCGCCCGCGACCGGGTGGAGGTGACCGATTTTGGTCCCTACGCCACCTATTATCGTCCCTGGGGCGGGTGGGCCGGCTGGGGTGGCTATCGCAATGTCGATGTGCGCAACGTGACCGATGGCACGCTGACGGTCGATATCTATGACACCGGGACGAAACAGCCGGTCTGGCATGGCACGGCCACGCAGGAGGTCAGCCGCAAGAGCCCCGACCAGGCGACAATCGACAAGGCGGTGACCGCCGTGCTCGCCAATTTCCCGCCGCCGATCAAGCCGAACTGACAGGAGGGGGCATATGGCCGAATCGCAGGAACCCAGGGGCGTGCCCATCCGCCCGATCCGCAATGTGGGCGAGCCCGTGCCGCCCATTCCGTCGGTCGACATGAGCGATGCCGAAGGGGCATCGACCGCCTATTCGCATTTCCGCACCGGCCTGTCGCGCCATCGCACTGGCCTGTCGGAACATCGCACCGACCTGTCCGAATATCGCACCGACCTGTCCGGGCATCGCACCGAAATGTCGATGCGCCGGACCGGCATGTCTTTCCAGCGCACCCGGATGAGCGCGGACCGGACTTTGATGTCGGAAATGCGCACGGCGCTGTCGCTGATCGGCTTTGGCTTCACCATCAACCAGGCATTCCAGAAGATGCAGGACGCGGGCAGCATCCAGAATGTCAACGCGCCGCGCAATTTCGGCGTGGCGCTGCTGGTGTTCGGCATCGTGCTGCTGGCCGGCGGGATCGTGCGCCATGTCCAGTTCGCGACCGAATTGCGGGATCGGCGCAAGATCATGACGGAGGATGGGCTGATTCACTCCGACAGCCGCTTCCCGATCTCGGTGACGCTGGTGATTGCGCTGTGTCTGTTGGCGCTGGCGCTGGCGGCGGTGCTGGGCATCGTCTTCAACATCGCCCTGCTGGGCTGAAGCGCGGGCAGGCGGGCGGGGTCTGTGCCCCGCCGCGTCTCAGCTTTGCAGCATGTCCTGCCCGCTATTATAATGGTGCCAGGCCATGATCGCGGCGGCGCCGCGATGCGGCCGCCATGCTTCGGCAAGGTCGCGGGTCAGCTTCTCGCTCGGCCGCTCGCCAAGGCCCAATATCCGCCCGACCGCGATCTGCACCGCCAGGTCGCCGGCCGGCCAGATGTCGGGGCGGCCTTCGGCGAACAGCAGATAGATTTCCGCCGACCAGCGGCCGATCCCCTTGATCTGCACCAGTTGCGCGATCGCGACTTCATCTTCGGCGGGGAGGGCATGCAGGTCCAGCGTGCCGTCCACGACCAGTTCGGCCAGGCTGCGGGCATAGCCCTGCTTCTGCCGCGACAGGCCACAGGCGCGCAACGCATCGAAATCGCGCGCCAGCAGCGCTTCGGGTGTGCAGCCCACGCCCAGCTCCGCCTCCAGCTTGCGCCAGACCGCCGCGGCGGAGGCGACGCTGACCTGCTGGCCGACGATGGTGCGCAGCAGCGTCTCATAGCCCGGCTCGCGCACGCGCGGCACCGGATAGCCGACGCTGGCGATCGCCGCGCCGAATGCCGGCTCCGCCGCAGCGATGAAGTCCAGGCTGACGCGCAATTCTTCCGCCGTGCTTACCATGTCCGCCCGTCCAGCCCTTGATTTCGCCGTCGCTGTCGGTCAGAGCGGCGGGGATAAGTCCAAAAGGAATGGGTAGATGCCGAAGCTGATCGTGGTCAACCGTGATGGTGCCGAACAGACTGTTGAGGGGGACAAGGGTCTCTCGGTGATGGAAGTCATTCGCGACCATGGCTTTGACGAACTGCTCGCGCTATGCGGCGGCTGCTGCTCCTGCGCGACCTGCCATGTCTATGTCGACCCGGCCTTTGCCGACGCCCTGCCGGCGATGAGCGAGGACGAGAATGACCTGCTCGACAGCAGCGATCATCGCAATGAGACCAGCCGCCTGTCCTGTCAGGTCGTGCTGAGCGATGCGCTTGACGGCCTGCGCGTCACCATCGCGCCGGAAGACTGATCCCTTATTTCAGGGCCTGACCCGCAACGTCGCGGCCGGCGCATCGCCGGTCAGCGGCGTGATGGTCCATATGATGCGCTTGCCCTCCGGCACGGTGGTGGAGCCATCTTCCTGATTCTGGCTGACGATCTCCGCATCGGTGGTCAGCGTGAACGTGCCGTTCAGCGCCTTGGCGGCGGCGTCGCCCGATCCGCCACCCATGCCGGCCGGCCCCTGGCTCTTGTCGAAACCGTTGGAAAAGCCCGGTGCCTTCACCCGCACCCGGTCCGCCCCGCGCATCTCGACCGCGACGAAGGGCAGGACAATCTGCGCGTCGATGTTGAAGGGGAAGAGGAAGGCATGGTCCAGCCTTCCGCTGATCGCATAGTCGATCGCGAATTTGTGATCGCCCAGATACTGGACCGACCGGAACCCCTTTTCCTTGGTGAGCGCGCTCGCCATCGCCTGCATCTGCGTATCGTCGCCGCTGGCCTTGTCGAACTCGGGCTCGGCGGGCGGCACAGGCGTCTTGCTCTGGCTCTGCGCCACCTTCTGCAGCACGGCCTCCTCGCCCTCGGGCGGCGCGACGCCTTCCAGCGGATCCTCCTCCGCATCGCTGTTCAGGCCGCCCAGCGCCTTGTCCATGTCCGACGCCAATATCTCGCCCTTATAGGCAAAGGCGAAGCTGCGGTCGGCGCGGATGTCGAGGGTGGAGGTGAAATTGCCGGGAGTCACCAGGCATCCGGGCAGCATCAGCAGCGCCGCCAGCGCGCCCGCCGCGCGGGACAATAGGACCATGGCGAACCCCCGTTCGTCTGCGCGACGATGTGGGCAGGGCGCCCTACCCACATCGCCGCAAGATGGTGCCCGGCGGCCGCTTACCGGCTGGTGGCGGCGTAGAGGGCGATCGCTGCCGCATTGGAGACGTTCAGGCTCTCCATGCGCGGGCTGATCGGCAGCTTAGCGATAATGTCGCAATGCGCCATGGTGTTGTGGCGCAGCCCTTCGCCCTCGGCGCCTAGCACCAGCGCGACGCGCGATTCGCCGATCGCGTCGGCCAGCACGGTGTCGCAATCGCCGTCCAGGCCGATGCGCCAGTAACCGGCTTCGGCAATCTCTTCGAGCGCGCGGGCCAGGTTCACCACCCGCACCCAGGGCACGGTTTCCAGCGCGCCCGACGCGGCGCGGGCCAGCACGCCCGATTCGGGCGGCGCATGCCGGTCCTGCGTGACGATGCACAGCGCGTCGAAGGCCGCGGCCGACCGCAGGATCGCGCCGACATTATGCGGATCGGTCACCTGGTCGAGCACCAGGATCGGGCGCTGGTCGTCCCGCCCCTGTTCCAGCACGTCGCCCAGCCAGACATCGTCCAGCGGCTCGACTTCGGCGACAATGCCCTGATGCGGCGCATCCGACGGCACCATGCGGCCCATGTCGGCGACGTCGGAATAGACGATCGGCAGCACAGGCGGCAGGTCGAGCGCGCCGATCGCTTCGCGCGTGCCCCATATCTTGCGCACGACGCGGTTCGGATTGGCGAGCGCAGCCGTGATGGCGTGGCGTCCGTAGAAGCGGGGGAAGGCGCCTTTCGGCTTGCCGGTACGATGTCCTCTTTTCATGTTTTCGCTCTTTTCACATCACCCCATTGACAGGCAAGCCTCCATTCGCCATTGAGCCGCCTCCAGCGCGGCGGGACAGCAAATTTCCACCGCGTAGGGCACTGGACAGGTGGCCGAGTGGTTAAAGGCAGCAGACTGTAAATCTGCCCGGGTTTCCGTACGCTGGTTCGAATCCAGCCCTGTCCACCACTGCCCTCATCGGCGCGCCGCCTCTTTCGGGTTTCCGGTCCGCGCGCCGCTCCAGCCGAGCCCGTTACCGCAAGAGGAACGCCGCTTGGCCTGGGTCATTCTCGGCATCGCCGTATTCACCGAAATCATCTGGGCATTGAGCCTGAAATGGGCCGCCACTATTGGCAGCTGGCAGGCATCGGCCGTGCCGATCGGCCTCAGCTTCCTCAACATGGGCCTTTTGGCGCTGGCGATGCGGGATCTGCCGGCGGGCACCGCCTATGCGATCTGGACGGGCCTGGGCGCCGTGGGCGTCATCATCGGCGGCATGATTCTCTATGGCGATCGAGTCAACATGGCCCAGATCGGCTTCATGGCGATGATCGTGATCGGCGTGGTCGGCACCAAATTGTCGGCGCAGGCCTGATATCCGACCCTGATCGTCGCCGCTGATTCGCGCGACATGATTCGGCGCATGGCCTGATCGCGGGATCGGGGCGTCGCGCCGCAGGCTTATTGCCGCAGCGCAACAAAATCGGCGGAAGTCCGTTTGTCTTCGGACAAGCCCCGTTCATTCTTCCCCGGTTACGCTCTCTCCCGCATGACTCTTGATCGCCGCGACCTCCTGATCCGCACCCTGGGCGGTGTCCTCGCCCTTGGCATTCCCCGCCGCGCGCTGGCGCAGGCCGACGTCGCCCGCGTCGATGACCTCATCGCGAAGATGACGCTGGAGGAAAAGGCCGGGCAAATGACCTGCCTTGCCGACAGCTTCCGTCCCTTCAACCCACCCAACCCGGCGGCCGGTATCCAGGACGAGAAGCGCCTGGCCGACGAGATCCGCAAGGGCCGGGTCGGCTGCCTGTTCAACGGAATCGGCGTTGCCGACGGGCGCCGCGCGCAGGAGATGGCGGTCAAGAACAGCCGCCTGGGTATCCCACTGCTGCTGGCGGGCGACGTGATTCACGGCCTCAAGACCATCTTTCCCGTGCCGCTGGGGGAGGCTTCCTGCTTCGATCCCATGCTGGTGGAAAAGACGGCGCGGGTCATGGCGGTGGAGGCGACGGCGGCGGGCCTGCACCTCACCTTCGCGCCGATGGTCGATGTCGCGCGCGACCAGCGCTGGGGCCGGGTGGTTGAAGGCGCGGGCGAGGATGTCTATCTGACCGGCCTGTTGTCGGCGGCGCGCATTCGCGGCTTTCAGGGGCGCGACCTGCGCCGCGACGATTCGCTGCTCGCCTGTCCCAAGCATTTCGCTGCCTATGGCGCGGTCGCGGCGGGCCTCGAATATGGCAGCGTCGACATTAGTGACGAGACGCTGCGCGAAACCCATTTGCCGCCCTTCGGCAAGGCCTTTGCCGCCGGCGCGCTCACCACCATGGCCGCCTTCAACGAGATTAACGGCGTGCCCGCCACCGCCGACCGCGAATTGCTGACCGACATATTGCGCGGCGAGATGCAGTTTCGCGGCTTCGTCTTCTCCGATTACACCGCCGACGAGGAACTGGTCGCCCATGGCTTTGCCGAGGATGAGCGCGACGCCGCCCGCCTCGCGGTGCTGGCCGGGGTCGACATGTCGATGCAGAGCGGCCTTTATATCCGCCACATCCCCGATCTGGTGAAGAGCGGCGCGGTGCCGATGGCAACGGTCGACGTCGCCGTGCGCCGCATTCTTTATGTGAAGACCGCGATGGGGCTGTTCGACAACCCTTATCGCTCGCTCGACGAAGAGGTTGAAAAGGCGCGCATCGGCACGCCCGCTCATCATGCCTTGGCGCGCGAGGCGGCGGCGCGATCGGTCGTGCTGCTCAAGAATGATGGGGTGCTGCCGCTCGATCCCACCGCCGGGCAAAGGATCGCGCTGATCGGCCCGTTCGGCGAGGACAAGGTCAATCTCTACGGCCCTTGGGCCTTTTACGGCGATCCCGACAAGGGCGTCGACATCGCCACCGGCCTGCGCGCGGCGATGCCCGATCCCGCGAAACTGACGGTCGAACTGGGCTGCGCAGTCAACGGCCCGATCAAGGACGGGATCGCCCGTGCCGTCGCGGCGGCGAAGGCGGCCGATGTGGTGATCCTGGCGGTCGGCGAATCCCAGGCGATGTCGGGCGAGGCGCAATCGCGCACGATGATCGAGCTGCCGTCCTCGCAACAGGCGCTGGCCGATGCGATCGCCGCCACCGGCAAGCCGGTCATCGTGCTGCTGCGCCATGGCCGCGCGCTGGCCCTGCATGACGGTGTCGCCAATGCCCAGGCCTTGCTGGCGACCTGGTTCCTGGGGTCGCAAACCGGCCATGCGCTGGCCGACATCCTCTTCGGCAAGATCGATCCCTCGGCCAAGCTGCCGGTCAGCTTCCCTTGGGAAAGCGGGCAGGAGCCTTTCTTCTACGATCGCAAGTCGACCGGCCGGCCGACCGTGGACAATGGCAGCACCGAATATAAGGCGCGCTACGCCACCACCGACAACAGCGCGCGCTTCCCCTTCGGCCATGGCCTCAGCTACACGGATTTCGCCCTCAGCGACCTGAAGCTCTCCGACACCGCGCTGCGCTGGGACGGCGCAGTCGAGATCACCGCGCGCCTCACCAACAAGGGCAAGCGCAAGGGCAGCGAAGTGGTGCAGCTCTATATCCGCGACCGCGTCGCCAGCCGCACCCGCCCGATCCGCGAACTGAAGCGCATCCAGCGCGTCACCCTGTCGCCCGGCGATTCCACCCAGGTCCGCTTCACCTTGTCGCGCACCGACCTCGAATTTGTCGGCGCCGGCAACCGCCGCATCGCCGAACCGGGCCTGTTCGACCTGTGGGTCGGCCAATCCTCGACCGGCGGCCTGCACGGCCAGTTCACCCTCTATGCGGCGGCGCCGGCCTCTCCGCCCGCCAAAGGCTGAACTCTCCGATCCACCCTCTCTCATAGGAAAATCCGATCACTGTGACGGAATCGATTCGTTTCGATCCGCCGCCGCACAGGACTACCCCTTTTCGCGCCTTGAACAGGCAGAACAGGACAGGGGAGAGAAACATGTCCACGACCCGCATTTCCACATTCGCTTTGGCGTGCGCGCTGCTCGCCAGCCCGGCGCTCGCCGCCGATCCCAAGCCCAAGCCGGCGCCGCAGGCTGACACCGTGACCGAGGCGCCCAAGCCGCCCGTCGCCGAAAAGCCCGGCGGCATGACCAACAAGGACTGGTGGCCCAACCGCCTCGACCTCACCGCGCTGCGCCAGCATGAGGCGACCCGCGCCAATCCCTATGGCGCCGACTATGATTATGTGAAGGAATTCAACAGCCTAGACTTGGAAGCGGTCAAGGCCGACATCCGCAAGGTGCTGACCACGTCGCAGCCCTGGTGGCCGGCCGACTATGGCCATTATGGCCCCTTCTTCATCCGCATGGCCTGGCACAGCGCCGGCACCTATCGCGTCGGTGACGGCCGCGGCGGATCGGACGGCGGCGAACAGCGGTTCGATCCGCTCAACAGTTGGCCCGACAATGTCAGCCTCGACAAGGCCCGCCGCTTGGTCTGGCCGATCAAGCAGAAATATGGCCGGAAGCTCAGCTGGGGCGACCTGATGGTCCTCAGCGGCAATGTCGCGCTGGAGGATATGGGCTTCAAGACCGTGGGCTTTGCCGGTGGCCGCATCGACGCCTGGCAGCCGGACGTCGTCTATTGGGGCCCGGAAACCAAGATGATGGGGACCGAGCGCTCCAATCCCGACGGTTCGCTCAAGCGCTCGCTTGCCGCGACCACCATGGGCCTCATCTATGTGAACCCCGAAGGCCCCGGCGCCAATCATGATCCCAAGGGCGCCGCCGCCGACATCCGCCGCGCCTTCGGCAATATGGCAATGGATGACGAGGAAACGCTGGCGCTGATCGCGGGTGGCCACACCTTCGGCAAGGCGCATGGCGCCAAGAAGCCCGAGGAATGCCTGGGCGCGGAACCCGCCGCCGCCGGCATCGAGGATCAGGGCTTCGGCTGGAAGAACAAGTGCGGCAAGGGCAATGCCGAGGATACGCTGACCTCGGGCCTGGAAGGCGCCTGGTCCGCCACGCCGACCCAGTTCACCACCCAATATATCGACAATCTGCTGAACTTCGACTGGGTCAAGACCAAGAGCCCGGCCGGCGCAACCCAGTGGATCCCGACCGATCCCGCCACCGCGCAGATGGTCCCCGACGCGCATGTGAAGGACAAGCGGCACGCGCCGATCATGTTCACCACCGACATCGCGCTCAAGGAAGATCCCGGTTTCCGCAAGGTGCTGGAAAGCTGGCAGAAGGATCCCGAGCTGTTCAGCAAGGCCTTCGCCCGCGCCTGGTTCAAGCTGACCCATCGCGATCTCGGCCCGCAGGCCCGCTATCTCGGCAAGGACATCCCGTCCGAAACCTATAGCTGGCAGGATCCGCTGCCCAAGGCGAGCTTCGCCCCCGTTAGCGCCGCCGATCAGGCGAAGCTCAAGGCCGCCGTGCTGGCGTCGGGCCTGACCGGGCCGGAACTGGTGCGCACCGCCTGGGCCTCGGCCGCGACCTTCCGCAGCACCGACATGCGCGGTGGCGCCAATGGCGCGCGCCTGCGGCTCGACCCGCAGCGGGGCTGGGCGGTCAATGACCCGGCCGAGCTGAACAAGGTGCTGACGAAGCTGACCGCGATCCAGAAGGATTTCGCGAAGTCTGGCAATCAGGTGTCGTTGGCCGACCTCATCGTCCTGTCCGGCAATGCGGCCGTCGAGCAGGCCGCGCAGAAGGGTGGCTACAGCATCACCGTGCCGTTCACGCCCGGCCGCGTCGACGCCGCGCAGGCGCAGACCGATGTCGCCTCCTTCGCCTATCTGGAGCCCAAGGCGGACGGCTTCCGCAACTGGTATGGCCCCAGGGCGGAGGTCAGCCCGGCCGACGCGCTGGTGGACAAGGCCGATGCGCTCGACCTCACCGTGCCGGAAATGACCGTGCTGGTCGGCGGCATGCGGGCGCTCGGCGCCAATAGCGGCGGATCGAAGAATGGCGTGCTGACCACCCGTCCGGGCACGCTCAGCAACGATTTCTTCGTCAACCTGCTGACGATGGACACGGTGTGGAGCAAGTCGGCGACGCCGGGCCTCTATGACGGCAAGGACCGGGCCAGCGGCGCGGCGAAGTGGACGGCGACCCCGGTCGACCTGATCTTCGGCTCCAATTCCGAACTGCGTGCCGTGGCCGAAGTTTATGCCGAGGACGACGCGAAGGAGAAGTTCGTCACCGACTTCGCCGCCGCCTGGACCAAGGTCATGAACGCGGACCGCTTCTGAAAATAAGCAACCCGGCGGCGCAGGGCGTCGCCGGGTTCCTTGTAACCCGATTGGTCGAGGCGGGGTGATTTTAAAAAAGAAAACGCCGCATTATCGTGTCTTGATCATTGCGGATTTTTAGCTGCTTCGGTGATGAAAACGATCTTGCTTGCCGCAAGATGAAGTGCGTAGGCGGCAATGTAGGCAGGGACGTCTTTTGGTGTTGCACCTTGGCCATGAGACGCATCGTTGTCTCTGATTTTTGGCAATCCACTCTGTAATGTGGCGAGTAATTGATCGAAGCTGTTATCGAGATAGTCTGGCCATAGATTGTTTGTACGGGCCACTCTGACGAGGTCTGAGATTCGGGCGCCTTTGTTGTACGACCATCCCCTTTTTTCAAAGATTGCCTTAAAGGTGCTCTCTAGCGCATTTGCAGCCATGCTAACTGCCTGGCGATGCTCGCCAGCACGATAATGTCGATGAGCGACAAGGAACTCCTGTCTCGGCCCTTCGAAACCGCTTTCCGAAAGTAAAGCCAGAGCGGGCTTGACGACTTCTGCATGCACGAATTGGCTGTCTACGCGTATGAGGCGATTGTCTTCAATCTGATAGCCGACGGCTGCTTGTCGAAGCCGATAGTTCAACTCATCAATTGAATCGTCACCAGACGCAGAGACGCTCCACTGTTGGCGTTGGTAAGCTCGCTGTGGTTCCGCCACGATTCGAATGCCTGTTGCAATCAGTTCCAGAAGATCGAGCCAATCAGCCGTCGAACAATTGCGCATGAAAGTAAGGAGGCGTTCGCCAGCGAATGAACCGTGGGCTACTCGGTCCAGTCCCTTTTCTCGAAGGAATATTCGTTCAATCTGGACCCACCAGTCATTTTCCACGTCGGGCCGGATCATTCGGTCGCCTGAAGCGCCTACAAGACCGATACCCTCAATCGCGATCTGATGCACTTGGACGCGAAGGTTGGAAGGAATGTCGTCATACTGATAGACATCAGTTTGACTGGATAAAGCTGCGTTCGCTTGACGTTTGGAAAATAACTCGAAAATTGACATGGGAGCCCCTATTCTAAGGGGTAATATAAATATCTCGAGGCAATATTCCAAATCAAACTGGCGCTTCTCCAGTTCGCACCCCCCAAACCAAAAAGGGCGCCCTGGTCTCCCACGGCGCCCTTCTTTTATCAGAACTTGTAGTTCGCGCTGATCGTGAAGTTGCGCGGGGCGCCGTAGCGATACTGGCTGAACGAACCGGCCTGGCTGTAATATTTCTTGTCGAACAGATTTTCGACATTGGCCTGGAGTTGCAGCTGCTCGGTCACGGCATAGCGCGCCATCAGGCTGACCAAAGTATAGCCGTCCTGCTGGAAGCGGAAGGGCACGGCCGGCGTGGTGCCGGGGATGGTGCCGTCCGAATAGGCCTTGCTGCGATAATTGACGCCGCCACCGATGGTCAGGCCGGTCAGCGCGCCCGGCAGGTCATAGGTGGTGAAGATCTTGAGCAGCTTGCGCGGCTGCGCGGTGTTCACGTCATTGCCGTCCGGATCCTCGATCTTGAACTGGCTGTAGCTGGCATTGACGTTCCAGCCCGGCAGCGGCTGGCCGGTGGCTTCCAGTTCGAAGCCCTTGCTGGTGACACCCTCGACCGCGCGATAGGGCTGGAAGGTCTGGCCGTTCAGGATGATTTCCGGGCCGTCCATCTCGCCGACATTATCCTGCTCGATACGGAACAGCGCGATCGAGGTCTGCAGCGCGTCGCCAAAGAAGCTGCTCTTGAGGCCGATTTCATAGGCGGCGCCGTTCAGCGGATCGAGCAGGCGCTGTTCGCGGTCATAGCGGTTCTGCGGCTGGAAGATCTTGGTATAGCTGGCATAGACGCGATGGTTCGACGTGATGTCGTACAATGCGCCGACATAGGGGATGAACACATTGTCGTCGCCATAGTCGCTCGGCCCGCTCCAGGCGAAGCCGCGCTGGTTCCAGCTGGCGATACGGCCGCCCAGGATGACCTTGAACGGATCGGCCACGTTCAGGCGGAACGCGCCATAATAGCCGGTCTGCTCGATCCGTTCCTGTTCGTTGCGCACCGCGTCGGTGCCCCAGACCGGCTCGGGATAGGGCACGCCTTCCTGGCCGAGCACCGGCACGTCCGTCAGCCAGGGCGAGGGCGCCACATAATTGTCGGTGTGCCGCTTCAGCACGCTGTGCAGCGCGCCCAGCACGATCTCATGATCGCGGCCGAACAGCGCCACCTGGCCCTTCAGCTGGGCGTCGATGCTGTTCTGGATGCTTTCGCCCTTGGACTTGTAGGGGTTGGTGCCGTCCATCGTGCCGGTCGCCTTGTCGACGCCGCCATAGAGATAGAGAAGCTGCGTATCGCCGGTGGTCTTGAGCCGGTTGTAATTGGCGGTCAGGTTCCAGCGATCGCCAAATTCCTGGCGCACCGTGGCATAGATATTCTGGTTGGTGGTGTTCCAGTAGGTCCAGTCCGCCGCCGTGGTCTGCGACCGGGGCAGGTCGGTCAGCGTGCCGTCGGTGTAGAAGGTGGGCAGCGCCCCCCAGGTCGCGCCCTTGGGCTTGCTGTCCTGGTGGCTCATGCCGACGCGGACCAGCGTGCTATCGGTGACGTCGGCCTCGACCACGCCATAGAGGACCCATTTCTTGCGGTCCTGGATGTCGATGAAATAGTCGCCCTTTTCATAGCGACCGACCAGCCGGGCGCGGATGCGGCCATCGGCGGTCAGCGCGCCGCCAATGTCGGCCGACAGGCGCCAGGTGTTCCAGCTGCCGATGCTGGCATTGACATAGCCGGTCAGGTCGGTGGCATCGGCATGCTTGCGCACCAGGTTGACCGACGCGGACGGATCGCCCGCGCCCGACAGCAGGCCGGTCGCGCCGCGCACGACCTCGATCCGTTCATAGATGGAGACGTCGATGCTGGTCTCGCCATTGCCACCGGCCAGCGTCCAGGCGGCGGGCACGCCATCGACCTGGGTGTTGCGGATTTCGAAGCCGCGCGCGAAGAAGCTGTTGCGCACATCGTCGACTTCGTTGGCGGATACGCCCACCGCATTGGTGATGACATCCTTCACGCTGATCAGATTCTGGTCGAGGATGCGCTGCGCGGTCATGATGCTGACCGACTGCGGCGTTTCCTGCACCGTCAGGCCAAGGCCGGTCGCGGTGTCGATCTTGTCGGGCAGGGTATAGGTGCCGGTGACGACGATCTGGTCGTCGCGATTCTCATCGGCCGGTGCGGCGCTGGTCTGGGCGGCGGCGGGAAGGGCGACGACGCACAGTGCGACGCCGGCAAGCCAGTGATATTTGGACAGCATGAAGACCCCTGTTTTCTGGTAGGAAATTGGGCGTCGTCCTAAGCGGTATTGCGAGGCGATCGCAACAATAATGCGAATGCGTCGCAATGCTATTTTGCGCAAAATATGCGAATATTTCCCTCTGTGGCCATATTGCCACAGCCAGTGCCGTTGACTGGGGGGTGATGCGCGTTGCGGCTGCGGCCGGTCGAGGCGTCCCTCGGCCTGCCTCTGCACACCCACACAAACCGGATCGTCAAATAATGTTTCAAGTCAATGTTATGAAAGCGCAAAAATAGAAATTCGGAATTTGTTCCACGCGGAAGCTGATTTTTGTTTCACAACAACAGGGTGCTTCTTTGCAAAGTGTGTTTGCAATCTATAGATGTCCTGACTCAAGTGGATCGCGTTAACAATTTCCGTCTTCGCCTTCGTTTCGTCGCAACATCCGCTCATCTGGCCTGCGCAACACGGCCGGAACACGGGCTGTTCATGCAGCAGAAAGCCGGACACGAACAGGCAATGGGTCTGGCGCATCCCACGGCGCCAAGACGTCAAAATTTATGAAGGTCAGAAGAAGGGGGTTCTGACGGCCGGAAACGCCACCAGGCGGCCGCCGTCGGACGACAAGCTGCAATGCTGCAGGCCCGACCGATCGAGAAGTGAAGGAGCAGCGTGATGCCTATCATGTCCAAAAACCAAAAATATCTTGTGATGCTTGCCCTGCTGGCCGGGGCCGCCCCGGCCGCCGTCGTGGCGCAGGACCAGGCCCAGGACGCGCCGCCGGCCGATGTGTCGGCCAGCGTCGCCATGCCGGCTGCCGAACTGACGGAGGGGCCCGAGATCAAGGGCATCATCTCCGCGCGCAGCGGCGACCGGATGCAGGTGACCGCCGCCGACGGCAGCAAGAGCGTCATCACCATCAATGACGATACCAAGATCAGCGCCAGCAAGGGGCTGTTCGGCCTTGGCCGCGACCATCTGGCCGCGACGTCGCTGCTGAACGGTCTGCCGGTGACGGTGAAGACCCTGCAGGCCGGCGAAGGGCTGCTTGCCAGCAAGATCGCCCTGCAGAACAAGGATCTCAAGACCGCGTCGATGATCAACAACGGCACGGCCCAGCGGTTCGATGAACAGACCGCCGCGACCGAGGCGCTGCGTGGCCGCATGGGTGAGATCGACCAGTATAATGTGAAGGGCACGACCAACGTCAATTTCGACACCGGCAAGGCGGTACTGTCGGATCAGGCGAAGAATGACCTCTGCGCCGCAGCGACCTCGGCCAATGGCATGAGCAACGCGCTGCTGCTGGTCGTGGGCTATACCGACTCCACCGGCGGCGAGGAGCTGAATCAGGAACTCAGCGAAAAGCGTGCCTCGCGCGTGGTCAATTATCTGCAGCAGGCGTGCGGCTGGAAGCCCTATCGCATGCTGACCCCCACCGGCATGGCTGAGGCCGATCCGGTGGCCAGCAACGACACGATCGAGGGCAAGGCGCAGAATCGCCGCGTCGCGGTCAATATCCTTGTCAGCAAGGCCGTCGACGGCCTCTGACCCCTGCGGGGTGGGCCCTTGCCCACCCCAATTTTTTGCGCGTCGATCGCGTCACTTTGCAAAAATCTCCTATTGCAAAGTCCCGGCTGCGGACCGGCAGCGGCGCAAATGCGTCCTCTGCGACACTATATACTTTGCAGCTTTCGCAAGCGCGCCAAGCCGCTTCACCCCCCGCCGCAGCTCTGCTACAGGCGCGGCCATGCTTAACTTGAACGGTATCACCGTGCGCCTGGGCGGCCGCACCATCCTCGACCGCGCCGGCGCCGCACTGCCGCCGCGCAGCCGCGTCGGCCTCATCGGCCGCAACGGCGCGGGCAAGTCGACCCTGATGAAGGTGATGATCGGCCAGCTCGACCCGGACGAGGGCAGCTGCGACATGCCGCGCGACACGCGCCTCGGCTATATCGCGCAGGAAGCCCCCTCGGGCACCGCAACCCCGTTCGACACCGTGCTCGCCGCCGACAAGGAACGCGCCGCACTGATGGCGGAGGCGGAGCATACCGAGGATCCCGATCGGCTCGGCCATATCTATGAGCGGCTGACGACGATCGATGCCTATACCGCGCCCGCGCGCGCCGCCCGCATCCTCGTCGGCCTCGGTTTCGACGAGGAAATGCAGGGCCGTCCGCTCGACAGCTATTCGGGCGGCTGGAAGATGCGCGTTGCCTTGGCGGCGCTGCTCTTCTCCAACCCGGACCTGCTGCTGCTCGACGAACCGTCGAACCATCTCGATCTCGAAGCGACCTTGTGGCTGGAGAATTTCCTCAAGGCCTATCGCGGCACCGTGGTCATCATCAGCCATGAGCGCGACCTGCTCAACAATGTGGTCGACTATATCCTGCATCTCGAAGGCGGGAAGGTGACCCTCTATCCCGGCGGTTATGACGCGTTCGAGCGCCAGCGCGCCGAGCGCCTGGCCCAGCAGGAGGCGGCACGCGCCAAGCAGCAGGCCGAGCGCGAGAAATTGCAGGATTATGTCGCCCGCAACTCCGCCCGCGCCTCGACCGCCAAGCAGGCCCAGTCGCGCGCCAAGGCGCTGGCCAAGATGCAGCCCATTGCCGCCGCGATCGAAGACCCCAGCCTGCATTTCGGTTTCCCCAGCCCCGCCGAACTGCGCCCGCCGCTCATCACCATGGACATGGCCTCGGTCGGCTATGACGACACGCCGATCCTGCGCCGTGTCAATCTGCGCATCGATCCCGACGATCGTCTGGCGCTGCTCGGCCGCAACGGCAACGGCAAGACCACGCTGGCCCGCCTGATCGCGGCGCAGCTGGCGCCGATGGAAGGCGCCATCAACAGTTCGGCCAAGATGAATGTCGGCTACTTCACCCAATATCAGGTGGAGGAACTGGACGTCACCGACACGCCGCTGGAGCATATGACCCGCGTCATGAAGGGGGCGACGCCCGGTGCGGTGCGTGCCCAGCTTGGCCGCTTCGGTTTCTCGGGCGAGCGCGCGACGCAGAAGGTCGGCTCCATGTCGGGTGGCGAGCGCGCGCGTCTGGCGCTGGCGCTCATCACCCGCGATGCGCCGCACCTGCTGATCCTCGACGAACCGACCAACCATCTGGACGTCGACAGCCGCGAGGCGCTGGTGCAGGCGCTCAACGAATATTCGGGCGCCGTCGTCATCGTCAGCCACGATCGCCACATGATCGAACTGGTCGCCGACCGGCTGGTGCTGGTCGACAATGGCACCGCGCAGCCGTTCGACGGATCGCTTGATGATTATACCGACATCATCCTGCGCAAGGCGGACGGCAATCCGTCGGGCGGTGACGCGCCCAAGGTCGATCGCAAGGCGGACAAGAAGGCTGCCGCCGAATGGCGCGAGAAGCAGAAGACGCTCAAGAACGCCGTCAACAAGGCCGAGCGCGAGATGTCCACCCTGATCGCCGAGCGTAAGCGGATCGACGCCATACTGTCCGATCCCAAGAGCGCAACCGGGGCCGAGGCGAAGATGACCACCAGCGAACTGATGGTGAAGCGCGCCGCGGTGGAAAAGAAGCTGGAAGCGGCCGAGGAAGTCTGGATGGAGGCCGGCGCGGCGCTCGAGGCAGGCTGATTCTTCGGCTTTAGACCCTGATTCACGCCATCGGTGAAAGCGCGGAGCGCTTCCACCTCAGACGATCAGGGTCTAGAATGTCAGTGGTGGCGCACCCGCTTCGTTGGAGCGGGTGCGGATCACGATCTGCCAGGTGGCGATGAACAGGGCGGCGATCACCGGCCCGATGACGATGCCGTTGAAACCAAACAATTGCAGCCCGCCGAGCGTGGTGATCAGCACCACATAGTCGGGGATGCGGGTGTCGCGGCCGACCAGGATCGGGCGCAGCAGATTGTCGACCATGCCGATCACGAACATGCCGCAGAAGATGAGGATCAGCCCCTTCCAGATCGCGCCGGTCGCCAGCAGATAGATCGCCACCGGCGCCCAGATGAGGCCGGTGCCGACGGCCGGCAGCAGCGAGAAGAAGCCCATCATCACGCCCCACAGCAGCGCGCCGGAAATGCCCAGTGCGCCGAATACCAGTCCGCCGATCAGCCCCTGCAAGATGGCGACGACGATGCTGCCCTTGATCGTGGCGCGGATGACGATGACGAATTGCCGCATCAGCGCACGGCGATGCAGCACCCGCAGCGGCGCGGCCCGGTCCAGCTTGCGCGCTAGGTCCAGCCCGTCGCGCAGCAGGAAGAAGGTAAGATAGAGCATCACCGTCAGCGCGATGATGAAGCTGAAGGCGCCCTGGCCGATCAGGAAGGCCTGGGCCGCGACGGTGCGGAAACTGGCGGTCAGGCCGTCGGTCAGCAGCCGCTGGACCGCCGCGAAATTGGATATGCCCAGCCGCCGCAGGCCGATCGACGCCCAATCCGGCAGCGCCGCCTGGAACTGCGCGAACATGTGGGGAATGTTGATCTTCCCCACATTGATCTGGGCGTAGAGCGCGGTCGCTTCCTGCACCAGCGCGATCGACAGGATGATGGCCGGCACGATCACGATTGCGATGATCAGCAACAGCGTCAGCAGCGCGGCGCTGTTGCGATGGCCGGGGATCAGCTTGAGCAGTCCCTGGTTCACCGGGATGAACAGGATGGCGACGATCACGCCCCAGAGGATCGCCCCGAAGAAGGGCTCGACCACCAGCGCGAAGGCGATGGAAACCAGCACCACCAGGGCGACGAACACCCCATCCTCAATCTGCGTTCGGCGATGCCGGCTCTGTCGTTCCATGTCCGCTTCTTGGCAGAAACCGTTACGTTAATCCATGCATCGCATGGCCTTATTGCGCCTTGGCGTCAAAGTTGAAGGTCACCATCACTTTGGGATCGAGACCAGTGCTGCTGTCGCCATTGCCCACGCCAAAGGGCAGGCGGGCGACGCTGGCAGATCCGCTGACCTTGCGGTTTTTGCCGCTGCCCGACAGGGTGAAGCGGATCGCCTGCGGCTTGGCCACGCCCTTCAGCGTCAGCGTGCCATGGGCACGATAGGCGTTGGCGCCGCTCTTTTCCGCGCCCCTGGCAACGAAGGTCGCGGTCGGGTGGGCGGCGCTGGCGAAGAATTCGTCGCCCGGCAACATGCCGTCCTTGTATGCATCGCCGACGCTGGCCGACGCCATGTCGATCGTCACCTTGATGTCGGCGCTTTCGGGATGGTCGGGGTCCATCACGATCTTCGCGGTCCATTTCGAGAAACTGCCGCTGATCGTCTCGCCGCTGTTGCCGACCGCAAAGCCGATCTTGCCGCCGGGTTGTACGGCCCAGGCCGGCGGCGGGCCGGCGGGTTCCTCGGCAACAGCCGCGGCTTCGTTCGCCACCGGGGCGGCGGCATTGTCGCTCGCATTGGCGGCGGCTTCGACGGCATTATCTTCGACCGGCGCCTCTTCCGCTTCGACCGCATTGGCAGCGGGCGCATCCGGCGCGACGGGCGCGGCACCCGGCAGGATCGCCCGTCCCAGCAGGAAGCCGGCGAGGATCAGCGCGGGCAGGCCGATCAGCAAGGCGGTCGAACGGCCCGGCACCATCCGCCAGATCAGCCCGTCGCGCATCAGCACATGATGGCGCAGAGCGCCGGCGACATGCAGCGCGACCAGCGCGATGCCGATCCAGGCGAGCAGGCTGTGGCCACCCTCGGCCAGGCCATGGCTCGCCATCGGCAGCGGCAGATGGGGCAGGGGAATGACGCCGAAGAACAGCGTCGGTACCTTGACCTTGGCGGTCGAGACCAGCGCCCAGCCGGTCAGCGGCGCGCCCAGCATGAAGGCATAGAGGCCGACATGGACGCCGGAGGCCAGCGCCCTCTGCCAGCCGCCCTCCAGCTTGGCCGGGCGCGGCTTCCACCAGCGCACGACAATGCGCAGCAGGGTCAGCAGCAGCACCGTGATGCCGATCGACTTGTGCAACTGGAACAGCGCAAAGCCGCGCGCGCCCAAACTGCCCAGCGCCCAGCCGACGGCAATCTGGAAGGCAAGCAGGGCGGCGATCGCCCAGTGCAAGATGATGGCGGCCAGGCTGTAACGCTGCGGCATATGGACTACCCCGAAAATGACCCTGTTGGATTGGGCGCAAAATTATGTCGCGGGGGTAATGAAGTCCATCGTCGCAGCCGGAAACGATCCGTTGCCGGGTGGATCAGCGCAGGTCGACCGGCGCCGCCTCCGCGTCGGGCAGTCTGGCGCCCATCGCCTTGGCCAGGGTCGGCGCGATCGCGCGCATGTCGATCAGGCCCAGATCCTTGCCCGGCTTCACCCCCGGCCCCATCGCCATGAAGGTCGCGCGCAGATTGGCCGGGCCGGGGAAATAGCCGTGCATGCCCTTGACCGGCGTCGGCGCGACCAGCGGCGCATTGGCGCCCCGAAAGATGTCGGTGACGAAGCCGGGCTTGAGGTTGATCGTGAAGGCAGCCTGCGGATTGCCGCCGAGCTTCGCCATTTCCGCCCGGTCGACGATGCTGTCGATGCCGTTGGCGGGATTGGCGGCCAGCCTGTCGAGCAGGCCCTTCACCTTGTCGGCCAGCATCTTGTCGTCCGGGCGGGCGAGCATGATCGCGGCCGATCCGCCGCCGATCCAGGGCATGGCCTGCCACGACGCAACCTTGCCGTCGGCGCTGAGGGTGATGAGGCCGGCGTCGATGAAGGGGCGGAACAGGTTGAGGCCGCTGTGCGTCGCCTCGAACCCATGGTCGCTGACCAGTGCGATCAGCGCGTCGGGATGGGCCTTGCGCTCGGCCGCGATCAGGTCGCCGACGATCGCGTCGATCTTTTCCAGCACGGCCTTGGCGGCCGGCGTGTCGGGGCCGCTGCCATGCTGCTCATGGTCGAGCGCGGTGAGGTAGACGGTCAGGAAATCAGGCTGGTGCGCGGCGATCAGGGCGGTGGCGAACCGGCCCCTGTTCTGGTCGCCGGACAGGCTCTCGTCGATGCCCATGGCATAGGGCTGGCCGACCGCCCGTTCCAGCTCCGCCTTCAAGCCCGGCGTCGCCAGCGCATCCAGCAGTTGCGCGTCGTCGGCATGGCCGGTGCGCCAGATTTGCGGCAGGTTCCAGCTTATGCCCTTCGCGGCGACGCTGACCGGCCAGTGGATGTTGCCGGTGGACAGGCCGGCTTTCGCGGCCGCATCCCACAGCATCGGCACCTTCACATCCTGCGCATACCAATACCAGCCGCCCTGGTTGATCTGCATCGGGTCGAAGCTGTTGTTGCTGACGATGCCATGTTTGCCCGGCGACACGCCGGTCATCAGCGTCGTGTGGCTGGGATAGGTCAGCGTCGGCAGCACGCCGGTGACGCCCGATGCATGGGCGCCATCGGTCAGGAACCGGCGCAGATTGGGCAAGGCAAGGCCGCGCTTGTCCGCCTCCAGCACGTCGCCGGGGCGCAGCCCGTCGATCGAGATCAGCAGCACCGGCTCGGCCAGCGCCGGGAACGGCGCGAGGGTGAGCAGGGCGGAGGCAAGCAGCGCGGCCTTGTTCATCTTAGAAACCCGCCTTGAGGGTGACGAAGAATTGCTGCGGCGCGCCGATCAGCAGCGTCTGCGCGTCGCCGCTATTGCCAAAGCCGCCAGAGCCGATCGTGCTGATATATTTCTTGTCGAACAGGTTGCTGGCGTTGAGCTGCACTTCGATCTGGTCGGTGACGCGATAACCGATCGAGGCGTCCACGATCACCCGGCCATCGACCGACGCATCGTTGGTGTAGCTGTAATAGCGCTTCGACATATAGTTGGCGCCGATCCGGCCGAACAGCGGCCCCTGGTCATAATTGAGTTCGCCGCGCAGCAGATGCTTGGGGCTGTCGACCACGGTCTTGCCCTTGATCGCGGCAACCAGCGTGCCGTCCGAGCTGTTGAGCACATCGTCGCGATAGGTGGCGTCGGTGTAGCTGTAGCTGGCATAGAGGCCGAAGCCCTGGCCCAGGGTCAGGTTACCCGCCGCTTCGATGCCGACGGCGCGAACATTGCCGACATTCTGCAGCGCGGAGGCGAGGCCCAGGATCGGGCTGCCGACCTGCACCGCCAGCAGGCGGTTGCGGAAATTGACCAGATAGGCGCCCAGCGTGCCGTTGAAGCGCGAACTATTGTAGCGCAGGCCCAGTTCGTACGTGTCCGAGCTTTCCGGCTTCAGGTCGTCGCGGATCTGGTCGAAGCCGGCCTGGTTGGTGGAGAAGGGGCCGGTGGTGGTGGCGCTGGCAAAGGCCTTGGTCACCTGGGTGAAGCCACCGAAGATTTCCGCCTCGGGGCTCAGCTCGACGGCGAAGCCGGCATGGGGCTGGAACCAGTCCTCGGCCTTGATCTTGCCCTCGGGGAAGCTGCTCGACACGACCGCCTCGGCCTCGTTGGTGACCTTGAAGCCCTTCCAGCCCAGGTTGATCGTCAGCATGCCCAGGTCGATCTTGTCGCGGACATAATATTGGATCGTGTCGGTGGTGAAATCGAACTCCCACTGGGTCGCGAACGGGTTCTTGGGATAGTCGCGGAAGGACAGACCGGCTTCGGTGCGGCTCTTGAACGCATAGAAGCGGCGGGCCTGGTTGAACTTGTTATTCTCGTACCAGGCGCCCGCTTCCAGCGTCTGGATGCCGATCGTCGCATCGACGCTGCCGAACGCGCCGATCCGGTCCATGTCATATTCGGTGGTGCGGATCGACAGCGGCGAACCGCCGGTGGGGCTGGGGACCGAGGGCGTCGCCCACAGGCCCATGCCGCTGTTATTGTGATAATAGCCCTTGATCTTGAAATTGGCATGATCGCCCAGCGGCGTGCTGTAGCCGATCGCGCCCAGCCAGTCCTCGCGCAGGCCGGCGGCGTCATAATAGGCGTCCCAGACCGACGTCACATTGTCGGGATAGACGGTGCCGGCAGCGGCGTTGCTGACCGGCGCGCCGGTTTCGCCGCGATTATTGCCGATGTCGGCATAGAGCACGGCGCGGGCATAATCGGGCGACGTATTGTCCCATTTCCAGCCCAGGCGGTTGATCATGTCCATCGACATGTCCTGATAATCCTGCTCGCGGCGGTCCGAATAGTTGAGCCAGCCATCCAGCTTGCCGTCGCCGACCGGGATCACGACCTTGGCATTGACCATATGCTGGTCCTGCGTACCCTGGCCCTTCCACTTGTCGGTCGAGCCGTAAGCATAGGAGACATAGCCGCGAATGCCGTCGGCGCTGCCCATGTTCAGCCGGGCGAAGGCGCGCCAGGTCTCGTCGCTGCCATAGGTGAGGTTGCCCTGCGCGCCCAGCGCATCGGCCGGGTCGATCGAGAAGGTCTCGATCGTGCCGCCCAGATTGCCGGTCGACTGGGTGCCGAGCGAACCCGAGCCCTGCGACACGCGGACGGTGCCGATATTCTCGCTGCTGATGGCGCGGGTGATGTGCAGGCCGTTATGATTGCCATAGCTCATGTCGCCCAGCGGAATGCCGTCGAAAGTGAAGCCGAGCTGGTTCTGGTTGAAGCTGCGGATGCTGACGCGCTGCGACCATTCATAGCTGCCGAACGGATCGGACGACTGGAAATTGACGCTGGGCAGCTTCTCGATGGCTTTGAGCGCATTGGTGCCGGGCGTCAGGGTGACGAGATCGCGGGTGGTGATTTCCTGGACCTGGCGGGTCTCGCCGCGGCCAAAGACGATGATGCCGGTGCTGTCCGCATCGGCCGCGGCATCGGCGGCAGGCGCCATGTCCTGGGCAAAGGCGGGTGCGGCGATGCAGGCGGTCGAAGCGAGCAGCAGGCTGAGTGCGTGGCGCATGGTGAAATCCCCCAATCGAATGTGATTGGCGGGCGCTCTAGGCTTGGCATGTTGCACTGCAATGTGACGATGGAGACGCTATGGCGTCATTTTCGTGACAATATCGTTATGATTTTGCCTGTGTCATAAAGGTCGCAGTCGCGGCATTTTCGCCGCGAACATTGCATCGCAAGATCGCTGGGCTAAGAGCGAAAAAAACAATTTCAAGGAAAGCAGGACATGGCCAAACCCGAATCCTGGCGGTTCAGTCCCGACGCATATCGCTTCATCACGAGCATCGATACGCGTTTCCAGGATCTCGATACCATGGGTCACATCAATAATGTGGCCATTTCCGGTATCTTCGAAACGGCCCGTATCCGCTTTCATCACCATATGGGCCGCCACCCGCAGGAACAGGGCGTGCGCTGGCTGGTGGCCAATGTGAACCTCAACTTCATCGAGGAATCGCATTTCCCCTATCCGTTCGAGGTGCATTGCGCGATCGGCCATATCGGCCGCACCAGCTGGACGATCAGCTCGGCCGGCTTCCAGAAGGGTGTCTGCGTCGCCACCTGCGACACCACCGTCGTTACCCATGGCGCCGAAGGCCGTCGCTCGATCGACGACACGCTGCGCGAAGCGATGGAACTCAATTTCATCCGCAAGCCGGCAGAATAAGGCCCGGCGCGCCGGCGCGCCGTCAGGCGAAGCCGTGCATCCGGCGCGACCATTGAAAGGCCAGCACCGCCCCCTTGGCGGGCTGGATCATCGCCAGCCCCAATATCGCCGCCAGAGTCGGCCATAGCTCCGCCTGCCAACCGATCGGGATGGCCAGCGCGGCATTGACCTCGATCATCAGCGGCACCAGCAGATGGCCGAGCAGCAGGATGACGATATAGGCCGGGAAATCATCGGCCTGATGCCCGTCCCAGCGCTGACCGCAATGGCTGCACGCCAACACCGGTTTCAGGAAGCCCGCGAACAGCTTGCCCTCGCCGCAGGCCGGGCAGCGGCTGCGCAGGCCCCGCAGCAAGGCCGGTTTGAACGGACGCGGTTCGCTGGTCGGGGCAGGGGGCTGGTCGGACATGGCCCCTGTCTAGGCCAGCTTTGCCCCGCCGGGCAATCATGGCGCCACCTGCATCGCTCTTTCGTGCGCGCCAAAGCCTGTTAAGAGGGCGCCATGCGCCTGCCTGGTCCCACCGAAGCCTTTGCCCTGTTCGACGATGCGCGCGTCCAGGGGGCAGCGCCCGCGCGGCTGTATCGCGATCCGGTGTCGGTCATCGCCGCCTGGCGGATGGAGGAGGTGCAGCCCGCGCTCGACCGCATCGCCGAGGCGCGCGAGGCCGGCCTCCATGCCGCCGGCTATATCAGCTATGAAGCCGGGCTGGCGCTGGAGGATCGGCTGGCGCCGATCGCGCACCGTCCGCCCAAGGGCGGGCCGCAGGCCATGCCCTTGCTCTGGTTCGGCCTGTTCGAGGGCTGCCGCTTCATCCCGGCCGATGGCGTCGCGGACCTGCTGCCCGATCCTGCGGCGGTCAGCGTCGATGCGCCCTGGCCTTTGGTCAGCGAGGCCGACTATCGCACGCAGTTCGACCAGGTGCAGGAACTGATCCGTGCCGGCGACATCTATCAGGTCAACCTGACCTTCCCGTGCGAACTGCGCTTCGCCGGCGATCCGATGGCCCTCTATGCGGCGCTGCGTCCGCGCGCGCAGGCTGGCTATGGCGGCGTCATCAACATTGGCGGGCATCAGATATTGTCCTTCTCGCCCGAACTCTTCTTCACCCAGGTGCGCGGGCAACTGACGGCGCGGCCGATGAAGGGCACCGCCGTGCGCGATCATGATCCAGATCGCGATGCCGCCCTGGCGACCGAGCTGGCGCGCGATGCCAAGCAGCGCGCCGAAAATCTGATGATCGTCGACCTGCTGCGCAACGATCTGTCGCGGGTGGCGCGGGCCGGGTCGGTGATAGTGCCCGACCTGTTCAAGGTCGAAACCTATCCGACCGTCCACCAGATGGTCTCCACCATTCGCGGCCGGGTGCTGCCGGGGCTGGCGCCGGTCGACGTGTTGCGCGTGCTTTTCCCCTGCGGATCGATCACCGGCGCGCCCAAGGTGCGGGCGATGGAGATCATCGACATGGTCGAGCCTTTTGCCCGCGGCGTCTATACCGGGGCGATGGGCTGGATGGATCCGGCGGGGGACGCGGCTTTCAATGTTGCCATTCGCACCATTTGCGTCGAAGAAGGAAGCGGTATCGGTCGCCTGGGCCTGGGTTCCGGCATCGTTGCGGATTCGAATGCGTCGGCCGAATGGGCGGAATGCCTGGCCAAGGGGCGCTTCCTGTCGCTGGGATGAAAGATGATTGCAGTGGGGCGTGAATAGGTTCGATGTCGGTGGCTGACGGACGATATGATCTGCTCGAGACCATGGCCTTCGATCCGCATGAAGGCGTGCGTCTGCTGGAACTGCATCTTGGCCGGCTGAAGGACAGTGCGCAGGCGCTGGGCTTCGCCTTCGACCGCCACAGCGTGCGCAACGAGCTTCAGGCCGCCACTTTCCGCCTGCGCGAACTCAGCCGCGTGCGGCTGCTGGTATCGCGCCAGGGCTCGGTGTCGATCGAGGTGCGCGAACATCGCACCTGGCCCAAGGCGATCATGCAGGTGAAGGTCGTGCCCCGGCTCGCCGCCGCCACGGATCCCCGGCTGGAGCACAAGACCACCGACCGTTCCCTCTATCGCGACGCGCTGCGCCGCGGCGGCACCTATGAGGTGCTGATGACCGACGAACAGGGCTATCTGACCGAAGGCTGCTTCTCCTCCATCTTCGTGGAGCGGGGCGACAAGCTGGTGACGCCGCCGGCCTCGCGCGGGTTGCTGCGCGGAATCCTGCGCCAGAGCCTGCTCGACATGGGCGAGGCGGTGGAGGGCGATCTGCGCATCCATGATCTGGAACGCGGCTTCTTCATCGGCAATGCGTCGCGCGGGATGGTCGCGGCCTCGCTGGTCCGATAGTTTTCCTAGGACGCGCACAAGCCAATAACCGGCAACTGGCGGTTGCTCCGGCGTCCTTTGCGCACTAAGGACCGCCGCGTCTGCCTGCGCGGCAGGCGAGGAGATAATATTATTTTTTGTCGCGATGCCGTCGAACGCGGACTCTTTTGTCCGTCTGGGCATCGCTCTGGAGAAAGATCATTGCCATGAGCCAGACTTCCGCAGCCCTCGGTCGCATCCAGCCCTCCGCCACCCTGGCGATGAGCGCGCGCGTGAATGCCCTTAAAGCCGAAGGCGTGGACGTTATTGGTCTTTCCGCCGGCGAACCTGATTTCGACACGCCCGACTTCGTCAAGGAAGCGGGGATCGAGGCGATCCGCAAGAATCTGACCCGCTATACCGACGTCGACGGCACCGCCGACGTCAAGGAAGCGGTCGCCTTCAAGTTCAAGCGCGACAATGGCCTGATTTACAAGCGCAGCCAGATCAGCGTGAACTCGGGCGGCAAGCACACCCTGTTCAACGCGCTGGTCGCCACCGTCGACGTGGGCGATGAAGTCATCATCCCGGCGCCCTATTGGGTCAGCTATCCCGACATCGTGAACTTCGCTGGCGGCACGCCCGTGTTCATCGAAGGC
This sequence comes from Sphingobium sp. SG1, assembly GCF_057063145.1. Classification (NCBI taxonomy): domain Bacteria; kingdom Pseudomonadati; phylum Pseudomonadota; class Alphaproteobacteria; order Sphingomonadales; family Sphingobiaceae; genus Sphingobium; species Sphingobium sp. SG1. The sequence continues at coordinate 138,811 of NZ_JBVVOJ010000006.1, read as the reverse complement.
CCGGCCAGCCAGGGCTACAAGATCACCCCGGCCCAACTCGACGCCGCGATCACCCCGCGCACCAAGTGGGTGATGCTCAACTCGCCGTCCAACCCGTCGGGCGCCGCCTATTCGGCGACCGAACTCAAGGCGCTGGGCGAGGTGCTGCTGCGTCACCCGCATGTGCTGGTGATGACCGACGACATGTATGAGCATGTCTGGTACGCGCCGACCCCCTTCGCCACCATCGCCCAGGTCTGCCCGGACCTTTATGACCGCACTCTGACGGTCAATGGCTGCTCCAAGGCCTTCTCCATGACCGGCTGGCGCATCGGTTTTGCCGGCGGTCCCGAATGGATCATCAAGGCGATGGGCAAGCTGCAGTCGCAGTCGACCAGCAATCCCTGCTCGATCAGCCAGGCCGCGGCCGTGGCCGCGCTGACCGGCCCGCAGGATTTCCTCGAAGAGCGCAATGCCGCCTTCAAGAAGCGCCGCGACATGGTCGTCGCCATGCTGAACGACGCGCCGGGCCTCGACTGCCCGACGCCCGAAGGCGCCTTCTATGTCTATCCCGACGCCAGCGGCGTGATCGGCAAGGTGACGCCCAAGGGCCAACTGATCGACAGCGACGAAGCGCTGATCGGCTATTTCCTCGACGAAGCGAAGGTCGCGGCCGTCCATGGCGCCGCCTTCGGCCTCTCGCCGGCCTTCCGCATCAGCTATGCGACCTCGGAAGAGGTGCTCAAGACCGCCTGCGTGCGCATCCAGGAAGCCTGCGCAGCGCTGAAATAAGCGCCGGCCGATGATTATCGGCCTGCAATAAGCTCTTGAAAATCCGGTCGCGATACTGTCTATCGCGGCCGGATTTTTCCATTGTCTCAAAAAATGAAACGGTCTTTTTCGCACTGCAGCGTCTTGTGATTGACGCCGCAGGCGCTATATGTCCGTTGCGTAAAGAAACTTATGTGCGGTGACATTTCGTCGCTCCACTCCCGTCCTTGGTCGAAAGCCGCTGTCCGGCGCGATCATGTTCAGACAGGGGCAAGGCGCAATGTCCTACCGGGCAACGATCGCGAAGATATCGCGACAGAAAGGCTTGGCCATGTTGGCGTTTTTGAAATCCGAACTGTTCTTCCGTTTCCTGGGTGGCTTTGCCATCGGGGCGGTCGCGATGTTCGCGCTTCAGCCCAATAATGAGCCGCCGGCGCTGACCTCGACCGCGATCGCGTCGACCGCGACCCCTGTCGGCAGTGCGGCGCTCTAAGGGCCTTTTCCTACTCCCCCTTGCGGCGCTCGCCGCCGCGTCTTCCCCATTGCATGCCGAACCTGCCGTCCCCGCGCCGATTCCGGCGCTGGATGCGCAGCCGACCCGGTCGCTGGAAACCGCGATCTTCGCGGGCGGCTGCTATTGGGGCGTCGAGGGCGTCTTTTCCCATGTGAAGGGCGTCAGGCTCGTCGTGGCGGGGTTCGCCGGCGGGCCGCGCGACCGCAAGGTCGATTATGACATGGTCAGCGGCGGCGATACCGGTTTCGCCGAATCGGTCCGGGTCACCTATGATCCCAAGCTGGTAAGCTATGGCACGCTGCTGCGCATCTTCTTCTCGGTCATCACCGACCCCACCACGCTCAACTATCAGCGGCCCGACAGCGGCACCCAATATCGCAGCGCGCTCTTCCCGCTCAATGCCGAGCAGGACAAGGCCGCGCGCGCCTATCTGGTCCAGTTGCAGAAGGCCGGGCTGTGGCGCGATCCGATCGTGACCAGGGTGGAGCCCTTCACCGGTTTCCAGGATGCCGGGGCCGATCATCAGGATTTCATGGCCCGCTATCCCTATCACCCCTATATTCAGCGCTGGGACATGCCCAAGCTCAAGGCATTCCGCGCCATGTATCCCACGCTCTACCGGGCGGTCCCCGCCGCCTGATCGCGCCCATGCTGGCCGATGGCGAAGTGGCAGGCTAAGCCCCAATCATCGCCGCCAAGGGAGCCTCCTCATGTCCGACATCACCGGTCTGCAAATTCTTTCGACCCTCGCGCCCGATGGCCGCCTGACCGTAGCGCTGGCAGAGCAGACCCTGCCAGCGCCGACCGGATCTCAGGTCGTGCTGCGGGTCGAAGCGGCGCCGATCAATCCATCCGATCTCGGGTTGCTGCTGGGGTCGGCCGATGTCGACCATGCCGAATATGGCGATGGCTATCTGGTGGCGCAGATGCCCGAGGCGTCGATGCGCGCCATGGCCTCGCGCCTGGGTGAAGCGATGCCGGTCGGCAATGAAGGGGCTGGCACGGTGATCGCAGCGGGCGAAGCGGCGGAGGCGCAGGCGCTGCTCGGCAAGCGCGTCACCTGTGTGCCGGGCGGCATGTATGCCCAATATCGGCTGGTCGACGCGCGAGCCTGCATGGTCTTGCCGGATGGCGCCACGGCGGAGCAGGGGGCATCGGCCTTCGTCAATCCGATGACTGCGCTTGGCTTCGTCGAAACCATGCGGGCAGAGGGGCACAAGGCGCTGGTCCATACTGCGGCGGCCTCCAACCTTGGCCAGATGCTCGTCAAAATCTGCCAGGCGGACGACATCCCGCTGGTCAATATCGTCCGCAGCCCGGCGCAGGTCGCCCTGCTGCGCGATCTGGGCGCGCGCCATGTGCTCGACAGCACGGCCGATGATTTTGCCGAACTGCTGGTCGCCGCTCTGAGCGAAACGGGGGCGACCATCGCCTTTGACGCGATCGGCGGCGGATCGCTGGTCAGCCGGATATTGGGCGCGATGGAACAGGTGGCGAGTGCGGGCGCTGCCTATAGCCGCTATGGCTCCGCCACCATGAAGCAGGCCTATATCTATGGCGCCCTAGACCTGTCGCCAACCCTGCTGACCCGCAGCTTCGGCTTCAGCTGGCGGGTCGGCGGCTGGCTGCTTTCGCCTTTCCTGGCGCAGGCGGGGGCGGAAACGGTGGAGCGGATGCGCGCCCGCGTGCGCGACAATCTCACCGGCCTTTTCGCCAGCCACTACAAGGCGCGCCTGTCGCTCAGGGATGCGCTGACGCGCGACGCGGTGCTGGCCTATAATGCCCGCCGCACCGGCGAGAAATATCTGATCGTGCCGAGTGCCGCCTGAACCATGACATGCACCGATCGAGGAGTGACCTGCGCCAATGACCATTCGGGATGCCGGCCCGGCCGATGCGCCGGCCATCGTGGCCATCTATAATGACGCGGTCGTCAACACGACGGCGATCTGGAACGAGCATCAGGTGGATGCCGCCGATCGACTCGCCTGGCTGACGGAGCGGCAGGGGCAGGGCTATCCGGTGCTGGTGGCGGTCGATGCGCTGGGCGACGTGGTTGGCTATGCCTCCTTTGGCGACTGGCGCGCCTGGGATGGCTATCGCAACACGGTCGAACATTCGGTCTATGTCCGCGTCGATCAGCGCGGGGCGGGAATCGGCAAGGCGCTGATGCTCGCCCTGATCGATCGTGCCCGCGCAATCGGCAAGCATGTCATGGTCGCCGGCATAGAGGCCGGCAATATCGGGTCGATCCGGTTGCACGAACGGCTGGGCTTCGCCCAGGTCGGCCTGCTGCCGCAGGTCGGCATGAAATTCGGCCGATGGCTCGACCTGGCCTTCCTTCAACTGACGCTGGATCCACGCGCCACGCCTGACACGCGCCACGCCTGATACGCGCCTGGCCGACTAAAGCTACTGGACAATTCGGCCGGTCCGCAGACGCCCAGTTGCGGACATGTTCCCCCTCCCACAAGCGGTAGGGGCAACAGAAAGCAGGCCGTCTGCTTCCCACCCATCCCGGTCGCTTTCGCGATGAGAGCCCTGTCCTACAGCGGCGTGTCCGGTGTAAAGTTCCGGCCGGCTCTTTTGATCGTCAACCCACTCAATTGTCGTCGATTTTTCGCGGGCCGCGAAAATCTTTCATGGCGCATACGCGCAAACTTTCGACCGTTTCCAGCTAAGGCACTGAAAAGCCTGACGCCACCCTGCGCGACTCGCCGTCTAACAAGCGCTCAAGTCGGGGGAAGTCGTTAATTTAGGGCGTCAAACGATCCAGGTCGGCCATGTCTGCCGCTGAACGTGCAGACCGCGATCAGGCGATCAGCAACCGGGCAACGTCGTTGGTCTGTTGCAGGAAGGAAAGCGGGCCGCCAATTTCGACCCCGGCGGGCAGGGCGTCGGCGGACAGGCCCGACAGGGCAAGGCCGCTCTGGCAGGCGATCAGGGCTACCCCCATGTCCAGCGCCTCGGCCAGCAATTGGGCCAGCGTCGGCAGGCCCGCCGCCTGATGCGCCGCATCTTCCGGCGCGGCCAGCGGCGTCGCCAGCAGCGCAACTGCATCCAGTTGCAGGAACAAGCTGGCCTCGCCGCCCAGCGCGGCCTGCGCCGTCGCCATCACCAATGCGCCGCGCAGTCGCTCCGCATCGGCCGTCATGACGACGATCCTCAGGGCGCGCATAGTTACGCCGCACAGCCGGGGCAGGCCGGATCCTTGGGCACGCCGAGCGTGCGGAAGCGCATCGCCAGCAGGTCCGCGATCAGCAACTGCCCCGCCATGTCGGTGCCGAACGGCACCAGCGCGCGGATCACCTCCAGCGCCGCCAGACTGCCCATCACCCCGGTCAGCGCGCCGATCACGCCGGTTTCGGAGCAATTGCGTTCGGGCGCGTCAACCGGGCTGCCCACCAGGCAGCGATAGCAGGGCTTGCCTGCCTCCCAGCCGCGATAGGTGGCGAGTTGCCCCTCGAACGGGCCGACCGCCGCCGATACCAGCGGCATGCGCAGCGCCTGCGCGGCGTCGGCCACCACCAGCCGGGTCGCGAAGCTGTCGCACCCGTCCAGCACGACATCGGCCTCGCGCAGCAGCATGGCGGCATTGTCCGCATCGATCCGTGCGTTGATCGGGATCAGCTTGACGTCGGGATTGATCCGGGCGACCGCCGTCATGGCCGCTTCCGCCTTGGGCGTGCCGATCTCGGCGGTGCCGAACAATATCTGCCGTTGCAGGTTGGACAGGGCGACGGCGTCATCGTCGATCACCCGGATCGTGCCGACGCCGGCGGCCGCCAGATAGAGGATGGCCGGGCTGCCGATGCCGCCCGCGCCGATCACCGCGACATCGGCCGACAGCAGCCGGGCCTGACCGGCGCCGCCAATTTCCTTCAGCACGATATGGCGCGCATAGCGCTCCAGTTGATCGTCGGTCAGCGTCACGAGGCGTCCGACCAGAGGAAGCGCACCTGCGAGCGCATCCAGACCGGTTCGTCGGTGCCGGTCTTGGGGAAGCTGCCCTTGAGCGTGCCGAGGATGCGCTTGCTCACGAATGTTTCGACATCCGGGCAGCGGACATTGACCGGCGCGATCTTCAGCGGCCGGCCCTGACCGTCGAGCAGGAACAGTACATCCAGTTCCAGCAGTTGCGAGCCTTCATAATTGACCGCGCCGCTGCACGATGCCTTGCGGTAGAGGGTGTGAACATTCTCCGACCATTTGGGCGACACCTTGCGGCCCTGCCAGCCCTCGATCACCGGCACTTCGCTCAGATCCTGGGGCATGGCGGGAAGCGCCTGCGGTGTGGCGGCGGCAAGCATCAGCGAAAGCAGCGGGGTCATCATGATGTCACACTCCCGTAGAACCGAAGCCGCCCTGTCCCCGGACGGTATCGTCGAGCATATCGACCTCGACGAAGCTCGCAAGCTGAACTGGCGCAACCACCAGTTGCGCGATGCGATCGCCCCGCTTGATCGGGAAGGGATCGGCGCCATGGTTGATCAGCAGCACCTTAAGTTCGCCGCGGTAGTCGGCGTCGATCGTGCCCGGGGCGTTGGGCAGGGTGATGCCATGCTTGAGCGCCAGGCCGGAACGAGGCCGGACCTGAATCTCATAGCCTTCGGGGATCGCCAGCGCGAAACCGGTCGCGACCGGATGGCGATCGCCAGGGTTGAGAATGATCTCCTCGGCCGACACCACATCCATGCCGGCGGCATGCGCGGTGGCATAGGCGGGGACGGGCAGGCCCTCGCCATTGGGCAGGCGCATGAGTTGGATATCAATCGGCGGCAGGGGAGAGGGCATTGGCAACCTTTTCGATGAGTTTGGTGGCGACATCGCTCTTGGCCATGGCGGCCCAGCTTTCGATGCCGGTGGATGTGACGATCTGGACGCTGTTGCTGTCGCCGCCCATGACGTCGCCGGACACGTCATTGGCGACGATCCAGTCGGCGCCCTTGCGGGTCAGCTTGGCCTGCGCATGTTCGGCGATCTTCTGGGTTTCGGCGGCAAAGCCGATCAGCAGGCGGGGTCGGCGGACATGATGGCCCAGCGTCGCCAATATGTCGGGATTCTCGACCAGGCTAAGCGGCGCGGGCGCGCCCGATCCGTCCTTCTTCAGCTTCTGCTCGGCCGCGTCGGCGGTGCGCCAGTCGGCAACGGCCGCGACCATGATCGCTGCGTCGGCGGGCAGCGCGTCTTCGACCGCCGCCAGCATCTCGCGCGCGGTCTCGACATCGATGCGGGTGACACCGGCGGGCGTGGGCAGATGCACGGGGCCCGCCACTAAAGTCACCTTCGCCCCGGCACGCGCAGCGGCGGCGGCGATAGCAAAACCCTGTTTGCCCGAAGAGCGATTGGCGATGTAGCGCACCGGATCGATAGGCTCATGCGTCGGCCCGGCCGTCACCAATATATGCCGTCCGGTCAGCGGTTCATCCGCGCCGGCGAAATCCGGCTGACCCGCCAGCGGATCGGGCAAAGTCGGAGCGGCCAGCAAGCGCCCAATCTCCGCCGCAATAGCTTCCGGCTCGGGCAGGCGCCCCTTGCCATATTCGCCGCAGGCCATCTCGCCATCGTCGGGCGTCATGATGTGGAGGCCATCGGCATGGAGCTGCGCCAGGTTCCGCTGCGTCGCCTTGTGGTGCCACATGCGCACATTCATCGCCGGTACGGCCAGCACCGGCTTGTCGGTGGCGAGCAATATGGTGGTGGCCAGGTCATCGGCAATGCCCGCCGCCATCTTCGCCAGGATGTTGGCGGTCGCCGGCGCGACGACGATCAGGTCCGCCTGGCGCGACAGCTGGATATGGCCGATCTCGCGCTCTTCCTTGAGATCGAACATGTCACCATAGACATGATCCTCGGTCAGCACGCCCAGGCTCAGCGGCGTGACGAACTGCTGCGCGCTTTCGGTCAGCACCGCGCGCACGGCGATGCCGCGCTTGCGCAACTGGCGCACCAGTTCCAGCGACTTATAGGCCGCAATGCCGCCGGAGACGATGAGAAGGACACGCTGGGTCATGGCCAACATTTGGTCGTGCGACCGGGACTTGTCCAGCCCGGTCGCCGACTTAGAAGAAGGTCGTGGCGGCGGCCATCGCCCCGGCGCCGATCGCCGCCGCCAGCAGCGCAACCAGCCCATAGCGCCAGCCGCCGCCCACCTGGATCAGCTTCACGTCGCCCAGCGGCAGCGGCGGCGGGGCACCGCCCTTTTCGGGGAAGGCGTCTTCGATGCGGCGGACCAGCGCCGGCAGCCGCTGAATCAGGCGCCAATTCTCGATCAGCGCATCAGCGGCCTTGGCTTCCGGCCCCAATTCGGTGCGCAGCCATTCCTTCACATAGGGGCCGCTCGTCTCCCACATGTTGATTTCGGGATCGAGCTGATGGGCGACGCCCTCGACCATCACCATCGTCTTCTGCAGCAGCAGCAGATGCGGCTGGGTCTGCATGTCGAAATCGCGGGTGATGGCGAACAGTCCGTCCAGCATACCGCCGACCGACAATTCGCTCGCCGGCTTGCCGCGCATCGGCTCGCCCACGGCGCGCAACGCGGTAGCGAACTCGTCGACATTATGATGGCCGGGCACATATTGCGCCTCGAAATGGATTTCGGCGACGCGCTTGTAGTTGCCGGTGATCAGGCCATAGAGAATCTCGGCCAGCCACATGCGGGCGCGCCGATCGATCCGGCCCATGATGCCGAAATCGATCGCGACGATGTCGCCATTGCCCTTCACGAACAAATTGCCCTGATGCATGTCCGCGTGGAAGAACCCCTCGGCGATCGCCTGGCGCAGGAAGGCGTTGACCAGCCGCGCGGCGATGTCTTTGAGGTCATGGCCGGCGGCGATCAGCGCATCGCGATCGGAGATCTTGATGCCGTCGATCCATTCCATCGTCATGACCTTGCCGGTCGTGCGATCCCAGTCGATGGCGGGAATGCGATAGCCGGGCATCGCTTCCATCGCTTCGGCCAGTTCCGATGCCGATGCCGCTTCGCGCCGCAGGTCCAGCTCGCGCGCGGTCCAGCGCTTCATATTGGCGATCACCAGGCGCGGGCGCAGGCGGGCGACTTCGCCGCCCAGCATCTCGACATGGGCGGCAGCCCATTCATAGGTCTGGATGTCGCGGTTGAACTGGTCGATCACGCCGGGCCGGATCACCTTGACCGCGACCTCGCGGCCGTCGCTGGTAACGGCGCGATGCACCTGCGCGATTGACGCGGCTCCGACGGGCTGCTCGTCGAAGCGGGCATAGACCTGCTCCAGCGGCCGGCCGAAACTCTGCTCGACCTGCGCGCGGATCGTGTCGAACGGAACCGGGGGCAGGGCGTCCTGCAGGCGCAACAGATCGTTCGCCGCCTCCTCACCGACCAGATCTGGGCGGGTCGCCAGCGTCTGACCCAGCTTGATCGCGGCCGGGCCGATCGACTGGAACGCATCGGCATAGCGTGGCTGCTTGGGCACGCGCGCGCCGAACCGGGCCAGGCGCACCAGCCGGCGTACCGGCGTCGGCGTCAGCGGATCGCGTTCAATGCCAGTGAGGGCGCCATGGCGTGCGAGTGTCCGGCCCCATTTCAGGAGCCGCCAGATATGAGTCGCGTGGGTGGTCATGCGGGCGTCAGATCTTCCAGCCCGAATGGATCGCCACCAGTCCGCCCAGGATCGGCTCGACCTTGGTATTCACGAAACCGGCGTCGCGGATCATGCTCTCGAACTTGGGCATGGGCGGGAAGCGGCGGATCGATTCGATCAGATAGCGATAGCTGTCGGCGTCATTGGCGAACAGCTTGCCCAGCTGTGGCACCAGCTTGTGCGAATAGCTGTCATAGACGTCGGAAAAGCCCGGCCAGGTGGTGGTCGAAAATTCCAGGCAGAAGAAGCGCCCGCCGAACTTCAGAACGCGGTGCGCCTCGCGCAGCGCCATGTCGATATGGGTGACGTTGCGGATGCCGAAGGCGATCGTATAGGCGTCGAATTCCCGGTCGCCAAAGGTCAGCGTCTCGGCATTCTGCTCCGACCAGATCAGGCCTTCATAGCCCTTCTTCTGCGCCCGCTCGACACCCACGGCCAGCATCTCGGGGTTGATGTCGGACACGGTGATATGCGCACCCAGCTTGTGCATGCGAAAGGCGATGTCGCCGGTGCCGCCGGCCATGTCCAATATCTGCTCGCCCGGCTGCGGCTTCACCCGCTTGACGAACTGATCCTTCCACAACCGATGGGCGCCGCCCGACATGGCGTCGTTCATCAGGTCATATTTGGCGGCGACATTGGAGAATACGGCGCGGACCATGCCGGCCTTCTCGGCGGCATCGACGTCGCGATAGCCGAAGGATGCTGTTTCGCTCATGCGGTTCGCTCTAGAGCCTGATCGTGCCAGATGGAAGCGCTATGCGCGCTCACGCGATACGGTGAATTACGCTCTTATGTGATTGCGCAGTTTCAGCGCCAATCCAGCGCGAAGGCATGGGTTGGGAGCTGGGCGTAAACGCCCCTGTCGCTCCGCTATCCGGCATCCTACATAGGGGCCATGCCAGAGCTTCCCGAAGTCGAAACCACCGTTTCCGGTCTGCGATCCGTCTTGCAGGGGGCGACCCTCACACGGGTCGAGCCACGCCGCGCCGATCTGCGCTTCCCGATTCCGGTGGACCTGCGTCAGCGTATGACCGGCGCCACCGTCACGGGCCTCTCGCGCCGGGCCAAATATGGCCTCATCGAAACCGATCGCGGCGACATGATGATCTTCCATCTCGGCATGTCGGGGCGTTGGCGAATCGATCCGGCGGAAATCGGGGCGCATGACCATCTGTTGCTGGAGACGGGCAGCGGGCATCTTCTCTCGCTCAACGACCCGCGCCGTTTCGGTTCGCTCGATCTGGTGCGCAGTGACGCCTGGCAGGGCTATGCCCCCTTCACCCGCATGGGCCCGGAACCATTGGGGCCGGATTTCGACGCGGCCTATCTGGCGCAGGCGCTGGATGGCAAGGCAACATCGATCAAGGCGGCGCTGCTCGACCAGCGCATCGTCGCGGGGTTGGGCAATATCTATGTCTGCGAAGCGCTGAACATGGCGGGCATCGCCCCGACTCGAGCGGCAGGGCGCATATCGAAGCCCCGACTCACTTTGCTGGTAGAAGCGATTCGTACCGTTCTGTCCGCCGCCATCGTCGCCGGCGGGTCCACCCTGCGCGATTATGCGCGGCCGGATGGCGAATTGGGCTATTTCTCCAACCAATGGCGAGTCTATGGGCGCGAGGGACAGATTTGTCCCTGTGGCGGCACCGTGCAACGCCGAGTCGATGGGGGGCGATCGACCTTCCATTGCCCCAAATGCCAGAAATAGCGGGGGGCTCGCTGGTTGACGACACCCCGGAACAGCTGTAAGGGGCGCACCTTCACGAGGCTGGTTGGCGAATCCGACGGGCCTCTTCCCGAGATTTGATGAGAACCGAGGAATAGAATGGCCAATACGCCGCAAGCCAAGAAGCGCATCCGTCGCAATGAGCGTCGCGCCGCGATCAATGGCGCCCGCATCAGCCGGATCCGCACCCTGGTGAAGAAGGTGGAAGCCGCCATCCTCGCCGGTGACAAGGATGCTGCTGCGACCGCGCTTCAGACTGTCCAGCCCGAACTGGCCCGCGGCGTTGCCCGTGGCGTTCTGCACAAGAACACCGCCGCTCGTAAGTTCGGTCGCCTGACCAAGGCCGTCGGCGCGATCGCCTAAGCCTTACGTTAAGCTACCCGCTTATCTGAAAAGCCCGCTCCGGATCGCCGGAGCGGGCTTTTTCTGCTGGAGTCACGGAATAGTCATTTCCCTGACCCGCGAATTTCTCACGATTCGAGCCGGATCGTCAGAATCGCTGCCAAGTAATTCACTGAAAAATAGCCATAATTTGTGAATCTGCAGTTTTCCGCGGGATTCCCGAGTCAACGTCTTTATTTCAGTTTTTTGAAGCGACCCGCCCTTGATCCGGCGAAGCGGCCCTGTCTATTTTGATCCTCCGGCCGCTGATCGAATCACTTCCTGGCGGTCGTCATAATGTCAGTCGATGTATCAGACTCGGAAAGGCGGGGGCGCTTTTCCGAACCATCTTGTTGCGTCCGATAGTCGTGCCCTCAGGGGCATTTTTGTTGGTATTTTGGGGGCAGCATTCAATGAAGGATAATGCGGCGGTGCTTGGAATTCAGGACGGAGAGGCAGCGGCAGATATGGCCCGCCTGGAATCCGCCTGGACGACCATCCGCACCGGTCTGCGCCGCGACATCGGCGCGCGCATGTTCGACCAATGGTTGAAGCCTGCGCGCCTGGGTGACTATTGCCCCGATTCGCAGACGCTGGATCTCCATTTTGCGTCGGATTTCAGCGCGAATTTCGTTTCCGGCCAGTTTGGCGATCGCCTGCGCATGGCCTGGCGCTGTTCGGGCGCCGGTGTGCGTGAAGTGCGCCTGCGCCGTGCGCCCGATTCGTCGGGTCCGCGCCTGCTGGAGGTGAAGCGCGACGTGGCCGCAGCCGTGACGGCGCCGGCGATCGTTGCCGCTGCGCCGACCGTCGCCTGCAACTTCCAGCCGCGTCACGCCTTCGACCAGTTCGTTCCGGGTGAAACCAACCAGCTCGCCTATTCGGCGGCGCTGGCAATGGCGGGCGAGGCGGAGCCCCGCTTCACGCCGCTCTTCATCCATGGCGGCACCGGCCAGGGCAAGACGCACCTGTTGCACTCGATCGCGCGGGCCTTCTCTGCCCATTCGCCGAGCGCACCGGTGCTCTACATGTCGGCCGAACGCTTCATGGTCGAGTTCGTCAATGCGATGCGCTCGAACGAGACGATGGCATTCAAGGCCCGCCTGCGCGCCGCGCGCCTGCTGCTGATCGACGATATCCAGTTCATCGCCGGCAAGGGTTCGACCCAGGAAGAATTCCTCCACACGATCAACGACCTGATCGATACCGGTGCCCGTATCGTCGTGACCGCCGACCGGGCGCCGCAGATGCTGGACGGCATTGATCCGCGCATCCTGTCGCGTCTGGCGGGCGGTCTGGTAGCCGATATCCGTCCGGCCGGTCTCGATCTGCGCCTTGCGATTCTGGAAGCGCGCCGCGCCCATGCCGGCGATCCGCCGGTGCCCGATGCGGTGATCGACTTCCTTGCCCGTTCGATCCGCTCGAACGTGCGCGAATTGGAAGGCGCGTTCAACAAGCTGGTGGCCTATGGCCAGCTGACCGGTCGTTCGATCGATCTGGAATTTGCCCAGACCATGCTCGCCGACGCAGTGCGCGCCAATGTGCGTCGCCTGACCATCGACGAGATCCAGAAGGCCTGTGCCGCGCATTTCAAGATCGACCTGTCGGAAATGAAGTCGAAGCGCCGTGCGCGCGCCGTCGCGCGTCCCCGTCAGGTGGCGATGTACATCTCGAAGAAGATGACGCCGCGCTCGCTGCCGGAAATCGGCCGTACCTTTGGCGGTCGCGATCATAGCACGGTGATTCACGCGGTGCGCACGATCGAGAAGCTGCGTGAAAGCCATCCGGACATGGACGCCGACGTCCGCGCCCTGATGCGCCAGCTGGAAGGCTGATAGCAGACCCAACCATGGGCTGACTCCATGGGCTGACAGGGCAGGGTGGTTGGACTAGGCTTGATGCCATGATCCGCACCCTGGCCCTGTTCCTCCTTGTCGCGCTGGCCTCCGGCCCGCTGATGGCCCAGTCTTCAACCTCGGTTCCGCCGCCTGTCGCCTCAAGCGATGTCCGGGTGGCGCTCGATACGAGTGCCGGGCGCATCGTGGTGACACTGCATCCCGACAAGGCACCGGTCACGGCCGGCAATTTCCTGCGCTATGTCGATCAGAAGCGGTTCGATGGCACCGTCTTCTATCGCGCGGTCGGCGGCCCGGACTATGGCTTCATCCAGGGCGGGACACAGAATGATCCCAAGCGCGTCCTGCCGCCGATCAAGCATGAGCCGACCAGTCAGACGGGCCTCACCCATGATGACGGTGCGCTGTCGATGGCGCGCTATGCACCGGGCAGCGCAACCGGGGATTTCTTCATCGTGCTGGGCAAGATGCCGGCGATGGACGCGCAGCCCGAATCGGCCGGCGACAATCAGGGCTTTGCCGTCTTCGCGCATGTGGTCGAGGGGCTGGATATCGTGAAGGCCATCCAGGCCGGGCCGAAATCGCCCACCGCCGGCAATGGCGTGATGAAGGGGCAGATGCTGGAGCCGACGGTCAAGATCCTGTCGGCCCGGCGCCTGCCCTGAATCGTCCAGCTTAGAGGCTGCGTCGTTCCGTCGGTTCGACGGTGGGGGCGGCGGCATATCGATCCAGATATTGCGCCTCGCCCATCGGTCGGGCGAGGTGATAGCCCTGAAACAGGGTGCATCCGATGACGCGCAGCATGTCCATCTGTGCCTGCGTCTCGACCCCTTCGATCACCACTTCCATGCCAAGGCCCTGAATCAGCCCAACGACTGCGCTGCAGATCGTCCGCGCCTCTGCGGAGGTCGCGATGTCGCGCACCAGGCTGCGGTCGATCTTCACCCGGTCGACCGGCAATTCACGCAGCCGGGCCAGATTGGAATAGCCGGTGCCGAAATCGTCGATGGCGATTCGCACGCCATCCTGTCGCAGCGCGCTGAGCTGTCCCAACACGCGCTCGTCCATGTCCATTGCCAGCGATTCGGTGATCTCCAGCTCCAGCATGGCCGGCGGGGTCTGGTGTGTCGCCATGGCGTGGCGCAGGCGCAGGAAGAAATCGGCCTGTGCCAGTTCGCGGGTCGAAATGTTGATCGCGATTCGCTGATGCACGCCCGATCGCGCCCAGCTCGCAGCGGTCTCGCATACCCGGCCCATGACCCAGTCGCCCAGCGCGACGATCATGCCGCTTTCCTCGGCAACCGGCACGAACGCGCCGGGCATGATCAGCGCGCGTTCGGGATGGACCCATCGCACCAGCGCCTCGGCCGTGACCGCCTGCGCCACCCCGCCATGGCTCATCTCGATCTGCGGCTGAAATTCCAGCAGGAATTCGTCGCGCTCCAGCCCCAGCAGCAGGTCGCGTTCCAGTTCGGCCCGGTCCGCCGCTTCCAGCGCCAGTTCGGCGGTGAACATCTCGGCGCGGCCCCGGCCTTCATGCTTGGCATGATACATGGCGATGTCGGCCGATCGCAGCAGCGCGGACAGGCTGTCGCCATGTTCGGGATAGCAGGCGATGCCGATCGACGCGCCCAGGTCGACATGCTGGCTGCCCAGTTCGAATCGCTCGCCCAGCGCGAACTGGATGGCACGTGCGATGCGTGAAGCGGCATCGCGGCTGGGCAGGGTGGGGAAGAACATGGTGAACTCGTCGCCGGCCAGGCGGCCGATCACGGCGTCGCCCAAACCCGCGCTGACCTGCGCCATCACCACTTCGCGCAGGCGGCCCGCCACCCGCGCCAGCAATTGGTCGCCGGCTGCATGGCCCAGCGTGTCGTTGACCGCCTTGAAGCCGTCCAGGTCGATGAAGAACAAGGCGGCCGGTCCCATGCCGCTGCGTTCGACGAGCAGGCGTTCGACCTGCCGGCAGAAGCTGGTGCGGTTGGCAAGGCCGGTCACCTGGTCGAACAGCGCCAATGTCTGGACATGATCCAGATTGGTGCGGACCTGGCTGAACAGGCTTTCCATCGCCACTGACAGGTCGGGCAGTTCCAGTCCGATCTCGGCGGGGACGTGGGAATGAAGATCGCCATGGGCAGCGGCCAGCAGCCGCTCGGTCGCGGTATCGATCGCGTTTGCGGTCGCGGCGATGGTGCGCTGGGCCGACGCCCAACTCATCGTGCCGCACAGGATCGCGATGATCAGGGATCGGCCGACATCGACCAGATTGTCGGCCGCGCCATGGCCCAATAGTAGCGACAGGATGAAGACGAGCGCGCCAGCCGCACAGGCAAAGGCAGCAGCGCGGCTTTTCACTGTCACGCCCTGCATGTGCCTCCCTGCCTGCTCAAAGCCCCCGATAATCGGTGCTGCTGGATCAGGCGGATATGAAGGACAGTGGTTAAGAAAAGGTCAGTGGCTGCGCAAATTGCGTCATTTTTTGCGGCGCAGGATCAGGTAGATGGCGCCGTCGCCGCCATGGCGGGGATGGGCGATGCGCACGCTGGCGATGCGATCGGCATAGGGGCTGGTCTCCAGCCAGTGGCCGATCTCGCCCCGGATCGCGCCGCGCCGGCTCGAATCCCCGTGGCTGCTGGCTTTTGGCGGCTTGCCGGTCACGACCAGCAGCACCCGGACATCACGAGCAATCGCTGCCGCCAGCGCCTGATTAAGCCTGACATGGGCGCCGGCCAGATTATGGCCGTGCAGGTCGATCGACATATCGGGGGCGATGTTGCCGCTACGGATTCGCTTTTCCCAGCCAGTGTCGAGTACGGCCGCTGGCGTGCGGGCGGGGGTGATCGGCACCGCCTTGGCAGGCTGCGGCGTTAACCTTGTTTCCGGGATCGGCACCGGGGCGACAACGGGCAAAGGCGGACGGATCAGCCCCGGCCGCAACGGCCGGACCGAGCGCGTCAATGCGCCCCAGAGCGCCTGCTCTTCAGAAGATAGGGTCCGGCGTCGCATGGCGCGCGATCACGGGCGCGCCAGCCGTGCGGCGGACCCGATCGGCAGCAATATCAGTGCGCTGCCCCGAGCGGACATGCCGCCGGCAATGCCGCGCGCGCGGTCGCCTGCCCCCCAGAAACTGTCGAACCGATTGGCGCCCTTGATCGCACCGCCAGTGTCCTGGGCGATCCAGATGCCATTGGGTTCGGCCCGGTCCAGCGACAGCAGGACAGGGGCGCCCAGTGGAATATATTTGGGGTCGGCTGCCACCGTCGCCTCGGCCGTAACCGGTACGCCCAGCGCGCCGATCGGTCCCGCGCCGGTCAATTCACGGAAGAAGACGAAGCTCTTATTCTCGTTCATGATCGCCGCGCCCTCGGCGGGGTGGGCGCGCAGATATTGCATGATGTCCTGCATCGACCCGGCCTGGATCAGGCCACGATCCTTCATCAGCTTGCCGATGCCGGTATAGTCGCGCCCATTCTGCCCGTCATAGCCGATGCGCATCACGCCGCCGTCGGGCAGGGTCAGCCGGCCACTGCCCTGGACCTGCAGGAAGAAGAATTCGACCGGGTCGGCCGCCCAGGCCAGTTCCAGCCCGCGTCCCGCCAGCGATCCGTCGACGATCTGCGATCGCTCGTCGAACGGCACGAAATTGCTGCCCTGCACCTTGCCGCGAATGGTGCGGCCCTTCAGGCTTTCGCTGAACAGGCCAAGGTTGACGTCGATCAGTTCCGCCGGGCGGCGATAGATCGGCACCTGATAGCCGGGCTGGCGGGTGCGCGATCCGGCGATTTCCGGCTCATAATAGCCGGTGACGAAGGCCTTGCCCTCGCCCACCTGCACCGCCTCGAAATAGCGGGAGAAAAACTCGGCCGCGGTGGCTTCGGGCCAGCTCGACGCCGCGCTGCAGGCGCTGTTCCAGTCCGATCCGCGCGTCAGCCCGCTCTGGTCGGTGCGCTTCATCAGCGTCGGACAGGAAATGCGAAAGGCCTGCAGGGCGGCGCGGGCGCGCTCACCGGACGGGATCAGGCTGGCAATGTCGGGGCCGGGCGTGACGCCCAAGCCGGCGGCATTGGCTTGATCCGTGGACAGGTCGTCCGGCGATACGGTCGGCAGTTTCGGGGGCAGGGTGGGGCGGGGCGTGGCCGGGACCGGCCGGGTCGCGCCTTCGCCGCTACCGCTCGGCCGGCTTGGCGCAGGGCCGCCGGCCGATGGCGGAATGACGCCGCCCGCGCAGGCGGACAGCATCAGCGCCGCAAGCAGCGCTCCCCCCGAATGACGCAGGCTCACGCCGCCTCGTCGGTTTCGCTGAGCTTCCAGTTGGGATCCGCGCTGCGGATGTCGCGGGTGAAGGTCCAGATATCGTTGGTGCCGACCGCGTCGGTCAGCGACCCGGCAATGACATTGCCGTCCTTATCACGGGTGACGGCGGCAATGTCCGCCTCGAACCGCAGCGAAACTTCGGCGATACGGCCATTGACGCTGGCATCGACGATCTGCGCCTTCTCGATCCGCACCAGGCGATTGTCGAGCACATGGCCCTCGGCTTCGCGCGCCGCGATCGCTTCCTCGAAGGAACCGAGAACATCGGCGTCGCACAGCCAGGCCAGTTCGTCGCGATCACCGCGCCAGAAGGCTTCCAGCACCATTTTGTAGGCGCTCTTGGCGCCTTCGACGAATTGCGGCACGTCAAAGCTGCGATCGGCACTGATCAGCGCGCGCACGCCTGCTTCGCCCGCCGGGGTAATGAGGCCTTCGGCCAGACGAACCGAATCGCCCGTCGCTTCCGGCATCGGGCGGGGCTGCAAGCCGCCCACCTTGGCGCGTTCCTCCGCCGGGCGCAGCGCAGGCTCCTGCTCATGGCCCGTCCGCTTTCCAAGAACGGAATAGAGCCGCAGTGCCAGGAAGCCGGCAATCATGGCGAGGATGACGATCACGTACACGGAGGCAAATACCCTTTGTTCGGGATGATGTTCCATCAACATAGGCATGTTTGCACGATACTTCAAATATCGGCTTGCTCTGTAATGCGCAGCAATTGGCCGACATTGCTTCCTGTCGGGCGGCATTGCCCTGATCTTTCGCCACTGCTAAGCGCGCGGATCGATATCGCGGGCCGTTCCGGCCCTTCGAGCAACGAACGATCAGCAAGGATTTGAGGACAATGGCCGACGAAGCCGACACCATCCAGACCAACGTGACCGGCAATGGCGCCGACACCGCGCCGCAGATTGCGCTGATCAGCCAATATGTGAAGGATCTGTCGTTCGAAAATCCGAACGCCCCGGCCGTTTACCAGTGGCAGGACCAGCCCCAGATCGACGTCCAGTTCAACATCGGTGCCGACCGCGTCGGTGACGAAGTGCTGGAAATCGCCCTGAAGATCGAAGTGAAGGCCGTCGCGCCGCAGGGCACCGCCTTTGCCGTCGAACTCGTCTATGCGGCCCTGTTCGGCATGCGCAACGTGCCCGAGGACCAGATCCAGCCCTTCATGCTGGCCGAAGCGCCGCGCCTCGTCTTCCCCTTTGCCCGCCGCGTGCTGGCCGACGCGATCCGCGACGGCGGCTTCCCGCCGCTTCTGCTCGATCCGATCGATTTCGGCGCGCTCTACCTGCAGCAGGCCGAACAGATGCAGCAGACCGCAGGCGAACCCGCCGGCCACGCCTGATTCTTGATGAGTACCCATCCGTTCGCCCTGAGCCTGTCGAAGGGCGCGGCTGAGCGTAGCGAAGCCCTTTCGCTACGCTCAGGGCAGGGCTTCGACTTCGCTCAGCCCGAACGGAGATTGCCATGAAACTGGTGAAGGCCCTTGGCTCGGTCGGCGGGCTGACGCTCGCCAGCCGGGTGCTGGCGCTGGTGCGCGATTCGCTCGCGGCTCGTTATGTCGGCGCCGGCTTCGCGTCGGACGCCTTCAACGGCGTCGCCTTCCGCCTGCCCAACATGTTCCGCGCCTTCTTTGCCGAGGGCGCCTTCTCCGCCGCCTTCATCCCGCTGTTCAACAAGAAGGCGGCCGGGCCGGGCGGCATGGCCGACGGCTATCATTTCGCCGAGCGGGCGCTGGCCGTGCTGCTGCCGGTGCTGATCCTGTTCACGATCGTGCTGCTGGCGGCGGCCTGGCCGATCACCTGGGCGCTGTCGGGCGGCTTTTCGCGCCAGAATCCGACGCCGGATCAGTTCGCCTTCGCCGTCACCTTGTCGCGCATCACCATTCCCTATCTTGCGTTGATCAGCCTGGCTTCTTTGCTGGGCGGCATCTTGAACTCGCTCGACAAATTCTGGGTCAATGCGGCCGCGCCGATCCTGCTCAACGTCGCGATGATCGCCGGCCTGTGGTTCTTCCACGGCGCCGACGAATATGAAACCGCGCGTGTTCAGGCGATGTCGGTCACGGTCGGCGGGGCGTTGCAACTCCTCTGGCTGATCTGGGCCTGCAAGCGGGCCGGCGTCTCGATGAAATTGAAGCGTCCGCGCCTCGACGCCGACGTGCGCGAGCTGCTGCGCCTGATCGTGCCGGCCGCTGCCGGCGCCGGCGCGTCGCAGATCAACCTCTTGATCTCCACGGCGCTCTCGGGCTGGCTGCTCGCCTCGGGCTCGATCACCTATATCTATTATGCCGACCGGTTGAATCAGTTGCCGCTCGGCCTGATCGGCATCGGCCTTGGCACCATCCTTCTTCCCACCATCTCGCGCATGCTGTCGAAGGGTGAGGATCAGGCGGCGATGGAAACGCAGAACCGGGGCATCGAACTCGCCCTGTTCCTGACCTTGCCGGCGACCATCGCCTTCATCACCGTTGCCGAACCGATCGTGCGCGGCCTGTTCCAATATGGCCGCTTCAGTGCGGAGGACGCGATGCGCTGCGGCTGGGCACTCTCCGCCTTCTCGATCGGCCTGCCCAGCTATGTGCTCGTGAAGGTGCTGACGCCGGGCTATTACGCGCGCGGCGATACGAAGACGCCGGTGCGCTATGCGATGCTGTCGATCGCCATCAATATCGTCGGCAATCTCGCGATGATCCCCACGCTCGGTCATATCGGGCCGCCGCTCGCCACCGCGCTCTCCTCCACCGTCAATGTCGCGATGCTCTATCGCACGCTGGTCGCGCGTGGCCATTTTACGGCAGACCCGCAGCTGCGCCGCCGTATCCCGCGCCTTGCCGTGGCGGCGGTGGTGATGGGGCTGGCGCTCTGGGCGGGCGAGGATCTGCTCGATCCGATGCTCTCGGGCCCGATGGTCAGCCGCTATATCGGGCTTGCCCTGCTTGTCGGCGCGGGCGTCGCGCTGTACGGGCTGGCTTGCTTCGTCACCGGCGCCTATCGCCTATCCGACCTCAAGGCGCTGATGCGGCGGCGAGGCACCCCATAACCAACAGAATGGATTAGAGTATGCGCGTCCTTTCCGGCATCCAGCCCACCGGCAATCTGCACCTTGGCAACTACCTTGGCGCGATCCGCAACTGGGTGAAGATGCAGGACGAGATGGATGAAGGCAGCCAGTGCTTCTTCTTCCTTGCCGACATGCACTCGATCACCGTGCATGAAGGGCGCGAGCAGCGCATCCGCAACGTACGCGACATGGCCGCCGCCCTGGTCGCATCGGGCATCGATCCCGATCGCTCGGTCCTCTTCAATCAGGCGCGCGTGCCGGCCCATGCCGAACTCGCCTGGCTCCTGAACGGCACCGCGCGCATCGGCTGGCTCAACCGCATGACTCAGTTCAAGGACAAGGCGGGCAAGGACCGCGAGGGCGCGTCGGTCGGCCTGTTCGTCTATCCGGTGCTGCAGGCGGCCGACATCCTGCTCTATCAGGCGACCCATGTCCCCGTGGGCGAGGACCAGAAGCAGCATCTCGAGCTGTCGCGCGACATCGCCACCAAGTTCAACACCGATTTCGGCGCTGACGTCTTCACCCTGCCGGCGCCGATCATCCCGAAGGAATCGGCGCGCATCATGTCGCTGCGCGACGGCACGGCGAAAATGTCCAAGTCCGACCCCTCGGACCTGAGCCGCATCAACCTGACCGACGAGGATGATGCGATCATGACCAAGGTGAAGAAGGCCAAGACCGATCCCGAGCCGCTGCCGGAAACGGCGGAAGGCCTGGCCGGTCGTCCGGAAGCGACCAACCTGATCGGCATCTACGCCACCCTGTCGAACAGCACGCCCGATGCGGTCTGCGCGCAGTTCGCCGGCAAGGGCTTCGGCGCGTTCAAGCCGGCGCTGGGTGAATTGCTGGTCGAAACGCTGCGGCCGATGCGCGAGCGCTTCGTGGAACTGCGCACCGACGATGCCGCGCTCGATGCGATCCTCGACAAGGGCGCGGCCAAGGCGGCGGCGGCAGCCGAACCGACCCTGCGAGCCGCCTATGATGCCATGGGTCTGATGCGCTGAGTGATGCCCTGATGCCACAGGGGGTAGGGAAAGAGTCCATCCCCTGCGGCATGCATACGGAATGGGCGCCGCCGCTCCGTCCCTTCATTGACCGGACATGGCTTGCGTCCAATCGACGGGTTGGTGCGTTCAAACGATGTTCAGTTGCGTTTTGCTAGAGCAGGGCGCAAGAAGACTAACAGGCATCCGCCTGATTCAGGACGCGAAAAAATGAAAGCTTTCAGCAAGATCGGCCTTTTCGCAGCGCCCGCGCTGGCGTTGGTGGCCCTGTCCGGCTGCGCCACGTCGTTCAAGGCGGACGTCGCCCGTTTCCAGCAGCTCCCCGCCCCCGCAGGGCAGAGCTACACGATCGTCGCCGACGATCCCAAGCTCGCCGGTGGGCTCGAATTTTCCCATTATGCCCAGATGGTCGGGCAACGCCTGACCCAGACCGGCTATGTCGCCGCCGGCGATCCGGCCAAGGCCGACCTCATCGTGCGTGTCGCCTATGATGTCGACAATGGCCGCGAGCGTGTGCGCTCGACCGGTGGTTTCGGGCCGAGCCCCTATTTCGGCGGCGGTTGGGGCTATGGCCGTTGGGGTCGTCCCTGGGGCTATGGCTTCTATGATCCCTGGCTGTTCGGCGGTGCCGGCTTCAACGACGTGTCGAGCTACACCGTCTACACCAGCGATCTCAGCATGAAGATCGATCGTGCGGCCGATAATCTGCGCCTGTTCGAGGGCAAGGCCAGCGCCCAGTCGCTGTCCAACAAGCTCACCTATCTGGTGCCCAATCTGATCGACGCGATGTTCACCAATTTCCCCGGCCAGAATGGCGAGGATGTGAAGATCACCCTGCCGCCCGAAAAGAAGGGCTGAGCAGTCAAGATACGGTCGGCTCCCAGCCAGACCAAATTGGCCCGGCGATCGTAACGATCGCCGGGCTTTCTTTTTGCCTGCAAGCTTTTAGGCTGATCGGCAGGGGAGCGATGCCGTCACGCATCAGGGGGAATGCACATGTCGTTGACGGTCAGGATCATGATAGCGCTGGTCGCGGGACTGGCGTGCGGCATTGCCCTGTCGGAATTTGGCGGCGCGCTGGATGCGCGCATCGTCGATATCGCCCAGCCAGTCGGCAAGGCCTGGCTCAACGGGCTCCAGATGCCGCTCATCCCGCTGATCTTTGCGCTGCTCGTCACAGGTGTCGCATCCGCCGCCAGCACGGCGCGGACCAGCGGCACGGCGACCCGGACGCTGATCCTCTTTGCGCTGCTGCTCACGGCCTCCGCGGCTGTCGCGGCGCTGCTGGGGCTGTTGCTGCTGCAATTCTGGCCAGTGCCGGCTGGCGCTGTGGGGGCGCTCACCGGGGCGGGGCCGGCCAGCGAGGTGCCCGGCGTTCGCCCGTCCGCCGAATGGTTGCTGGGTTTCATCCCGGCCAACCCGATCCGCAGTGCGGCCGAGGGGCAGGTGGTCGCCGTCGTCCTCTTCGCCCTCGTCTTCGGCTTTGCCGTGACGCGGGTGGCGGAGGAGCGGCGCGCCGCGCTGACGGGCTTCCTCACCGCGCTGGTCGATACATTGCTGATCGTCGTCGGCTGGGTGTTGTGGCTCGCCCCGATCGGGGTGTTCGCCCTGGCACTGGTGGCCGGTAGCCGCTCAGGCCTCGCCACCGCCGGGGCACTGCTCCACTATATAGCCTTCATCGTCCTCATTTGCCTGGCTGTGACGGCGCTGGTCTACCCGCTGGTGATCCTGTTGGGCCAGATCGCGCCCGGCCGTTTTGCCCGTGCGGCCTTGCCGGCCCAGCTCATCGCCTTTTCGACGCAAAGCTCGATCGCCTCGTTGCCGGCGATGATCGCAGCGAGCGACGGCCCGCTGGCGGTGCGGGAAAGCACGCGCTCCATCGTGCTGCCGCTCGCCATCTCGCTGTTCCGCATCACCAGTCCGCCCGCCAATCTGGGCGTCGCCCTCTATGTGGCGGCGATGAACGGCGTGGCGCTCGGCCCGGTGCAGATCATGTTGGGCGTCGCGGTCGCCGCGATCGTCAGCCTGGCGGCGGTCGGCTTGCCGAGCCAGATCACCTTCTTCACCACCACCGGTCCCATCTGCCTCGCCATGGGCGTCCCGGTCGAGGCGTTACCGCTATTGCTCGCGGTGGAAACCGTGCCCGACATCTTCCGTACCGTCGGCAATGTCACCGCCGACATGGGGGTGACTCGCATCATCGATCGACTAGGCGCGACGCCTGTTGGCATGAATTTACGTGAAGATACGGAGAAAAATGATGCCAATTGATTGCTGCGGCAATTTTTATCATGATTTTTCATAATATTGTTCTTGCCTCCTGTCCGAGGCATCGCGATCAGAAGCTAAGGAGTAGGAGCGAGCCATCGGTCCGGCCTTCGTCAAGTAAGGCCAAGCTACAGGCCGCCACGTAGCAAGATTACCTTTCTTTAACTGGTGTCTCTTCGTGGATCGCTCCAAACGGTGCGCCACGGAGAAATTTGATGAATCAGAAAGTCTGCTGGCCCGATACTAGCTGGTCTTATGTTGATGAATTCGGGGTCTGGTGCCCTTCCTGTTCCACGCAGATCGCAAAGGTCGAGGAACTTACCGCCGATTGGCGTGAGCCTGCGAAATGCGCATGCGGATATCCCGAAGAGGAATGATCGCGGAGCAGAGGGCAACTGCTCCTCTGTTCAAGATGTGATCATGCTCACCCGTCATGCCGGGCTTGGGCGCCCGCTCTGGACGAATTGCTTCCAGGCAGACGGTTAATCTAGCCCCGCAGCGCCCGTTCCGTGATCAGCGTGTAGATGCGGGTCAGGTCGTGCAGGTCGGCGACCGCAACGGCCTCGTCCAGCTTGTGCATCGTCGCATTGTTGAGGCCGAATTCGGCGACCGGGCAGAGGCGCGAGAGGAAGCGTGCATCCGACGTGCCGCCGGTGGTCGACAATTCGGTGTCGAGGCCCGTCACGTCGCGGATCGCATCGCTGATCAAGGTGGAGAGCGTGCCCGGCTGGGTCAGGAACGGCTCGCCGCTGATCTTGGCGTCCACCGTGCCGCCCTCGCTCGCCGCGATCGCGCTGATCCGATCGATCAGCGACGCGCCGCTATGCTGGTCGTTGAAGCGGATCGAGATGCGCGCGGTTGCTGCCGCCGGGATGACATTATGGGCCGGGTTGCCGACTTCCAGGTCGGTGATCTCGATATTGCTGGGCTGGAACCAGTCGGTGCCCTCGTCCAGCACTTCGGCATCCACTTTGGCCAGGATGCGGACCAGCGCCGGGATCGGATTGTCGGCCAGGTGCGGATAGGCGACATGGCCCTGCGTGCCCGCCACCTTGATCCACATGTTGACCGAGCCGCGCCGGCCGATCTTCACCACGTCGCCCAGCCGGGCCGAGGAGGTGGGTTCGCCGACCAGGCACATGTCGGGGTGCAGGCCATGGGCGACCATCCGGTCCATCAGCGCGAGCGTGCCATAGGTGGCCGGGCCTTCCTCGTCACCGGTGATGATCAGGCTGATCGTGCCAGGCAGGCCGTCGGGCAATTCGTGCAGCGCCGCGACGAAGGCAGCGATCGCGCCCTTCATGTCGACCGCGCCGCGGCCGTAGAGCAGGTCGCCGCGCACCACCGGGGTGAAAGGATCGCTGGCCCAGCCATGGCCGGGCGGGACGACGTCGAGATGGCCGGCAAAGGCGAAATGCGGGCCGGCGCCGGTGGTGCGCCAGGCGAGCAGATTTTCGACCGGGCCGTCGGGCGCGACGCCGCTGACGAAACGGTCTACGGTGAAGCCCAGCGGGACCAGCATCGCTTCCAGTTCGGCGAACACATCGCCGACGGCCGGGGTGACGGAGGGGCAGGCGAGCAGACGCTCGGCCAGGGCCAGGGCGTCATGATTGGTGCTGGTCTTGGTCATGGGGCAGCGTTAGCGAAAGCCGTCTTTCTTGACCAGCGCAGAGGAGAGGGGCCATGCCGAAGATCGATCTCGCCGCCATTCCACAAAGCAATGCCACCGGCTATCCGGGCGATCATGCGCTGGCGGTGGCCGGTCGCTACTATCGCCGGCTGGCCCCGGCGACGGGTCTTGGCGATTTCGGCGTCAGCCACGTCGTGCTGAAACCCGGCGCAGCCTCATCGCAACGCCACTGGCATGAGGGCGAGGACGAATTTGTCGTCCTGCTGTCGGGCGAGGCGGTGCTGGTCGAGGAGGGCGGGCGCACGCCGATGGCACCGGGCGACATGGCGGCCTTTCCCAAGGGTGTGGCGGATGGCCATCATCTGCTTAACGAAAGCGATGAGGACTGCGTGTTGCTTGCCTTTGGCCGTCCGTCTGTCAGTGATTGCCATTATCCCGATATCGATCTGCACCTGTCCGGTGGGGTCTATCGCCACAAGGATGGGAGCGTTTTTGCATGATGGATCGTCGTGGGTTGCTGGCCGGAATAAGTGGTGCTGTGGTCGCGGCGGGCGTGCCCTCGGTTTCGGCAGCGGCGCCCGCCGGGCTGATCCGGCCGCCGCGCCTGCGCGAAGGGGATGTGGTCGGCCTGGTCGAGCCGGCCGGTTTCACCGATGACGCCTTCGATCTGGACCTGGTCAAGGAGACGATCCGGGCGATGGGGCTCAAGCCCAAGGCCGCGCCGCATCTGGTCGAGCGCTATGGCTATCTGGCGGGCAAGGATGCCGACCGCGCCGCCGACGTCAACGCCATGTATGCCGATCCGGAGGTGAAGGCGGTGTTCGCGGTGCGCGGCGGCTGGGGCTGCGCGCGCATGCTACCCTATCTCGATTTCAAGACGATCCGCGCCAATCCCAAGCTGTTGACCGGCTTTTCCGATATCACGGCGCTGCATCTCGCCTTTGCGGCCCGCGCCGGCTTCACCACCATCCATGGCCCCAATGCCGCCAGCGGCTGGGGCAAGCTCAGCTGGGACAGTTTTCGCGCGGTGGCGTTCGACGGGGCGACACCGACCTATGTCAATCCGGTGGGGACGGAGGATAGGCTGGTGCCGCGCAGCGGCCGCATCCGCACCTTTGGCAGCGGCAAGGCGAGCGGGCGGCTGCTGGGTGGCAATCTCACCGTGCTGACGGCGCTGATGGGCACGCCCTGGTTGCCCGATTTCACCGGCGCGATCCTGTTCGTGGAGGAAACCAACGAGGCGGAATATCGCATCGACCGGATGCTGACCCAATTGTCGCTGGCGGGCATATTGCCAAAGCTCGCCGGATTCGTCTTCGGCCAATGCACCAGTTGCACGGCCACCGGCGTGTCCTATGGCGGCTTCACCCTGTCGGAAGTGCTGGAGCAGCATCTGGCGCCGCTCGGCATCCCCGCTTTCCAGGGCGCGCTGTTCGGCCATATCGCCAACCAGTTCAGCCTGCCGGTCGGCGCCCGCGCCGAAATCGACGCGGACGCGGGTACGATCCGGTTGTTGGAGCCGGCTGTCAGTTAGAGCCTGATCGTTTGAGCTGGAAGCGCTCCGCGCTTCCAGCGATGGCGTGAATCAGGCTCTATTCCTTTGTTGCGGGCTTGGCGCCGTCCAGCGAGGCGACGGTGCCATTGCCGATCGGCTCGCCTTTCATCCCCTCTGCAACCTTCTCGGCCGCCGCCATGACGCGCAGCACATTCTCGCCGGCCAGCTTGGCGATGTCGGCATCGCTCCAGCCGCGGCGCATCAGTTCGGCCAGCAGCGCGGGATAGGTGGCGACGCTGCCCAGCCCCTGGGGCAGCGATCCCACGCCGTCGAAATCGCTGCCGATGCCGACATGGTCGACGCCCGCAACCTTGGCGATATGTTCGATATGGTCGGCGACCATCGACAGGGTGACGACCGGTTCGGGATT
Organism: Sphingobium sp. SG1; assembly: GCF_057063145.1. Lineage (NCBI taxonomy): Bacteria > Pseudomonadati > Pseudomonadota > Alphaproteobacteria > Sphingomonadales > Sphingobiaceae > Sphingobium > Sphingobium sp. SG1. The sequence continues at coordinate 111,755 of NZ_JBVVOJ010000006.1, read as the reverse complement.
GGCCTTTTCCCATTCCGCCAGCGCCTTCTTCGCGCCCTCGGGATCACCGATATAAAGGCCGCCAAAGGGCGGGGCGTTATAGCGGGCCATTTCCGCGCTGCGCGCCGCGCTCCAGACCCGGCGGGCCTCCGACACATATTGCGGCGCGAAATTGACCATGACCACGCCGCCATTGGCCGCGACCTGCTGCAGGATCGCGTCGGACACGTTGCGCGGTGTGTTGCACAGGGCGCGCGCGCTGGAATGGGAGAAGATGACTGGTGCCTTGCTGATCTTCAGTGCGTCCAGCATCACGCCTTCGCTGACATGAGCGAGGTCGACCAGCATGCCCAGGCGGTTGAGTTCATGCACCACCGCCTCGCCGAACGGGGTGAGGCCGTCATGCTGCGGATTGTCGGTGGCGCTGTCGGCCCAGGCGATGGTCCGGCTGTGGGTCAGCGTCAGATAGCCGGCGCCAAGGTCATGATAGGCGCGCAGCACGGCCAGACTGCCGTCGATCTGGCCGCCGCCTTCGACCCCGATCATCGACGCGATCCGTCCGGCCTTGTGCGCGGCACGGACCTCGGCAGCGGTGGTGGCGAGGGTGAAGTCCTGCGGGTAGCGGCGGGCGAGGCTGTGGACCAGTTCGATCTGCTCGACCGTGTCCTTCACCTGCTGCAGTTCGGGCAGATCGGCCGACACCCAGACGGACCAGAATTGCCCGCCCATCTGCCCGGCACGCAGGCGGGTGATGTCGGTATGATATTGGCTGGGATCGAGCCGGTCGAGCGGCATGGTCCAGCGGGCGTCCCCGGCCTTGCCGGCCATCGCTTCGGGCCAGTCATTATGGCCGTCGATCAGCGGGGTGGCCTTCAGCACCTTGGCGATTCGCGCGGCATAGGGATCGGATGCGGGCGCGGCCGAGGCGGCGAAGGGGAGGGCGACGGTGGCGAGGAGCAGCGGCAGGGCTGCGAGGCGGAGGGATATCATGGCGCGGGAGACTAGGGGGGCGACGGATCAAGTCAATCGCGGCTGGCGGGCGGGTACGACATTGGCTAGACCCTTGAAACGATGACGATCGATCCGCTGTTGCTGCTGCAGGCCTATGCCATCGGCGTGTTCCCGATGTCCGATGACCGGCAGGCCGACGATGTCTATTGGGTCGAGCCCAAAAGGCGGGCGATCCTGCCGCTCCATGGCCTTCACCTGTCACGTTCGCTGTCAAAGACGATCCGGCAGGACAGGTTTCGCGTCACCGCCAACCGCGCCTTTGCCGGCATCGTCGCCCTATGTGCGCAAGCCGCGCCCGATCGTCCGTCGACCTGGATCAATGGCCCCATCGAGCGCGCCTATCGCCATCTCCACGAACTGGGCTTTGCCCATTCGATCGAATGCTGGGACGGGGATGAACTGGTCGGCGGCCTCTATGGCGTGGCGCTGGGTGGTGCCTTTTTCGGCGAGTCCATGGTGTCGCGCCGCACCGATGCGTCAAAGGTGGCGCTGGCCTGGTTGGTGGCGCGGATGCGCTTTGGCGGCTTCGGCCTGCTCGACTGCCAGTTCATGACCGATCATCTGCGCAGCATGGGCGCGCAGGAAATCAGCCAGCGCGACTATCTTCAGTTGTTGGGCGTTGCCGTCGGCGACGTGCCGCTGGGAGCGGGCGACGCCGTGCTGTCGGCCGGTTCTGGCGCGGCGGCCGAACTGGCGTTTGCGCCGCTGGCCGGGGATGCGGCGGCAGGCACCTTGCCCTTGTCGCCCAGCTTGACCGTGGCAGGACCGCTTTCGGGCCATTCCATCGTGCAGTTCTTGACCCAGACGTCATAGACCGGGTGCTGGACGACATTGCGGTCGGGCCGTTCGCGGAACAGCCAGCCGGAAAAATTGCGGCGCCACTTGCCGTCGGAACTGCTGCGCACGTCCAACTGCACGAAGGCGCCGGTTTCCTGCACATTCTCCCAGGGGGCCGTGGTCTCGCATGCCTGCAGGCGGACGATGGCGTCGCCGACGCGCAGCGCCTCGCCGGGCTTCATCGTCAGGTCGCGGGTCAGGCCGTTGCGCTTGTTGAGCAGGCCGATCACGGCGGTGCGCTCGGCCATCGGCGTGCCGGACAGGCTGGCCTCGTCCGCGTTGCGGATAGGCTGGCCCTCGATCTTCACCGGGCCGCTCTGATTCGCTTCTGGCGCATCATTGCGACCGCAGGCCGCCAGCAGCGCGCACCCCAGAAGCGACGCGTCAAGCAGGATCGGCGGGAATCCCCCCGCCGGACGCCGAATCATGCCGCGTCGGGGCTCCATGCCTCGTAATCGCCGGTCGCCTTCTGGCGCTGGCCGCCCTTTTCAAGCGCGCCCGAGGGACGGTAGGCGTTGGCGGTGCCGGTCGCGTTGGGGGTGAATTCCTTTTCCCAGATGCGCGGTGGCGGCAGGAAGCTTTCGGGCGTGCCCTCGATCGAGTGGTGCAGCCAGCCATGCCATTCGGCCGGCACGCGACTCGAATCATTGGCGCCGTTATACATCACCCAGCGGCGCGTCAGGCCGTTCGGATCGACGCCGCCTTCATAATAGACATTGCCCTGATGGTCCTCGCCCACTTTCGTGCCCTTGCGGGCCGTGAAGAGCCAGGTGCCGAAGGTGGCGCCATTCCACCAGGTGAAGATGTTTGCCAGGATACCCATGGCCGATGCGCTTAGCCGCTGGGATTGACGTGGGCAAGGACGATATGGCCCTAACGGGCGGTTGACGGGCAGAAATCGAGGTCGATCGCGCTCTTGCCGTCGGTTGTTGCGCATTTGCCCCAGGATAGGCGGTCGCCTTCCTTGATGCCCAGTTCCGCGGTACGGCCGCCGCGCAGTTCCAGCACCGCCACCACCGGCACGCCGGCGGACACCGGCTCGCGCGAATAAGGGGCGACATTGGCGCCGATGAAGGCGATCGTGCCGTCGGTATGGATGAACAACATGTCGAGCGGGATGATCGTATTCTTCATCCAGAAGCTGGCGGTGCGCGGCGGCTCCATCGGGAACAGCATGCCCTTGTCGGCATCCAGCGCCTTGCGGAACATCAGCCCCTGTTCCTGCTCCGCCTCGGTCCGGGCGACTTCCACGTTGAAGCGATGTACCCCCTTCGCCGTGTGGATGACGAGGGGGAGCAGCGCGCCCTGCGGTGCGGCGACCTGAACATTGCCGCTGTCATTTGCAGCATCGGCGCCGGCATCGGGCTTGGCAGAGCAGGCCAGGAGCAGCGCGGGCAGGGCGGCGGCGAAAAGCAGTCGGGTAAGGATCATGCGATCCTGCCTAGCGGGTTTCGGGGAGGTGCGGGAGAGAATTAACCCTCAATCCTCCGCTTCGGGGAAGTCGCCGGGTGCAGCATCGACCCAGCGCCGGGCCAGGGCATAATCATGGCCGGCGCGCAGGAAGGCGGCGATCGCCTTTTCCCGTCCCTTGGGATCGGGCGCCTGCATTGCATAAGGGCCGATCCGCTTGCGTCGGGCGAATCGGTCGGCAGCCGCCCAGCGATCAGCCTGTGCCTGGGCATCGGCCGCGCTGCGATCGGCCTCCTCTATGCCGGCGGCGCGCAGCGTTTCGGTGATGCGGCGGGCGCCGTAGCCGCGCCGACCGAGCGCCGCGCTCTTCATCAGGGCAAAGCCGCTGTCGTCGACATAGCCCAGTTCCGCGAAGCGGGCGACCAGCGCTTCGGGATCGGCCGGCGCTTCCCCGCCCCATCCGCGCTCGCGCAATTTGCGCGCAAGATAGGCGAGCAGCTTGCCGCGGCTGGTCGCGAACCGGCCGACATAGCGCAGCGCCAATTCGCGCAAGGCGTCTTCGTCCAGGGGGGGGGGCGGGCGTTTGCTGGTCATGACCGGTCGTGCATTGTGCGCCATCATGCGCTAAGCGCCATCTTTATGCCACAGTCGGGCCGGAATTTTACCGCGCCTTATGGTCTAGAAGCACAGGCTGGATTGAAACTATCCGGTGCAAGTCGACGTCAAAACTGATAGCGGCCGCCGGAATATGACAGATATGACATTGGGTGACACCAATATGACGGGTTCGCAGATTATGATGGCACCTACGCCGACCAACGATGTTCTTCCGCGCCGCTTCTCCGATTTCGAGACGTTGGGCGAAGCGTTGGACTATGCGGCGCAGGGCAAGCGCGGTCTCAATTTCCATGATGCGCGCGGCAATCTGGCGCGGCCCTATCCATTCAGCGAACTGCGCGCGGACGCGATCGCCTGTGCCCATCGCCTGATCGCCCATGGCGTGAAGCCGGAAGACCGCGTCGCCCTGGTCGCTGAAACCGGCGCCGACTTCGCCATGCTGTTCTTCGGCATCGTCTATGCCGGCGCCTGGCCGGTGCCGCTGCCGCTGCCGACCAGCTTTGGCGGCAAGGAAAGCTATATCGACCAGCTCAATGTCCAGTTGTCGAGCTGTGACCCGATGCTGTTCCTCTTCCCCAAGGAACTGGAGGACATGGCGGGCGAATCCGGTCGCCAGAAGTCGGTCGAGAGCATCGCCTTCGAGGATTTCATCGCCCGCGAGGCGGTCCCCTGCGACCTGCCGCAGGCCAAGGGCGAGGAAATCGCCTATCTGCAATATTCGAGCGGTTCGACCCGCTTCCCCCATGGCGTCGCCGTGACGCACCATGCGCTGCTGTCCAACCTGTCGGCGCACAGCCATGGCATGGAAGTGCAGGAAAGCGATCGCTGCATCAGCTGGCTGCCCTGGTATCATGACATGGGCCTGGTCGGCTGCTTCCTGTCGGTCGTCGCCAATCAGGTGTCGACCGATTATATGAAGACCGAGGATTTTGCCCGCCGTCCGTTGGCCTGGCTGGACCTGATCAGCCGCAATGAAGGCACCTCGATCAGTTACTCGCCGACCTTCGGCTACGACATCTGCGCGCGTCGCATGTCGAGTCAGACCAAGGCGGCCGACCGTTTCGACCTGTCGCGCTGGCGCCTGGCCGGCAACGGCGCCGACATGATTCGCCCCGACGTGATGCAGAGCTTCGTCGATGCGTTTGGCGATGCCGGCTTCAGCCCCAAGGCGTTCCTGCCGAGCTATGGCCTGGCCGAAGCCACTCTGGCGGTCACCATCATGCCGCCGGGCGAAGGCATCATCGTCGAGCTGGTCGAGGAAACCGACCTGTCGGGCGGTGCCGCACCGGAAGGCCGTCCGCAGCGTTTCCGCTCGATCGTCAATTGTGGCAAGCCCGCCAAGGACATGATCGTCGAGATCCGCGACGAGGATGGCGGCCTGATGAACGAGCGCCAGATCGGCAAGGTCTGGACCACCGGCCCCTCGCTGATGGTCGGCTATTTCCGCGATCCCGAAGCGACCGAGGCCTGCATGGCGGATGGCTGGCTGGACACGGGCGACATGGGCTATCTGTCCGATGGCTATCTCTACATTGTCGGCCGCGCCAAGGACATGATCATCATCAACGGCAAGAATCACTGGCCCCAGGATATCGAATGGGCCGTGGAACAGCTGCCGGGCTTCAAGCAGGGCGACATTGCCGCCTTCGCGATCACCACGCCGGGCGGCGAGGAAGCGCCGGCGGTGCTGGTCCATTGCCGCACCTCCGACAATGAGGAGCGTTCGCGTCTGCGCGACCAGATTCGCGAGCGGGTTCGCGCCATCACCGGCATGAACTGCGTCGTCGAACTGGTGCCGCCGCGCACCCTGCCGCGCACCAGCTCCGGCAAGCTCAGCCGGTCCAAGGCACGCAACCTCTATCTGACCGGCGAGATCCGTCCTTACGATATCGCTGCCTGATCGGGCGACGCATACCGATTGATAACCATTGCCTGCTAGGCCGGGCATGTGGGTATCGAGCAAGGGCAATCCGAAACCGACCGACAGGGACGGGGCTCGCTAAGGGCGATGATGGGGCTCGCACGCCTCGTCGATGAAGCCGATATGCGCGTCCTGACTGCCCAGTTGCAGTCGGCAGACAGCGTCGCGCTGCTGCGTCTGGCGATGAACGTGTTCGGCCTGCTGTTCCTCTGGCGCGTGTTCGGCAGCCATGTTTCGGCGACCGTCATGATCGGCTGGAGCGTCGCGCTGATCGGTGCCGTCGTCATCAGTGCCCTGTTGATCCATCGCCGGAAGATCGGCGCCGGCGGCGTGCCGCAGGCGCGCGACCTGCGCCGTCATGCCCTGACCGGCCTGCTGCACGGCCTGGTCTGGGCGGCCTGCATGACGCTTTTTTCGAAGGGAGAGGGGGCCGAGCATCTGGTGGCGCTCTGGACCCTCATCAGTTGCATCATGGTGTGCGGCGCGATCAGCTATGCGGCGACGCCGCTGGCCGCGATCGCTTTCCTGGTCCCCTGCATCGTCGGCCTGTCGGCGATGTTCGATGGCGAAACCCTGTTGCCGCTGCGGGCGCTCGCTACCAGCTACGCGCTGTCGCTGCTGGTCGGCTGCCTCATCTATGCCCGCACCTTCGCGCGCCAGCACAGCACCACGGTCCAGCTGGCCGAGCAGACCGAGGTCGTCAGCCTGTTGCTGCGCGAATATGAGCAGGGCGCATCCGACTGGCTGTGGCAGACCGATGCGCTGCGCCGGATCAGCGGCGTATCCCAGCGTTTCGCCGAAAGCGTCGGCATGACGCCGCAGGCGCTGGAAGGGGCGCCGCTGGTCCAGGTTCTGGCTGGCGCCGGATGGGAAAGTGGCCGCTTTGCCTCCAGCCTGCATAGCCTGGCGGATCATCTCAAGCGGCGGGAGAGCTTCAGCAATCTGGCGTTGCCCGTCGATGTGCAGGGGCGCACGCGCTGGCTCGAACTGTCGGCCTCGCCCCGCTATGATGACAATGGCAATTTCCAGGGCTTTCGCGGTGTCGGGTCGGACATCACCATCCAGCGGGAATCGGCCGACAAGATCGCCCAGTTGGCGCGGTTCGACACGCTTACCGGCCTGCCCAACCGCGCTCATCTGCGCGATGCGCTGGATCAGGCGATGGCAGACACCGGCAATCGCCGGCCCGGCTGCGCGTTCCTGATGCTCGATCTCGACCGGTTCAAGGCGATCAATGACAGCCTGGGCCATCAGGTCGGCGACCAGCTGCTCAGCCAGGTGGCGCAGCGTTTGCGCCATGTCTGTGGCGGTGCCGGATTTTGCGGTCGTATCGGTGGCGACGAATTTGGCGTGGTGATTGCGCGGATCGACGACGACCGGGCGGTGGCGCGCCTGTCGATCGCGATCATCGACGCCCTGTCGGCCCCCTATCAGATCGATCAGCATGTGCTGCATGTCGGGGCGTCGGTTGGCTCGGCCGTCTCGCCGATCGACGGGCACCAGTCCGAATCGATCATTCGCAGCGCCGATCTGGCGCTCTATCGCGCCAAGGACGAAGGGGGCGGCGTCCATTGTCCCTATGAGCCGCAGCTGCATGCCAAGGCGGAGGAACGGTAGCGTCTGGAGCAGGCGCTGCGCGAGGCGCTGGAGAAGGATCAGCTCCATCTTCTCTATCAGCCGGTCGTGGATGCCACCTCAGGCGTGATTACCGGTTTCGAGGCGCTGGCGCGTTGGACCCATCCCGAACTGGGGCCGATCCCGCCGTCGAAATTCGTGCCGGTGGCCGAGGAGGCTCGGTTGATCGGGCCGATCGGCGAATGGGTGCTGCGGACCGCCTGCCGCGAGGCGATGCGCTGGCCCGCGCATATAAGGGTGGCCGTCAACGTGTCGGCGGAACAGCTGCACCAGTCCAACTTCATCTCCGCAGTGATCAATGCGCTGGCCCAGAGCGGGCTCGATGCGCGGCGGCTGGAGCTGGAGGTCACCGAAAGCGTGTTCATGCATGAGGATGACGGCGCGCTGCGCGTACTGGATCAGTTGCAGTCGATGGGCATACAATTGTCGCTCGACGATTTCGGTACCGGCTATTCCTCGCTCGGCTATCTCAGCCGCACCCGTTTCAACACGATCAAGATCGATCGCAGCTTCGTCGTCGGCGCGGCGCATAACACGCCGGAGAATCTGGCGATCATCCGGGCGGTGGTGACGCTGGCGGAAAGCCTGGGCATGTCGACCACGGCGGAAGGGGTGGAAACCGCGACCGAACTGGACATGGTGCGCCGGCTAGGCTGCAAGAAGGTGCAGGGCTATTATTATGGCCGGCCGATGCTGCCGCAGGATGCGGCGCGCCTGTTCCCTGATCCGCCGGCGCAGGCCTGCGCCGTTGGCTGAGGCACGGCCTCAGCCCTGCTGAACCTGCCGCTCGACCATCGTCCATAGCGCGCCGAAGGCCTGGGCCGGGGGCGAGGCGGGGGCGAAGGCGCCCAGTGGCTTGCGACGGACCGTCATCTGCTCGATCGTGCTGGCCATAGGGATCGCGCCCCAGCCGGGCTGTTCGTCCAGTGCCTTGCGATGCAGGCTGCGGCGGCGGTCGACCATCGAATAGACCGGCAGGATCGGCGCATGATTGCCGCCGCGCTGCACCAGATAGCGTGCCACCTCGCCCATCGCGCGCTGCGACAGGGGGGAGGGGATGACCGGGATGACGATCAGGTCGGCGGCGCGCAGCACTTGCTCGCTGGTTTCGGTGAGGCCCGGCGGGCAATCGAGGATGATGCGGTCATAATCCTTGCCCAGGCTGTCGATCAACTTGGCTAGCCGCTTCTTCTTGTCCATCTCGCGGAACAGATGGTCGAGGCTGCGCAGCGAGGTGTCGGCGGCGATCAGGTCCAGACCCGGCACGGTGGTGGGTTGGATCAGCTTGCGGACCTCGACATCTTTGCTGAAGATGGCCTGGGCCGCATCGCGGCTTTCAAGATCGGTGGAGAGGAGCCAGCTCGACGCCGCCTGCGGGTCGAGATCCCAGAGCAGGGTCCGCCGCTTCGATATGCTCGCCGCCGCCCAGGCGAGGTTGACCGAAAAGGTGGTTTTGCCAACGCCCCCCTTGAGGCTGTAGACGGCGATGGTCGCCAATGCCGGTTCCTTTGCCATGGGAGAGGAAGCTACGGCTTCCCCCCGTCAAAGCAAGGGCTCAAATCAGCCGCTTGTTACATGGGCGTGACAAGCGGCTGATATTCAGAGAATTTCCAGAACCTTGTCCTGGGGGCGGCAGAAGCGCACGCCCTTTTCGGTTTCGACGAAGGGGCGGTTCACATAGGCCGGATTGGCCGCCATCTCGTCCAGGATCGCATCCGCCGTCATGTCCGGCAGACCGCGTTCCTCGGCATCGGTGTCCATCTTGCGGATCGCTTCGGCCGGGGTCATCCCGGCGTCGGCGAACAGCTGGGCCAGCTTGTCGCGGGTGAAGGGGGTCTTGAGATATTCGACCACCTCCACCTCGACGCCGGGCGTTTCCTCAAGGATCGCCAGCGTCTTGCGCGACGTGCCGCATTTGGGATTGTGCCAGATGGTGGCCTTCACTGGCCATCCTCACGGGCAAGCCATTCTTCCAGCCACTTGATCGTATAGTCGCCGTTGAGGAATTCGGGATCCTTCAGCAGCGCCTGGTGCAGCGGGATGGTGGTCTTCATCCCCTCGATCACATATTCCTCCAGCGCGCGGCGCAGACGCATGATCGCGCCCTCGCGGGTGCGGCCATAGACGATCAGCTTGCCGATCATGGAGTCGTAATAAGGCGGCACCTTATAGCCTTGATACAGGCCGCTATCGACGCGAACGTGCATGCCGCCCGGAACATGATAGCTGGTGACGGTGCCCGGCGAGGGCGCGAAGGTCTTGGGATCTTCCGCGTTGATGCGGCATTCGATCGCATGGCCGGTGAAGCGGATATCTTCCTGGTTCACCGACAGGGGCTTGCCTTCGGCAACGCGGATCTGTTCGCGCACCAGGTCGAGGCCGGTGATCATCTCGGTCACCGGATGTTCCACCTGCAGGCGGGTGTTCATCTCGATGAAGTAGAATTCGCCATTTTCCCACAGGAACTCGATCGTGCCCGCGCCGCGATAACCCATGTCGGCCATCGCCTTGGCACAGATGCCGCCGATCCGTTCGCGCTCGGCCTGGCTCAGGACGGGCGAGGGCGCTTCTTCCAGCACCTTCTGGTGACGGCGCTGCAGCGAGCAGTCGCGCTCACCCAGATGGATGGCGTTGCCATTGCCGTCGCCGAACACCTGGATTTCGATGTGGCGCGGGTTGCCGAGATATTTCTCGATATAGACGGTGGCGTCGCCGAATGCGGCCTTCGCTTCCGAACCGGCCTGCTGCATCAGCGTTTCGAGCTGGTCGGGCGAGGTGCAGACCTTCATGCCGCGACCGCCGCCGCCGGACGCGGCCTTGATGATCACCGGATAGCCGGCGGCTTCGGCGATGATCTTGGCTTCCTCGACATCGCTGACTGCGCCGTCGGAACCCGGAACCAGCGGCAGGCCGAGTGCGCCAGCGGTGCGCTTCGCCTCGATCTTGTCGCCCATGGTGCGGATATGTTCGGGCTTGGGACCGACAAAGGCCAGGCCATGAGCCTCGACGATTTCGGCAAACTTGGCGTTTTCGCTGAGGAAGCCATAGCCCGGATGGATCGCGTCGGCGCCGCTGATCTCCGCCGCCGAGATGATCGCGGCGATGTTGAGATAGCTGTCCTTGGCAGCGGCCGGCCCGATGCAGATCGCCTCGTCGGCGAGGCGCACATGCATGGCATCGGCGTCGGCGGTCGAATGGACCGCCACCGTCTTGATGCCCATTTCATGGCAGGCGCGGTGGATGCGCAGCGCGATTTCGCCCCGGTTGGCGATCAGCAGTTTTTCGATGGCCATGGGATCGCGGCCTTATTCGATGACGATCAGCGGCTGGTCATATTCGACCGGCTGGCCGTTATCGACCAGCACGGCCTTGACGGTGCCGGCGACGGGTGCGGTAATCGCGTTCATCACCTTCATGGCCTCGACGATCAGCACGGTTTCACCGGCCTTCACCTGCGCGCCGACGCGCGCGAAGGGCGCGGCGCCCGGCTCGGCCGAAAGATAGGCGGTGCCGACGATCGGCGACTTCACCACATTGCCGGCCGGCAGGGCGGGCTCGGCCGCCGCGGCGGGGGCAGCGGCCGGTGCCGCAGCCGGGGCAGCGACGGGTGCCGCTACGGCAGCGGGCGCTGCGAAGATGGGGGCGCCGCCACCGATCTTGCGCGCCACGCGAATCTTGCGGTCGCCGTCTTCAACCTCGATCTCGGTCAGGTTGGTGTCGTCCAGCAAAGCTGCCAGTTCGCGCACCAGGGTGACGTCCACCTGCATCGCGCCCTTGTCATGCTTGTCGTTCATGCTTGACCCTTGTCGTCTTTCAAAATGCGTTCTGGCGGCCAGCGCCTATGCTCATTTGCGCCAAAGCGCAACTTTTGTGCGTTCTACAGTTCCAGAGCTGCTTCGAGCGCCAGCATGTAGGACATGGCGCCAAAGCCCGCGATCGTGCCCTTGGCGGCCATGCCGACATAGGATTTGTGGCGGAAGGCTTCGCGCGCGTGCGGGTTGGACAGGTGGATCTCGATCACCGGCACGGTGATGCTCTTGATCGCATCATGCAGCGCGATGGAGGTGTGGGTATAGGCGCCGGGATTCATGATGATGGCATGGGCGCCCTCGCGATGTGCCTCCTGCACCCAGTCGACCAGATGGCCTTCATGATTGGACTGGCGGAAATCGATCTCGACATGGGCGCGGTGGGCGGCATCCTCCATCCGCTCGGCAATGTCGTCGAGCGTGTCATAGCCGTAGATTTCCGGTTCGCGGGTGCCGAGCATGTTAAGGTTCGGGCCGTTCAGAACATAGATTTTGCGTGTGTCCGCCATGGCGATCCCCCAGTCGGTCGAGACTTGTCTGTTGCGGGCGCGGCGTCGCCGCCCCTATATGCGCGCTGATCTTTAGCCCTTCGTGTCGCGCCAAGTCGAGACACGTTTCCAGCCACGAATGGGATAATGTAGTGAGCATCGACGGCACCATCTCCATCCATATCAATGGCGAGCATCGCCGCATCCGCGATGGCCTGACCCTGGCCGAGCTGGCGAGCGAGCTGGGCTTCGCGCCGGAGAAGGTGGCGGTGGAGCGGAATCTGGAGGTGGTGCCGCGTTCGACCCTGGCCGACGTGAAGGTCGAGGACGGCGACGAACTGGAGATCGTCCATTTTGTGGGCGGCGGGGATATGTCCCCGGTGGATGACGATAGCTGGACGGTGGCGGGCAAGACCTTCCGCTCGCGCCTGATCGTGGGCACCGGCAAATATAAGAGTTTCGAGCAGAATGCCGCCGCGCTGGTCGCGTCGGGTGCGGAGATCGTCACCGTGGCGGTGCGCCGCGTCAACGTCTCCGATCCCAACGCGCCGATGCTGACCGATTATATCGACCCGAAGAAGGTCACCTATCTGCCCAACACCGCCGGCTGCTTCACCGGAGAGGAGGCTATCCGCACCCTGCGCCTGGCGCGCGAGGCGGGCGGCTGGGAACTGGTGAAGCTGGAAGTGCTGGGCGAGGCGCGCACCCTCTATCCCGACATGGTCGAAACGCTGCGCGCGACCGAGGTGCTGGCCAAGGAAGGCTTCAAGCCGATGGTCTATTGCGTCGACGATCCGATCGCGGCCAAGCGGCTGGAGGATGCCGGCGCGGTCGCGATCATGCCGCTGGGCGCGCCGATCGGGTCGGGCCTGGGCATCCAGAACAAGGTGACGATCCGCCTGATCGTGGAAGGCACCAAGCTGCCCGTGCTGGTCGATGCGGGCGTGGGCACCGCGTCGGAAGCGGCGCAGGCGATGGAGCTGGGCTGCACTGGCGTGCTGATGAACACTGCCATTGCCGAGGCGAAGGACCCGGTGCTGATGGCGGCGGCGATGAAGGCGGGCGTCGAGGCCGGCCGCATGGCCTATCGCGCCGGCCGCATGGGCAAGCGCATGTATGCCGACCCGTCGAGCCCGCTCGCTGGCCTGATCTGATTCCAGGGCGTCTCGGCGGAAGATTCGACGCGACAGTCGAAGTTCACAGTGTCGTGGGGGTGATTCCGGACCAATGCGCCGGGAATGCGCCCGCGACGCGACAGCGAAGCGACAGTAGCGCGACAATCGGGTCACGATCGCGCGCGTCCGACGCGACACTGAGGCGACAGTGAAGCGACGCCTGGACTGCAGGCAGGCGGTCGAATGCGTACGGATAGCCCATCCCCAAAGGTAGATCAGAAGACCCGCGTGTAGGACAGGGTGATGGCGGGCGTTTAGCGCTGCGCTATTGGGGCCGTGCCCCTCCACCACTCGCTGCGCGAGCGGTCCCCCTCCCCGTGCCGGGGAGGAATACTAAACCTCATCCTCACCCCGCAATTCCAGCCGGCTGGCCCGGTCGAAGATCGCGAGCACCAGCGGGTCGGCTTCGGCGGCGCGGACGGCGACGTGGAAATCGACCGGGGGCATGAGCGGGGCGCCGGGCACCGGGACCAGTCGGCCTTCGGCCAGTTGCTGGCGGGCCATTGGCCGGGGGAAGATGCCGATGCCGCCGCCTTCCAGCACGATGTCGATCATGGTGCGGACATTGTTGCACAGGTTGAGCGGGCAATCGGCCAGATCCGACGCGGCGATCGCGTCCTTCATGATGCGGTAGAGCGGCGACAGGTTGGTGAGCGACCAGATTGGCGGACGGATGTCTGCCATGGTCGCGACGGTTGCGGGGCTGGCGAGCCAGAGCAGGTCGACGTTGCCGATCGGCGCGGTGCGCAGCATCGGATGGGCGATGCGGCCGGCGGCGAAGGCGAGGTCGGCATGGCCCGAGGCGAGCTGCTGGATGAGGTCGGCGGTGAGCGCGATGTCGACCTCCAGACTGACATGGGGCAGGTCGCGGCCAAGCTGGGCGACGAAGCCGGGCAGGCAACTGGCCGCCGCAATCTCGCCCGCGCCGATGCGGATGATGCCGGTCGCGCCGGATATGTCGCTGCACCCCATCAGCACGCCCTGGAAACGCGCCCAGAGCGGCTCGCTCTCGCGCACCAACTCCCGTCCCGCCGGGGTCAGCGCCATCGTCCGCCCCTCCCGCCGGAACAGCGCGGTGCCCAGATGGCTTTCCAGTTCGCGCACCCGCGCGGAAATGGCCGGCTGGGTGGTGTTGAGGCGCGCCGCCGCCGCCGCGAATGTGCCCAGCCGCGCAATCCAGAGCAGGGTTTCGAGATGGTAGAAGGCGATGCGATTGATAGACATTGTTTGGGTTTAACCGAAAAAACAAATCATTGGTATTGATCGGTTTGCCTGCCTAGTCTGCACCGAAATCGTACAAAGGATGGATGCCGATGGCCAAGAAGCTCTACCCCGATGCCGCCGCTGCGCTGGAGGGGCTGCTGTTCGACGGCATGCATCTGTGCGCGGGCGGCTTTGGCCTGTGCGGCATTCCCGAACGGCTAATCGATGCGATCCGCGATTCGGGGGTCAAGGATCTGACCATCGCCAGCAACAATGCCGGCATCGACGGCGAGGGGCTGGGCAAGCTGCTGCGCACGCGCCAGGTCAGGAAGATGATCTCCTCCTATGTCGGCGAGAACAAGGAGTTCGAGCGGCAATATCTGGCCGGTGAGCTGGAGGTGGAATTCTGCCCCCAGGGAACGCTGGCCGAGCGCTGCCGCGCGGGCGGGGCGGGCATTCCCGGCTTCTACACCAAGACCGGCGTCGGCACGGCGGTGGCCGAGGGCAAGGAAGTGAAGAATTTCGACGGCCAGGACTATATCCTGGAACGCGGCATCTTTGCCGATGTCGCGATCATCAAGGGCTGGAAGGCGGACGAGAGCGGCAACCTGATCTTCCGCAAGACCGCGCGCAATTTCAACGCGCCGATGGCGACGGCGGCGAAGATCTGTATCGCCGAGGTGGAGGAAGTGGTGCCGGTCGGCAGCCTGGACCCCGATGCGATCCATCTGCCCGGCATCTACGTCAAGCGGATGATCGTCGGCGCGCCCTATGACAAGAAGATCGAGTTCCGTACCGTGCGCCAGAGGGACGCGGCCTGATGGCGACGATGATGCGGCTTGCGCCGGCACTGTTGCTGGCGCCGCTGGCGGCCTGTGCGACGACCACGGCAAGTGAACCGGCGCCGGTGACGCCGACCGGACCGGCGGTGCCGCCGGCTGGCATGCAATATCTCTACGGATCGGGCGAGGCGGCGGCGCTGTCGCGCCAGGCCTGGACCGCTTTGGTCGCTCATGCCGCTGCCGTCGTGAAGGCACGGCCGGCCGATTCTGTCGTGCTGGCCGAAGGCGCGAGCCTGGATGCGCCCAAATATGTGCCGTGCGGCAACCGGCCCTTCGCCGCCGTGTTCGACGTCGACGAGACGGTGATGCTGAACACCGGCTTCGAATATCATGATGCGAAGACCGGAAAGGGCTATGATGCCGCCGACTGGGATGCGTGGGAAAAGACCGGCGAAGGCGCGGTCGGGCCGGTGCCGGGCGCGGACAGCGGCCTCAGCGCGCTGCGGGCGATGGGTGTCACCGTGATCTTCAACACCAACCGCTCGGCCGCCAATGCCGACGCGACCGCACGCGCGATCAAGGCGGCGGGGCTGGGCGAGGCGGTGCATGGCCAGACGCTGTATCTGGCGGGCGACGATGCGATGGGATCGCGCAAGGACGGCCGACGTTGGACGATTTCGCGCAGCTATTGCGTGATCGCGCTGGGCGGCGACCAACTGGGTGATTTCACCGACCTGTTCAATGTCGGGCAGAACGTGCCGGCGCGCCGCGCCGCGACCGAAGGCCTGGGAATCGCGAAACTCTGGGGCGCGGGTTGGTTCGTCCTGCCCAACCCCGTTTATGGCAGCGGCCTCAAGGGCGGCTTCGACGATGTTTTTCCTGCCGACAAGAGGTGGGCGCCGCCCGCCCAAGGGGAGAAGTGAGAATGGCCTGGACCCGTGACGAGATGGCCGCGCGTGCGGCGAAGGAGCTGGAGGACGGCTTCTATGTGAATCTGGGCATCGGCATCCCGACGCTGGTGGCGAACCATATTCCCGATGGCGTCGAAGTGACGCTGCAGAGCGAGAATGGCATGCTGGGCATCGGCCCTTTCCCCTATGAGGGGGATGAGGATGCGGACCTGATCAATGCCGGCAAGCAGACGATCAGCGAGCTGCCGCAATCGGCCTATTTCAGTTCGTCCGACAGTTTCGCGATGATCCGCGGCGGGCATATCGACCTGACCGTCCTTGGCGCGATGGAAGTGGCCGAGAATGGCGACATCGCCAACTGGATGATCCCCGGCAAGATGATCAAGGGCATGGGCGGCGCGATGGATCTGGTCGCGGGCGTCAAGAAGATCATCGTGGTGATGGAACATACGTCCAAGAATGGCGATCCCAAGTTCATCCCGGCCTGCACCCTGCCGCTGACCGGCAAGAATGTGGTCGACATGATCGTCACCGACCTGTGCGTGTTCCAGCGTCTCGACCATGACAGCCCGTTCAAGCTTGTCGAGCTGGCACCGGGCGTGACCGCCGAGGAAGTCGCTGCTAAGACGACCGCCCATTATCTCAGCTAAGGGCGTTTCATGAGCCTCGACGGAACCTATGACGAAGCCAATATCTTTGCCCTGATCCTGCAGGACAAGATCCCGTCGACCAAGCTGTACGAGGACGAGAACACGTTCGCCTTCCTCGACATCATGCCGCAGACGCGGGGCCATGCGCTGGTCATTTCCAAATGGTCCAAGGCACGCAACCTGCTGGAGATGGAGGATGAGGCGCTGGCCCAGGTGATGGCGACCACCAAGAAGGTCGCTACCGCCATCCGCAAGGCGCTGAACCCCGACGGCATCCAGATCGCCCAGTTCAATGGCGCGCCGGCGGGCCAGACCATCTTCCACCTGCACGTCCATATCCTGCCGCGCTGGGAGGGCGATCCCAAGGGCTTTGCCGCCCATGGCGCGGGCGCACAGGCGGACAAGGATGCGCTGGCGGCGCTGGCCGAAGAGATTCGCGCGCAGTTCTGACGTGGCGCTGAAACCCTTCAAGGCGCCGGGCGCGCGGCTGGCGCTGCGGTCCAAGACGGCGAACAGCTATCTGACCGGCGACCGGGGCGGGGCCGAGGTGATCCTCGACATCTCGCGCCTGCTCTCGCGTGCTTTCCACCCGACGCCGACCGGCATCGACCGGGTCGAATATGTCTATGCCCGCGAATTGCTGGAGCGGATGCCCGATCGGTTGGCCTTTGCCGCCGTTCATCCGGCGGGCGGCTATTATGGGCGCTTGAACCATGCCGCGGTGCGCCAGTTCCTGGCCTTCACCGCGGCGAAATGGCGTAATGTGGATTCGCCCGACGAGCGCAAGGAGCGGGCGGCGGTGATCCGCCACATGTTCGCCACGCGCCCGCGCCCGGTGCCCAGGGCCAGGGGACCGCGCATCTATCTGCAGGCATCGCCCCATCATCTGGACGATGCGGCGCAGGTGGGCGCGATTTTGCGCGCGGAGGGCGCGAAGTTCGTCACGCTGGTGCATGACGTCATTCCGCTCAGCCATCCCGAGTTCGCCCGGCCGCAGGGCGCGGACGAGCATCGTCGCCGGCTGCGCAGCATCGATCTTTATGCAACCGGCATCATCGGCAACAGCCAGGCGACGCTGGACGCGCTGGAACCGCATCTGTCGAACGGCCTGACCGATCGCCAGACATGCGTCGCCCATTTCGGCGCCGATCCGCCCGATGTGTTTGGCGGGTCCGGCACGACGCTCCCTGAGCGGCCCTATTTCGTCTATCTGTCGACCATCGAGCCGCGGAAGAACCATCTGCTGCTGCTCAATATCTGGCGGCGGATGGTGGACGAACTGGGTGATGCGGCGCCGATGCTGGTGCTGATCGGTCGGCGCGGCTGGGAAAATGAGAATGTCATCGACATGCTGGAGCGCGGCGAGGCGCTGCGCGGCCATGTGGTCGAGGCGGGCGAGCTGCCCGACAACCAGATGCAGGATCTGGTCGCGGGCGCGCGGGCGATGCTGATGCCATCCTTTGCCGAAGGATTCGGCATGCCGGTGGTCGAGGCGCTGTGTGCCGGCGTCCCGGTGATCTGCAGCGACATTTCGGCGCATCGCGAAGTCGGCGGGGACGCGCCCGATTATATCGATCCACTCGATGGCATCGGCTGGATGCGGATGATCCACGCTTATGCCGCAGCGGATTCGCCGCAGCGGGCGGCGCAGCTTGCGCGGATCGGCGGATGGCATGCGCCGACTTGGCGTGACTATTTCGACATAGTGGCGGAACTATTGGAAGATGTGACTGCTACTGTTCCTTGACCTGGAATTTTCAGGCGATCATGGAATGGGTTGAATGCAATTTCCCTCCTTGGCGTTGGTAGGCCTGGGGGGGCGTCGTCGGGGGTATGTGAACATGGCGGAAATGGCCGACGCGGGAGTCGGAGCCTGCCGTCGCGCAGACCGTGTTCCGTTCCTGCGGTCGCCGCCTTTCCCCGGCATTGATCCCGCTGTTGCGGCCATCAGTCAGGATGACCAGGGCGGCTTCTTGGCGCCCATATCCGACGCGTTACTGGATGCGTTGCGGCTGGCGCGGGTGGGCGGCGATTTCTGGGGACATCGGCCAAAAGGTCTGCTGCTGGTCGCGCGCGAAGGCGTGCGCATCGATCCCTCCATCTGCGTCGGTCTTGTTGCCGGGCAGATCGGCGTTGTGCCCGCTGATGTTAGCGCGAAGCGTGGGCCAGCGCCAGCAGTCGGGCATTGGCTGCCTTCGGTCTGCGATCCCTGGGCGTTGCTGGCCGACGCGCGTACTGTCCATGCCGAGGTGGACGATGACCTGGCCATCGTTGCCGGCTTGTTGGGCATTGCGGTCTTCGGGCCGGATGGTGCGGCGTTCTCTGCAGAGCAGTTGAAGGAAGCGGCCCGTTATCGGCTGGCCAGTGCCCGCTATCGCGATTGCTTCAGTGGCGAAATGGTCGATGCCGCATATGCAGTTGCGCAACTGGCCGATTGGCGACGGCATGTGGACGGCAACAGAGGAATTGCGGCGGCAAGCGGCATGGCATTCTGGAAGCGGGAAGCGATGCGTCATTTCCTGTGGGATGGAGTCCGCTCACCGCCCTTCCTGCCACCTGCACGCGGCTTGGCGCGGGCACGGCGGGAAGCGGGCGCGCTGGCGATCTGGCCATCGCGGGTGCCCGTGACCATCGCAGCAGATGCGGCTGCTGCCGGCGTTGCTTTGGCACGCGTCGAGGACGGGTTTTTGCGTTCACGGGGGCTTGGCGCGGCGCTGCATCCGCCCGGATCGGTGGTGATCGATCGATGCGGCATCTATTATAATGCGCGCGGGGCAAGCGATCTGGAAAGCTTGCTCGCCACGCATGTATTTTCGCCGAACCTGGTCGAACGCGCGCGGCTGCTGCGCGCGCGAGTCTGTGATGCCGGTGTCACCAAATATGGTGCCGAGGCGGGCCAAATGATCGACTTGCCGCCCGGCCGGCGCACGGTACTGGCGGTGGGGCAGGTCGATGACGACATGTCGGTGCAACTGGGCGGGGCCGGGGTCGATGGCAATCTCGACTTTCTGGCGCGAGTGCGCCGTGCAGAACCGAACGCCTGGATCATCTATCGCCCGCACCCCGATGTGCAGGCCGGCCACCGCAAGGGGCATTTGAGCGACGCTGTCGTGCTGGAACATGCCGACGAGATCGACAGCGGCGCGCCCCTGATGGCGTTGGTGCAGGCGGTGGACGAAGTGCATGTCCTGTCATCGCTGACAGGCTTTGAGGCGTTGATGCGCGGCTGTTCCGTTACGGTGCATGGCATGCCTTTCTACGCTGGTTGGGGGCTGACTCGCGACCTTGCCAAATCCTCTCCGCGACGGGGGCGACAACTCGACGTGGATCGACTTGTCGCGGCCGCACTCATTCTCTATCCTCGCTACATCGATCCCGTGACGCGCTTGCCTTGTGGTCCCGAACTGATGGTGGACCGCCTAGCGAGTGGATCGACGCCGCCGATGACATGGCTCATCCGGCTGCGCGCGCTACAGGGGAAGCTACGAAGATTTATGACATTGTCCGCTGAGTTCCTTCATGGCTGAACCAACGTCGAAAACATTCTTGTTCCTGCAGGGGCCGCATGGTCCCTATTTCTCGATGCTTGCGGACGCGTTGCGCAAGCGCGGGCATTCTGCTCTGCGGATCAACATCAATGGTGGCGACAAGGTCGATTGGCCAGGAGATGCCACCGATTATCGTGGAACATTTCGTAACTGGCCGCTCTTCTTTGACGATTTTATCGTCAATCATGGCGTTACGGACCTGATTCTCTATGGTGATTGCCGTCCCTACCATACCTCGGCACATGGCATGGCACGGCTGCGCAACTTGCATGTTCATGTCGTGGAGGAAGGGTATATTCGCCCCGATTTCCTGACCTTGCAGGACGATGGCGTTAACGGCAATTCGACTCTGCCGCTGGACCCACAATGGTATCTAGACCAGGTCCGGGGCTTGCCGGACTATATCGATAATCTGCCGCCCGTGCCCTCGACCTTCACTGCCCGTGCGCGCAACACGATGCGCAATGGTCTGGCCGCTGCATTCATGCGGCCCTATTTCCCATTCTACCGAACCCACCGACCGCATAGTTTCCTGATGGAATCGGTCGCCTGGTGTCGCAAGCTGGTCATGCGTCGCGGTGACGGGCGCCGGTCTTTTAAGGCGTGGGATACGGTCAAGGATAAGCCCTATTTCGCGCTCCCGTTGCAACTCAACTCCGACTATCAGATTCGCGTTCATTCGCCCTTCGGCAACATGCGCGCTGCGCTGCGTTTCGCTATCAAGAGCTTTGCGCAGCATGCGCCTGATCATGTCTCTCTTGTGGTGAAACGCCATCCGCTGGACCCCGGTCTTGTCGCCTGGGACCGACTGACTCGCCGGCTGGCCGCTCATTATGGCGTAAAGGACCGTGTCGTCTATCTGGCCGATTGGGACATTGCCGAAGTGGTGGGCAAGTCGTTGGGCGTGGTGACGGTGAACAGCACTGTAGGCACGTTGGCGCTCAATGCCGGCAAGCCTGTCGTGGTTCTGGGGCACGCAGTCTACAAGGTGCCAGGAGTGGTGCATCAGTCGAGCCTTGATGATTTCTGGTTGGCGCCGCGCCAGCCGGACATGACGCTCTATTCAGCGTTTCGGCGAGTTCTGGTCGATCGCTGCCTCATTCGCGGAGGGCTTCTGAGCGAGGAAGGGCTGCAGATGCTCGTCAGCAACGCGGTTGATCGGCTGTTGCGGGCGCCTGCGCAGATTATCCGGCCAGACAGAGGCCGGGCACCACGATGGACAATGCAAAAGGGCACGGCGTTACGTGGAGTACGCTAAAGGACAATTTTGGTGACCATCGCCATTGATCGGCGAATGCGCAATCTTGCCGAAGTGAATCGGTGACTACATGCTATTGTCATCGATCAGTGCTGAAGAATGGGCGATCATCGGGCTTTCGCTCCGGGTCAGTCTGACAGCGGTCTTCGCGATGCTGCCGATAGCTTTTGCCTTGGCATGGTTGCTCGCGCGCTATCGTTTTCCTGGCAAACTGATGCTTGATGCACTGGTGCATTTGCCGTTGGTGGTGCCACCGGTGGTCACCGGCTGGCTACTGCTGCTTCTGTTTGGTCGGCAGGGTGTCTTTGGTCATTGGCTGGAAAGCTGGTTTGGCATCAGTCTGTTGTTTCGCTGGACGGGCGCAACGCTCGCGGCAGCAATCATGGCGATGCCGCTGATGGTGCGCGCTATCCGGCTGTCGATTGAGACAATCGATCGACGATTGGAGACTGTCGCCCAGACGCTCGGAGCCGGCCGTATCCGGGTCTTCTGCACCATCTCGTTGCCACTCGCGGTTCCGGGCATATTGGCTGGCATGATCCTGGGTTTTGCTCGATCGATCGGGGAATTTGGCGCCACCATTACCTTTGTGTCCGATATACCAGGGGAGACCCGAACACTGCCGATCGCCATCTATTCCGCGCTGCAACTGCCGGACAGCGAAAATGCGGTATTGCGGCTGGCACTGATTTCGATTGCGTTGTCGCTCGGCGCGCTGATGGCATCCGAATGGCTCGCGAGACGCATGGGCAGGGGCGACCATGTCCTTTGACATCCATGTCCGTCGCCGACTAGGGGCCAATCATCTGGCCATAGACATTGCCAGTTCCAGTGCGATCGTCGGCCTATTTGGTCCATCTGGGGCAGGTAAGAGCAGCCTGCTCAACATGGTGGCCGGTCTATTACGTCCCGATGAAGGTCGTGTCGCGATTGCCGGGGGCACGTTGTTTGACAGCGCCGTCGGCGTAGACCTGCCCATCGCGCAGAGGCATTGCGGCTATATTTTTCAGGATCTGCGCCTCTTTCCGCACATGAGCGTGCGCCGGAACCTTATTTATGGCCGAAGGCATAGTGGAGGAAGCGCGCTTGATATGCCAGCTATCGTCGACATGTTAGGCATCGGCGATCTGCTTGAGCGCCGGCCACATTCTCTCTCCGGGGGGGAGGCGCAGCGCGTGGCGATTGGGCGTGCCTTGCTAGCCAATCCTCATTTTTTGTTGATGGATGAGCCATTGACGGGCCTGGACCAGGGCCTGAAGGACCAGATACTGGAGCTTATACGCAAGTTGCACGCGGCCACATCGATCCCGATTCTTTATGTCAGTCACGATCGTGCAGAATTGGAGGCGCTGGGAGCCGACCTTGTCTCGATCCGTCCGTCGAAAACCGGAGATGGGGCGGGGCTTTGAGATGATGGCGTGCGCGATCCGTAGAAAAACAATCGGCGATCAGGGCGCGCTAAAGCCGTAACGGCCAAGGATTGCCCGGCCCTGCGCCGACAGCAGGAAGCGGCGGAAGCCTTCCGCGTCGCGGTGGCGACTGGCGGTCAGCCGCGCCACCGGATAGCGGATCGACGGATGGCTGTTGGCGGGAAAAGTCCCGACGGTCTGTACCGTTTTCGAGGCACGGGCATCGGTCGCATAGACGATGCCGAGCGGGGTGGCACCGCGCTCGACCAGGGCGAGGGCGGCGCGCACGCTGTCGCCGCGCGCGACCTTGTCCGCGACCGAGGGCCAGACATTGAGCGCGGTGAGCGCCGCCTTGCCATATTTGCCGGCCGGCACGGCGTCGGGATCGGCCATGGCGAGGCGGCCGCCGTTCAACTCTGCGGCTAGCGGCATGTTGCGGCCGATGCGCAGCCGCACCGGCTTGCCGGCCGGGGTGACCAGCACCAGCCGGTTGCCGGCCATGTCGGCGCGGCTGCCGCGCGCGACGAAGCCGGCCTTCTCGATATCGTCCATCCAATCCTCGTCGGCGGAGGCGAACAGGTCGGCAGGCGCGCCGGCCTTGATCTGCCGGGCCAGCGCCGAGGAGGCGGCGAAGGACAGGACCGGGCGGGCATGGCCCTGCCGCGCCCAGGCATCGGCGGCGGCATTCATCGATTCCTGCAGGCTGGCGGCGGCAAGGACCAGCGGCCCGCGCTTGTCCTGCGCGGCCGCCCAGGATAGTGACAGCAGCGCGAGCGCGCGCAGCAGGAGCGGAATCGGATGAAGGAAGCGCATGGACGCCTTGTGCGCTTGGCGCCGCGGCCATGCAATTGTAGGCACATGCTTTTGTCGCCGCGTTCGATCCGCTAAGCAGACGCCGGTGACGCCGATCCTTCCCCCCTTCGTCCGTTCCGGCCGGACCCGCGCAGCCCTTTGACATGGCAGTGATACGCACGCTTTGCGGCCGGTGCGGCGTCGGCTGTGGCCTGCGCGCCATCACCGGCGAGGATCGCGACCTGATGGTCGAGGGCGACCGGATGCATCCGGCCAATGCCGGGCGGCTGTGCGGGCGCGGGCTGGAGATCGCGGAAGAGGTCGGGCTGGAAGGGCGATTGCTCCAGCCGATGATCGACGGTCGGCCGCAACGCTGGGAGAAGGCGATCGCACAGGTTGCGCGGCGGCTGTCGGCGGTGATCGCTCAGCATGGCGCGGGCAGCGTGGCGCTGCATGTCGGCGGCGGCCTGCTGACCGAGGATTATTATGTCGCCAACAAGCTGATGAAGGGCTTCATCGGTTCGGCCCATGTCGATGCGGGCTGGGCCGCCAATGATGGCGCGGCGCTGGCGCAGCGCGCGGCCTATGGCGAGGATGTGATGCCCGCCGCCTATGAGGATATCGAGCGGGCCGAACTGATCCTGATGATCGGCGCGGATCTGGCGCAGGATCATCCGGTGCTGAACGCGCGGATCGCGGCGGCGCGGGCCGAGCAGGGCGTCGAACTGCTGTTGCTGGCGGCGCCGGGCGAGGGGACGAGCATCGAGGCGGATCTGCGCATCGACGTGCCGCGCGACCGCATGGCGTCCTGGATCGCCGGGCTGCTGCGCCATTGCCATGACACAGACGCGACGGATGACGACTATCTGGCGCGCAGTGTCAGCGTGCCCGATGATTTCTGGGCGCAACTGCGGACCCGCCATGATCTGTGGTCGGTGGCGCGGGGGTGCGGCCTGTCGCCGGTGGAGTTACGTGCGCTCTATGACCGGATCGCCGCGGTGCCGCGGATCGTGACGCTGTTTGGCGGCGCGGACGAGGGGCTGGCACGGGCGGTGATCGATTTCCATCTGGCAACCGGACGGATTGGCAGGCCGGGGGCGACGCCCTTTGCCATGACGGCCGCGGCCAATGGCATGGGCGGGCGCGAGGTCGGCTGCAATGCGACGGGGCTTGCGGCGCATCGCGGCTTCACGGCGGAGGCGATGGCCGAAATAACCCGTTTCTGGTCGGCCGAGGCGATGGCGACCGGGCCGGGACTGGACGGCGCGGAACTGGCCGAAGCGGTCCGGGGCGGGCGCATCCGCGCGCTGTGGAGCATAGGCGGCGACGGCATCGATCCGGCCTGGCTGCGCGCAGCGCTGGACGCGGTGCCGCTGGCGGTCCGCTCCACCCCCTGGGCCGATCCCGAGCGGGACGGGCGCGGCATTCTGCTGCCATCGGCCAGCTGGGTCGAGAAGGACGGCACGCTGACCGGGGCGGACCGGCTGATCAGCCGCCAGCGCCGGCTGTTCCCGCTGCCCGGCGAAGCCAAGCCCGACTGGTGGATCGTCACCCAGGTCGCGCGCGCCATGGGCTGGCAGGCGGCCTTCCATTATGAATGGGCGGCGGAAATCTATCGCGAGCATGTGCGCCTGACCGCCTATGGCAATGACGGCGCGCGGCTGCTCAACCTGCGCCGCCATGCCCCGATTTCCAACCCCGCCTATGAGGAACTGACCCCCTGGCGCTGGGGCGAACTGCCGTTCGACGAGGGACGCTTCCCGACGCCGGATAGCAAGGCCCGCCTGCTGCCCCTGTCCTAGGCGGTAGATCGCCGGGCGATGAGGCGCCGACGCGACAGTAGAAAGTTCACACCGTTATGCGGCATATGGTGGCGCGGCTTCTGGCGGATTTGCGCCAGGTCGGTCGGCGCGGGGTAATGGCCGCGCGACGATTAGACGCCGGTGCCGCACCTGCGACGCGACAGCGAGGCAACGGGGAAAGGACAGCGACGCGACAGTGTCGCGTGGGCGGCGGCAGTGGAGGCGGGAAAGGGCGCGGCGTTCCATCGACGCATGTGGAACAGAAAGGACGCGAGTAGGAAAGCGATGGGGCTGCTACCGACCAGAAGCAGACCTGTTCCCCCTCCCGCAGGCGGGAGGGGGTTAGGGGGTGGGCTGGGCATCGCGAAGCCCACCCCGCTGCGACTAACGCGCTGTGCGCGCAAGTCTCGCTGCCCCTCCCGCCAGCGGGAGGGGAATGGCGGGAAACCACCCAGCTTCGGCATCCCAGCGGAGGGCTAAGGCCATATTCTGGATAGCTTCAGCCCCGCGCCATGTCCGTGAGGTGATCGAGCAGGGCGTCGCCATTGGCCGTCCAGGTGAAGCGCAGGGCGGCGGCACGGACGGCGTCGCGCTCGGGCGGGGCGGCCAATATGTCGGCGATGGCTTCGGCCAGGGCTTCGGGTTCACGATCGACGATCTTACCGGCTTCGGGGCGGTCGAGCAGTTCGCGGGCGCCGCCGACATCGGTGATGACGATCGGCGTGCCGCAGGCGAGCGATTCCACCCAGGCATTGGCGAGCCCTTCGGATTCCGACGGCAGCGCCATCACGTCGGCGGCGGCATAGAGGCGCGGCAAGCGGTCGTGCGGCACCGAGCCGAGGAAGCCGATGCGCCGTTCGACGCCGAGTTCCTGCGCGAGATTTTCGAGCATCCGGCGATATTGGCCCTGGCCGGCGAGCAGCAGGGTGGTGCCGGGCAGCAGCGGCAGGGCGCGGACCAGAATATCCTGGCCCTTGCGCGGGATGAGCGCGCCGACGCAGAGGATCAGTGGCCCTTCGAAGCCGAGCGCGGCCTTGGCCTGATCGCGGTCGGCGATTTCGAAGCGATCAAGGTCGACCCCGGTATAATGGACCCGGATCTTGTCGGCATCGATGCCCATCCGACCCATGGAACGACGCATCGCGGCCGAGACGGCGAGCAGGCCGGCGGCGCCGTCGGCGGCGCGCTTCACCATCTTCCTGGTGCCGCGCTGCGTGCCCCAATGATGAATGTCGGCGCCGCGTGCCTTGACCGAATAGGGGATGCCAAGCGCCTTCGACAGGCGCTGGGCCACCGGACCATCGGGGAAGAAGAAGCTGGCGTCGATCACGTCGAACGGAGTCTGGGCGTGCAGCCGCTTGACCAGCGGCAGGATCGCGCGGGTCATGGTGAGGACGTTGGTGCGGCCGCCGAATTTCGGGATGATCGGGAAGGTCGGCCGATAGACGGTCAGATCCTTCCACCTTTCCTTGGGCGGCAGGGCGCGCAGCGGGGCATAGCGGCCGGCGCGCGACAGCGGCCAGGGCGGCATGCCGATCGGGGCGACGACGGTGACGCTGACGTCGGGGCGGCTCGCCAGTTCGCGGGCCTGTCGCTCCACGAAGACACCGAAATTGGGCCGGCTCATGTCCGGGAAGAGCGTGGAAAGCGTGAGGACGTTGAGTGTCATGGGCCCTCCCTACTGCATGTCGGTTAAGCGAGGCTTAGGCGTGGCGGGGGCGCTTGGCTATAGCCGTCGGACGAGTTGCACCGCCACTGCGCCCCAGGGTGGGTCGGTCAGTACCTGTTGCCGGGCGCCATGGCCGAGCGGCAATATCTGGAGCCGGTCGCCCTCGCGGCCGATGAGGCGGCCGAACAGGAAGCGGCCGGCGGGGCGGGGGAAGAGGACGTCGCGGTTCAAGGCGCTGGCGAAATCGGCCGGGGCGATGCGACGGCACCAGATGGCGTCGCCGCTGCGATAGTCGCCTATGCTGGCATTGACCTGGATGCCGATCATGCCGTCGGCGGGCACGGGCGGCGGGAAGGACAGGGCGCGGACCGGTGCGCGCGCGCCCTCCGGCCCGAGCAGGGCGGCGACGGGCACTTCGCTCTGGCCGGGCAGGGCGACCAGTTCCGCGCTGGTGACGCCGAGCGCATCGGCAATCCGGTTCAGCCATTTGACCGAGACGGTGCGGGTGCCGGTTTCGAGCCGGCCGATGGTCTGGGCGGTGGTAGGCGGCAGGCAGAGCAGGCCCACCTGTTCCAGCGTCAGGCCCTTGGCCTTGCGGACCTCGCGGATGCGGGTGATCATGGCTGTCCTCGGGTTGATAACCTATTTGGTTTTCTCTTTCCTACAGATTATCCGTCGTGGCAAGCCCCTGGCCTTCGCCACCCTGTCAGGAGATGCCGCCATGGCCACCCAGTTTGTCGACCAGATGATCGAAGACCCTGCCGGCAAGATGCAGGCGGTGAAACTGCATCTGGGGGAATCGCCGCTCGGCTGGCTGCATGCGCGCGGCCATGTGAGCGACCGGCAACTGGCGGCGGGCGAGAGGTTGCGGCGCGACTGGGAGCAGGCGGGATTGGGCGCGCGGGTGACGATGCGCTGGGACGGGGCACCGGCGGAGCGGCGACGGGGCGGCGCGGCGGCGATGCCCGATCCGAGCGCCGCGCAGTTGTCGGCGCGCGAGCGGTTCGACGGCGCGGTGCGGGCGGCGGGGCCGGGACTGGCCGACATATTGTGGCGGGTGGTGTGCGCGGGTGAGGGGCTGGGGCCGGCGGAACGGGCGCTGGGCTGGCCCAGTCGCGCGGGCAAGCTGGTGCTGGGACTGGCGCTCGACCGGGTGGCGGACTGGTATCGGATGGGGTGAGGGGGGCTAAATGAACCGTCCGGGCTGAGCGAAGTCGAAGCCTTCGGCCGAGCGGCGCGAGGCGATGACTTCGCCTTCGCTCAGTCATGCCCTTCGACTTCGCTCAGGGCGAACGGAATAAATATGCAGCGGCCCGTAGCGCCTAGGCCATGGCCCCCGCTGCGCTCGCTACCCACCCCAACCCCTCCCTGGAAGGGAGGGGCGCGGTATGTTTGCATTCAGGCCAAGAATCCTGCGCCGAGCAGCAGGAGCAGCTTCACGTCCATGGCAAAGCCCTGGTCGCGCCAGGCGGCGATCTGGTCCGGCAGGGTGGCGAGGGGGACGCGGTGGACGCGGATATCCTCGCTGTCGACGCCGCCGCCCTCGCCGGTCTTTACCAGATCATGGGCGCGGAACAGGGTGAAGCTTTCCGAGACCATGCCGGGCGAGCTGAAAAATTCGCCGAGCGATTCGAGGCGGCCGGGGAGATAGCCGGTCTCCTCCTCCAGTTCGCGGCTGGCGGCAAGGCTGGCGTCCTCGCCAGCGTCATGATCGCCGACCAGGCCCGCGGGCAGTTCGATGCAGCGCCTGCCGAGCGGCACGCGATACTGGTCGACCAGCAGGACATGGCGGCCGTCCGCATCCTCGTCGATCGCCAGGATGACGGCGGCACGGATGCCGCGGGCGCGGCCGACATATTCCCATTTGCCGCGCTTCTTGGCGGTAATGAAGCGCCCGGTCCACATGACTTCCTCGGGCGCATTCCAGTCATTGTCGCTCATAATTCGATCAGTCTGTCCGGCAGTTCGTTGATGTCGTCGGCGGCGCGGGGGAAGTGCGGCGCCAGGATCGCGCCGACCCGGCCGATGGCGAGGGCTAGCCCTTCACCCGGCCGGTCGTCGCGCACCGCATCGATCAACAGCGCCATCGCCTCGCCCCAGGCTTCCGGCGTGACGCGATCGTTGATCGCCTTGTCGGCGACGATTTCGGCGCGATGCTCGTCGAGCGAGAGATAGATGAGCACGCCGGTGCGGCCGGCGGTGCGGGCCTCGGCAGCGGCGCGGAACAGCAATATGGCGCGGCGTCGGACCCGGCGCGCCTTGGTCGCGCGCGGGGTGAGCGCCATGCGCAGCTTCATGATCGCGAGGAGGTAGCGCACCACCAGGAAGTCGAGGATCAGGTCGCCCAGCAGGATGGTCAACATCTTCCAGTCGGCGACCTGATGGTCCCAATCGCCCAGCAGCCGGCCGGCCAGGTCGCGCAGATAGTCCGGGAAGAAGGCGAAAAAGGCGAGGGCGACGAACACGGTGCCGATCGCCCAGTGCAGGCCGACATCATGATAGGCGTCGGACCGGCGCGCGACGATCGGCACGATCTCGCCCGATGTCTGCTGTTCGGCCTCCATCACGGCGGCCGAGACAAGGTCATGATCGCGTTCGCTGAACTGAACCGGCTTCACCAGCTGCCTCCCGCACCGCCGCCGCCAAAGCTGCCGCCACCGCCGGAAAAGCCGCCGCCATCGCCGCCGCCCCAGCCACCGCCGCCACTGCCCCAACCGGAACCGCCGCCGCTGCCCCATCCGCTGTCGGACGGGCCCCAGATGATGACAGGGCCGGCACCGCCGCGATAGCGGCGACCGCGGCCGCCGCGGCTGGCGAACATCGATATGCCGACGATGACGATCACGATGACCCAGAAGACCAGCATCACGGCGCCGCCGCCGCTGTCACCCTTACGCTGCTCCGCCTCGGCTGCGGCGGCGCGCGCCTTGGCCTCCTCGGGCGGCAGGGTCAGCAGGGTGGCGAGTTCGTTGACACCCGCATCGATGCCGCCGGGAAAGTCGCCCGCCTTGAAGCGCGGGATGATGGCGGTGCGATAGATGCGCGAGGCGAGCGCGTCGGTGACGATACCCTCGACACCATAGCCGGTGGCGATCCACACCTTGCGCTCGTTCGGGGCGACCAGCAGGATCGTGCCGTCGTCCTTTTCCTTGCTGCCGATGCCCCAGCTGCGGCCGAGCTGATAGGCGTAGTCGCCAATCTCATAGCCCTGGAGATCGGGCACGGTGGCGACCACCACCTGCCGGCCGCTCTGCTTGTCGAGCGCGGCCAGCTTGGCGGTCAGCGCCTGCTCCTGCTGCGGCGAGAGCAGATTGGCGGCATCGACCACCTGGCCGGTCAGCTTGGGAAAGGTCTGTGCCTGCGCCGCCGGTATGAAGACCAGCAGCGCAAGGACCAGCAGCAGGCGCCGCATCATCGTTATCGGCTCAGTTGCCGAAGTCGACCTTGGGCGCTTCTTCCGCGCCGGGCGTGACCGCCTGGAACGGGGCCATGGGCTTGGCGCCATGGATCAGCTTGGCGCCGATCGCGTCGGGGAAGGTGCGGATGCGGGTGTTATAGGCCTGCACCGCTTCATTATAGTCGCGGATCGAGACGGCGATGCGGTTTTCCGTGCCTTCCAGCTGCGACTGGAACTGCAGGAAATTCTCGTTGGTCTTGAGGTCGGGATAGGCCTCGACCGAGGCGAGCAGGCGGCCAAGGCCCTGGCTCAGCTGTGCCTGGGCGGCCTGATATTGCGCGACCTTGGCCGGATCGGACAGGTCGGCGGCGTTGATCTGGATCGAGGTCGCCTTGGCGCGGGCCTCGGTCACGGCGGTCAGCGTCGCCTGTTCCTGCTTGCCGGCGGCCTTGACCGTGGCGACGAGATTGCCGGTGAGGTTGGCGCGGCGCTGATATTGCGCCTGGACGTCAGCCCATTTGGCCTTGGCATTTTCCTCGGCAGTGGGGACGCTGTTGATGCCGCAGGCGGACAGCGCAAGTGCGCCCATGACCGGCAGCAAAAGGCGGGAGAGGCGACGCGGGAAAAGCATGGAACATCCTCGGCTCTGTTTCGCTGACGGAAATAGGGCGTTGTCGGATGGCGTGCAACGGGCCATGCAGAGTTTATCGAAGGCGAGACAAGAGGTTCATCATGGGGCTGATTTCGGAATTCAAGACGTTCATCAATCGCGGCAATGTCATGGACCTGGCGGTTGGTGTCATCATCGGTGGCGCGTTCGCCACCATCACCAAGTCGCTGACCGATGACCTGATCATGCCGGTGGTCGGCTATCTTTTCGGCGGCGCTGACTTTTCGGGCTACTTCCTGCGCCTGGGCGACCTGCCCGAGGGGTTCAAGGGCAATCCCAACAGCTATGCCGACCTGAAGGCGGCCGGTGTCGCCATGTTCGGCTGGGGCCAGTTCCTGACCGTGCTGGTCAATTTCATCATTCTGGCCTTCATCATCTTCCTGCTGGTGAAGCTGGTGAACAAGGTTCTGGCCAAGCCCGAGGAGGCGCCGGCGCCGGCCGTCACCCCCGAGGATATCGTGCTGCTGCGCGAGATTCGCGACTCGCTGAAAAAATAAGCGATTGCGACGAACCGAGGCCCCGGTGGGAACCATTGGGGGCGCGGCCGGTTGATCGGCGTCAGGGTTCGGGATGGCATGGATCGTCCCGGACCTCGTGTCGAACATGTCTGCCCTAAAGGGGGCGCAACAGGAGAAAACGCTGTGAAAAGCTTCGTCGCAATCCTTGGCCTTGCCAGCATGGTCTCGCTCGCCGCGTGCGATTCCAAGCAGGAAAACAAGGTCGAGAATGCCTACGAGAATCAGGCGGACGCTCTCGACAATCAGGCCGCGAACATGGAAGCGATGGCCGACAACCTGTCGGGCAACGCCGAAAACGCAGCCGAAAATGCGGCCGACGCGCTGGAGAACAAGGCCGACGCCACCCGCGAGGCGGGCGAGGCTGCCGCCGACGCGGTGGAGAAGAAGCAGCACTGATCCGCTGCGGCACCGACCATCGGGCCAAAGGGGCGTCGCGCTTGCGGCGCCCTTTTTCTTTGCCTGCCCGCGCCTTTAACGGCCCCTTAACCACGGCCGGCCATGGTGCCCTCGCGCGCATCCAAAGGTCGTGGGAATGGACGAGTTACTTCAGGAATTCATATCCGAAACGCAGGAAACGCTGGAGGCCCTGGCGGGCGAAGTCGTCGCCTGGGAGGCCAATCCGGGCGATAGCCAGCGGCTGGACGCCATTTTCCGCTTCTTCCATACGGTGAAGGGCAGCTGCGGCTTCCTCAATCTGCCGCGCTTCGAGAAATTGAGCCACGCGGCCGAGGATGTGCTGTCGGAGATTCGCGCCGGCAACCGCAAGCCCGATCCCGCGACCGTCAGCGCGGTGCTGGCGATCATGGACCGGATCGGCGAACTGGCCGAGGCGGTGGCGCGCGGCGCGGCGCTGCCTAACGAGAATGACGAATATCTGATCGGCGCGCTGACGCAGGTGGAGGCGCCGGCCGCGCCCGCCGCAGAAGCTGAGCCCGAAGAGCCGGCGGCCCCGGTCGCGGCGGTGCGCCAGGGCCAGGCGCTGCGCACCATCCGCCTGCCGCTGTCGCTGATCGACCAACTGATGAACGGCGTGTCGGACATGGTGCTGGCGCGCAACGAATTGTCGCGCAAGCTGCGCGACCGGTCGGCCGATCCCGAACTGGACAGCGCGTTCGAGCGGCTGTCCACCTGTGTCGCGGACATGCGCGACGTGATTTCCAAGACCCGCATGCAGCGGGTCGAGCGCCTGTTCGCGGCGATGCCGCGCATGGTGCGCGACCTGAGCCGCGATCTCGACAAGCGGATCGAACTGAGCCTGGAAGGCGGCGATGTCGAGATGGACCGCGAGATGGTGGAGATGGTCGTCGACCCGCTCACCCATATCGTGCGCAACAGCATCGACCATGGCATCGAGACGCCCGAGCGGCGTCGTGCGGCGGGCAAGCCGGAGGCCGGCCGCTTGCGGCTGGAGGCGCGCCAGTCGGGTAACCAGATCGTGATCGAGATCAGCGACGATGGCGCCGGCATCAACACCGCGCGGCTGGTCGAAAAGGCGATCGCAGCCGGGCGCCTGACGCCCGATGCGGCGGCGCGGATGACCGAGCAGGACAAGCTGGACCTGATCTTCCAGCCGGGGCTGACGACGGCCGCCAAGGTGACGGCGGTGTCGGGGCGCGGTGTCGGCATGGACGTGGTGCGCGCCAATATCGAACGGATCGGCGGCGTCATCGCGCTGGACAATCATCCGGGGCAGGGGCTGCGCATCACGCTGCGCGTGCCGCTGACGCTGACCATCATTCCGGGCCTGATCGTGCGCGCCGGCGGGCTGCATTTCGCGATCCCGCGCGCGGCGGTGGTCGAGATACTGCACGACAATAACGAGATGATGCAGATCGCCGATGTCGGCGGCGCCAAGATCGCGACGATCCGGTCGCTCCGCCATTCGATGATCGACCTGGAAGATGTGCTTGGCATGGACAAGCCGCAGCAGATCGGGCCGCGCGCCGTGATGGTGGTGCGATCGGCGACCGGCGTGCCCTTTGCCATGGGCGTGTCCGCGGTCGAGAATCATGAGGAACTGGTGATCCGTCCCGCATCGCCGCTGGTGATGGCGAGCGGCGTCTATGCCGGCATGACCCTGCCCGACAATGGCAAGCCGATGCTGCTGCTGGATGCGGCGGGTCTGGCCAATGCGGCGCGCCTGCCGAACCTGATCGACGATCGCGCCCATGGGGCGGTGGCGGATGCCGCCGCGCAGGAAGCCGGCGTCGAAATGGTGGCGGCACTGCGTTTCGAGGAATTGTCGGGCGAACGGCGCCTGCTGCGCCTGTCGCTGATCGAGCGGGTCGAGGATATCGAGGCCAGGCTGTTCGGCCGGTCCGGCGGCCAGGCCTTCGTCCGGCTGGACGAGCGGCTGGTGCCGGTGGTGAACGGCCGCCACGCCTTTGCCGAGGACAAGGTCTGTGCGCTGCGCCTGCGCGATGGCAGTCTGGAAGCCTGTTACCCGGTCGCGGCGGTGCTGGACATCGTCCAGATGCCGCTGGTGCCGGACATGGTGGCGATGCACGGCATGCTGAGCGGTGTCGCGGTGGTCGATGGCGAGCATCTGGAGGTCATCAACCCCTTCGCCCTGTTCGCCGCGCTGCCGCAGGAGCCGATCGCGCCGCATAGCCGGGGCCGCTGCCTGCTGGCCGATGCGGAGGATGGCTGGACCCGCGAGATATTGGCGCCGCTGCTGCGCCAGGCCGGGCATGAGGTCGTGCTGGGCCTGCCGGGCGACGCCGTCGATGCGCAGGATATCGTGCTCTATTCGGCCGGCGATGTCGGCCAGGTGGCCGAAATCATGGGATGCCGGGTGGTGCATCTGCGCGCCACGCCGCGGGCCACCGGGCCAATGGATGCCAGCATCTACCGCTATGACCAGGACGCGCTGATGGCGGCGCTGTCCGGCGCACGCGGATAAGGGGAAGAGCGATGGAGCAACTCTATCTGTTGGCGACGCTGGCCGGCGCCCGCATCGCGGTCGATGCCAGCGAGGTCGAGGCGGTGGTCAAGCTGACCGAGATATCGCCCGTGCCCGGCATGGGCGTGCATGTTGCGGGCCTTTCCGCGCTGCGCAGCCGGGTGCTGACGATCATCGATGTCGCCGCGCTGATTCATGGGCGCGCGACCCCGGCGGACCAGCGCGACCTGGCGATCATCGCCAATATCAGCGGTCATAGCTATGGCCTGATGGTCGATGGCGTGTCGGACATCTGCCGCGTGCCCGAGGGCGAACTGCCGCTGCGCGGACAGCTCGACCCGGCCTGGATGCCCTTTGCGCGCGGCGTGGTGGAGCATGAGGGCGTGCCCCATCTGCTGGTGTCGCTTGC
The DNA here is from genome assembly GCF_057063145.1 of Sphingobium sp. SG1. Classification (NCBI taxonomy): domain Bacteria; kingdom Pseudomonadati; phylum Pseudomonadota; class Alphaproteobacteria; order Sphingomonadales; family Sphingobiaceae; genus Sphingobium; species Sphingobium sp. SG1. The sequence goes on along the minus strand of NZ_JBVVOJ010000006.1, from coordinate 76,952 downwards.
CGGCTTCATCGAGGCCGGTGCCCAGGCACAGGCGGCCTGATCGCTTGACCGCGTCGTTTACCATTTCCTCGCCTTTCGCGTTTACGCCTCTCTTCCCGGCACGTAAAAATCAAAGGGACGCTTCATGAAGAACTGCCTGGTCGTCGATGATTCCAAGGTCATCCGCAAAGTGGCACGCCACATATTGGAATCGCTGGACCTGACCGTGACCGAAGCGGTGGACGGGCAGGATGCCCTGACCCAGTGCGAGGCCAGCCTGCCCGATGTGGTGCTGCTCGACTGGAACATGCCGGTGATGAGCGGGATGGAATTCCTGCAGGCGCTGTCGGCCACCAAGATGGAGGCCCGGCCCAAGATCATCTTCTGCACCACGGAAAACGGCATCAGCCATATCAAGGCGGCTGTCGAGGCCGGTGCCGACGAATATGTGATGAAGCCGTTCGACCGCGAGACGCTGGAGAGCAAGCTGGCGATCGTCGGGGTCATCTAGGTCCGATCCCTCCCTTCGAGGATATCGCCGTCTTTCCCAGCCTCTTCGTTCTGAAAGCCCGTCAATGACCGTCTTCGTGCCGACCATGGTCAGCCTCGACAGCCACACCGCTCCCGCGGTGCGCACGCTGGTGGTTGACGATTCGGTGGTGGTGCGCACGGTGATCGAGCGCATCCTGAACGCCGATCCCGGCTTTACCGTCGTCCACAAGACCAACAGCGCGGAAAATGCGCTGCGCTATCTGGCCGAACATAGCGTCGACCTGGTGCTGCTCGACATCGAACTGCCGGGCCAGAGCGGCCTGGCGGCGCTGCCCGCGATCCTGCGATCGAACCCGCAGGGCAAGGTGGCGATCCTGTCGGGCCGCTGCGAGGAGGGCAGTGCGGCGGCGATCGAGGCGCTGGCGCTGGGCGCGAGCGATATCCTGTCCAAGCCGGGGAGCGGCAGCTTTGGCGAGCAATTTCCCCAGGCACTGATAGAACGGCTCGGCCGGCTGTTCGGCGGTGAAGCGCCGACGGCACCGGCGCAGCGGTCGACCATGGTTCCGCCCGCCCATGCGACCGGCGCTGCGGTCGAACCCCTGGCCTGCCTGGGCATCGGGGCGTCGACCGGGGGCATCCATGCGCTCAGCCAGTTGTTCAGCGGCCTGACCGCGCCGCTGGGCGTGCCGATCCTGCTGACCCAGCATCTGCCGGTCAGCTTCACCGTCTATTTTGCGCAGCAACTGGCGCGCATGACCAGCCTGCGGGTCAAGGTGGCGCAGGCCGGCGATCTGCTGGCGCCCGACACCGTCTATGTCGCGCCGGGCGACGCCAATCTGCTGCTGCGGCGCGGGCTGCATGGCCGGGTGAGCGTGGTGCTGGACCCGGAACGGACGCCGTCGGGCAATCTGCCGGGTGTCGATCCGATGTTCGCTGCCATGGCCGATGTCTATGGCGCGGGCGCGGCGGGGATCGTGCTGACGGGCATGGGTCGCGACGGCACGGCCGGGGCGCGGGATATCGTGGCAGCGGGCGGCTGGATCGTTGCCCAGGATGAACCAAGCAGCGTGGTATGGGGGATGCCGGGATCGGTCGCAGGGGCAGGGCTGACCTGTGCCCTGATGGAACCCCATGCGATCATGGATTTTGTCGCACGACGCGGAAAGATAAACGACTGATGGCCTTGCCCCCTTCCAGGATGGGATCGGGCGCTGCCCGGATTTTGACGGGTCTGCTGGAAGCGCGGACCGGCCAGGTTCTGTCCGAGGGGCGGGCCTGGCGCATGGAGACGGCGCTGAAGCCCGTGCTGCGCGATCATGGCCTGCAGGATATCGACGAACTGGCCGGCAAGCTGTTGCGCAGCCGCAATCCGCGGCTGGACGAGGATGTGGTGAACGCCCTGCTGAACAACGAAAGCAGCTTCTTCCGCGATCTGCAGATATTCGACCTCATTCACCGGCAGATATTGCCGCGCATCCAGGAAGCGCGGGGCGACCGGGTGCTGCGGATCTGGAGCGCGGGCTGTTCGACCGGGCAGGAAGCCTATTCGCTGGCGATCCGCTTCTGCAACGAGGCGGCGCGCTGGGCGGGCTGGCGGATCGAGATATTGGCGACCGATATTTCGAGCGCGGCGATCGACCAGGCGCGCAGCGGCATTTTTTCGCAGATGGACGTGCAGCGTGGCCTGCCGATCGGCGACCTGATCAAATGGTTCGAGCCGGCTGGCGATGACTGGCGGGCGAACCCGGAGCTGCGACGGATGATCGATTTCCGTCAGGATAATCTGTTCGCCGCGCGGGTTCCGACCGGCGCCTATGACCTGCTGCTCTGCCGTAATGTACTGCTCTATTTCTCGCCCGAACGGCGCCAGAGCGTGTTCGACCTACTGGCCCGGCACAGCCACGACCGATCGGTGCTGCTGCTGGGCGCGGGCGAGACGGTGATCGGCCAGAGCGAGGAATTTGTGCCGCACCCCGAATTTCGCGGCAGCTATGCGCGGCGGGGGCCATCGGCCGATGCCGGCAATTCGGCCCGGCGCGCGGGCTAATCGTCCGCCGATCATTTACCACGCTTGATTGCCGCGCCGGTCTCGGCCATGATTCCGCTTGTGGCTGCATGACGCGGCGCGACGCAGGGCGGAACAGGGCGTGAGACTGGACTTTTCGTGGTGACGGGCCCTTTGCGATGACCGACATCCCCATGATCGAGACGCCGTCGCCCAATTATGACGAGCGCAGCCTGCCGATCACCATGCTGGTGCTCCATTATACCGGCATGCCGGACGCGGCGAGCGCCATCAACTGGCTGGCCAATGCCGAATCCAAGGTGTCGGCCCATTATGTCGTGACCGAGGATGGGCAGATCATCCGCATGGTGGCCGAGGACAAGCGCGCCTGGCATGCCGGCCGGTCGCACTGGCGCGGCATCGACGATGTGAACAGCGCCAGCATCGGCATCGAGATCGTCAATCCGGGGCATGAATGGGGCTATCGGCCTTTTCCCGAGGCGCAGATGGGATCGCTGATCCCGCTGGTGCATGACATCGTCCAGCGCCACCGGATCACGCGCGGCAATATCGTCGGGCACAGCGACATCGCGCCCGCGCGCAAGCAGGATCCGGGCGAACTATTCCCCTGGGGGCAACTGGCGCGGTTGCGGCTGGCGTTGCCGCGACCGACCAAGAATCTGATGGACCCGCACTGGACCGACAGCGGCTTCATGCTGGCGCTCGAACGTTTCGGCTATGACATTGCCGAGCCGGAGCCGGCGGTCGTCGCCTTCCAGCGGCGCTTTCGCCCCGAACTGATCGACGGCGTCATCGATGGCGAATGCCGGGCGATTTTGCTCGCCCTGTTGCTGCCCAAGCCGACAGGGGATGACTGACCCGATTTTTGCGCCTATAGGCGCCTGTGCCAGAGGGCCGGGCGGCCGCGGCGTGGCGGGTAACTTCCACGGCGAGGAAAGTCCGGGCTCCACGAAATGACGGTGCCGGCTAACGGCCGGCTGGAGTGATCCAAGGGACAGTGCAACAGAAAGCAGGTCACTAAGGCTTCGGCCCAGTGAAATTGAAAGGGTGCGGTAAGAGCGCACCGCGTCTGCGGCAACGCAAGACGGCACGGTAAACCCCACCGGGAGCAAGACCGAATAGGGGCGGCGCGCAGCTTGACTGCTAGGTCTGTTTCGACTGAGACCGCTCGGGTTGGTTGCTTGAGGGACGGAGCAATCCGTCCCCTAGAGGAATGGTCGCCTATCCCCCTTTGGGGGTGGACAGAACCCGGCTTACAGGCCCTCTGGCATTTCCCCTGTTGCGAGGTTATCGCAATAACCGGTCCGCGGTCTTGGGGGGATTCGGTTTGCGTAACAGATATTTGGCCTTGCTGATGGCGATGGCCGCCATGCCCGCTATCGGCCATGCGATGCAGGATGCGGCGCCGGCAGCGCCTGCCCCAGCCCCCGCAACGCCCACGCCCGCAACTGGCACGATCCAGCAATTGTTCGAGCAATCGACGCAAGCCACCGAGGCGGCGGATTATCCCCGCGCGCTTGAAATCCTCACCACGCTCGAAGGCCGGGTGGTGCGCAATCCGCGCAGCCTGGCGATCGTGCGGGTGCGCAAGGCGATGGTACTGGCGGAACTGTCGCGCTGGGCCGAGGCGCGCGACCTGCTGAACCAGGCGGCGCCGGCCCTGCCCAGGGATGATACCAGCCTGTCGACCGACCGCTATCGTGCCGCCTACACGCTGGGGCGCGTGTCGATGGGCGACCTCGACTATGTCGGTGCGCTGGCCCATTTCAGCGCGGCGCTGGCCGAAGCGGAGGGGCCGGCGGCGCGCATCCAGGCGCTGCTGGGGCAGGCGCAGGCCGGTACGTTCGTCGATCCGGCCGAAGCGCTGAAGGCCGCCGAAACGGCCAATGCCATCGCGGTCGCGGACCCCAAGATGTTCGACAAGGCGTCGCTGGCGCATATCGACCTGATCCGGGGGCGGGCGCTGCTCAATCTGGGCCAGTTCGATCCTGCGGAAAAACTGTTCGCGCGGGCGGTGAAGCAGCAGGGCGGGCTGACCACCAGGGTCGATTTCGATGATCTGGTGACCCGGTCGGATGCGTCGATCGCGGCCATGCTGGCCGGCCATCGCGACACGGCGCGCAATTATCTGGTCTATACCGGTGCCGGGCGCATGCCGCAGCAGGACTTCACCCAGGGCGCGGACATGGCGCTGCCGCGCTGTGGCGAGGATGGCGTCCAGCCCGAGGATTATGCCGTGGTGGAATTCGGCATCAGCGATAGCGGCGCTGTTTCCTATGCCCGGCCGGTCTATGGATCGCGCCCCGGCCCTTCGGCGCTCGCGTTCGCGCGGGCGGTGCGGGACTGGTCGTGGCGGCCCGATGACGTCAATAAGATCCCGGCGCTGTTCCGGTTCGTGACGCGGCTGGAACTGCGTTGTTCGACCGCGGAAGGTGGTCCGTCGATGCTGGCGGGGCCGACCAAGGCGCTGGGCGACTGGCTGGAGGCCAAGCGCGTTCCCGGCCCGGTGCTGGACAATGTGCCGATGACCCGGCAGCGCGCGCTGCTGTTGCAGCAGGCGCAGCTGATCCGTAGCCAGAAGGGCGACACGACGGTGGAGCTGGTGCCGGTGCTGATCCCGCTGCTCGCGGGATCGATGGCCGCGCGCGAGGATGTCGAGACCTATGGCCCGCTGCTGCGCCGGGTGGTGCGGACGGCGGATGCCCCGCCGCTGGCGCAATTGCGGGTCGACCGCCTGGTCCATGATGCCGCCGAACATGTGGATATCCGTATCCGGGCCGATTCCCCCTATGCGTTGCGCGCCGCAGATTATCAGGCCGATGCCGATGCACGGGCGACCTTCGCGATCCTGGCCTATGATGATCTGAGGCCCAGGGAAAAGGCCGGGTCGCAGGCGCTGTTGAACGCGGTGATCGATGATGGCGCCTTGCCGGCCAATGATCCGCTGCGCGTGGCGGCGCTGGTGCGGCGGGCGAGCCTGCAGGCGACCGGCGGCAATCTGGAAGCGGCACGGGCCGATTATGCCGCGACCGGGCTGTCGGCGCAGCAATGTTCGATCGTCGATGCCAAGCCCAGCCTGCGCAGCGCGCCGGTATCCTCCGCGGATTATCCCACGGACATGGTGTCCGTGGGTGTCGAGGGATGGACGCGGGTTCAGTTCGACATCGCGGCGGACGGCACGACGCGCAACCAGCGGGCGGTCATCACCTATCCGCCAATGATCTTTGGCACCAACGGCACGAAGATCGTGACGCGGGCCAAATATGAGCAAAGCTATCGTCCCGATGGGGGGCTTGGCTGTGGCGGCAACATGCAGGGCGTGACTTTCCGTCGCTAATCCCGGCGCAGGGCTGGCTTTCCGGGCGCGGCTTCCCTAATTTGGTCCGATGGCAAGACAGAGCCGATCAAATGACTGGGGTTTTCCCCGCTGGCGTGCCTATGGCGCGACGCGGGAAGCGCAGCGCGTGCGCATCTGCGACCGTTTCGGCTGTGACCAGCCGGGTAACTGCCCCGCGCCCAAATCGCCCAACAGCCCGGACCGCTGGTATTTCTGCAGCGAGCATGCGGCCGAATATAACCGCAACTGGGACTATTTTCAGGGACTGGACGAGGAAGAGCGGGCCGAACGCGAGCGCACCGAACGGCGCGATGCCGGCGGCTATCAGTCGAGCGCCCATCATGGCTGGGGCGGTCCCGGCGACGGCAGCCGGTCGCGCGACGAGATGCACGCGCTGCAGGCGCTGGGGTTGGAGGATGACGCCGATTTCGAGGCGGTGCGCAAGAGCTGGCGCAGCCTGGCCAAGGAATATCATCCCGACGTGAAGCCGGGCGATGCCGAGGCGGCGGTGCAGTTCCAGACAATCCAGGCCGCCTATGAGGTGCTGCGTGCGGCCGAGGAGCGGCGCACCTGGAAGCCGCGGGGCGCCAGCGATTGAAGGATCATGTCCGGTCCAACTGGCAAAATGCCGTGCTGGTCTGCCGCAAATGCTCGAAGAAGCTGGACGGCGGCTTCGGCAAGGATGGCGAGGAGCGGCTGGCCAAGGCGCTACGGCGGCATTTGTCGCTGAAGAAGGGGCGCAAGGCGGCGGCCGGCATCATAGAGGTGAATTGCCTGGGCGTCTGTCCGAAGGGCGCGATCACCGTGGTCAACGGCGCGGCGAGCCGCGACTGGCTGCTGGTGCGGCCGGGGGCGGATCTGGACGCACTGGCGACGGCGCTGGACCTGCCGGCGCAGGCGGAATCGCAGAAACCGGGCTGACTTACGCAAAATGCGTAAATCCGGACGGGCCTGTTAAGCCTATCCTTACCAACATTTCCTAGGGGGGATGCCATGCGGATATGGCTTCCTTCCTCGCGCGGTGCGGTGCTGCTGGCCCAGTTCGCGATCATCCTCCTGGGTCTCGCCCTGCTCTATGGCAATCCGCCGGCGCAGGGGCGCATCCTGCTGATCCCGATGACGGCCGGCGCGCGTGCGCATCTGGTGCCTGATGCGGTGGCGCATGGCGCCCGGCTGGTGGCGAGCGGACGCCTGCCGGGATCGATGGTGGTGGAGGGGCAGCGCGACGCGCTGCTGCCCTTGTTGCGGGGCGGCATATTGCCGCTGCGCGCCTTTGCCGCGGCCTGTGGCGAACCGGTGGGAGGATTGGCCTGATGGCATTCAACAGTCTCGAAAGTCTGCGCCTGCACGGGCTGCGTATCCTGTTGCTGTGCAGCCTGATCTGGACCGTGCTGATCGGCATTGGCGGCATGATGATCGGCAATGAGCGGGCGGCGCCCGCCATGCTGCTGTCGGCGCTGGCCAACATCCTGCCGACCTGGATGGTGATGCGGCGTCGCAACGACCTGGAGGTGCGGCTGGTGATGGGGACGCTGGCGGCGGTGCAGCCGGCGATCACCCTGTTCCTGCTGAGCGGCCATGTCTGGCAGATGGACGCACACATGTATTTCTTCGTGGCGCTCGCCTCGCTGGCGGTGCTCTACGACTGGCGGCCGATCCTGCTGGCGTCGGTGCTGATCGCGCTGCATCATCTGGTGCTGACCTATGTCGCGCCCAATTGGGTGTTCTCGGGGCAGGCGGAGATCGGCCGGGTCATCATCCACGGCTTTGCGGTGGTGCTGCAGGGCACGATCCTGGGCTATCTCAGCATCAAATTGCATGGGCTGCTGCTGGCGCAGGACGCGCATGTGGCGGACACCGCCCGGCTGGCGCGGGAAGCGCAGGCGGGGCGCAATGCGGCGGAATCGGCGATGGATGCCCAGCGCCAGTCCGACGCGCGCGAGGCGCATCTGCGGATCGAGCGGGATGCCGAAAAGACACGGATGGCGCAGGACCGGCGCAGCGAGACGCTGGCGCTGGTCGGCGCGTTCCGCCAGTCGGTCGCGGGCGTGGTGAGCGCGGTCAGCGCGGCAACGGGCGAGCTAAAGGAATCGGCCGGGCTGCTGCATGATCTGGCGCGCCGGGCAAGCGTGGGCACGGACGAGACGATGGCGGCGGCGGGCCAATCCTCGGCCAGCGCGGCGGTGCTGGCGCGGCGGATCGAGCAATTGTCCGAATCGATCAGTGCAATTGCAGCGGCGGCCAGCCAGCAGGCGAGCCTGGGCGGCGAGGCGCAGCGCGTGTCGGTGGCGGGGCATGAAGCGATGCAGGCGATGGAAGGGCGCACGGCGTCGATCACCAGCTTCGCCGATTCGATCACCGAGATTGCTGCCCGCACCAATTTGCTGGCGCTCAATGCCACGATCGAGGCGGCACGGGCCGGCGAGGTCGGGCGCGGCTTTGCGGTGGTGGCCGGCGAAGTGAAGCAGCTGGCCAACCAGACGGCAAGTGCGACCGGCGAAATCCAGTCGCTGGCCTCGTCCGCGCGGCAGGGCGCCGGGGTGGCACAGGAAGCCCTGTCCGAGGTGGCCGGCAGCGTCGAGGAACTGGCGCAGGCGGCGCAGGCGATCCAGCGTGCAGTGGCCGACCAGCGGGATGCGACGGCGGCGATCGGCCAGTCGGCGCGCGATACCGCCCGCGACGCCGATCATATGGCGCAGCGGATGGCGACCGTGGCCGATGTCGCGCGCAATACCGAAAATCTGTCCGATCGCGTATCGAGCGCGGCGGCCGGCCTGTCGCGCACCGCGCAGGAGTTGCAGCGCGCGACCGACCTGTTCGTGGCGCAGTTGGAAGCGGCCTGATCGCCGGTCAGCCGGCGCGGGCTATCTGGCCGGTTGCCTGGTCATCGATAGAGCGTGCCAGCGGATAGAGGACGCGCTCTTCCCGATCGATCCGCCGGGCAAGGGCATCCAGTATCCGGTCGCTGTCGGCGCAGAAGCCGCGCCAGTCGCGGGTGATCCGCTCGTCGGTCCAGGCGGCCATGTAGCGGGCGAAGCTCTCGGCCAGCGCGCCGATCTCGGCCTGGATGCGGGCGGCGGTGGTGCGGACGCGATCGTCGCCCTGGCGCTGGAGCGCGGGGTAGAGGATGCGATCCTCCAGCGCGAGATGGGCCATCAGCTTGCGCGCCAGTTGCCAGCGCAATGCGCTCACCGCCTGGGGCAGGTCGGGATCGGCGATCGCCTGGCGCAGTTGCGCGGCGATCAGGGCGATCTCCTCATGCTGCGTCCCCAACTCGTCCATGTTCATCGCGATCATCCTCCCTGCCCCGTGCGATCATGCATCGGCCGGCGTTAAGAGGGGATTGGAGCGCAGGGCAGGCAAAGCGCGCAAAGCCTGTAAAAAGAAGGACCGCCCGGCGCCTGCGCACCGGACGGTCCTTCTGTCATAGATCCTGTGGATCAGGCTCCATCGGAGCCTGACGCGATCAGGCCGGCTGGTCGGCGCGGCTGGCGCCCTGGCCGTCGAGATTGAGGGCCGCGAAGTCCCAGTTGATCGCTTCCTTCAGCAGCTTTTCGGCATAGGCTGGGCGCAGGTTGCGATAGTCGATGTAGTAAGCATGTTCCCACACATCGAGGATCAGCAGCGGCGCGTGGCCTTCATGGGCGACGGGGGTGTCGGCGTCATGATAGCTGGTCACTTCCAGCTTGCCGTCCTTCAGGATCAGCGCGGCCCAGCCGCTGGCGAAGTGGCCGACGGCCTCTGCCTTGAGCTTTTCGATCAGCGCGTCGACCGAACCGAAGGCTTCCTCGATCTTGGCGAGCAGGTCGCCGGTCGGGGCGGTCTTCACCGGCGACAGCGAGTTCCAGTAGAAAGTGTGGTTCCAGATCTGGCCGACCTGGTTGAACAGGCCGCCCTTCGACGACTTGATCAGTTCGACCAGCGACTTGCCCTGCAGGCTCTCGTCGGCGGCGACCAGTTCATTGGCCTTCACGACATAGGCATTGTGATGCTTGCCGTGGTGGAAGTCGAAGGTTTCGACCGACAGGATGTCGCCAAAGGCGTCCTTGGCATAGGGAAGATCGGGCAGAACAAAGGCCATGGCGGAACTCCTCGGGTTCGTTATGGGGCGGCTCGCAGCGATGCTTGCGATGCCGGTTTATCATATGGTCCATGCGGGGCGTGGACGCCTCCGTCGCTTCCCATATGCGCACCCAACGCCCAAGAAAACCAATATGTGCCTATTGCGAAACGATCGCAGAAACAGGCGGTTGGCGGGGCTTTCGGGCGATGACGGCCGGGCAGGGCCGGGGCGGCTTGCTTGACAGGCGGGACGGGGCCGAACATGATCCCGGCCATGCCGTTCAAGGTCATCTTTGCACGCTTCCGCCATCATGGGGGACAGCTTCTCGCGGGCCATCCGCCCCGGACCTGACAGGCGCGCTGCCGGCAGGTTCGGGGCACCCTTCTTGACGCTTTGCGCCCGAGGACCGGGCGCGCACCCCTATCAGGAAGTTTTCCCATGACCCTGCAACAGAAGTGGGCGGCCGTGCCGCCGATCCATATCGTCGAATCCGAAGCCGACATGATTTCCGACCTCGCCTGGGCGGCGCGCGACCGCTTTCCTGACGTCAGCCAGTTGTTGCTGGAGGAGGTCGGCCGGGCGCAATTGTGCAGCCGGGCGGCGCTACCGGCCGATGTCGCGGCGATGGGATCGACCATCCTCTATCGCGATGGTGCGCGCGGGACGCCGCGCCGGGTGGAACTGGTCTTTCCCAGCCATGCCGATGTGGCGCTGGGCCGGATATCGATCCTGACGCCGGTCGGCGCCGCCTTGATCGGGATGCGGGCGGGCAATGCGATATTGTGGCCGGACCGCGACGGCCATCTGCGCGACATCATGGTGGATGCGGTGGTTCAGGCGGAGGCCTGAACCACGCGGATCAGCGCCGTGTCAGCCCTGCGGCGGGGTGGTTTCGCCCACCTCGTCGCTGTCGAGGCCATCGTCCAGGGTCAGGCCGTGGCGCAGCAGCATCGGGATGTTGGCGCCGGCGAAGACGACCGACACGATGGTGACGCCCCAGACCTTGACCGCGAGCCAGGTGTCGAAGCTCATCGACCGGCGCATCAGCTCGTTGGCAACCGCCATGAAGACGAAGAAGAAGGCCCAGTTGCGCGACAGCTTGCGCCAGCCTTCCTCGGTCAGCCCGTCATAGGCGGCCTGGAGCAGATATTTGAGCAGCGGCTTGCCGCGCAGCAGCCCGGCGAACAGCATCAGCGCGAAGAAGGCGTAGATGATGGTCGGCTTCAACTGGATGAAGCGCTGGTCGTGGAAATAGATGGTGAGGCCGCCGAAGAAGAGGATCAGCAGTGCCGAGAGCCACAGCATCGGCGAGACCCGGCCCAGCTTCACCTTCGAGATGATGACGGCGATCACGATCGCGGCCATGAAGGCGGCGGTGCCAAAGCTCATGGCGGTGATCGGGTTGCCCGCACCCCAGAACCAGCCCGCGCCCTTGTAGCTCAGGAAAAAGACCAGCAGCGGCCCGAAATCGAGCGCGAGGCTGAGGCTGCCGCCATGGGCGGGCTTCTTGGCGTCAGCGGGCATAGGCTGTCCCCGCGATCGCGCGTGCCATGTCGCCGGCATCGAAGGGGCGCAGATCCTCGATCTTTTCGCCGACGCCAATGGCGTGGATCGGCAGGCGATATTTCTCCGCCGCCGCGACCAGCACGCCGCCGCGCGCCGTGCCGTCCAGCTTGGTCATGACCAGGCCCGTGACCTGTGCGGTTTCCTTGAAGACTTCGATCTGGTTCAACGCATTCTGTCCTGTGGTGGCATCGAGGACCAGGACAACGTCGTGCGGGGCGGCCGGGTTCAATCGGCCGAGCACGCGGCGCACCTTGGCCAGTTCGTCCATCAGTTCGGTCTTGTTCTGCAGGCGGCCGGCGGTGTCGACGATCAGCACGTCGATGCCGGTGGCCGTGGCCTGCTTGACCGCGTCGAACACGATGCCTGCCGCGTCGCCGCCTTCCTTGCCCGCGACGATGGGCACGCCGAGGCGTTCTGCCCAGACCTTCAATTGGCCGATGGCGGCCGCGCGGAAGGTATCGCCCGCTGCCAGCATCACGCCATAATCCTGTTCCAGGAAATTATTGGCGAGCTTGGCGATGGTGGTGGTCTTGCCCGATCCGTTGACGCCGATGACCAGGATCACCTGCGGCCGCGGAAAGGCTTCGATCTCCAGCGGGCGGGCGACCGGGGCCAGCACCTTCTCGATCTCTTCCGCGATGATCTCGCGCAGATATTCCTCGGTCAGTTCCTTGTTGTAGCGCCCCTCGGCGAGGCGGTCGCGCACCCGGCCGGCCATCGCCGGGCCGAGATCGGACATGATCAGGGCTTCCTCGATCTCGTCGAGGGTCTGGTCGTCGAGCGCGGCCTTGGTGAAAAGGCCGGTCAGATTCTCGCCGAGCTTGTCGGATGTGCGCTTGAGGCCGCCGAAGAGGCGGTCGCGCCAGCTGGTGCCGGTGTCAGTCATTATTGCGCCTCTTGCGCGATCAGCGCGCCATTCTCAAGGCCGCTGATGCGGGCCGCGACGATCGTGGAGGGGGGCTGGGGCGTGGTGAAGCGCACCGGCGCGAAATTTTCCGCATGGCCCGACAGGCCGTTGCGTTCGACCAGCACCGACTGGCGGGTGCCGACCAGGCGGGCGAGCCAGGCGTCGCGCTGCGCCGTGCAGGCATCGCGCAGCAGCGCGGCGCGCGCCTTGATGGTCGTGCGATCCAGCTGGGGCATGCGCGCGGCCGGCGTGCCGGTGCGCGGCGAATAGGGAAAGATATGGCCATGGACGATGTCGCAATCGGCGACCAGCGCCAGGCTGTTGGCGAACATGGCGTCATCCTCGGTCGGGAAGCCGGCGATGATGTCGGCGCCGATGCTGATGTCCGGGCGGGCAGCCTTCACCCGATCGACGATGCGCACGGCATCGGCGCGGGCATGGCGGCGCTTCATGCGCTTCAAGATCATGTCGTCGCCGGCCTGTAGCGAGAGATGCAGATGCGGCATCATCCGTGGCTCATGGGCGATGAGGTCGAACAGCCGCTCGTCAATCTCGACACTGTCGATCGAGGAGAGGCGCAGTCGAGGCAGGTCCGGGACATGGCGCAGCAGCCGTTCGACAAGCTGGCCGAGCGAGGGGCTGCCCGGCAGGTCGGGGCCATAGCTGGTGACGTCGACGCCGGTCAGCACGATCTCGCTATAGCCCGCATCGACCAGCTGCTTCGCCTTGTCGATCACCGCGCCGGCGGGGACGGAGCGGCTGTTCCCCCGGCCATAGGGGATGATGCAGAAGGTGCAGCGGTGATCGCAGCCATTCTGCACCTCCAGAAAGGCGCGGGCATGTTCGGCAAAGGCGCTGGCCATGTGCGGCGCGGTGTCGCGCACGGCCATGATGTCGGAGACGTTGACCTTATCCGCCACCGGGGCGAAGGCGGCTGCCTCCAGCTTCTCCCGGTTGCCGATCACGCCGTCCACTTCCGCCATGGCGGCGAAGGTCTGGGGTTCGGTCTGGGCGGCGCAGCCGGTGACGAGGATGCGGGCGTCGGGGCGGTCTCGCCTGGCGCGGCGGATCGCCTGCCGGGTCTGGCGCACGGCCTCGGCCGTCACGGCGCAGCTGTTGACGACGATCAGGTCGTCCTGTGCGCCGGCCATTTCGCGGATCGCTTCGCTTTCCGCGATGTTGAGCCGGCAGCCCAGGGTGATGATGTCGGGACCGGCCACGGTCAGAAGCGGTCCCAGTCCGCCTCGCCGTCGAACACATGGGTGGCGGGGCCGGTCATGCGGATCGTGCCGCCCGGTGCCCAGTCGATCTCCAGGTCGCCGCCCGGCAGGCTGACCGTTACCGGGCCGGCCATCAGCTTGCGCCGGATCGCCGCGACGGCGGTGGCGCAGGCGCCGGTGCCGCAGGCGCGGGTGAGGCCGGCGCCGCGTTCCCAGACGATCAGGCGCAGATGCTGCGGGCCGACGACCTGCGCGAAATTGACGTTCACGCGGGCGGGGAAGAGCGGGTCATGCTCGATCAGCGGGCCGAGGCGTTCGAAATCGACCGCGTCCAGATTCTCGACGAAGAAGATCACATGCGGGTTGCCGACATTGACGGCGGCCGGCGCGGGCAGGTCTTCCCAACTGGCCGACATCGTCAGCGTGTCCATCGGATAGCCAAGCGGGATCGCGTCCCAGTCGAAGCGGGGCGCCCCCATATCGACGCTGGCGCCGCCGTCCACGCCCTTGGCGTCGAGCAGCCCGGCCCTGGTGCGGATCAGCACGTCCTTGCCGACGAACAGCGGCACGCAGCGGGTGGCATTGCCGCAGGCTTCCACTTCCGAACCGTCGGAATTGAAGATCAGCATCGACACGTCGGCCTGATCGCCGGCTTGCGGGGAGCCGATGACGATCAACTGGTCGCAGCCGATGCCGGCATGGCGATCGGCAATGGCGCGGGCGCGCGCCTCCGTCATCGCGACCGGCGCCTGGCGCGCGTCGATCACGACGAAATCATTGCCCAGACCATGCATCTTGGAAAAGCGGCTCATCATGGCGCCGCATTTAGTGCGGGACGGGGCAAAAGACCAGCGGTCAGGCGTTCGGGCCGCCGATGATCGCGGCATAGGCGGCCGGATCGACATTGGCGCCGGAGATGACGAGGGCGGTGGCGCCGTCGGTCGCTGGGGCGAGGCCGGCGAGCATGGCGGCGAGCGCGACCGCGCCGCCCGGTTCGACCACCAGCTTGAGCGTGGTGAAGGCGAAGCGCATCGCGTCACGTACCTGATCGTCGCTGACGACCAGGCCGCCGGCGAGCAGGGCGTGGTTGATCGGGAAGGTCAGCGTGCCGGGGCTGGGCGCCAGCAGCGCATCGCAGATGCTGCGTGCGTCGGGCGAGACGCTTTCCCGCACGCCGCTGGCGAGCGAGCGAGCCGTGTCGTCGAAGCCGGCGGGTTCGACCGCATAGACGCTGATGTCGGGGCGGGCGGCCTTGACCGCCGTGGCCGTGCCCGCGACCAGCCCGCCCCCACCGCAGCAGACGAGAATCTGTGCGAGGTCGGCGCCGGCGGCCTGGGCCTGGTCGAGTATTTCGAGGCCGATCGTGCCCTGGCCGGCGATGATGAAGGGATCGTCGAACGAGGGGACCAGCGTTGCGCCGCGTTCGGTGGCCAGGGCGGTGGCGATTGCCTCACGGCTCTGGGTGAAGCGGTCATAGGGGACGACCTCGGCGCCGAGCGCACGGGTGTTGGCGGTCTTGATCGCCGGGGCATCGGCCGGCATCACGATCGTGGCGGGAATGCCGAGCAGGCGCGCGGCAAAGGCGACGCCCTGGGCATGATTGCCCGAGGACCAGGCGACGACGCCCGCCGCCCGCTCCGCATCGTTCAGCCGGGCGAGGCGGTTATAGGCGCCGCGGAACTTGAACGATCCGCTATGCTGGGCGCCCTCGAACTTCACCAGCACGCGCCGGCCGCACAAATCGTTGAGCGCGGCATTCTCGATCAGCGGGGTGCGGACCGCCGCCGGCGCGATCAGCCGCGCGGCATCGGCGACGTCGGCGGCAGTGATAGCAAGCGAATCGGTCATGTCGGCTCCTTGGGTCAGAGGCCCCTGCATAGCCGCCCGCCGGCGCCGCGCAACGATCCGCCGGGGCGATCCGGGCCCGCTTGGCAGGGCTTGTGCTTTGGCTTATGGGGGCCGCGCGCCGGGGTGATCGAAAGCCCCGGACGCGCATGATCGCGCCGGTGCCCGCATGGGCTGAAAACGGGAATGCGGTGCGGGGGGCGCAGCCCTTCCAAATCCGCGGCTGTCCCTGCAACTGTAAGCGGTGAGCGCGATGCGCAGGGTTCCCAAGCTCTTCAAAAGGGGAGGGCCGGAACCGGCCACTGGACCGACAGGTCCGGGAAGGCTGGCGCATCGCTGCCCTGACCCGCGAGCCAGGAGACCTGCCGGCGTCTGGTCGCTCTTGCCCTGGCCCAGGGGATGGCCATGGCGCGGTGTTTCCGTCGAGCGACGCCCATGGCGGCCGGGGCCGCATCGGTGCGTGGGGCGGGGCGCTGGCGTCTTCCCGATCCTCACGCAGCGACCGTTCGCGCGGACGCCCCGGTTCCAAATCGACGGACGCCGGGGGACGATAAAATGAAGATGTTGGGGATTTCGCTGATCGCGCTGCTGGCCGCTACGCCGGCACTGGCCCAGGATCTGGCACAGGATGACGATATCGTCGTCACCGCTTCGGGCATTGCGCAGCCGCGCGACGAGGTTGGCCAGGCGATCACGGTGATCGATGCCGACACGATCAGAACGCGCCAGGCGGTCGATGTCGTCGACCTGCTCGCCACCACGCCGGGCGTCCGTTTCAGCCGCAACGGCTCCACCGGCGGCGTGACCGGCGTGTCGCTGCGCGGGGCGGAGACGACCCAGACGCTGGTGCTGATCGACGGGGTCAAGGTCAACGACCCGAGCGGCATCGGCGACGGCTATGATTTCGGCCATTTGCTGACCGGCAACATCCGCCGGATCGAAGTGCTGCGCGGCTCCAACTCGGTCGTCTATGGCAGCCAGGCGATCGGCGGCGTGGTCAATGTGATGACCGGCGCGCCGAGCGAGGGTTTCGAGGTCAATGCCTCGGCCGATTATGGCTATAGCGACACGCTGAATGCCAAGGCCGATGTGTCCGGCACGCGCGGCGCGGTGTCGGGCGGCGTCGGCGTCGCCTATTTCAACACCGATGGAATTTCCTCGGTCGGCCGGTCGTTCGGCGGCGTGGAGAAGGATGGCTATGAGAATATCGCCACCAACGCCAAGCTGAAGATCGCCTTTTCCGACACGCTCAGCCTCGACCTGCGCGGCTATTATATCCATGCCGATCTCGACTATGACAGCTTCTTCGGCGCGCCGGCCGACAGCAGCGATGTCAGCAAGCTGGACCAATATGTCGGCTATGCCGGGATCAACCTGGCGCTTCTGGACGGCAAGCTGACCAATCGTGCCGCCGTGACCTGGATGCGCAACGACCGCGACTATTATTTCGTGCGCGGCACCGACCCGGATTATGGCTATTCGGGTACCAATCTGCGCTTCGAATATGAGGGCGTCTATGCCCCGGTGGATCAGGCCAGGCTGATCTTCGGCTATGAGCATGAGCGGCCGGACTATGAGTATTTCGGCTTTGGTGACATAGCGAGCGCGAAGGCGAACATCGACAGCGTCTATGCGCTGGCGGTGGTGAAGCCGCTTGCCGGCCTCGCCGTCACCGGGGGCCTGCGCCATGACGATCATAGCCAGTTCGGCGGCGCGACCACCTTTGGCGCCAACGCCAATTACACGCCCAACGCCGGCGCCACCAATATCCGCCTCTCCTATGGCGAGGGGTTCAAGGCGCCGTCGCTCTATCAGCTCTACGACACCTATAGCGGCAACAGCGCGCTGCGGCCGGAACGGTCGAAAAGCTATGATATCGGCTTCGACCAGAGCCTGGACGGGGACAAGGCGGTGCTGTCGCTGACCGCCTTCCGGCGCGATACCCGCAACCAGATCAACTATGATTATGCGACCTACATCTATGGCAATC
Organism: Sphingobium sp. SG1; assembly: GCF_057063145.1. Classification (NCBI taxonomy): domain Bacteria; kingdom Pseudomonadati; phylum Pseudomonadota; class Alphaproteobacteria; order Sphingomonadales; family Sphingobiaceae; genus Sphingobium; species Sphingobium sp. SG1. Next base: position 59,527 of record NZ_JBVVOJ010000006.1, on the reverse strand, counting down.
TGGACCGGACCCGCGCCAAGGGCGTGGAAGCGACGCTGACGCTGAAGCCGGTCGAGGCGGTGACGGTGGCGGCATCCTACAGCTATGTCGATGCGCGCGATCGATCGGGCGGGGCCACCGACGGCAATCGCCTGCCGCGCCGCGCCGCCAATGCGGTCAGTGTGTCGGCCGACTATCTCTGGTCCTTCGGCCTGTCGACCGGCGCGGCACTGACCATGGTCGGCGACAGCTATGACGACACGGCCAACGCGCGCCGGCTCGACGGCTATGCGCTGGCCGGGCTGCGCGCGTCCTTCCCCGTGGGCGATCATCTGGAAGTCTATGGCCGGATCGACAATCTGTTCGATGCGGATTACGCCACCGCCTATGGCTATGGCACCTATGGCCGGTCGGCCTATGGCGGCGTGCGTGTCCGCTTCTAAGGGGCGGCGGCATCCTCTGTTGCTGCCGGGGCTGATCGCCCTGCTGCTGGTCGCGGCGATCGCGTCGGTCGCGCTGGGATCGGTGACGATGGCGCCGGCCCGCATCCTGGCGGTGCTGGCGGGCGGCGGCGACATGGTGGCGCGGGCGATCATCATCGACCTGCGCCTGCCGCGCATGGCGATCGGCCTGCTGGTCGGCGGCATGCTGGGTCTGTCGGGCGCGGCATTGCAGGGCTATCTGCGCAATCCGCTGGCCGAACCCGCCGTGCTGGGCGTGTCCAATGCGGCGGCGCTGGGGGCGGTGATCGCACTCTATTTCGGCCTGTCCGAACTGCATCCGATGGCGTTGCCGCTGCTGGCGATCGTCACTGCGCTGGCGGCGATCGGCGCGCTGTTCCTGCTTGCCGGGCCGTCGGAAAGTCCGCTGACGCTGATCCTGGCCGGGATCGCGGTCGCGACGCTGGCGGGGGCGGGGATCAGCCTGGCGCTCAACCTGTCGCCCAATCCCTTTGCCGCGATGGAGATCATGAGCTGGCTGATGGGGAGCCTGGAAAATCGCAGCATCGACCATCTGCTGCTGGCGCTGCCCTGTATCGCGGTCGGCGCGGCCCTGCTGCTCTATGACGGGCGCGCGCTCGATGCGCTGACCCTGGGTGAGGATGGCGCGCGGGCGCTGGGCGTCGACCTGTCGCGGGCGCGGCTGCGGCTGATGGCGGGCGTCGCGATCGGCGTCGGCGGCGCGGTGGCGGTGACGGGATCGATCGGCTTCGTCGGCCTGATCGTGCCGCATCTGGTGCGGCCGCTGACCGATCGCTCGCCCTCCGCGCTGCTGCTGCCCTCGATGCTGGGCGGCGCGGTGCTGCTGACCCTGGCCGATATCGGCGTGCGCGTCATCCCGACCAGCAGCGAATTGAAGCTGGGCGTGCTGACCGCGATGCTGGGTGTGCCCGTCTTCCTCATTCACCTGATGCGGGAGCGGCGGCTATGGTGACCCTGTCGACCGAGCAACTGGACGTCCGGCTGGGCCGCCATCTGGCAGTGCGCGGCGTCGACCTGACCATGGCGCCGGGCCAGTTGATCGGCGTGATCGGCCCCAATGGCGCGGGCAAGTCGACCCTGGTGCGGGCGCTGCTGGGGCTGGTGAAGCCGGCCGCCGGACGCGCGCTGCTGGACGGCACGCCGGTCGAGCGGCTGTCGCGCCAGGCGGTCGCGCGGTCCATCGCCTATCTGCCGCAGGGCCAGACCTTGCACTGGCCCCTGGCGGTAGAGCGGCTGGTGGCGCTGGGGCGCTTGCCGCATCTGGGGCCGCTGTCGCGCCTGACCGCCGACGATGAGGCGGCGATCGAGGATGCGATGGTCCGCGCCGACGTCACCGGCTTCAAGGGCCGGATCGCGACCGAATTGTCGGGTGGCGAGCGGGCGCGGGTGCTGCTGGCGCGGGCGCTAGCCGTGGGCGCGCCGGCACTGATCGCCGACGAGCCGCTCGCTGCGCTCGACCCCGGCCACCAGATCGATGTGATGGCATTGTTGCGAGCGCAAGCACAGGGCGGGGCGCTGGTCGTCACCGTGCTGCATGATCTCGCCATGGCGGCGCGCTATTGCGATCGGCTGCTGCTGATGGATGGCGGCGCGCTGGTCGCGGACGGGGCGCCGATGGACGTGCTGACGTCGCAGCGGCTGGCATCCGTCTATGGCGTCGCAGCGCGGATCGACGTCAGCGACGGCCTGCCGCTGATCGTGCCGACGGCACGGGTCTGATCGGTAACGAAAAAGGGGGCCTTCCGGCCCCCTTTGCTTAGTTGCCGAAGCCGCGCGGGGCGGGATCGACCACGCTGATCGTGCCGGCGCCGACCTCGCTCACTTCCAGTGCGCGTTCGGCGATGCCGTTGCGGTTGAAGCGGAAGGCGCCGTCGATGCCGGCAAAGCCGCCCGGATCGCGCAGGCGCGCGGTGGGGAAGGGCGCGCCCGGCTTCCAGTCCTGGGCGATCCGCACCGTCAGCAACACCGCGTCATAGCCCATCGACGACAGGCGGAAGGGCGCGCTGCCGTAACGGGTGCGATATTTGGTCGCGAGCTGGCGATAGAGGCCATCCGACACGCTGGCATACCAGGCGCCGCGCAGCACGGGGCTGGTGGCCAGCGATTCTTCGGTATTCCAGATTTCGGTGCCGAGCAGGCGGGCATTGGCGCCGCCATTCTTGCGCACGATCGGTGCGACCTGCAGCGCGACCCGGCCGCTGTCCGCGATCAGCAGCGCGTCATAGCTGGACGAGGCTTGCAGCTTCTTGACCGCAGCGGTGATCGAGGCGGGGGTGCGGTCGAAGGTCTGCATCGACACGACCGTGCCGCCGGCCTGTTCGACCGCGCGCAGCAGCGCATTGCCGGCGCGCTCGCCATAGGTGCCGCGCGGCACCAGCGCGCCGAAATTGGACAGGCCCTTTTGACGGGCGAAGCCGATCACGCGCTCGATCGACTGGTTGGGGGTATAGCCCATCAGGAAGATGTTGCTGCCCGCGACGCTGGTGTCGTTGGAGAAGCTGATGACCGGCACATTGGCCTTGGCCGCGATCGGCCCGACGATGCGGGCGTCATCGGCCAGCAACGGACCCAGGATCAGGCGGTTGCCGTCGGCCAGCGCCCGGTTGGCGGCGGCCGCCGCGCCCGTGGCGGTGTCATAGGTGGTGATGCGGACCTTGTCGGTCTTGATATCCATCAGCGCCAGGGTGGTGGCATTGGCGATCGACTGGCCGACGCCGGCATTGGGGCCGCTGGTCGGCACCAGCAGGGCGACGCGGTGGCGCGCGGTGTCGGTCGGCAGGCCCTGGGTCACTTCCGGGCCGGTCGGCTTGGCGGGACCGGTGGGCTGGGCGGGACCGGGGCCCTTGGGCACGATCGACTGACAGGCGGCAAGCATGATCGTGCTGGCAACGAACAGCAATCGCGCGCTGCGCTTCATCGCCGCGAACATGTTCGCTTGCCGGGGGGCATCCGTCTCTGTCATCTGGGATCCTTATGGAAACTATATTGGCATCCGGGCTTGAGCCCGGGCTTTACATCGTGGCGGGGCCGATCGGCAACCTTGGAGACCTTACGCCGCGCGCGGCGGAAGTCCTGCGGTTGGCCGACGTGGTCGCCGTGGAAGATACACGGGTCAGCGCAAGGCTGCTGCGGCATGCGGGATCGGATCGGCCGATGATTCCCTATCATGACCATAGCGCCGAAAATGTGCGGCAGCGGCTGATCGAGCGGATGGCGAGCGAATCGGTGGCGCTGCTGTCGGACGCGGGGACGCCGCTGATTTCCGATCCGGGCTACAAGCTGGTGCGCGACGCGCGGGCGGCCGGGCGCAGGATCACGACCCTGCCGGGGCCGAGCGCGGCGATCGCGGCGCTGACCCTGTCCGGCCTGCCGACCGACCGGTTCCTGTTCATGGGCTTCCTGCCGAACAAGGCGAAGGCGCGCGGCGACGTGCTGGCCGAAGTGGTGGCGCTGCGCGCGACCCTGGTCTTCTACGAAAGCGGGCCGCGCCTGTCGGACAGTCTGGCGGCGATGGCGGCGGCGCTGGGCGATCGCGAGGCGGCGGTCAGCCGCGAGATCAGCAAGACCTTCGAGGAGACGGCGACCGGCACGCTGACCGAACTGTCTGCCCGCTATGCCGATGCCCCGCCCAAGGGCGAGATCGTCGTCATCGTCGGCCCGCCCGGCGAGGCACCCCCGGCCAGCGCCGAGGATGCCGACGCGGCGCTGCGGGAGGCGCTGACCAGACTGCCGGTGTCGAAGGCGGCGGGTGAGGTCGCCAAGAAGCTGGGGCTCGACCGGCGGACGCTCTATGACCGGGCGAATGAGCTGAAGGGAGAACGCGAGGCGTGAACCGCCAGCAGGCGGAGAAGCGCGGCCGACAGGCCGAACGCATCGCCGCCTGGTGGCTGCGCCTCAAGGGCTGGCAGATCGTCGGCCAGCGCCTGCGCACGCCGGCGGGCGAGGTCGACCTGGTTGCGCGCAAGGGCGCAATGCTGGCCTTTGTCGAGGTGAAGAGCCGCGCCACCGACGCCGAGCTGGATGTCGCGATCGACCAGCGCCGGCTGGCGCGGGTGGCGGCGAGCGCCGAAATATTGTGGCATCAACTGGCAAGACCCGGAGACGACATGCGAATCGACGTCATCCTCCTTGCGCCCGGCCGCCCGCCACGCCATCTGGCCAATGTCTGGCATGGGGGGTGAAGGCTCTCCATTCCGTTCGGGCTGAGCGAAGTCGAAGCCCACGCCTGAGCGCCAGCGAAGGCAAATCACCTCGCTAACGCTCGGCGGAGCCCTTCGACTTCGCTCAGGGCGAACGGTAAAAGGAATGAAGATGACCGAACTCAACCCCCTGACCGTCGCCATGCAGATGGACCCGATGGAAGGGATCAGGATCGCTGGCGATTCGACCTTCCACATCATGCTGGCGGCGCAGGCGCGGGGGCATAAGCTCTATCATTATCTGGCGCCTGACCTCACCTATCGCGACGGCCGGGTGCTGGCCAAGGCGCGGCCGGTGAAGGTGCAGAAGGTCGAGGGCGATCATTATGCGCTGGGCGAGCCGGAGATGCTGGACCTGGGCCGCGACGTCGATGTCGTGTGGATGCGGCAGGACCCGCCCTTTGACCTGAGCTACATCACCGCCACCCATTTGCTGGAGCGGGTGCAGGAAGAGACGCTGGTGGTGAACGACCCGGCCAGCGTCCGCAATGCACCGGAAAAGCTGTTCGTGCTCGACTATGCCCGTTTCATGCCGCCGACGATGATCACCCGCGACCTGGCCGAGGTGAAGTGCTTCCTGGCCGAGCATGGCGAGATCGTGGTGAAGCCGCTTTATGGCAATGGCGGCGTCGCGGTGTTCCATGTCGGTAGCAATGGCGCGAACCTGTCGTCGCTGGTGGAACTGTTCAAGGCCTCGTGGGTCGAACCCTTCATGGTCCAGGCCTTCATCCCCGGCGTCGCGCAGGGCGACAAGCGCATCGTGCTGGTCGATGGCGAGGTCGCGGGTGCGGTCAATCGCATTCCGGGTGCGGGCGAAATCCGCTCCAACCTGGCGGTCGGCGGATCGGCCGCCAAGACGGTGCTGACCGATCGCGAGCGGGAAATCTGCGAGGCGATGGGTCCGGAATTGAAGCGTCGCGGCCTGCTGTTCGTCGGCATCGACGTGATCGGCGGCGAATGGCTGACCGAGATCAACGTGACGTCGCCGACCGGCATCGTGTCGATCGACGCGTTCGACGGCACCGACACCGGCGGCATGATCTGGGACGCGATCGACGCGCGCCTGGCGGCACGGGCGGCGGCCTGACGGATGTGTGCCATTCCTCCGTTCGTCCTGAGTAGCCATTGAGCATGTCGAAATGGCGTATCGAAGGATGTTGCACGCGATGCTTCGATACGAGGCTTCGACTTCGCTCAGCCTCTACTCAGCACGAACGGACATAGGGGCATGACCGACTGGGTGCTGCGGCTGATCGATGCGGGGGGCTATTGGGGGATCTTCCTGTTGATGATCCTCGAAAATGTCTTTCCGCCGATCCCGTCCGAACTGATCATGGGGATTGGCGGCATCCGCGTCGGCCAGGGGCGGATGGCGATGGAATGGCTGCTGCTGGCGGGCACGCTGGGCACCACGATCGGCAATTATTTCTGGTATCTGGTCGGCCATATATTGGGCTTTGGCCGGTTGAAGCCGCTGGTCGACCGCTTCGGCCGCTGGGCGACGCTGGAATGGCGCGATGTCGAGGCGCTGGACCGGCTGTTCGGCAAATATGGCCAGATCGTCGTCTTCGTGTTCCGCTTCATGCCGGCCTTCCGCACGATGATCTCGCTGCCCGCCGGGCTGTTCCGCATGGGGCATGTGCGCTTCCTGATCTGGACTGCCGGCGGCGCTTTGGTGTGGAATTTGGTGCTGGCCTATGCCGGCTTCCTGCTCGGCCAGAATTTCCGCGACATCGACAAATATGTGGGACCGGTGGCGACCGCCTGCGTGGTCGGCGCGGTGCTGCTCTATCTCTGGCGGCTGGCGACCTGGCGGCCCAAGGGGTAAGCGTCTTTTTGAGAAAGCCGGTACCAGCCCGCACCCCCGCCCAACCGCCCGATCCAGTGTCATCCTGTCGGGTGGTTGGGCGGGGGAGTGGGTTGGTACCGTATTGAAAAATCGCCCTTTCGCGATTTTTCAAACAGGCTCAGAAGGGCAATTTGATCCCCACCATCACCCGCTGTGAGGTGGTGCCGTTCGCCATGGTCTGGCTCTCGACATGGACATTGCCTTTCAACTTGCCGAACAGGGTGGTCTCGGCGCGGCCGAGCGGTGGCTCGTCGCTGGTGGCGACGATCTCGCGGTCGACCCGTTCGTCGCGGCGGCGGCCGGTGACGACGATGGCGTTGGGATTGGGCGCGGGCTGCACCTTCTGAAGGTCGAAATCGGGCGGGATGTCGGTGCCGCCAACGCTTTGCAGGGCCATCAACAGACGCAGCATCCTGGGGTTCCTCCGGTCGCAACGGGGATCTGTCAGCGAGGCTGACGCAGGATTACGGCGAATCCATGGCCGTTTCAGGCGCGGGGATGGGCGGCGCGATAGACGTCGAGCAGATGGGCGGCATCGACCTGCGTATAGACCTGGGTCGAGGTCAGGCTGGCATGGCCGAGCAGTTCCTGGAGGGAGCGCAGGTCCGCGCCGCGACCGAGCAGATGGGTCGCGAAACTGTGGCGCAGCGCATGGGGCGTGGTCCGGTCGGACAGGCCAAGCCGCCCGCGCGCGCCCTGCACGGACCGGCGGATGAGCGCGGCCGAGAGCGGACCGCCGCGCGCGCCCCGGAACAGCGACTGGTCGCGCTCCGGCGACCAGGGGCATTGGTCGGCATAGGCCTCGATCGCGGCCCGGACCTGCGGCAGCAGCGGCACCAGCCGGGTCTTGCCGCGCTTGCCGGTGACGCGCAGCGTGTCGCCCAGCGGCATGATGTCGCCCATCAGCCCCATCGCCTCGCCAATGCGCAGGCCCGCGCCATAGAGCAGCAGCAGCACCGCCCAGTCGCGCGCGCCGATCCAGTCCTCGCGCGCGCCCTCGGCAATGTCGCCGGCCAGCGCCAGCGCCTCGTCAGGAGAGATCGGGCGTGGCAGGCCGCGCTTGACTCGTGGCCCCTTGAGCTGGGGGACGCGGGCCTCCGCGCCGCCGACAAATTTCAGGAAGCCGCGCACTGCCGACAATTCGCGCGCGGCGGAGATATTGCCGATGCCGTCGACCCGGCGGCTGGCGAGATAGGCGCGCAGGTCCGCCTGCTCCAGCCGGGCAAGGCTGGCGGCGGTCACGGCCTGTCCCTGATGCTCGGCAAGGAAGGCGACCAGCCGCTCGGCGGTGGCGACATAGGCCCGCACCGTATGGGTGGAGCGCCGCCGGTCGAGGCTGAGATGCTGGCGCCAGCGTTCGGGGAGGGAGGGGGTCATGTTGGAAATACCGCGCTTAACTTCGCATATTTCCCGCACATTTTGATAGGATGAAACAAGAGTTGGAAATCTTGTTGCGAGGAACGGGGGATGCGGGGAGGGGCGGCGTTGCGCATGACGGCAGCCTAGCAGAGGGGGGCGATGTAGGACAGGTGGCGCTCTCCTACCTGATCGTCACCCCGGCGAAGGCCGGGTGACGATCATCTGCGGCCCTTGAAATCCGCCGGGAAATGGGCACATGGGAGCCATGGCTACCCCGTTTGATCCGGCCGATTTGCCGACCGGCATCCTGATGACGCTGTCGCCGCTGGTGGCGCGCGTGCTGGCGCCCAATCCGTCGCCCTTCACCTATACCGGCACCCAGACCTATCTGGTCGGTGGCGCGGATGTCGCGGTGATCGATCCGGGGCCGGACGAGGCCGAGCATCTCGACGCGCTGATCGCCGCGATCGGCGGGCGGCGCGTGGTGGCGATCCTCTGCACCCATACCCATCGCGACCATAGTCCGGCGGCGCGGCCGCTGAGCGCGCTGACCGGCGCACCGATCATCGGCTGTGCGCCGCTGACGCTGAGCGACGACGGGCCGCGCGCGGACGCGGCCTTTGACGCGGACTATCGGCCTGACCGGGTGCTGGGCGATGGCGAGCTGGTAGCCGGCACCGGCTGGACGCTGGCGGCGGTGGCGACGCCGGGCCATACGTCCAACCATCTCTGCTTTGCCTTGGCTGAAGACAAGGCGCTGTTCACCGGCGACCATGTGATGGGCTGGTCCACCAGCGTCATTTCCCCGCCCGATGGCGACATGACCGCCTATATGCGATCGATGCAGCGGCTGCTGGAGCGGGACGATATCGTCTATTATCCGGCCCATGGCGAACCGGTGGAAAATCCGCAGCGGCTGGTGCGCGGCATGATGGGCCATCGCAAGCAGCGCGAGGGACAGATCATGCGCTTCCTGGAGCGCAATGGCGACAGCGCCATCCCCGACATGGTGGCGGAGATGTACAAGGGCGTGGACCCGCGCCTTTATGGGGCGGCAGGGCGATCGGTGCTGGCGCACCTGATCGACCTCAATGGCCGGGGTATGGCCGCGCCGCTGGAGGATGGGCGATGGCAGATGCGCTGAAGCGCTATGCCGGGCCGGTCGCGGTCGCGCTGCTGATCCTGATCGTCGGCGGGGCGATGCTGGTCGGCTGGCAGCGCTATAATCGCGACTATGTGGTGAGCGTCGAGGAGGACGGGACGGCGGTGACCAAGGTCATTGCCGAAAGGATCGCCGGCACCAGCAGCCTGAAGGTCTCCGAACTGAGCGGCACGATCCAGAGCAGCGCGCGCGATGTGCGCGGCTTTGGCTGGCTGAAGTCCGATCAGGTGGTGAAGATGCCCTTTTCGGTCGATTATTTCGTCAATGTCGGTGCGATCGGCGCGGATGACCTGGAATGGGATGCGGAGCGCCGCACCCTGATCGTCAACGCACCTGACGTGACCGTCGGCAAGCCCAATGTCGACGAGAGCCAGCGTACTCTGGTGCGCACCGGCGGCCTGTTCGTGACGCGCGAGGCGGGCGAGGAACTGAGCCGGCGCACATCTGCTTACGCGCAGGCGCGGGCCGCCAAATCGGCCGGATCGCCCGAGCGGATGGCGCAGGCGCGCGAATATGGCCGGGCCGCGCTGGTGAAGCTGATGGGCGCGCCGCTGGCGGCGGCCGGGCAGGGCGATGCGCGGGTGATCGTCACTTTCCCGGCGGAACGACCCAATCGCGATCGCTGGGACGTGACCACGCCGGTTAACGAGGTACTGGCAAACCGGAGACAGGCCCGCTAGGGCGCCCGGTAAGACCGAGGAGTCACAGGGTATGAACGCTTTCACCGATATTCCGCAGGGGACGGACCTGCGCGCGGAGATCGACCGCCTGCGCAAGGAGCGCAACGCCGTCATCCTGGGCCATTATTATCAGTCGCCCGAGATTCAGGATCTGTCCGATTTCGTCGGTGACAGCCTGGAACTGTCGCGCAAGGCGGCCGAGACCGACGCCGATGTCATCGCTTTCTGTGGCGTGCGCTTCATGGCCGAAACGGCGAAGATATTGTCGCCGCAGAAGATCGTCGTGCTGCCGGACATGGACGCCGGCTGTTCGCTGGAGGACAGCTGCCCGCCCGCCCAGTTCAAGGCGTTCCGTGAGGCGCATCCCGATCATATTGCGCTCAGCTACATCAACTGTTCGGCCGAGGTGAAGGCGCTGTCCGACATCATTGTCACCAGCTCTTCGGCCGAGAAGATCCTGGCGCAGATCCCCAAGGATCAGAAGATCATCTTCGGCCCCGACAAGCATCTGGGTGGTTACCTGAAGCGCAAGCTGGGACGTGACATGTTGCTGTGGCCGGGCGTGTGCATCGTGCATGAGGCGTTCAGCGAGACCGAATTGCTGAAGCTCAAGGCCCAGCATCCAGACGCGCCGGTCGCCGCGCACCCGGAATGCCCGCCCTATATCGTCGACCATGCCGATTATGTCGGTTCGACCAGCGGCATATTGGACTTTGCCAAGACGATGCCGGGTGACACGCTGATCGTCGCCACCGAACCGCATATCATCCACCAGATGCAAAAAAGCGTGCCGGACAAGAATTTCATCGGCGCGCCGGGCGCGGACGGCAACTGCAACTGCAATATCTGTCCCTATATGGCGCTTAACACGATGGAGAAGCTCTATCTGTCGCTGCGCGACCTGAGCCCGCGCATCGAGATGGACGAGACGCTGCGCGTCGCCGCCAAGAAGAGCCTGGACCGGATGCTGGAAATGGCCAGCGGCACGGTCGGCCAGGGCGATCTGGGCGCACGCTGAGGATAGACGGGGGAGGTCGGTCACATGGTCAACCTCCCCGACAGCGACTTCGGCCTTTTCTATTATTGCCTCGAATGGGCGATCCGCATCGGCGCGCTGATCGCCGTGCCCTTTCGCCGGACGCCGGCGGCGACGCGGGCCTGGCTGCTGCTGATCTTCTTCCTGCCGGTGCCGGGGCTGATCCTGTTCTGGATCATCGGCAGCCCACGTTTCCCCGAATGGCGGCGCGCCCGGTTCGGCGAGCTTGATCCCTGGTTCGGCGGCATTGCCGCGCGGCTGCTGCCCCATGCGCCGTCACCCGACCCTGATCGCGCGCCGATCGTCGACCTCGCCGCAAAGCTGGGCAAGATGCCGGCGACCGGGGGCAACCGGGTCGATCTGATCTTCGACTATATCGTGGCGATCGACCGGCTGGTGGCGGACATCAACGCCGCGCGGCAAAGCGTACGCATCCTCGTCTATATCTTTGCCGATGATGCGGTGGGGCGGCGGGTGGCTGACGCGCTGGGCGCAGCGGTCAAGCGCGGCGTCACCGTGCAGGTGATGTATGACCCCGTCGGATCGCGGCCCTGGCGCAAGGGGATGGAGGCGATGCTGACGACGGCGGGCGTCGAGCTGTGCGCCGCCCTGCCGTTCCGCTGGATCCGCGGGCGGACAAGGCGCGACATGCGCAACCATCGCAAGCTGTTCGTGATCGACGGGATGATCGGCCATGTCGGATCGCAGAATATCGTCGCGCGCGACTTCAAGCCCGGCATCGTCAACCAGGAATTGGTGGCGCGGGTGACCGGGCCGGTGGTGGCGGAGCTGGAGGCGCTGGTGCGCGCCGACTGGTATATGGAGACGCACCAGTTGCCCGATGGGCCGGTGGTCATTCCCGAGCCGGCCGGCGACGCGGTGACGCAATTGCTGCCGAGCGGGTCCAATTATCCGCTGGAAGGGTTCAAGACGCTGCTGGTGTGGCAGCTGCACCAGGCGCGCAGCCATGTGATGCTGGTGACGCCCTATTTCATTCCCGACGATGACCTGGTCGATGCGATGCGCACGGCGGTAGTGCGCGGGGTGAAGGTCGACCTGATCGTGTCCAAGCCGGTGGACCAGTGGCTGGTCCATGCAGCGCAAGCCTCCTATTATGCCGAGCTGATGGCGGCGGGCATCGGCATCCATGCCCACCGGCCCGAATTCGTCCACGCCAAGACGGTCAGCATCGATGGTCGGCTGGCGGTGGTCGGCTCCTCCAATGTCGACATGCGCAGTTTCGAGCTGAACGAGGAGGCGAGCCTGCTCATCTATGACGCGGAAACGGTGGCGGCGGTGGAGCTGGTGCAGCGCCGCTTCATGGCGCGGGCGGAGACGCTGGACCGCGAAACATGGCGGGCGCGGCCGCTCTATCGCAAGGTTGCGGAAAATGTCGCGCGGATGGTGGGCTCGCTGTTGTAACGGCCCCGCATCATCGCCTATCGCATCGGGCCATGAGACATAAGCTGACGCTCCGTTCCGCCCTGATGGCGATCGCCATCGCTTCCGCTCCTGCCCTGATCGCCGCCGCGCCCGCCACGGGCGACGATCCCTATCTCTGGCTGGAGGATATCGAGGGCGCCAAGGCGATCGCGCAGGTCGAGCAGTGGAATGGCGAGACGGAAAAGCTGTTGCGGGCCAGCCCGCGGTTCGAGGCGGACCGGGCGCGCGCGCGCGCGATCCTGGACGATGAAAGCCAGATTGCGGTGCCCGACAAGGTGATGGGCGGCCGCGTCACCAATTTGTGGCGCGACGCGAAGAATCCGCGCGGCCTGTGGCGGTCGAGCGACCTGGCATCCTATCTCGCCGGCAAGCCCAACTGGACGACGATCATCGACGTCGATGCGCTGGGCAAGGCCGAGGGCAAGAGCTGGGTCTGGCATGGCGCCGATTGCCTGGCGCCCGATTACAGCCGCTGCCTGATCTCGCTGAGCGCGGGCGGCACCGATGCCGATGTCGTGCGCGAATATGACCTCGCCACCGGCAAGTTCGTCGAGGGTGGCTTTACCCTGCCCGAAGCCAAGAGTGACGTCGCCTGGGCCGACAAGGACACGCTGCTGGTTGGCACCGACTATGGCGCGGGATCGCTGACCGCGTCGGGCTATCCGCGCATCGTCAAGCGCTGGAAGCGGGGCACGCCATTGTCGGCCGCGACCTTGGTCAAGGAAGGCGTCGACAGCGATATTTCGGTGCGGCCGCGCGTCGAACAGGATGGGGCCAAGCGCTGGGTCTTCATCGACCGGGCGCTGACCTTCTACACCAACGACCTCTATGTCGAGGGCGCGAACGGCGAGCTGATCCGCACGCCGGTGCCCGACACGGCCGATTTCCGCGGCCTGATCGACGGGCAGATGATCGTGCTGCTGAACAAGCCGCTGGGCGACATTCCGACCGGATCGCTGGTGTCCTGGCCGATCGCCGATGTGGCGGCGGGCAAGGCGGGGGCGCCACAGGTCGTGCTGAAGCCGACCGTGACCACCGTGGTCGAGGAAGTGCGCACCACCGACAATATCCTGTGGGTGAAGCAGCTCGACAATGTCTCGGGCGCGCTGCTGGCGATGACCCGCGACGCCGCCACCGGCCGCTGGACCAGCCGTTCGGTGCCGCTGGCCGACAAGGCGACGGTCCATCTGGTCGGCACCGACGACAAGGGCGACCGGGTCTTCGCCTCGGTCGAGGGGATGCTGACCCCGCCGAGCCTGATGGTGGCAGGAGCGCAGGGGCCGGCGCGCACGATCCAGCAACTGCCCGCGCGCTTCGACGCCAGCCAGTTCGTCGTGGAGCAGCGCTTCGCCACGTCGAAGGACGGGACCAAGGTGCCCTATTTCCTGGCGCGCAAGAAGGGCGTGACGGGGCCGGTGCCGGCGTTCATCCATGCCTATGGCGGGTTCCGCGCGGCGCAGACGCCGACCTACCTCACCACCGAACCCTATCGCGCCGGGCCGCTGGGGCTGTTCTGGGTCGAGGATGGCAATGCCTATGTCCTCGCCAATATCCGGGGCGGTGGCGAATATGGCCCGGCCTGGCATCAGGATGCGCTGCGCGAGAAGCGCCAGAATGCGTTCGACGATCTGGCGGCGGTGGCCGAGGATCTGGTCAAGACCGGCGTGTCGACCAAGGGCGATATCGGCATTTCCGGCCGCTCCAATGGCGGCGTGCTGGTCGGCGCGGCGATGACCCAGCGGCCCGACCTGTATGGCGCGGTGATCGCGGGATCGCCGCTGGAGGATATGAAGCGCTATTCGCATCTGTCGGCTGGCGCCTCGTGGGTGGCGGAATATGGCGATCCCGATGTGCCCTCCGACTGGGCGTTCATGTCCAAATGGTCGCCCTATCAGAATGTGAAGACCGGGGTGCACTATCCGCCCGCCTTCTTCTACCTGTCGACCAAGGATGACCGGGTGCATCCGGGCCATGCGCGCAAGATGGCGGCGAAGCTGAAGGCGACCGGCAGCACGGTCTATTATCATGAATATCGCGAGGGCGGCCATTCGGTCGGCGCCGACCATGCCGAGGATGCGGTGCGCGCGGCACTGCTGCACGCCTTCCTGACCCGCGAACTGGTGGAGAAGAAGAAGTGAGCGCGGCTTTCACGCTGGAGGGGTTCGACCTCGACGCCTTTGTCGCGGCAACATTGGCCGAGGATCTGGGGCCGGACGGCCGCGACGTCACCAGCGAGGCGGTGATCCCGGCCGACGCGATCTTCGACGGGGTGATGGACAGCCGCGACGCGGTGACGCTGGCGGGCCTGCCGATCGCGGTCGCCTTCTTCCGCGCGCTCGATCCCGATGTCGAGATCGCGCTGCTGCACCAGGATGGCGATCGGGTGGCGGCGGGGACCGACATCATGCGCATCCGGGGCAAGGCCCGCGCGCTGCTGACGGCCGAGCGTTCGGCGCTCAACACGGTGCAGCATCTGACCGGTATCGCCACCATGACGCGCGCCTATGTCGACGCGATCCTGGGCACGGGCGCGACCTTGCTCGATACGCGCAAGACGATCCCCGGCCTGCGCCGGCTGGAGAAATATGCCACCCGCATGGGCGGCGCGACCAATCATCGCATGGGCCTGTGGGATGCGGCGATGATCAAGGACAATCATGTCGCGGTCGCCGGGTCGGTCGAGGAAGCGGCGCGCCGTGCGGTTGCCGCCGGCATCGCCCAGATCATCGTCGAGGTCGATCGGGTCGACCAGATCGAACCGGCGCTGGCCGCCGGGGCGACCCATTTGCTGCTCGACAATATGGATGCAGCCACGTTGCGCGGCGCC
Source organism: Sphingobium sp. SG1 (assembly GCF_057063145.1). Classification (NCBI taxonomy): domain Bacteria; kingdom Pseudomonadati; phylum Pseudomonadota; class Alphaproteobacteria; order Sphingomonadales; family Sphingobiaceae; genus Sphingobium; species Sphingobium sp. SG1. The sequence goes on along the minus strand of NZ_JBVVOJ010000006.1, from coordinate 44,511 downwards.
GTCACCCTGGTCGGCGGGCGGGTGCCGACCGAAGCATCGGGCGGCGTCACGCTGGAGACGATCCGCGCCAAGGCGGAGACCGGCGTCACCTATATCAGCGTCGGCCGCCTCACCCAATCTGCCCCTGCCGCCGACATCGGACTGGATTTTTCCCATGCGTAAATATCTGCTGCCCCTGATCGCCCTGCTGCTGCCCGGCATCGCCCACGCCCAGGCCAATCAGTGCCGCCTGCCCGAGATCATCGCCCGCCCGCAGGTGGAGGGGCCGAGCGCCGACGAGCCCAAGCGCGTGCTGCCGATCGGCTATTACACGCTGGCCGTCAGTTGGAGCCCGCAATATTGCAAGACGTCGCGGGGCGGCGCCCGCGATGCCTTCCAGTGCGGGTCGGGCAATGATTTCGGTTTCACCCTGCATGGCCTGTGGCCCGACGGCTATGGCAAGGAATGGCCGCAATATTGCAAACCGGCCGCGCCGTTGCCGCGCAAGGTGATCCGCGAACATCTCTGTTCGACGCCTTCGGTGCAGTTGATCCAGCATGAGTGGGTCAAGCATGGCACCTGCATGCCGACCACGCCGACCAAATTCTTCGCCCTGTCGCGCAAGCTCTATCAGGCGCTGCGCTATCCCGACATGGCGGCGCTGGCCGCGCGGCCGACCCTGTCGGCGCAGGATTTCGCCAAGGCGTTCGCGGCGGAGAACAAGGGCATGGTCGCCGATGGCATCCGCCTGAACGTCAACCGCGACGGCGCGCTGAACGAAGTGTGGATCTGCATGGACCGCAAATATCGCTACATGGCCTGTCCGCCGCAGCAAGGCGGCGTGCGCGACCGGGCGCAGCTGCGGATCGAGCCGCGTCGCTGAGACCCAGGCGCCCTTTCTCGCGTGGGAAGGGCAATGATCGCGGGTCAGGCGGAGGGGCAGCGCTCCATCGAGAGCGGGACACCCCTCCACCGGCTTTGCTGGTCCCCCTCCCCTGGCAGGGGAGGATCAACGATGGTGCATGTCAGCCGTCGATCGTCACCGTCGAGGGATGGTGGCGATCGAGATGCTTGCGGATGATGCGCAGATTCTTCGTGTTCGACTTGTAGAGAAAGTCGAAGATATCGCCGGCAAAGGGGATGGCGCCGACCAGCGTGTCGACGCCGACATTGGCGGCCATGCGGGTGAGCTGCCATTTCGACAGGCCGAGATTGCGGGCTTCCCACACGATCCAGGCGCCCATGGCGGCGGTCGCAATGTCGCCGACGACGGGGACGAGGCCGATCAGGCTGTCCATGCCGACCCGGCGCTTGGTGCCGGGGATGACGAACAGCCCCTCCAGCACGGCCTCCATCATCTCGATCCGGCGACGGATCGAGGCGGGGTCGCGGCCGAAACCGGGCATGTCACGAACAAGGTCATCGAACTGCTTGGCCGAAACGGGCATTCCATCACTCTCCAAAGCCCCGTGCTGCCGGATAACGTCCGGCGCGGCAAAAAGGGCGCAGATCCTTAATTGGTGCTGCGGAAGAGATGGTTCAATGGGTGGCGGCCACGCGGCGAGGGCAGAAAGCCGCTGAGCCGTTTCGACACCAGCGACCAGCGGATCGGTGCGCCGAGCGGAATATAGCCATCATGGCCCTGAATGAGGCCCACCGCCTGGGCGACGCGGGCGGCGCGTTCCTCCGCCGTGCTGGCGAGGCTGGCGGCCTGCAGCGCGGCTTCGCCCTCCGGGCTGCAGTGAATCTTGCGGGCACAGCCGATGCGGCCGAGATACCAGAGCGCGCTGTCATAGGCGGCGACCTCGTCGATCAGGGACAGGTCCGCCTTGTCGGCCAGGTCGACCCGCTCTGCGGCAAGGCCGATGGCGCCCAGATCGCGGGCCAACAGGCCGAACAACAGGGTCGAGCCGGGGCCGGCGGGCAGGGCGATGCGCAGCGGCGGCGGATCGCCATGGGTATTGCGCCAGCGGTCGATGATGGCGCGGCCCTGTGCGCGGCGATCATCCATCGCCTGTCCGACCCAGGCGGGCGTGGGTGGCGCCACCGGCAGGTCGAGCTGGCCGGGCAGCAACTGCTCGCTGATCGCCCAGCCGCCCAGCGGGAACATCTGGAGCAGCTGGTTGCGATCGACCGCCATGTTGATCGCGACGCGCACGCCGTCATCGTCGAGCAGATCGCCCTTGCCGGTGACGGCAAGGCCCAGCAGCCCCTGCACCGGGTCCATCCGCACCGCGTCGCGATCGATGCCGGCGGGCACCAGCAGGGGCAGGTCTGCATAGCGGCCGCCCAGCACCAGCGCCGACTGTTTCTCGCGGAAGCGGATGATGGCGAGGGATGCACGCTCGGCGCGCAGCACGCGGGTTTGCCAGGCGGGGACGCCGGCTTCTTCCTCATCGCTGTCGGCATCGTCGCCGCTGAGGCGATCGACCGGGGCGAGCATCGCCGCGCCGCTGCGCCAGACGCTGCGATAGGGGCCGGTGCCGCCGTCGCGCGACAGCACCGCCATTTGCGGCTGGGCCAGCATCTGCAGCACATAGGGTCGGGGTGCGGCCATGCGAATCTCGATCACCTCGCCGGTCATCGGCACGACCGCCTCTACCGCGTCGAGCGGTCCGTCGGGGTCGAGCTGGCGCAGCATCTCGATCCGCGCCATCAGCATGCGGGCGACATCGGGCGCGGTGACGCGGGCGCCATTGGCCCAGAAGGCGCGGCGCAGGCGGAAGATATAGCTGCGCCCATCATCCTCCACCACCCAGCGCTGGGCGAGGGCCGGCAAGATGTCGCCGCCTGCATCGAAGGCGACCAGCCCCTGGGCGGTGGCCTCCAGGATCAGCTTCGCCGCCGGATTGGGCAGGTTCTGCAAGGGCTTGGCAAGTTCGGTGCGGCTGCCGATGACGCTGACCACCACCGGGCCGCTGCCTTCGTCGGAGCAGCTGCCGAGCGCGAGGCCGAGGCTGGCCCCGGCGATCAGGGCGGCGCGGCGCGACAGGCGACGCAGGCGGGGCGGGACGGCGAACATGCAGGAACGGGCTTAAAGCGTTTTCCAATCAGGTGGAATCACCTGATGACTCGGAAAAGGCGGGAAATCAAAAATATGGAGCAGCCGATCCGGCACAGCCGGATCGAAATCTGCTCCAGCCCGATGGGGCGCCGCCGCCAACCGCGATCGGCGCTTTTGCCAATGTAACAAAACCGACATCTGAAAGACGCTGCGATGTAACATAAGATTCATACTGGCGTCCCCGAAACAGGGGAATGGACAGGAATGACGCTCCGATTGCGACTGGCCGCCGGCACCGCGCTGGCGACGCTGATGATCTCCACGCCGGCACAGGCGCAGGATAATGCGGCCTTGCAGCGCCAGATCGACGAACTCAAGGCGCAGGTGCAGGCGCTGACCGCCGCACTGGCGGCCAACAAGAGCGCGCCGCCGGTGGCGGCCGCGCCAGCGCCCGCGGTGGAGGCCGCTTCAGCGCCTGCTGCGCCCGTCGCCCTTGCCGCTGCACCGGCCGCACCGGCGGCCGTCCCGGTGTCTGCGGACGCGCCCAAGTCCAAGGCCTGGTATGAGAAGCTGTCGCTGCGCGGCTATACCCAGATGCGCTACAATGGCTTCCTGTCGGGTGACGATACGGCGCCGTCCGGCCAGTCCCGGCTCCGTTCGCCCCATGACAGTTCGATCTCCGACCGTGGCGGCTTCTCGCTGCGTCGGGCGCGGCTGGTGCTGCAGGGTGATGTGTCCGATCGGGTGTCGCTCTATCTCCAATCCGATTTCGCGTCGGCGGTGAACAACCAGGCGGGCAGCGAGCGGCGCGAGGGCTTCGTCCAGCTGCGCGATGCCTATGCCGATGTCTTCCTCGACAAGCAGAAGAATTGGCGTGTGCGCTTCGGCCAGTCGAAGGTGCCGTTCGGCTGGGAGAATATGCAGTCCTCGTCCAACCGGCTGACGCTGGATCGCAGCGACGCGATCAACAGCGCGGTGCCGAGCGAGCGCGATCTGGGCATTGTCGGCTATTATACGCCGACATCGGTGCAGCAGATCTGGGACCGGCTGGGGCATGACGGACAGAAGCTGTTCGGCAATTATGGCGCGTTCGGCCTGGGCGTCTTCAACGGCCAGGGCACCAACCGGACCGAGCAGAATCGCGGGCTGATGAAGGTGGCGTTCGCGACCTGGCCGTTCGAGCTGGACGGGCTGGGCGGTGCCTTTGAAGGCCAGGTGCTGGAAATCGGCGGATCGGCGATGATGAACGATGTGCAGCCCGAACTGCGCAGCGGCGGCGTCAGCACGATTGCCTATGACGATGATCGCGTCGGCCTGCACGCCATTCTCTATCCCCAGCCCTTCGGCATCCAGGCCGAATGGAATTGGGGCAAGGGGCCGGAATATGACGTCGCCAGCCAGTCGATCGAGACCAAGAATCTGAGCGGTGGCTATGTCCAGATGATGTATCGCCTGCCGACCGAGACGATCGGCGCGCTGATGCCCTATGGCCGCTGGCAGCATTATCGCGGCGGGTGGAAGGCCGGCACTAACGCGCCGCGGCTGGAAACCGACGAGTTCGAACTGGGTGTGGAATGGCAGCCGTGGAAGGCGCTGGAATTCACCTTCGCCTATAGCCGGATGAAGCGCGCCGAAGCCGATGAACGGCGCACCGGCCGGGCGGAAGGCAATCTGATCCGCACCCAGGTGCAGTGGAACTACTGACCGGCCATGCCCCTGTTAGGGCGTGACCGGCGGTAGCGGATCCTTCTGCGCTGCGGCCTTGCCGTCGGGGTTGAAGAGCATGATCCGGTCCTCGCTCGCGTCATAGCGCGGCCAGGCGGCAAGGCCGGTGCCGTTCGGATCGCCGCTGCGCGCGAAATTGACGATATAGGCGCTGATGGTGCGGCCCATATCATTGTCGCGTGGCGTGGTCGCGGCGCCATATTTGATCGCCTGGGTGTCAAAGAAATAGGGGATGTCGGTGGCATGGCCCGCGCCGGGCTTGCCCACCGAAGTGGCAACATAGTCGAAGCGATAGGCATAGACCGGCAGCTTGGCCGCCGCGAGCGTGGCGGCGACGGTGCGGGCGCCGCCGACCATGAAGCCGGTCGGCCCGCCAATATCGGCGCCGGTCGCGCCGACCATCACCGGCACATGGGCGAAATTGCCGGCCGCATAGGCTGCGGCGGGATTGACCGCGATCCTGCCGTCGGGGAAGGGCGGGCTGTAGGGGCCGAGCTGGCCCTTGAACATGCCTTCCAGGTTGAGGCCGTCGATCACCTGGTCGGCGGGGAGGGCGCGCAGCGCCTTGAGCGCGGCGGCATCGCTGCCCTTGATCCCCTTGGTCGCGGCAAAGGCTTCGCCGATCGTCGCGGCGCTGCCATCCTTTGGCCCCATCATCTGGCCATCGCCGCCCGACATGATGACCGCGCGCTGGAACAGGCCCTGTGACAAAGGCGAGGTCAGCAGCGCGTGGACCGACATGCCGCCCGCGCTTTCGCCGATGATGGTGATGTTGGCGGGATCGCCGCCGAAGCGGGCGATGTTGCGCTTCACCCATTGCAGCGCCGCGACCTGGTCCATCAGGCCGTAATTGCCGGCGAGGCCCTTGTCCTCGTTCGCGGCGGCAAGGGCGGGGTGGGCGAAGGTGCCGAAGCGGCCGAGCCGATAGTTGAAGCTGACCACCATCAGCCCCTGCTTCGCGAGCGCCGCGCCCGAATAGGTCGGCGGGGAGGAGCCGCCATTCACGAAGCCGCCGCCATAGATCCAGAACAGGACCGGCAGCTTGGCGGTGGCGCCGGCGGGCTTCCAGACATTGGCGTAGAGGCAGTCCTCGGCCGGCGGGGTGCCGAGCGGCGCGGCGTCGCTGGGGAAGGGAAGCTGCATGCAGTCGTTGCGATAGGCGGTGGCTTCGCGCACCCCCTGCCAGCGGGCCACCGGCTGGGGCATGCGCCAGCGCAGGTCGCCGACCGGCGGCGCGGCAAAGGGAATGCCCTTCCAGCTTTCCACCCCGGCGTCGAGCGCGCCATGGACGATACCCGCCTCGGTCTGGACCATCTGTGGCTGGGGCGTGGGGGAACGGGCGGCAAGCGGCGCCGTGCCAAGGGCGCTGGTGCCGAGCAACAGGGCGCCCAGCCCGATGATAGTGGTCCGCCGCATCGCCTGCATCCTCCATTCCATTCTGTGGGCGGGAATAGAGGCAAATATGGCGCGGAAATCAATCCGCTTGATCGGACAAAGAAAAAGGGGCGGCGCCCGAAGGCACCACCCCAAATTTCTCCGGCCCAGAGCCTGATCGTTGTCGGTAGAGGCGCTTGGCGCTTCTGCCGACGACGTGAATCAGGCTCTTTCCATAAGGAAACCGGAAAGCCGGGCCTTGCCGAAGCAAGGCCGCAACAGCTTACTTCAGCTCGACGGTCGCGCCGGCTTCTTCCAGCTGCTTCTTCAGCTTTTCAGCTTCGTCCTTGCTGGCGCCTTCCTTGACAGCCTTCGGGGCGCCTTCGACCAGAGCCTTGGCTTCGGTCAGGCCCAGGCCGGTGATGGCGCGGACTTCCTTGATGACGTTGATCTTCTTGCCACCGTCGCCGGTCAGGATCACGTCGAATTCGGTCTGCTCTTCAGCAGCCGGAGCGGCGCCGCCAGCAGCCGGAGCGGCCACAGCGACAGCAGCGGCGGCCGAAACGCCCCACTTTTCTTCCAGAGCCTTCGACAGCTCAGCGGCTTCGAGGACGGTGAGGGCCGAGAGCTGATCGACCAGAGCGTTGATGTCTGCCATTTTTCAATTCCTTCTAAGGGGCGATCGCCCCGAACAAATGAGGTTCAAAAGTTAATGAGGATGAGGGGCGGCTCAGGCCGCTTCCTTCTCCGCATAGGCGTTGAAGACGCGCGCAAGCTGCGCAGCCGGTGCCTGGGTGACGGTTGCGAGCTTGGTAGCCGGGGCGACCAGAAGGCCGACCAGCTTCGCACGCAGTTCATCCAGCGACGGCATCGATGCCAGGGCCTTGACGCCCTCCGCATCGAGCAGCACTTCGCCCATCGCGCCGCCAACGATCTCAAGCTTGTCGTTGGTCTTCGCGAAATCGACTGCAACCTTGGCGGCTGCAACCGGATCGACCGAGGAGGCGAGGCCGACGGGGCCGGTCAGCAGGTCGCTGATGCCGGTATAGTCGGTGCCTTCGAGGGCGATCTTGACGAGGCGGTTCTTCGTAACCTTGTAGGACGCACCGGCGTCGCGCATCTTCTGGCGCAGGACGGTCGACTGAGCGACGGTCATGCCGAGGTTGCGGGTCACGACGACCACGCCAACTTCTGCCAGCTGAGCGTTCAGCGCGGAGACGATCTCAGATTTCTGATTACGATCCATGCCATTCTCCACTTCATGTTCGCGTCGCTTGCGCCACGCGAACGGCTAAAACCCATGGCAAGCCATGGGGCAGTTAAGTCCGAAGGGGAGAGGTCGACTGGCCCATATCCTCGAAAAGGAAATCAGGCAGACCCGAATCGGGCGCATGGCCCGTCCGGTAAAGAACTTTTCCCCGTCTAGGCTGGAGATTAAGAAGGGCAAATTCCCTTCACCAACTGTCTCGGACGGAAGACCAATGGCATGAGCCACGGGTCTGCTGGGGCGCCCTTACAGATTTTGGGCATGGAGCGCAACGGATAAACGCTGGCAGGACGGCGGGTGCGGCCGACGATGGCTTGATAAGCGTTGGTGTGTCACATATGTGTTGTCGGCATGGAAGTGCTGCAAACGCCGGTCTTTGCAGAATGGTTTGCCGCGCTTCGCGATCGCCGGGCGCGGTCGAAGATTGCCGGGCGTATTGCGCGCTTCGAACTGGGATTGCTGGGCGATGTGAAGTCGGTGGGCGATGGCGTGCTGGAGGCGCGTGTCGATTTCGGTCCGGGCTATCGCCTCTATTTCGTGCGGCGCGGGGATCGGCTGATCGTCCTGCTGGTTGGTGGCGACAAGTCGAGCCAGCCGCGGGACATCGCCAGGGCAAAGGATATGGCGGCCCGGATCGATTGAGCTGTCCCTCATCGACCCGGCCAAGGAGGCTGGTATGACGATCGAATTGACCCGCTTTGATGCGGCTGAGGCGCTGACGCAAGCGGAGGATCAGGCGGAACTGCTCGCCGATGCGTTCGCCACCGGTGACGTGCATGTCATCACCCAGGCCATCGGGATTGTGGCGCGGGCGCATGGCATGACCGAACTGGCAAAGGAGACCGGCATGAAGCGCCAGCAACTTTATCGGATGCTTGGCCCCGAGGGAAATCCGACGCTGGGCAGCATGTTGAAGCTGCTGCCGGCGCTGGGCCTGCGGATGCGGGTCGAGGCGGCCGCCTGATCGATGGCCTGCTTCGGCGGTGGCGATAGGTGCCACCGCCGAAGCGAGGATGGTCCTAGACCCGGTCCGCCTGCACCACCGTATCGAGGGCACGGAGTGCGGAGACGATGCGGCTCAGATGCTGGGCGTCGGCCACTTCCAGGTCGATGATGTCGGTGTGGAAGGGGCCTTCGCGATTGACCAGTTGCAGGTTGAGGATGTTCGCCTTGGTCGCGCCGAACACATTGGCGACCGCGGCGAGGGCGCCGGGCTGGTTCATGACGATGACCTGCAGCCGGGCGGTGCCGCCCTTGGACTTGCTGTCCCAGCTGAGGTCGACCCAGTCGTCGTCCTGGCCCGCCTCCAGCGTGCGGCAGTCGATGGTGTGGACCTCGATCGGCTCGCCGGTGCGGCGGATGCCGACGATGCGGTCGCCTGGCACCGGGTGGCAGCATTCGCTCAGCTTGTAGGCGATGCCCGGCGTCAGGCCGCGGATCGAGACCGGGGCATGCTGGCGCGGATGGGCTTCCACCAGTTCCTCGCCGCTGGTGGAGCCGGGGATCAGCGCCTCCATCACTTCGGAATCGAGCAGGCGATGGGTGGCGATCGCCACCATCAGCGAGGCGCGATCCTCCAGCTTCAATCGCTTGAGCGCGGCGTTGAGCGCCTTGTCGCCCAGCTCGCTCGCCAGTTCGGGCGAGAAGCGGCCGATGATTTCCTCATAGAGTTTTTCGCCCAGCGCCACTTCCTCGCCGCGCTGCTTCTGGCGGATGAAGCGGCGGATGGCGGCGCGCGCCTTGCCGGTGATGGCGAAGCTGAGCCAGCCGGGCTGGGGTTCCTGGCCGGCGGATTTCAGGATTTCGACCTGGTCGCCATTTTCAAGAGAGGTGCGCAGCGGCACCACCCGGCCATTCACCTTCGCCCCCACGGTCTGGTTGCCGAGCGAGGTGTGGACGGCATAGGCGAAGTCGACCGGGGTCGACCCCTTGGGCAACTGGTGCAGCTCCCCCTTGGGCGAGAAGGCGAAGATGCGATCCTGATACATCGCCATGCGGGTATGTTCGAGCAGCTCGTCGGCATCCTGGCTCTGTTCCAGGATTTCGACCAGGTCGCGCAGCCAGGCCGCATTCTGGTCGGTGGCGTCGCCCTTCTGCTTGTAGGCCCAGTGCGCCGCGAGGCCGAGTTCGGCGTCATTATGCATGTCGCGGCTGCGGATCTGCACCTCGATACGGGCATTTTCCTGATGGATGACCGTGGTGTGCAGCGAGCGATAGCCGTTGCGCTTGGGGGTGGAGATATAGTCCTTGAACCGGCCCGGCACCATCTTGAAGGTCTGGTGGATGACGCCGAGCGCGCGATAGCAATCCTCGGTCGTTTCCGTGATGACGCGGAAAGCCATGACGTCGGTCAGCTGTTCAAAGCTGATGTGCCGTTCCTGCATCTTCTTCCAGATGGAATAGGGATGCTTCTCGCGGCCCGACACGGTGACGGACAGATTATGGCTGCCCAGCAGCAATTGCAGTTCCGCGCCGATCCGGTCGACCTTGTCATGGCCGCCTTCCTTCAGCTGCTCCAGCCGCTTGGTGATGCTGTCATAGGCTTCGGGTTCCAGCACGCGGAACGAGAGAAGCTGCATCTCGCGCATGAAGTCATACATGCCGATCCGCTCCGCCAGCGGGGCATAGATGTCCATCGTCTCCTTGGCGATGCGACGGCGCTTCTGCTCATTCTTGATGAAGTGCAGCGTGCGCATATTGTGCAGCCGGTCGGCCAGCTTCACCAGCAGCACGCGGATATCGTCCGACATGGCGAGCAGGAACTTGCGCAGATTTTCGGCCGCCCGCTCATTTTCGGACATGGCCTCGATCTTGGAGAGCTTGGTCACGCCGTCGACCATGCGGGCGACATCCTTGCCGAAGGCCTCCTCGATCTCGTCATAGGTGACCAGCGTATCCTCGATCGTGTCGTGCAGCAGCGCCGTCACGATCGTCTGGTCGTCCAGATAGAAGTCGGTCAGGATACCCGCGACCTCGATCGGATGGCTGAAATAGGGGTCACCGCTGGCACGCTTTTGTGAGCCATGCTTCTGGACGGAGAAGACATAAGCGCGGTTGATCATCGCTTCATCCGCATCCGGATCGTAGCGCTTTACCCGTTCGACAAGTTCATATTGACGTAGCATCGTTTCCCGATTGTGTGGGAAGCGCCTTGCAGCGCAACAAAAAAATCCCGATCTGTGTGATTTGGGTTGCCTTTGTGCAACTTTTGCAACGGTTGCCGCTTTGCGCTATTAGATCGACATCATGAAACATAATCTTGCCCAGGACCTGGAACAATGCGCCCTTCCCGCCGCGCTGGAGGCGATGGGTGAGCGCTGGTCCTTCCTGATCCTGCGCGGTGCCCTGTCGGGCATTCGCCATTTCGAGGAGTTCCAGTCGACGCTGGGCATCGCCCGCAACATCCTGGCCAACCGCCTCGCGCGGCTCGTCGAAAATGGCATCATGCTGCGCCAGCCGATGCAATGCGACCGGCGCAAGGTCGAATATCGGCTGACGGAAAAGGGGCAGGAACTGGCCCCCGCGATGATTGCGCTGCGCCAGTGGGGCGAGAAATGGGGCAGCGCGCCGCCCTTCTGCCAGGTGCTGGCGGACAAGCGCGATGGCATGCCGATCCGCGCGATCGCGATCCAGGCGCATGACGGCCGCACGCTGGACCTGAGCGACCTGGTCTGGCTGTGCCGCGACGAAGTGACCCCGATGGCGCAAGAGCCGGCTGCGGCGGCCTGATACCGGACGACGGGGCGGCTTCACCATGGCGCTGAAATCGCCTAGGCTGTCGGCAATGTCAGTCCATCCCCTGCAGCCCAAACCCTTTTTCGCGGACAAGAATCGCGCTTTCTGGAACCTCCAGTCGCTTGGCTGGGCCGGGGCCTTCCTGCTGCGCGGGTCGTCCACCATCGCCAATGGTCAGCCGCTCTCCAGCCTGATCCCGGTGCTGATCTCCACCGTCACCGGCTATTCGGCGACCTTGCTGATCGCTGTCGCCTTCCGCTTCCTGCAGAAACAGCGGCCGATCCTCACCTGGGGCGCGTCGATCGTCACCGTGGTCGCCGCTGCCGCGATGGTCGCCTTCATCGATGCCTGGGTCTTTTCGACCCAGAACAAGGGCAGCGAAACCGCCGGGTTGCAGCTGTTCCTAGGCGCCTTCTATCTGTCGATGACGCTGCTGGGTGCCTGGTCGGCGCTCTATTATGCGATCAACTTCTACCTGACGGTGGAGGAACAGGCGGACCAGCTGCTGCATCTGGAGAATCAGGCGTCGAGCGCGCAGCTCGCCATGCTGCGCTATCAGCTCAATCCGCATTTCCTGTTCAACACGCTCAATTCCATCTCGACCCTGGTGCTGCTCAAGGAAACGACGCGCGCCAATGCGATGCTGTCGCGGCTGTCCTCCTTCCTGCGCTACACACTGATCAACGAGCCGACCGCGCAGGTGACGATCGAGCAGGAGATTGAGACGCTGAAACTCTATCTGGAGATCGAGAAGATGCGCTTCGAGGACCGGCTGCGCCCGTCCTTCGACGTCCATCCCTCGGTCGCCCATGCACGCCTGCCGTCGCTGCTGCTGCAGCCGCTGGTGGAAAATGCGATCAAATATGCGGTCACGCCCAAGGAAGAAGGGGCGGAAATCTCGGTCTCGGCGCAACCCGCCGGTGAAAATGTCCGGATCGTCGTGTCGGACAGCGGGCCGGGATTGAACGATGGCGCAATGAAGCCACACATTCCGGTCAGCGAGGGGACGGGCGTCGGCCTGCCGAACATCCGGGACCGGTTAATTCAGGCCTTCGGGGAACGACAGCGGTTCGAAACGCGTTCCACGCAAAGCGGATTTTCGGTCATCATCGAAATTCCGCTTAACATGGATGAAACATCGAAAGTGGCCGCATGACCATCAGAACAATCCTCGTCGACGACGAAAGCCTGGCTATCCAAGGCCTTAAGCTCCGTCTGCAAGCGCATGAGGATGTCGAAATCATCGAGACCTGCACCAATGGCCGCGAAGCCATCCGTGCCATCAAGACGCATAAACCCGACCTTGTGTTCCTCGATATCCAGATGCCCGGCTTCGACGGCTTCTCCGTCGTCCAGGGGATGATGGAGGTCGAACCACCGTTGTTCATCTTCGTCACCGCCTATAGCGACCATGCGATCCGCGCGTTCGAGGCACAGGCGGTCGATTATCTGATGAAGCCGGTGGACGAAGGCCGCCTGGCCGATGCGCTCGACCGGGTGCGCCTGCGCCTGTCCGAGAAGAAGCAGGTTCAGGAAGCGGAAAAGCTGCGTGAGGTGCTGGCCGAAGTGGCGCCCGACGCGATGCACGATTTTGCCAATGGCGACGAGGATGCGCCGGCGTCGAACCGCTTCGAGAAACTGATCAACATCAAGGATCGCGGGCAGATTTTCCGCGTCGACGTGGATTCGATCGAGCGGATCGACGCGGCGGGCGACTATATGTGCATCTATACCGCCGACAACTCGCTGATCCTGCGCGAGACGATGAAGGATCTGGAAAAGCGGCTCGACCCGCGCAATTTCCAGCGCGTCCATCGTTCGACCATCGTCAACCTGAGCCAGGTGCGTCAGGTGAAGCCCCATACCAACGGCGAATGCTTCCTGGTGCTGGAATCCGGCGCCCAGGTGAAGGTCAGCCGTTCCTACCGCGACGTCGTCGCGCGTTTCGTCCACTGACGAAACGGCGCCGGCCGCCCGTGCAGGGGCGGCCGGCCGTTTGGTGGGGGATGGCCTGAACCGATCCCGGAGTCTGTTTGGAAAAATCGCGAAAGAGCGATTTTTCGGTACGGTACCAGCCCGCTCCTCCGCCCAACCACCCGACAGGATGACACTGGATCGGGTGGTTAGGCGGGGGAGCGGGCTGGTACAGCCATTTCTCAAATGGTCTCTTCCTCAGTCCATCGTCCGCACCGGACGGACGATCAATTCGTTCACATCGACGTCGTCGGGCTGTTCCACCGCATAGGCGATGGCGCGGGCGATCGCGTCGGGCGTCAGGGCGATGGCGCGGAAATCCTCCATCGCGGCGGCGGCGCCCGCTTCGGTGATGGTGCTGGCCAGTTCGGATTCGACCACGCCGGGCGACACGATGGTGACGCGGATATCGTCATGCTCCATCCGCAGCCCGTCGGAAATGGCGCGGACCGCATATTTGGTCGCCGAATAGACGCCGCAGGTCGGCCAGACGCGATAGCCGCCGATCGACGAGATATTGACGAAATGGCCGCTGCCCTGGGCCTTGAAGCGGGGCAGGGCGGCGGCGATGCCGTGCAGCACGCCGCGGATGTTGACGTCGATCATCCGGTCCCATTCCTCGACCTTCAAACTGTCGAAGCGCGACAGCGGCATCAGCCCGGCATTGCTGACCAGCACGTCGATGCGGCCAAATTCGGCTTCGGTTGCGGCAATGAACGCTTCGACATCGGCGCGGTCGGTGACGTCGAGCGCGCGGAAAGCGACCTGGCCGCCGGCAGCATTGAGTTCGTCGGCAAGCGCTGCCAGCCGGTCGGTGCGGCGGGCACCCAGCATCAGCTTCGCCCCGCGCGCCGCCAGCAGCCGCGCCGTGCCCTCGCCAATACCGCTGCTGGCGCCGGTGATCGCGATGACCTTGTTCTCGATAGCCATGATTGAAGCTCCATCCTTGGGGCGGATCGACATCCGATCCGATGGAGCAGGAATGCGCCCGATCGGCCGTGGAGCGGTAGAATGGTCCTGCGCCATGATTGCACGATATTCCGAATGAATGATCGGACGTGGCCATTGGCGGGCTTATGGGCTATTCAGATTGCCTGAAATTCCTGGAAGGGGGCGCATGAGCCATGAGCATCTGGGCGAGCAGATCGCCCGCCATATGGACGCGGACGGCATAGTCGACACGCTGATCCCGCGCCTGACGCTGGTGCGCTGGTCGCAGCCGGGCGAACCGGTGCATATGCTCCAGCGCCCGGCGCTGTGCATCATCGCGCAGGGCGCCAAGCAGGTGATGATGGGCGACGCGGTCATAGCCTATGGGCCGGCCAGCTATCTGGTCGCCTCGCTCGACCTGCCGATTACCGGCACGGTGACGCAGGCGGATGCGGACAGCCCCTATCTCTGCTTCTGCCTCTATCTCGACCCGGCGATGCTGTCCGACATCGCGCTGACCTTGCCGGCTGCCGCGGCGGTGGAGGAGGGGTGGGCGCTCTCGCTCCATCCGATCACGCCCGAACTGCTGGACGCGGCGAGCCGGCTCACCGGCCTGCTCGGCCAGCCGGATAGCGCCGCCCTGCTGGCGCCATTGGTCGAGCGGGAATTGCTGCTGCGGTTGATGATGGGGCCGAGCGGCGGGTTGCTGCGGGCAATTGCCAGCGGCGACAGCCGCACCGGCCAGATTGCGCGCGCGATCCGCTGGCTCAAGGCGCATTATCGCGAACCGTTCAGCGGCCCGGTGCTGGCCGATCTTGCCGGCATGAGCCTGTCGAGCTTCCACGATCATTTTCGCCGCGCGACGGCGATGACGCCGCTGCAATATCAGAAGCAACTGCGGCTCCAGCAGGCGCGGCAGGTGATGCTGGCGCAGCGGATCGACGCGGCCGAGGCCGGCTATCAGGTCGGCTATGACAGCCCGTCCCAGTTCAGCCGTGAATATCGCCGCCTGTTCGGCGCGCCACCCCAGCGCGACGTCGGCCGTTTGCGCGCCATGCCGAACCGAGCGCTGGCGATCTGAGGGGCTCTCGCGCCGTTGCGCTGGCCCACCCCCTTGATGGGAGTCACTTGCCTCCCATCAACCCCTCCCGCCTGCGGGAGGGGGAACTTGCTGGCGCCCGATCCCTTAGCGGAACACCCATTGCCGGTTGAGGCCGAAGACCACGGCGG
Source organism: Sphingobium sp. SG1 (assembly GCF_057063145.1). Classification (NCBI taxonomy): domain Bacteria; kingdom Pseudomonadati; phylum Pseudomonadota; class Alphaproteobacteria; order Sphingomonadales; family Sphingobiaceae; genus Sphingobium; species Sphingobium sp. SG1. The sequence continues at coordinate 29,293 of NZ_JBVVOJ010000006.1, read as the reverse complement.
GGGTGAGGAAGATCATCGCCGGGATCGGCGACCATTCGGGCCAGCGCATATGGGTGACGCACAGATAGACCCACAGGGCGTTGAGCGCATAGCTGACCAGCGAGACGGCAACGAAGCGGACACCGCGCGCGGCATGGCCCGACTGGCTGCCATGGCCGCGGAAGGTGAAGGCATTGTGCAGCACATAGCCGATCGCCACCGCGCACAGATAGCCGATGCCGTTGGCGACCTGTGGATGGAGGCCGACCGGCGCCGCCAGCGTCCAGTAGATCGCCGCCTGGCAGGCGGTGATGAACAGGCCGCTGATGCCATAGCGCAATATCTGCCAGAACAGGGCCTGATGGGCCGGCGACAGTCGGTCGATGATTTTCATGGAGCCCCGTTGCGCTTTGGTGTGGAGCGTCTAATCCACCGGCCATGAATTTGCAAAGCTGGCCTGCTTTCCGCGCCCGCGCGTCCCATTGGTTCGCGATCCTCACCGCCTATGCCGATCGCCACTGGAAGTGGCTGACCTTCCTGATCTGGATCGCGATCCTGGTCGGCATGCTGGTCGACCGCTGGCCCGCCATCCACTGGCTGACGCTCAGCGACACCGACGACAATATCCGCTTCGTCCAGGTCAAGGACTGGCTTGCCGGGCAAGGCTGGTATGATCTGCGCCAATATCGGCTCGATCCGCCGGGCGGTGCCAATATCCACTGGTCGCGGCTGGTCGACATCCCGCTCGCCGGGCTGATGCTGTTCTTCCGCGCCTTTGTCGAACAGGATCTGGCCGACCGACTTGCCTGCGCGATCGCGCCGTTGCTGCCGCTGTTCCTGCTGATGCTGAGCCTGGGGTCGATCGCACGCCGGCTGGCGGGCGACGCGGTCGGTGCGCGCTGGGCCTGGCTGTTCGCGGTGCTGGCGCCGCTCGCCGCGCAGATGGGCCTGGGCATGTTCGCGCCGATGCGGATCGACCATCATGGCTGGCAGCTGGCACTGGCGCTGACGATGATGGCGGGGCTTATCGATCGCAACTGGTTGCGCGGCGGCGTGGTGGCCGGCGTGTCGAGCGCCCTGTCGGTGGCGATCGGCATGGAGATGATCGTCTATCTCGCCGCCGGCGGCGCGCTGGTGGCGCTGCGCTGGGTGTTCCGCGATGGGGCCGGGCGGCGGATGCTGCCCTATGGCCTCAGCCTCGCGGGGGCGACCTCGCTCTGCTACGTCCTCTTCGCCAGCTACGACAACCGCCACATGGTGTGCGACGCGATCTCGCCGATCTGGGTCGCGGTGTTCGGCGCGGCCGGTGCGGGCATGGTGCTGCTCGGCCGCCTGCCGCTGCGGCTCTGGTGGCAGCGGCTGATCGCCGGCATCATCGTCGGCGGCGCGGTGGGCCTGTTCTTCCTGCTCAATTGGCCGCAATGCCTGACCCCCTATCAGATCTCGCCTGAGCTGCAGCAGCTCTGGCTCGCCAATATCCGCGAGGCCAAGCCGATCACCGCGCAGGCGCAGAGCCTGGTCGTGCCGCTGATGGCGCTGCCGGCGGTGGGCCTCCTCGGCCTGCTCTGGGCGCTGTGGGAACTGCGGCGCGATAGCGACCGGCTCTGGGCGTTCGCGACGATCGGCCTGATGATGCTCTTCTCGACCGCTTTGCTCTTCTGGCAGCTGCGCGCCGGGCCGGCGGCACAGTTGCTGGCGATCCCGCCCGCCGCCTGGGCCGGATGGCGGCTTGTGACGGCAATCTTCACCGGATCGCGCCGGGTGCGCATCCTGGCGGGGATCGGCACGCTGCTGGTGGGCGCCATCGCCTGTGCCTATCCGCTCTATCCGCAGGTGATCGCGCTGTGGCAGCAGGCGACCGGCACCAAGCCCAAGCCATGGCGCCCGTCCGCCATTGCCCGCACCGATGCGATCAAGAAGGCCAATGGCCGCTGTCGCACCCTGCCGGCGCTGGAGGTGCTGGACCAGCTGCCGCCGGCGACCATCTTCACCATGGTCGACCTGGGGCCGCGCATCATCGCCACGACGCATCATAGCGCGGTGGCCGGTCCCTATCATCGCAATGGCGCGACGATCCTCGACATGCATCATGCCTATGACGGGCCGGCCGACGCCTTCCGCCCGATCGCGGCGAAGCATCATGCGACCTATTTGCTGGTCTGTCCCAATTTCCCCGAAGGGACCATCTATCAGTCGCGCAGCCCGCGCGGCTTCTATGCGGACCTGATGCGCGGCACGATTCCCGCCTGGTTGCAGCCGGTGACGCTCAAGACGGCGATGACGCTGCCCTACATGCTCTACAGAATTGATTACTCAGCGCCGGGCGGCAAAAAAGTCGCGCAGCAGCGCTGATCCTTCCGCCTCGGCCAGCCCGCCATAGATTTCGGGGCGGTGCAGGCATTGCGGCTGGGCAAAGAGGCGCGGTCCCTGTTCGACCGCGCCGCCCTTGGGGTCGGACACCGCATAATAGAGCCGGGCGACGCGCGCGTGGGCAATCGCGCCCGCGCACATCGGGCAGGGCTCCAGCGTCACCCACAGGTCGCAGCCGGTCAGTCGGAAATCGCGGATCCGGTTGGCGGCGGCGCGAATCGCCACCATTTCGGCATGGGCGGTGGGGTCATTGTCGCGGCGGTTGCGATTCTCGCCCTCGCCGATGATGACGCCATCGCGCGTGACCACGGCGCCGATCGGCACCTCGCCCGCCGCTTCGGCTTGCCGCGCCAGCGCAAAGGCGCGGCGCATCGGTTCGGGCAAGGGAAAGGGCGAGGTCATGACCCCGCCTTAGTCGGAGAGGGAGAGCTGCACCAGCCTTCAGCGGAAGGCACGGGACTCGGCTGAACCCCCACCCGGCCTCCCATTCCAGGATAGGCTGTTGGGCGGCCGGGTGGGGGTGCGGGCTGGTGCCGTCCATGCGCCGGGCGGCGCATCAAAATGCCGCGAATCGACTCAGGGCTTCTTCACGTCAACGGTCGGAACCTCGACCGTTTCGTTGCGGCTGCCCACTTCGACCTTGGCGACGCTCGCCTCATATTTGGGCAGGGCGCCCTGTTTTACGGAGACTTCGGGCAGACGACCTTCCTGAGTCTTCTGCAGGTCGATGAATCCGGTTGCTATCCCGGCGCCGATGACGATAAGCGCGATCAGCAGCAATCCGCCGATGAAACGCATGGCACTCTCCTCTATTGAACGGGGGGATGAACGCGGGGCCCGGTGAAATGGTTGCGATAGTGCCACGAACCGAGCGGAAGGTTGACGGCGAGCGGGAATCCCGCTATCGGCGCCGCTTTCCGAACGAACCCGAATTTCAAAGGTTGATTGACTATGTCGCGCATTTGCGAGCTGACCGGTAAGGGTCGCCAGGTGGGTCACAATGTTTCCCACGCCAACAACAAGACCAAGCGCGTGTTCCTGCCGAACCTGCAGAACGTGTCGCTGATCTCCGAAACGCTGGAAACCACCGTTAAGCTGCGCGTGTCGACCCATGGTCTGCGCTCGGTCGAGCATAATGGCGGCCTCGACAACTGGCTGGTCAAGACCAGCGACGACAAGCTGTCGCTGAAGGCCCGTCGCCTGAAGCGCGACATCGTCAAGAAGCAGGCTGCCGCAGCCGCCTGATTCGCTTCGATTCGTTTCGGCATAAGAAGCGGCCTGGCAACAGGCCGCTTTTTTGCGTTTTCTGATATTCTCTGCTGAGCAGGGAATGCGCCGCACCAGCCCGCGTTTCGGCCCTGATCAATCCAATCGGAATTTCAGCAGCAAGGTGCGCTGGAAGAATTCGTGATTGTCGTCGGAGGCGACCCACAGGATCGTCCGGCCCTGTTCCCGGCTGAGCGCCAGTCCTTCGAAATTGTCGGCCAGCAGCGGTGGCGCCAGCCGCGCCAGCGTCCGGGCGCGCAACTCCGTGTTCGGGGCGGGATTCTCAGGCAGCTCGATCATCGCGATCGTCGCGGTGAACAGTTCCTGCAGGGTCAGGCGCCGGTTCAGCACCAGCAGATGGTGATCGTCCAGCGCGACCATGTCGGTCGGGCGATAGCCCTGCGGCGCGACATAATGGAGATGGATCGGGTCGGCCGTGTCATGCTCGGCCGGATCGCCCGACCAGAGCAATGTGTCATGATGGCCGTCGGCGGTCATGCCCATCTCGCCGATCGCGATGAAGCGGCCCTCGGGCAGGCGGGTGAAGGATTCGATCGATCCGGTCTTGGGCCAGGCGACGATTTCGGGCCAGGTCCGGCACGCCTCCACCCGCGCGAAGCCGGGGGAGTAGCGGCAGATCGCCTGGAGCAGCTCGAACCCGACCCAATAGCGGTCGCTGGCCGGATCATGGGTCATGGATTCCGAATCCCAGGACCACCAGGGCCGGTCCCTGTCCTGCGCCCTTACCGGCAGCGGCGCGATGAAGGGGCGGCGGCTGGCGCGGCCGGGGCCGACATGGAAGCCCATCAGCACGCCGGCATCGCTCAGCGCCAATATCTGGCCCGGTCCGTCGACCAGCAGCGAGGATATGCTGCCAAAGCCCGGATTGTCGCTGCCAAGCTGCCAGCCGCCCAGATAGGTGAGCGTGCCGACCCGGCGGCGATCGGGATCGCTGCTGTCGAGCGGCACCGACCGCGCCGTCACCAGCAAGGTGCCCGGCCGCACGGCGGCGGGCTTGGTGGACGGCGGGGCAGGCAGCAGCAGGATCGCAAGAGCGAGAACGATCAGGATTCGACGCATCGCGCTCTGCCATAGGGGAAATGTCGGCGGGACGCAGCAGGGGAGTGGCGAAGCGTTGGCAGCTGAACGGTGGCTGTCACCGCCATTCAGGCTCCACTCAACGCGAATCAGTCATAAGGGCATCAATCCTGGTGATCGGCCCGTCCGGTTCACCGCGGAAATGGCAATCTGAGGAGCAACGCCATGAAGATGAAGTATCTGATCAATCTGGGTGCTGCGCTCGCCATGGGCGCTGCCTCCCTCGCCGTCACCGCGACGCCCGCCATGGCGCGCGATGGCTGGGGCCGCGGCTATGAACGCGGCGACTATTACCGGGGTGATCGCGGCTATCGCGGTGACCGTGGCTATCGCGGTTATCGGGGCGACTATTATCGCGGCGACCGTGGCTATCGCGGCGGTTATCGCGGCAATTATTATCGCAATGACTATCGCGGCTATCGTGGCGGCTATCGCTGCCGGGACAATGGCACGGGCGGCACCATCATCGGTGCGATCGCCGGTGGCCTGCTCGGTAACGAGGTGGGTCGGGGCAGCGGCCGCTATGGCCGGGGCGACGGCACCACGGGCGCCATCATCGGCGCGGGCGTCGGTGCGCTGGCTGGCCGCGCGATCGATCGCAACTGCTGAGCGTCACCCCATCTGGTGACTTTGAAGGGCCGTCCCCGTGAAGGGGGCGGCCTTTTTGCTATCGGGCGCCATTGCCCCCGGCCTGTCGCCGGTCGGCACGGGCGGCCGCGACGGCGGCGGGGTTGAGCTCGGCCTCCTGCGGCGACGCGGCGCCGGCGCGCGCATCCAGCTGCGCCGCGGCGGCATTGAGCGCGCTGGCTTCGGCCGCGCTGACGCCGCCGACGCCATCATCCTGGCCGGAATTGCAGGCGCCCAGCGCCAGCAGGAGCAGCAGGGCAGGTCGCTTGATCACTCGCCGGTCCTTTCGCGCATAAGAAAAGGGCCGCTCCCGTTTCCGGTGCGGCCCTTTTCCAAGAAACTCTTCCCGAAAGGGAAATTACATCGCGTTGGCGACGTTGTTGGTCGCGTTCGAAGCGGCGTTCGCAGCGTTGTCGGCAGCGTTCATCGCGGCGTTCATGGCGTTGTCGGCAGCGTTCGAAGCGTTCTCAGCAGCGTTGGCGGCGTTGTTGGCAGCGTTTTCGGCGGTGTGGCCACCGCAAGCAGCCAGACCCAGCGAAGCGGCGAGAACGAGCGAAAGAGCAATCGACTTGGACATGGGCAAACCCCTCTCAGAGAAAAAAAGATGCAGACCACTCTCGGAGAAAAGCTCACCCCCCATTGCGCCTGCGCGCTGATTCGTAATGCTTTGGGCGAAGCAAGGCAATCCCATTCCTGAACGGGAGGGCCTGATAAGGCGCGGTTTTTGTCGGAAGTGCCCGCAATGGACGGCCATTGACGCATATAAAGATTTCTTTATATGATTGCCCCATGAGTGGCGTCCTCGACATTTTCCGGTCTCTTGGAGACCCGACGCGGCTGCGCATCGTCCACCTGTTGCGGGCGATGGAACTGGCCGTGGGCGAAGTGGCGCAGGTGGTCGACCAGAGCCAGCCGCGCGTGTCGCGCCATATCCGCATTCTTGTGGAATCCGGCCTGGTCGAACGGCGCAAGGAGGGTAATTGGGTCTTCCTGCGGCTGGGCCAGAAGGTGTCGGTCCAACCCTTCATCACCTTGTTCGACCAGTTGCAGCCGTCGCCCGCTGAGGCCGCCTGGCAGAGCGCGGATCTCGCGCGCCTTGCCGCCGTGCGGGCCGAGCGTGCGCGCGCAGCCGAAGCCTATTTCGCCGAACATGCCGAGGAATGGGACGCGATCCGTTCGCTCCATGTCGCCGAAGCCGATGTGGAAGCGGCGATGCGCGCGATGCTGGACGGGCAGGCGATCGGCCATCTGCTCGATATCGGCACCGGCACCGGGCGGATGATCGAATTGTTCGGCCCCGCCGCCGATCAGGTGACGGCGCTTGATCGCAGCCCCGATATGTTGCGGCTGGCCCGCGCCAAGCTGCCCGAGGATGCGGGCGACAAATATGCGCTGCTGCTCGGCGATTTCGCCGCGCTGCCGATCGATCCCGCCAGCGTCGACACGGTGCTGCTGCATCAGGTGCTGCATTATGCGCAGGCGCCCGAGCAGGTGATCGCGCAGGCGGCGCAGGTGCTGCGCCCCGGCGGCCGGGTGCTGATCGTCGATTTCGCCGCCCATGAACGCGAGGAACTGCGCACCCGCGACCAGCATGCGCGCCTGGGCTTTTCCGACATGCAGATCGAAGGCTGGTTCGCGCAGGCGGGCCTGGAACTGGAGCGGGTGGACGTGCTGCCCGGCCAGGAACTGACGGTACAATTATGGCTCGGGCGCCAGCGCGGCGCCGACATCCTGCCCATCGAAGAACGGATTTCCGCATGACCCAGACTGACCGCGCCCGCCATGATGCCGAAGGGCCGCTCTATGCGGATCTGGCCGGCGACCTCAATGTGAGCTTCGAATTCTTCCCGCCCAAGACGGAGAAGATGGAGGAGCAGCTCTGGTCCGCGATCGAGACGCTGACCCCGCTGGCGCCCAAATTCGTGTCGGTGACCTATGGCGCGGGCGGCTCCACCCGCGAGCGCACCCATAATACGGTCGCCCGCATCGCCAGGGAAACGCCGCTGGCCGCCGCCGCGCACCTGACCTGCGTCGCCGCCAGCAAGGCCGAGATCGACGAGGTCGCCGACGCCTATTGGGAAGCGGGCGTGCGCCATATCGTCGCGCTGCGCGGCGATCCGCCGGAGGCCGGCACCGCCTTCCAGCCGCACCCCGATGGTTACAAGGGCGCGGCCGAACTGGTCGAGGGGCTGCGCAAGCGCCATGATTTCGAGATTTCGGTCGCCGCCTATCCCGAAACCCATCCCGATGCGCTGAGCGCGCAGAGCGACATCGACAATTTGAAGCGCAAGATCGACGCCGGCGCGACCCGTGCGATCACCCAATTCTTCTTCGAGGCGGACACCTTCTTCCGCTTCCGCGACACGGTCGCCGCCGCCGGCATCGATGCGGACGTCATTCCCGGCATCATGCCGGTCAGCAATTTCGCCGCGGTCCAGCGCATGTCGGCGATGTGCAACACGGACGTCCCCGCCTGGATGGGCCGCCTGTTCGACGGGCTGGACCAGCATCCCGCCGCGCGCCAGCTCGTCTCCGCCACGCTGGCGGCCGAACTGTGCCGCAACCTCTATATGGGCGGCGTGCGCGACTTTCATTTCTATACGCTCAACCGGGCGGAACTAAGCTATGCGATCTGCCACCTGCTGGGCCTGCGCCCGCAGGTGACGGTGGACGCCTGATTTGAAACCATCCCCTCCGTTCGGTTCGCGCTTGTTGAGAACCGGTAGCGCGAGGGTTCTCGACAAGCTCGAACCGAACGGGACGAGGGGATATGACGATGAACGCTGAACAGAAATTGCGCGCCCTGGCGGCGGAAAAGATCCTGATCTTCGACGGTGGCTATGGCACGTCGATCCAGAAACATGGACTGACCGAGGCCGATTATCGCGGTGATCTGGACCTTGCGAAGGATCAGAAGGGCAATAACGACCTGCTCTGCCTGACCCGGCCGGACATCGTCGAGGGCATTCACACCGCCTATCTCGACAATGGCGCCGACATGATCGAGACCAACACCTTCTCCTCCACCAAGATCGCCATGGCCGATTATGGCTGCGAACATCTGGTGTGGGACATCAATGTCGCGGCCGCCAAGATCGCGCGGGCCGCCTGCGAGAAGGCGACGGCGAAGGACGGCAAGCCCCGTTTCGTCTGTGGCTCGATCGGCCCGACCAACAAGACGCTGTCGATCTCGCCGGACGTCAACGATCCCGCCTATCGCGAGGTCGATTATGATACGCTCAAGGCCGATTATCGCGAACAGTGCGATGCGCTGATCGCTGGCGGCGTCGACTTCCTGCTGATCGAAACCTGCTTCGATACACTCAACGCCAAGGCCGCCGGCATGGCCGCGCGCGAAGCCGAAGCGGCGGCCGGCCGCTCGGTGCCGGTGATGCTGAGCTTCACCATCACCGACATGTCGGGCCGGAATCTCTCGGGCCACACGATCAACGCCTTCTGGTATTCGCTGCGGCATCTGAAGCCGCTGACCATCGGCGTGAACTGCGCCTTCGGCGCCGACCTGCTGCGGCCCTATCTCGCCGAACTGTCGAAAAATGCCGACACGCTGATCCTGGCCTATCCCAATGCCGGCCTGCCCAATGAACTTGGGCAATATGACGAGCTGCCCGAAACCACCGCGAAGCTGATCCGTCAGTGGGTGGACGAAGGGCTGGTCAACATGGTCGGGGGCTGCTGCGGCACTACGCCTGCCCATATCGGCGCGGTGGCGAAGGCGCTGGACGGCCACAAGCCGCGCCAGGTGCCCGAACTGACGGTCGTGACCCGCCTCGCCGGTCTCGAACCGATGCATATCGCGGCGTAAAACCACCCTCCGTTCGGTTCGAGCTTGTCGAGAACCGGGCGCGCAACGCTTCTCGACAGGCTCGAAGCGAACGGATTGATAGAATGACCACGCAGACCTCCCCCGATCTTTCTGGCGCCACCTTCGTCAATATCGGCGAGCGCACCAACGTCACCGGCTCCGCCAAGTTCAAGAAGCTGATCATGGCCGGCGACTATGCCGCGGCGATCGATATCGCCCGCGAGCAGGTCGAAAATGGCGCGCAGATCGTCGACGTGAACATGGACGAAGGCCTGCTCGACGCGGTCGAGGCGATGACCACCTTCCTCAAGCTCATGACCTCGGAACCGGACATCAGCCGCGTGCCGGTGATGATCGACAGCTCGAAATGGGAAGTGATTGAAGCCGGCCTGAAATGCGTCTCCGGCAAGCCGGTGGTCAACTCGATCAGCATGAAGGAGGGCGAGGAAGCCTTCCTGCACCATGCCCGCCTGTGCATGGCCTATGGCGCCGCCGTGGTGGTCATGGCCTTCGACGAGACCGGTCAGGCCGACACCCAGGCGCGCAAGGTCGAGATTTGCGAGCGCGCCTACAAGCTGCTGATGACCATCGGCTTCCCGCCTGAGGACATCATCTTCGATCCCAATATCTTCGCCGTCGCGACGGGAATCGAGGAGCATAACAACTACGGCGTCGACTTCATCGAGGCCTGCCGCGAGATCAAGAAGCGCTGCCCGCACGTCCATATCTCGGGCGGCCTGTCGAACTTCTCCTTCTCCTTCCGCGGCAACGAACCGGTGCGCCGGGCGATGCACTCGGTCTTCCTCTATCATGCCATTCCCGCCGGCCTCGACATGGCGATCGTCAATGCCGGGCAGCTCGACGTCTATGACGCGATCGACCCGGCACTGCGTCAGGCGTGCGAGGATGTGCTGCTGAACAGCGATCCCGAAGCCGGCGACCGCCTCGTCGCTCTCGCGGAATCCTTCAAGGGCAAGGATGCCGCATCCGAAAAAGCCGCGCAGGAATGGCGCGGCTGGCCGGTCGCCAAGCGCCTCGAACATGCGCTGGTCAAGGGCATCGACATGTATGTCGTGGAAGACACCGAGGAATGCCGCCTCGCCGCCGCCAAGCCGATCGAGGTCATCGAAGGCCCGCTGATGGACGGCATGAACGTCGTCGGCGACCTGTTCGGCGCGGGCAAGATGTTCCTGCCCCAGGTGGTGAAGTCCGCCCGCGTCATGAAGAAGGCGGTGGCCCATCTGCTGCCCTATATCGAGGCGGCCAAGGAACCCGGCGCCAAGGGCAAGGGCAAGATCATCATGGCGACGGTCAAGGGCGACGTCCATGATATCGGCAAGAATATCGTTGGCGTCGTGCTCCAGTGCAACGGCTTCGAGGTGATCGACATGGGCGTGATGGTGCCCTGGCAGGACATCATCAAGGCCGCGAACGAGAATGATGCCGACATGATCGGCCTGTCCGGCCTCATCACTCCCTCGCTCGACGAGATGGTGACGGTGGCGGCCGAAATGCAGCGCGCCAACATGACCATGCCGCTCCTCATCGGCGGCGCGACCACCTCGCGCGTCCACACCGCGCTGCGCATCGACCCGGCCTTCACCGGCCCGGTCGTCCATGTGCTCGACGCCAGCCGCGCGGTCGGTGTTGCCACCGCCCTGGTGTCCGAAACGCAGAAGGCCGATTTCGTCCAGAAGACCAAGGATGATTATGAGCATGTCCGCGTCGCCCGCGCGAACAAGGGGCAGAGCCAGCTCCTGTCCATCGAGGACGCCCGCGCCAACGCCTTCGAAATGGACGAGAGCCTGAAGGCGCCGCGCCCGCTGCTGCCCGGCACCCACCGCTTCCCCGACTGGGACTTGAAGGATCTGGTCAACTATATCGACTGGACCCCCTTCTTCCGCGCCTGGGAACTGGCCGGCAATTATCCCGCCATCCTGGAGGACGAGATTGTCGGCGAAAGCGCCCGCAGCCTGTTCGCCGACGCGCAGAAGATGCTCCAGAAGATCATTGACGAGAAGTGGCTGACCGCGCGCGGCGTCGCGGGCCTGTGGCCCTGCCGTCGTCAGGGCGACGACATCATCGTCCATGTCGAGGACGAGAAGCACTACACCCTGCCGATGCTGCGCCAGCAGATCGCCAAGCGCGAAGGCCGGGCGAACATGTGCCTCGCCGACTTCATCAGCCATGATGGTGACTGGATGGGCGGCTTTGCCGTGTCGATCCACGGCATCGAGCCGCATCTGGCCCGCTTCAAGAATGCGATCGATGACTATTCGGACATCCTGCTCAAGGCGCTGGCCGACCGTCTCGCCGAAGCCTTTGCCGAGCGGCTGCACCATTATGTCCGCACCGCGCTCTGGGGCTATGCCGAGGGCGAGCAGCTGACCAATGAGGCGCTGATCAAGGAAGAATATCGCGGCATCCGCCCCGCGCCCGGCTATCCGGCCTGCCCGGAACATAGTTTGAAGCCCATCCTGTTCGAGATGCTGGACGCCCATCATGCGACCGGCGCGACCCTCACCGAAAGCTTTGCCATGCTGCCGACGGCGGCGGTCAGCGGCTTCTATTTCGGCCACCAGCAGGCGGAATATTTCGGCGTCGCCCGCGTCGGCCGCGACCAGCTGGAAGATTATGCCCAGCGCCGCGGCATCGACCTGGAAACCGCCGAACGCTATCTGCGCCCGAACCTAGACTGACGCCCGGCGCCTCCCTCCATCGGGGGGAGGTTGCCTGCTCCCCCATGCCCGGCGGTGCCATGCGCGCCTCCGGGTAATTGCGGTCTTGCGCGCGGGCGGCGGTCGGTGGCTAAGTGCCGCCGACGACAGGCATGGGGGCAGGATGGCACGGCATCTCGACGAGCGGACGTTGCGGGTGGTCGGCTGGATCGCGACCGTCACCGCCATCCTCATGTATGGTTCCTATCTGGACCAGATCCGGATGAACCTGGCCGGGGAGAAGGGATCGGTGATCCAGCCGCTGGCGACCGTGCTCAATACCTGCCTGTGGGCGGCCTATGGCTGGCTGCACAAGGACAAGGACTGGCCGATCATCGTCGCCAATGTGCCCGGCATCATCCTGGGCGCGACCTGCCTCTACACCGCGCTTTAGGGCTGATCTTGATCCGGCCTGCTTGAAACTAAGTCGCAATTGCATTCATGTTGCAGATGCGTAATAGGCTGGGCTTTCGGATGACAGCCCACGGAGCCCCGGTGACCAAGCGCATATTGTTCCAGATCCACTGGCTCCTGGGGATCACCGCCGGCCTGGTGCTGGCGCTGATGGGCGTGACCGGCGCGACCATGAGCTTTGAGGACGAGATCAGCGAGGCGCTGTCGCCGCGCCTCTATGCGCCCGGCGTGCCTTCCAAACCCGACCTGTCGCCCGACCAGTTGATCGCCAAAGTGCAGGCCGACAATCCGGGCTATTATATCGCGCGGCTGGACTGGGAAATGGCGCGCGACCGGTCGCACAGCGTGCGCCTGTCGTCGAGCGAAGGGCGCGGTCGCAAGCAGGGGCAGGTCGATCGGGCCACCGGCGCCTGGCTGGGCGCGCCGGCGGGCGAAGGCTTTTTCCACCTGATGGATGATCTGCATCGCTGGCTGGCGCTGCCGGGCGGCGGCAATGGCATCGGCCGGCAGATCACTGCCTTCAGCGCGATTGCGCTGATCTTCTTCGCGCTGTCCGGCCTCTATCTGCGCTGGCCGCGCCAGGCGCTGGACTGGCGCGCCTGGCTGGTGCTGGACCTGCGCAAGACGGGGCGCAACCTGTGGCGCGCGCTGCATGTCGTGATCGGCACCTGGGTGCTGCTCTTCTATTTGCTGAGCGCGCTCACCGGCCTGTGGTGGAGCTATGACTGGTATCGGCAGGGGGTGATCTACAGCCTGACCGGCAAGGCGCCGAGCGAGGAAGGGCGGCGGCCGGAGAAGCGCGACGGGATCGCGCCGCGCCCGTCGATCGATCCGGCCTGGACCGCCTTCCGCCGCGCCACCGGCAATGACTATATCTGGGTGCGCATCACCCAGCCGGCGCCGTCGCAGCCGATGAAGACGATCAGCTTCGACGCCCGGCCCGAAGGCGCGCGCCATCTGCGCCAGACCGACAAATATAGCTATGATCCGGCCAGCCATGCGCTGGAGAAGCGCGACCTCTATGATCGCCGGCCGCTGGGCGTGATCATCACCCAGAGCGTCTATGAACTGCACCGCGGCGCCTTTTTCGGGCTGCCCGGCCGCATCATCATGATGCTGACCAGCCTCACCATGCCGCTGTTCACGGTGACCGGCTTCCTGCTCTATCTGTCGCGCCGCAAGCGCAAGCAGGCGGCGCGGGCGCTGGCCGGCGATGTTGTGGCGGTTGCGGGCGGCGACATGGGCGGCGGCGACCTGCTGATCGCCTATGCCAGCCAGACCGGGACGGCCGAGATCCGCGCGCGCAATGCGGCGCAGGCGCTGGCCCATGGCGGGGTGCGGGCACAGGTGGTGCCGGTCGGCCGGCTGACCCGCGATATGCTGGCGGGGGCGCAGCGAATCCTGTTCGTCGTTTCGACCTATGGCGAGGGTGAGCCGCCGGACATGGCGCGCGGCTTTGCCAGCCGGCTGCTGCGTGGCGGGGAGATCGATCTTGGCCATCTCCATTATGGCGTGCTGGCGATCGGCGACCGGGAATATCCCGATTTCTGCGCCTTCGGCATCGCGGTCGACGGCTGGATGGCGGGGGCGGGCTCGCAGCCGCTCTTCCCGCTGATCGCCATGGGGCATGAAGATGAAGCGGCGGAGCAGGTCTGGCATGATGCGCTGCATGATCTGGGCGCGGGCGAGGGTGATCGGGGCCAGATGGTGATCCCGTTCACGCCGTGGCGACTGGTGGCGCGCCATGCGCTCAATCCGGACAGCCCGGCGCTCACCGCCTATCATCTGCAGTTCGAGCCGGTGGGTACGGACGTGCCCGAATGGCAGGCGGGCGATATCGTCGAACTCCACCCCTGCAACGCGCCCGAGGCGGTCGAGGCGCTGCTGGCCAGCCAGGCGCCCGAGGGCGACCTGATCGCTGTGCCGGCGGCGTTGCGGGCGGAACTGGCACGCGCGATGCTGCCCGAAGCCGGAACCCCGCTTACCATGGCAGAAGCGCGGGCGCTGCGCCCGCTGCCGGCCCGCGAATATTCGGCGGCGTCGATCATGACCGATGGCGTGCTGGACCTGGTAGTGCGGCAGGTGCGCGATGGGGACGGGCGGCTGGGCATCGGCTCGGGCTGGCTGACCGCACATATGGCGCCGGGCGAGACGACGATGATGCGGGTGCGGCCCAATCCGGGCTTCCGCACCGACCCGGCGTCGCGCGGCGCGATGATCCTGATCGGCAATGGCACCGGCATCGCCGGGCTGCGTGCCCATCTGCGCGCTGCCGCCCATGACGGGATGGGCGGCCACTGGCTGCTGTTCGGCGAGCGCAGCCGGGCGCATGAGCGCTATTTCGATGCGGAACTGTCGGCCTGGCTGGCGGACGGCACGCTGGCACGGCTGGACCGCAGTTTCTCACGCGATGCGGATTGCGGCCGCTATGTCCAGCATCTGCTGGCGGACGCGGGCGCGGAACTGCGCGAACGGATCGGACAGGGCGCGACCATCCTGGTCTGCGGCAGCCTGGAAGGCATGGCGCAGAGCGTCCATGAGGCGCTGATCGCGATCCTGGGCGAGGCGGCGCTCAATGACCTGGCCGAGGCCGGCCGCTACAAGCGCGACGTTTATTAGGGGCGGATTGGAAGCGACCAGAAGCTGCCATCGTCACCCCGGCCTTGAGCCGGGGTCCCGCTTCTTTATCTGTGGCATCTAAAAGCGGGATGCCGGGTCAAGCCCGGCAAGACGGATGTGGGTAGGGCGGCTTGCGACCAGAAGCGGACATTCCTCCCCGGCACGGGGAGGTGGCAGCGCGAAGCGCTGACGGAGGGGCAGGTGCCTCTTAGCGCTGCGCTATCCGGCCTGTGCCCCTCCACCACTCGCTACGCGAGCGGTCCCCCTCCCCGTGACGGGGAGGAATGTCTTGCTCTCACTCAACTCCGCCCTCTGGGGTGCCACGCCGCCTGAAGTCGCCCTCAATCAGCCAGCATCGCGGCGAGGGTGGGGGTCATATATTCCTGGCCGCCGGTTTCGGTGCGCAGGATGAGGCGGGCGGCGAGGTTGTGGCGGGTGGCGAGGGCCATGCCGCGATCGGCGCCCAGTACGGTGATCGCGGTCGCCCAGGCGTCGGCCAGCATGGCGGAGGCGTGGAGGACGGTGACGGCGGCGACGCCCTCCGCAATGGGCGCGCCGGTCGCGGGATCGATGCTGTGCGACAGGCGGCGATCGCCCTCCATCCGGTAGCGCCGATAATCGCCCGAACTGGCCATGGAAAGGCCGCAGAGCGCGACCCGCAGCGTCGGGAGGTCGAGGCCCGGCGGCACTTCGGCATCGACCCACCAGGGCTGGATATCGGGTTTCACCCCTTCGCCGCGTAGTTCGCCGCCAATTTCCACCAGGAAGTTGGGGAGGCCGAGGCTGCGCAGGCAGGCCGCGACCGCGTCGACCGCATAGCCCTTGGCAATGCCGGAAAAATCGAGCGCGACGTCGGCGGTGCGCCGGGCGCGGTCGCCATTGAGTTCGATGCAGGTCCAGGGCGCGACCGAAGCGGTGGCGCTGCCGCCGGCGAGCGCCGGGCCGAAGCCCCAGCGCGCGACGATGCCGCCGATCGCCGGGTCGAAGGCGCCGTTCGACAGGCGGGCCATGGACAGGCCGGCGCTCAGCACGCCCATCATCGCGGGCGGCAGGCGGGTCCATTGGCCGATCGGGCTGCGGTTGAAGCGGCTGATGTCGGAGCCGGCTTCCCAATTGCTCATCTCGCCGATGACGGCGGCCAGCACGGCCTCGACATGGGCCTGGCAGTCGGCGGGCGGATCGACGATGCGGGCCGACCATGTGGTGCCCATGGTCGGTCCGCCCAAAGTGACGATAGCGCCCTGACGCTGGCGCCCGGCAAATTGCTCGGGCGACAGGTCGGGCGCTATCGCGATCCGGACGGGATGGCCGGCGGGCCGGGTCAGGGCGCCAGCACTTCCAGCGTGGTGATGTAGGAGGCGCGCTTCTGCGGCGGGCCGGCCGGCGGTGCGGGCGGTGCGCCCTCCGGCTTGCCGCCCTGCGCGCCCGGACCACCGGGGCCGCCGGGGCCACCTTCGCGGCCGCCGCCGGTGCTGGCGTTCAGCCAGTACATGCCGGGGGCGCCCCATTTGACGGCCAGCTTGCCATCCTTGTCGGTGACGAGGTCCATCTGGCCCAGCGCATCGCGATAGCGGATGCCGCCGGGGATGACGGTGACCTTGAGGTCGGCGGCGGGCTTGCCGTCGAGCAGGAACTGGAAGGTCGCGGTCTCGCCCGACACCAGGTCATTGGGATGGGTCACCGGGACCAGTTCGATGCCGGTGCCGGTCGGCTTGAAGATGGTGGTGGTCGGCGCGCCCAGCGTCACGAAGATCTCGTTGCGGTTGCTCGCCTCGGCGGTCTGGACATTGGTGGCGCCGGCCGGGATCGCCTGGGCCAGATTGGCCTTGGTGGTGCCGCGCGGCAGGCGCTCCTGCTTGCCGTTCAGGGTGTAGCTGCCCATCACCATGGTCGAGACATTGGCGATGCGATAGGTGCCGGGCTTGGTCAGATGCACGTCGAAGGTCGAACGATATTTGCCGGTGGCGGCATTTTCGATCTTGCCGGTGGTGCCATCCGGCTCGGTCACGGCGATGCCGTCGGTGCGCATCGGGAAATGTTCGAAATAGAAGAGGTCGTTGGAGACCGCCGCGTCGACCGTCACCCAGCTGTCGGTGCCCGACAGGGTGGTGGAGGAGGGCAGCATCCACTGGCGGTGGGCCTGGGCCGCGCCGGAGAGCATCAGGGCGGCAAGCGCGCCCGCGATCAGATATTTGGCTTTCATGGTCTTTGTCCCCTGTTACTTGCCGAAGCTGACGCTGACGGCGCCGAGTTCGCTGCTGCCCTGTGCCTTGGCGGCGACGCCGGGCTTGGCCGGCCAGGTGAAGGGCAGGCGGACCAGTTCGCGGCCGCCGACTTCACGGGCGGCTTCCACCACCAGCGTATATTTGCCCGGACCCAGGGCGCCGAGCGGCCCCTTGCCGGCGGTGAAGGCGATCTTCTGGTCGCCCGGCGCGCGGGTCGCGCCCGATACGCCATCGGCCGGGAAGCTCATCGTGCGGCCGGACACGCGCCACCACTGGCGGATGTCGCGCAGCCATTTGGTGCCTTCGCCCTTGGCCTTGTCGACATCATACCAGACCGCGAGCGTGCGGGGGGCGGCGCCCTCCTTCTCCAGCCAGATGGCGACATAGGGGCGGTGATATTCGGCGACCGACAGGCGCGGGATATTGACCGTGACGGTCATGGTCTGCGCGGCGGCCGGTGCGGCCAGCGCACCGGTGGCGCCAAGCGCGGCACCGCCGGACAGGATGAGCTTGGGACTGATCTGCATGGAAAGATGGACCCCCGTTAGTGGATGAAGAGGATGGCGAGCAGCGCCGGCAGCGCAAGCCCGATCGCGACCAGCGGCCAGGTGCTCGGCCGCTTGGCGGCGTGAAGCTGGAGCAGCAGCAGGCCGGTCAGCGCGAACAGGAAGCAGGCGATTGCGAAGACATCGATGAACCATTTCCACACGGTGCCGGCATTGCGGCCCTTGTGCAGGTCGTTGAGATAGCTGACCCAGCCACGGCTGGTCGCTTCGCTGGTGACCTTGCCGTCATGCCGGTCGATCGACACCCAGCCATCGCCGCCGGGACGCGGCAGGGCGAGATAGACTTCGTCCGCCGACCATTCCGCCTCGCCTGCGCCGCTCTGGCCGATTTCCTTTTCGACCCATTGGGCGATCGGGGCGGGCAGGGGCTTCTTGGCATCGGGCGCATCATCGGCCGCGACCAGCTTGCGCAGCGGGGCGGGCAGGGTGGCGCTCTTCTCGACGGTCTGGGGCGAACCCTCGACATCGGCGGCGTGGTTGAGGGTGATGCCGGTGAAGGCGAATAGCAGCAGGCCGATCAGGCTGATCGCCGAACTCACCCAATGCCAGGTATGCAGCTGCTTCAGCCAGAATGCCTTGGCGCTCTTCTTTTTCTTGGGCTGGGCGCGGGCGGGAGCGTGCATCGAGGGAAGGGCGAGTCCTGTGGGAAATGAGGTGGCCCGAATAACGCGAACGACTCGCAATTGCAAACCGCTCGCAACAGGAAAAATGTATCAAAATGTAAGCGGTCGGGAACCAAAGCGCCGCACGCGCGTCTCCGCCTGCCGCCTCCGTCTTGACCACCATACTTGACGGGTGCGGCACGCCCCCCTAGCGAAATCAGCTTGGACAGCGATGTCGCGGGGATGCAATGTCTGTTTATCGGCCCTTATCCAGGCCGTTGCTGGCCGTTGGGCCCGTCGTCCAGACGGGGCCGTGACAAGGGACGATTTATGCTGCTTTCGGTTGCCGCCACTGGAATGATGCTGATGGCGGGACAGGGGGAGGTCGTGGACAGCGGCGCTCCGGTGGTGCCGGCTGCGGCCGTGGCACCTGCGCCGGCGGAAACGCCCCAGACTGGTCCTGCCGACCCGATCCAGCCCGCCCAGATGCCGGCACAGGCGCCGTCACCCGACAGTCCCTATCCGCCGCCGGTCGTGCTGCCGACGCTGAGCCCGATTGCGGAGCAGCCCAAGGAAGAGGTTCCGGTCGATCCCAATGCGATCGTCGTGACCGGCGATACCGGCCTGCGCAAGCGCGATCCCTTCGCCGCGATCAACGAACAGTCTTTCGAAGCGGTCCAGGCCGTCGACAAGGCGCTGATCGAGCCGGTGGCCAAGGCCTATAACAAGGGCCTGCCGCGCCCGGTGCGCAAGGGGCTGCGCAACTTCTTCTCGAACCTGGGCGAGCCGGTGGTGTTCGCGGCCTATATGCTGCAGTTCAAGCCGGGCAAGGCGTTCGAGACGGCCGGTCGCTTCGCGATCAACACGACTCTGGGCTTTGTCGGCCTGTTCGACGTTGCCAAGCGCAAGCCGTTCAACCTGCCCTATCGCCCCAATGGCCTCGCGAACACGCTGGGCTTCTATGGCGTGGGGCCGGGGCCGTACATGTATCTGCCGCTGGTCGGCCCGACGACGCTGCGCGACATCATCGGCGACACGGTCGACAAGATGATCCTGCCCTTCGCGGTGGGCAAGCCCTTCACCCAGCCCACGGTCGTCATCCCGATGGCGGTGCTGGACCAACTGGGCGAGCGCGCGGCGTTCGACGAGCGCATCCAGGCGATCCGTTCCGACGACAATCCCTATGGCAGCTATCGCGACCTCTATCTCAACCAGCGCAAGGCGGAGATCGAGGCGCTGCACGGTCGCTACACGCCGGGTGTGACGCCGGTCTATGGTCCGGGGCTGCGCGTGCCGGGCAAGGACAAGTCGGCAGCCGATGCGCCGGCCGCTGTGGCGCCGGAGGCTGCAGAGCCGGCACCGGCGCCTGCTGCTGCGCCGGCACCCGAACCGGCCCCCGCACCGGCGCCCAAGCCGCTGATGGTGCAGCCGCTGCCCGCCGATCCGCGCTGATCGCATCGAAGGCACAGAAAAGAAAAAGGCGCCCGATCACTGGATCGGGCGCCTTTTTTCTGGGGTGCTGAAACCCCTTCCCTCTGACGGGAAGGGGCGATGGCCTCAGCGGCCGAGCAGGCCGCGGGCCTGACCGGCGATTTCCGCGAGCATCGCGACATTGGGCGATGCCGCTGCCTTGGCGCGCTGCACCAGGGCGCGGAACTGCTGGATGCGCGCACCGCGCTCGATCAGCCATTTCTCGACATGGTCCGATACGTCCTTGCCCTTGCCCTGGGCCAGGAAGTCGAGCCGCACCTGCTGCATGTCGCGCGCGACGCCGGAGATGAGCAGGCGCTCCCACGGATCGGTCGGTTCCATGCGGGCGGCGGCCGACTGGACCCAGTCGATGCCGACAGCCTCGCCCAGATGGGTGAAGGCGCGGGTCAGCGCGATCTCGTCCATCTTCAGGCGGCCGGCGAGCGCGGCGATGCCGACCGCGCCGTCCAGCTTGAACAGGCCGGCGGTGCGCACTGCCAGCGTGTCCGGTGCGCCGAGCGAGAGCAGGCGATCGGTAACGGCAGTGACGCGACGCAGCGCTTCGCTGGTGAGCAGGTCGTCGACCTGGTTGGCGAGCGTTTCGACGCCCTTGGCCAGGATCGCATGGCCGGCGTCCGGCAGCGTGCCGGCCGGCACGCTGCGCAGGATGTCGGCGATCTGCGCGCGCATGCCGCTGGCGATGTCGCCGAACAGGGCCAGGCGGGCGGCTTCCGACATGTCGGCCGCGTCGATATCCGCCCACAGGGTGCGGATGTCGTAGAGACGCTCAGCGATCAGGAAGGCGCTGGCGAGATCGGCGAGCGAGCAGCCCTCTTCTTCCGCCAGTTCGAAGGGATGGATGATGCCGAGGCGGTTGACGATGCGGTTCGCAACCTTGGTGGCGATGATCTCCTTCTTGAGCGCATGGGCCGCGATCGCATCGGCTTCCTTCTCCTGCATCGCGGCAGGGAAGGCGGCGGCCAGTTCCGCGCCCATGCTGGGATCGGTGGCAAGGTCGCCATGTTCGATCGCGTCCTGCAGCGCCAGCTTGGCGGTGGAGAGCAGCACGGCGAGTTCGGGGCGGGTGAGGCCCTGGCCATCCTGGCCACGCCGCAGCAACTGGTCATTGGCGGCCAGCCCTTCGACCTGGCGGTCGAGACGGCCGGTTTCCTCGAACGTCTCGATCAGCCGGACATAGGAGGCAAGGTCCGCCGCGCCGCCGCTTTCGGCGATCGACAGGCCGAGCGCCTGAAGCCGGTTATCCTCCAGCACGATCGCACCGACCGCATCGGTCATGCTTTCGAGCAGGGCATTGCGCTTGTCGAAGGGCAGGCGGCCTTCCGCCATTTCCTTGTTCAGCGCGATCTTGATGTTGACCTCATTATCCGAGCAGTCGACGCCGGCACTATTGTCGATGAAGTCGGTGTTGATCCGCCCGCCATGCAGCGAGAAGGCGATGCGCCCGGCCTGAGTGGTGCCAAGGTTCGCGCCTTCGCCCACCACCTTGACGCGCAGCTGTTCGGCATTGACGCGCAGCCGGTCATTGGCCGGGTCGCCGACATCGCCATGGCTCTGCGCGGCGGCCTTCACATAGGTGCCGATGCCGCCGAACCACAGCAGGTCGTTGGGGCTCTTGAGGATGGCGGAGATGAGCGCGGTCGGCTCCATCTCGCTTTCGGTCACGCCCAGGATTTCCTGCACCTGCGGGGTGAGCGGGATCTTCTTGAGGCTGCGGGCGAACACGCCGCCGCCCTCGGAGATCAGGCCCTTGTCATAATCCTCCCAGCTGGAGCGGGGCAGGGCGAACATGCGGTTGCGCTCTTCCCAGCTCTTGGCCGGATCGGGATTGGGGTCGAGGAAGATATGGCGATGGTCGAAGGCGGCGACCAGCTTGATCGCCTTGCTGAGCAGCATGCCGTTGCCGAACACGTCGCCCGACATGTCGCCGCAGCCCACGACCTTGACCGGCTCGCTCTGCACATCGACGCCCATTTCGGCGAAGTGCCGCTGGACGCTGATCCAGGCGCCCTTGGCGGTGATGCCCATCGCCTTGTGGTCATAGCCGTTGGAGCCGCCGCTGGCGAAGG
The DNA here is from genome assembly GCF_057063145.1 of Sphingobium sp. SG1. Lineage (NCBI taxonomy): Bacteria > Pseudomonadati > Pseudomonadota > Alphaproteobacteria > Sphingomonadales > Sphingobiaceae > Sphingobium > Sphingobium sp. SG1. The sequence continues at coordinate 7,430 of NZ_JBVVOJ010000006.1, read as the reverse complement.
CGTCGCCCAGCCAGAAGTCCCGTTCCAGCGCGATTGCATTGGCGACGTCGCTGAAGGTCGCGGTGCCCTTGTCGGCGGCGACCACGAAATAGGGATCGTCGCCATCGCGCACCACCACCTGGGCGGGGTGCTTCACCTTGTTCTTCACGATATTGTCGGTGATCGACAGCAAGGTGCGGATGAAGATGCGATAGCTTTCCGTGCCTTCGGCGAACCAGGCATCGCGGTCGACCTGCGGATTGGGCAGTTGCTTGGGGTAGAAGCCGCCCTTCGCGCCGGTCGGCACGATGACAGCGTTCTTGACACGTTGCGCCTTCATCAGGCCCAGGATTTCGGTGCGGAAATCGTCGCGACGGTCGGACCAGCGCAGGCCGCCACGGGCGACCGGACCGGCGCGCAGATGGATGCCCTCGACGCGCGGGCTGTAGACCCAGATTTCCCGCCAGGGCAGCGGCGCCGGCAGGCCGGGGACCAGGGCGCTGTCGATCTTGAACGCCAGCGCCTCGGCCGCAGCCGGGGCATAGAAGTTGGTGCGCAGCGTCGCGGTGATGACGGCGCGGATCAGGCGCAGCACGCGATCCTCGTCGATCGAGCTGACCTGTTCCAGGCCCGCGTCGATCTCCGCCTGGATGGCGGTCGCCTTGTCGCTGCCGTCCTGCGCGGCGGGATCGTGCAGCGCTTCGAACAGGGCGACAAGATTGCGGGCGACGCCCTGTTCACGGCGCAGCGTGTCGGCAAAGGTCGCCATGCCAAAGGCGGTGCCGGTCTGGCGCAGATAGCGGAACAGCGCGCGGAACAGCACCACCGCGCGCGGCGCGAAGCCGGCGGTGACGATCAGTTCGTTGAACCTGTCATTTTCGGCGACGCCTTCGATCACCTGGGCGATCGCCTCGGTCACCACTTCGGCGCGGTCGACCACCGCCTGGGCATCGCCGCCGGCCGGCAGTTCCAGCACGAAGCGCTGGACATGGCCGAGCGCGCCGCCGTCGATCGGCGTGGTCATCTCGTCGATCACGCGGAAACCGAAATTCTCGAAGGCGGGGACGACTTCGGACAGGGCGATCGCGTCATGGCTGTAGAGCTTGAGGCGCAGCCGTTCGGCACTGTCTTCCGGATTGCGATAGATGCGGATCGACTTGTCGCCCGGACCCGACAGGCCGTGGATCAGGCGGATGTCGACCGCCGCCTCGACCGGGCCGGCGCCGTTGCGATAGGCCATCGGGAAGCCGGGGGCGAAGCGCTGGGCCAGCGCCGCGGCGCGGCCGGCTTCCTCGCTTTCGGCCAGCGCTTCCTCGACGGCGGGCAGCCAGCCGCGCACCATCTGCTTGAGCTGGCGATCGAGCGCGGCATCATCGGGCACCACGCCGCCGTCGCGCAGGTCGAGGGTGATGCGCAGCAGCGCCAGGCCGCCTTCCTCCAGCGCGATCGACCAGCTCAATACCGGGCCATTCGCCGCCTTGGCCAGCATGTCCTGGATCGCGACGCGGCGCGCAGTCGACAGTTCGTCGCGCGGCAGCCAGACAAAGGCATAGAGGTGACGGGCGAGCGCGCTGGTGGCGAGCACCAGCTTGGGGCGCGGCCGGTCGGTCAGCGACATGAAGGTGAGCGCCAGATGCTCCAGCGTGTCGCGCTCGAAGCCGATCAATATGTCATGCGGCAGGGTGGTGAGCGCATGGGCCAGCGTCTTGCCGGCATGGCCGGCCGGGTCGAAGCCATATTTGTCCATCAGCGCCGACAGGGCCGAGCGCAGCAGCGGCACCTTTTCCGGTGAGGCGGCGAGCGCCGCGCTGGTCCACATGCCGGCGTGGATCGACAGGCCGGTGACGCTCTTGCCCTCGCGCACCGGCAGGATGATGAGGTCCAGCAACACGCCGCGATGGACGCGCGAGAGGATGTTGGACTTGATGATGAGCGGGCTGCGCTTGCCTTCCTCGAACCAGGTGAAGGCGGCTTCGCGCGAGGCCGGCGCGATCATCGGCTTGTCGCGCAGCGCGCAGATGCCCAGCCGCTCTTCCGAGGTGCCGACGCGGCTGCACAGTTCATGGCCGATCTGGGTGAAATGGCCCGCGAGGAACCAGCGCAGCAGCGCGGCGCCTTCATCGTCGGTGACGGCATTGGCGTCGGCCGACATGGCTTCCTGCATGCGCGGCCAGTCGCGCACGGCGACGCGAACGTCGGCCAGCGTGTCTTCCAGCGCCTTTTCGAGCGCGCGGCGGGCCTTTGCGTCGGCCCGGTCGGCCTCGATATAGATCATCGATTCCCGCAACGCGCCCGGCGCATCATCGTCCAGGATCGCGGACAGGGTGCCATCGGCGCCGCGCGATATCGACAGAACGGGGTGGAGCAGCCGGTGGATGCTGATGTCTGCCGCCGCGAGCGTGGTGGCGATCGAATCGACCAGGAAGGGCATGTCGTCATTGATCAGCGCGATCCGCATGAAGCGGCCGGTGGCGCCTTCGCCCAGCGTCTCGATCGCGATACCGGGCTGGCCGGCCTTGCGCGCATTGGCGGTGCGACCGAGGAAGGCCGCAGCGGCGGCGATGGCCGCCTGATCAAATCCCTCGCTCTCGCCGGGCAGGGCGCCCTTTGCCAGGACGCCTTCCAGCGCCGCCCGAACAGTTGAATCGACTTCCTTGATATTGGGATCAGCCAGCGCCGTCATTCGCCTACCTCTTAGCCGCGGGGAAATGTCCCGCCGTTGCCGAAACGGAGGAGGCGCTGGAACACCGCCAGACGACTCCTTGTCCTAGGGGCCTCTATATGCCCCTCTCACCGGATCGTCTCAAGTATTGGTCGAAATAAAATTTCGCGCGCGTGAAATATTATGATGCAGCGCAGCATGGTCGGGCCGCCCGTTACTGGCGGATATCGATGTCCGGAAGGCATGGCCCGAAGAGCAGGCATGTCCCTATGCACTTGGAAAGCCGCGATGTCACGCCAAGATGGCGCGTTTACGCCACGGCTGGGGGTGAGGGCCGGCGCCGAGGCAAAATCTCAGTCGGCGGCGGCCAGGATCACGCGCTGACCCAGGTCCGACCCTTCCGGCAGCGCGCCGACGATCGCCAGCGTGCCATCCGCCTCGCGCCGGGCGACGACGACGGCCAGGCCGTCATTGTCGGTGGCGACGGCCAGCGGATCGAGCGCGGTGGCGCATTTCATCGTGTCGCGGGCGGTCTGGCGCTTGTCGGGGCGGGCGGGCATGTCCGCCCGGCGGGCCGCACGCTCGTCGCGGACCAGGGCCTTGAGGCCGCCATCATAACCGGCCAGATAGGCGGCGAAGCTGCCGACCGGCAGGCTGGCGATCGCGGCATGATCCAGCGCGGTCGCATATTCGGTGATGCGCGTCTTGTCATAGGTGGCGCCGAAGACCAGCTTGATGACGGCGGTCATCGGGCTGCGCGCCTGCGCCTTGATGCCATAATCTTCCAGCAGTTCGGCATATTCCTCGGCCGAACGACGGGTCACCAGCGCGAAATCATAAGCAAGGCCGATCGCGCGATAGAGGGCGGCGTGGCTGCGCGCTTCGCTGGTGCGGGCCTTTTCCGCGCCTTCGCGGGCGAGCGCCAGCCAGTCGGCGAGCGGCGCATCCTCGGTCGGCATCTCCATGCCGGCCAGATCCAGCACATCGTCATCCTCGTCCGCGCCCGGACCATCGGCCCAGATCGGCGCATCGCTGCGCGCCGGGGGATTGTGCAGCAAATTGGTGTCGACCTCGCGCTCGATCGCGACCGACAAAGCGTGGCTGGCCATTTCCTTCCAGTTGATCACGCCGAACACGAAGTCGATCGAATCGCTCTGCGCGGAAAAGGGCATCAGGATGCCACGATAGAGAATCTCGCGGCCGCGCTGGTTGATGAACTCCGCCTCGAATCCGATCGGCGCGGCATTGGCGATGATCTGGAGATAATGATCGGTCAGGCGCGACAGCAGCGAACGTGGCGGGACATCGGCGATATGGCCGATCGGCCCCTCGATCTCGCATTCCTCGCGCAGCGCGGTGCCGAGATAGACGATCGCGGGATTCTCGATGCCGGCGGTGAAATCGAGCAGCACGCTATAGGGACCGAAATCGTCCATCTGATCGGGCGAAAGATCCTCGATCAGGGGCAGGGCGCGATCGCCCAGCAGCGACGCCCAATAATTATAGGCGCGCACCTGCATGCGCCGTTCCTCATATCCCACGGCGAGCGGACGGTCGATCGCGGCATCACCGGGATATTCGAAATCGTCCTGGTCGTTGGCGACGTCATGCCCCCGCAGAATGTCCATCCGGTCGGTCCTTGGAACAGAGAATAAGCGACTTTGCGCAAGGCTGTGCCACGGGGATGGTAAACATGCCGTAAATTCGCGTGCAAAAGCGGATGGATGGCGCGCAATATCGGTCGATTGCGCTGCGACGGCGGGGGCGGGGGCAAGAAAGTGCATTTGGGCGCTTGTCCAATCGCCCGACCGCTGTTATCTGCCCGCGCCAGTGCCGCTTTAGCTCAGTTGGTAGAGCATCGCATTCGTAATGCGAGGGTCACGTGTTCGAGTCACGTAAGCGGCACCATTCCTCATTTAAGATGAGGATTTCTCAGGAAAAAACCGGATTTCTGCGATTTCTAGGCCTGCCAGGGTACATGGCATGGGTACAAGGAATCTGCTATGGGTTGGCTCGTGAAGCACATCCAGAACCATCCGGGAGGTAGAAAATCCTTCCGCCGTCTATTTCCAAATCATCTCCGGCCGTACCTTCATGGGACCCAACTGCGGATATCGTTGGGCCATCCTGAATCTCCGGATTTCCTGAAGCGCTATGATGCGGCAGTGAAGCAGTATGACCGCGAAGTCGCGCTAGCTGTGCGTAAGCATTCGGGGCAATTCAATGACCTGTCTCCCGAACTCGCCAAGTACCTTTGTGAGGCATGGATTTCTGCAGAACTGGAACTGGACGAGGAGGTTCGGTGGGTAGATCGGCCTAGCGCCAGAAAAAGGGAAGCGCGAGCGAACTTCATCGTCGAAATCGCGGAGGAGCTTGAGGAGGCAAAATCCTTGAGAGCGCTCGGAGATATTGAGGCGATAGCGGCGCTGTGGGGCGGTCCAGCGAAAGAGCACGCAGAAGAGCTTGGCTTCATCGTTGATACCAGAACCGCTGAATTTTCCGCTTATGTGCGGGCGTTTCACAATGCCCAGATCGAAACGTGGCAGTCCATCCTGGCGCGGTTGGACGGCAAAGACGTTCCTACGCCAGTCGAGCCAGAAGCGCCGCAAGCAAAATCGGTAGAGCAGAAGCCGCCGGTTCATCTCATGCCGACCTTTGAGGCGTATACGGCCGCTCAGGGCGTGTCTCCCGGTGTCCGTAAGGAGTGGCGCAGCTATATTCAGAGTCTGATCGGCTTCTTGGGGCATGATGATGCCCGTCTGATAACTCGTGATGATTTGGCCCGTTGGCGTGACCATTTGTTGGAAACTCCGGGGCGGCAAGGGAAGCTGCGTAAGCCCGTGACGGTGCGCGATAAGTATGTGACTGCGGTGCGCTGCACATTGGCGTGGGCGACCGAAGAAAAGATGCTTGCTGAAAACGTCGCTCACGGGCTGAAAGTGCGCATTCCTAAAAGCACGATTACTCGGGATAAGGATTTCACCGCCGAAGAGGCTTTGGCAATTTTGCGGGCCAGCCTTGAACCTCCAAAGGGCAGGCTCTCAGCTCCTTACGTCAGGGCGCGGCGCTGGATACCGTGGCTCTGTGCTTACAGCGGCGCTCGGGTGAATGAACTTAGCCAACTCCGCAAACAGGACATCATAGAAGTGGAGGGCGTCTGGGTAATGAAAATTACGCCCGATGCCGGAACTGTGAAGACCAGAGTGGCCAGGGAGGTTCCCTTGCATTCGCACGTCATTGAGCAAGGCTTACCTTCCGCGACACATGCAGATCACGCGCGATCGCCTTGATCGCCTTCCCGCCGGCATACTCACGCCGGATACGAACCACTGTCTCCAAAACCAACATCCCGATCTCGCCGCATGAACTTCCACGCGACTGTGTAAGCTATCGAAATGAGGGGTCCCTTTTAGACGCCGATCACCCCGCTAACGGGGTCCTTTTTGCACGCCGATCCACAGCGCTCGCCGCGTGGTTGTGAAGAGCCGGATCGTGAAGCTGGGCAGGGGCATGGCTGCCGCCGCGCATCTTCGTTATCTCCAGCGCGACGGCACGACCCGCGAGGGCGAGCGCGGCTCGCTCTATGGCCGCGACGACGATCGGCTCGACAGCAAGTCCTTCCTCGAACGATCGGCCGGCGACCGCCACCAGTTCCGCTTCATCGTCGCCCCGGAGGATGGCGCACAATATCATGACCTGAAGCCGGTGGTCCGCCGCCTGATGGAACAGGCCGAGAAAGACCTGGGCACGAAACTCGACTGGGTGGCAGTCGATCATTTCAACACCGGCCATCCCCACAGCCATGTCATCGTGCGCGGCAAGGATGAGACCGGCAAGGATCTGGTCATCGCCCGGGACTATATGACCCAGGGCCTTCGCACCCGGGCGACCGAGATCGTCTCCCTCGACCTGGGCCCTCGCACTAGCCAAGAGATCGCTGCCAGCGTGGCGAGAGAAGTCGAGCAGGAGCGCTTCACCAGCATCGACGGGACATTGATGCGAGAGGCGAATGAAGAAGGCGTCATCATCGTCACCAAGGCCGATCCGGGCCAACATGCTTCGCTCATTGGGCGGCTATGCGTGGCGGCATGACAGCATTCCGGGCAAGCGCCTGGCCAGCAAGAAGCTGGGTTTCGTTCCGGCGGTGGTTGAAGATGCGGACGGCTCCGGCTCGGCTGATGGTGGAGGCGATGAGATCGTGATCCGCACGGCAAGGCTGGCGATCCATGTGCCGCCAGGGGTGAGCGAGGAACATATCGCCCGTGTGCTTGCCGCAGTGAGCCGGTCGGGATGATCATCCCGCCAGGGCCGCTTAAGGTGATGGTGGCGACAAAACCGGTCGACTTCAGGAAAGGGGCCGTCAGCCTGGCGGCGCTGGTCGAGCATGAACTCGGACTTAAACCCTTCTCGGGGGTAGTCTTCATCTTCCGCTCCAAGCGGGCGAACAGGATCAAGCTCCTGGTCTGGGATGGCAGCGGCCTGGTGCTCGTGAGCAAGGTTTTGCAGACTGGGGGCTTCCATTGGCCACGGGCACAGGATGGCGTGATGCGGCTGTCGGCATCACAGGCGTCAGCCTTGTTCGAAGGGCTGCAGTGGTCGAAAATGCACACGCCGCGCGCTCAGGCTCCGGTGACGACGCGATAGGTCGCAAGCCTGATTCCCCTGATCGAAATGCCATTGCGGACTGCCCGGAAACTGCCAGAAATAGGGCATGTCCGCCACGGCAGCCGACCTTCCTGACGATGTCGCCATTCTCAAGGCGATGGTCCTGGCCGGCCTCGAGCGTGAA
>NZ_JBVVOJ010000005.1:0-328978 GCF_057063145.1 Sphingobium sp. SG1 | reverse complement strand
AGGTTGGTGTCGCAACCCCTCGGAATCATATCGAAACTCGGCCGTCCACCGTTACGTCAGCGTTCTGACACAGCCTCTGAGATTTTTTTATAGACTCTCGATAGGCCGCAGTGATCGCCTTTGTGATCCGCTTATCGACTTTGCCGAAATAGATTTTCGAGCGGGTTGCCACGCCAACGTAGCAGCGGTGCCTCAATAAAACTGGTTTCTGCGAAAAAGGAAGTTCTCTGAATAGTCCACTATCGCTGGGATACATGAAAGCATCGATAAATGCTTCGCGTCTCATATGCGTCGCCTTCGACTGACCTGGCTCAAGCACCCATGGAAAATTCTCGTTTATCGCCCAGCGATAGTCAGGATTCTGATGCCCGCTATGAAGCCTGAGAAACTTTGGAAGGCGCGGCCCTACGGACAAGAAGCCGGTCGTCCAGCCAAAGCCCGTGATCCGAGCAGTCCGAAAACCGACGTTTTCCACTTCAAGCGACATGACCGGGGTTGAGCCATGTATATCGACGATGACGCCGAAATTGGCTTTCACCCGCAATTTGATCCTGCGTTCTGACCATCCCAGATAAAGGGCCACCCATACGGCTAGAAAAGTTGCTACAGCACCAGCGACTTGCCCGATTGCTGCCACCTTCGTCCAGAAAAGTGCTTCAGCTTCCAACTGGTTGTCCCCCCGACTACGCCACGCAGAATGACCGATGTCTAAATATCGGTATCATGGCCCGTCCCAAGAAACCAACCCACCTCAAACTGATCGAAGGTAACCCCGGCAAACGGGCGTTGAACGAGCGCGAACCAAAACCGAAGGGCGGCGCCAGGGCGCCGACCCTGATGACACCTGCCGCTAAGAAGGTTTGGCCGAAACTGGTCGCCGCGATGCCGCCTGGTGTCTTTTCTGCTGCCGATAGCTTCATCCTTGCCAGCTATTGCGAGGCTGTCAGTCAGCACCAGCTTGCGACAAAGATGATCGCAGAGACGCCGCCAACAGTCGAAGGCTCGACCGGCCAGACGAAAATCAGCCCGTGGTTTGCAATGCAGCGCGAAGCGGCCACGCAGATCGCCGCGCTTGGCGCAAAGCTGGGGCTGGACCCGATCAGCAGGCAGAACATCTCAACTTCCACGGGGCAGGCTGACGACGAAAGCGGCCTGATCTACTAACCGTGGCCGACATCGTGCGCGTCGAAGAACGCGCCGAACTTGTCATCGATTTCATCGAACGGCTCCAGATCACCATTGGTGACAAGAGCGGGCCGTTCGTCCTCCGCGACTGGCAAAAGCAATTCATCCGCGACATCTACGCGCCCCACCGTGGCGGTCGCCGGGTCGTTCGCCGTGCTGTTTTCAGCGTCGGTCGAAAAAACGGAAAAACTGAAATTGCCGCTGCCATCGCTCTGGCCCATCTGATCGGTCCCGAGGCCGAGAAATTCGGTCAAATTTATAGCGCGGCGAACGATCGGAAACAGGCCGCCATCCTGTTCGATGCCATGAAGCGGATGATTTCCGCGACCCCGGCGTTGCAACGACATCTGCGCGTGGTGGATTCCACCAAGTCCATCACCGTCATGACGAGCGGAGTCAAAGGGGAGGGATCGTATTACCGCGCCCTTGCGGCTGATGGCGGCCGCCAGCACGGGCTCAATCCCAGCCTGATCATCTACGACGAACTGGCGCAGTCGAAATCCCGTGAATTGCTGGATACGCTGACCAGTTCGCAGGGTGCGCGTCACGAGCCCCTGTTCATTGCCATCAGCACCCAAAACAATGACCCGGCGCATCCCCTGTCGGAAATGATCGACGATGCCCTTCGTGGTGAAGACCCGACGGTGGTCTGTCATCTTTACGCGGCCGACGACGATTGCGATATTCTCGACGAGGATCAGTGGCTTCGCGCAAACCCGGCACTGGGTGATTTCCGTGACATCGATGAATTTCGGTCAATGGCGCACCGCGCGGCTCGCCTGCCCAGCGAAGAGGCAGCTTTCCGGCTGCTATACCTCAATCAGCGGGTTTCGCTTCATGGCTCGCTGATCAGCCAGACCGATTGGAAAGCCTGCCGGTCGGAGTTTGAATATGAACCTGGTGAACCGATCTATCTTGGGCTGGATATGTCTCGCACGACTGACCTTACGGCCCTAATCGCGGTTTCGTTGCGCGACGGATCGCGGATCAAATCGTGGTATTGGAAGCCCGCCGCGATGCTGGCCGATCACACTCGGACGGACGGTGTGCGATATGACCTCTATGCCAAGCGAGGGTTGCTCGAAACATCACCGGGCCGGACGATCAACCCCCGCCAGGTCGCGCAAAAAATCGTCGATCTATGCCAGCTATATGATGTCCGCGCCCTCGCTTTCGACCGGACGATGATGGGCGAAGTCCTTCGATATTTCGATGATGTCGGGTTCGAAGCCCAGCAGGGTGAAGGATATGGGCTGCGCCTAGAGGCAATTGGCCAGGGGTTCATTGGTTTCAATCCAATGGTGCGGGCTTTGGAAACAGCCGTCCTGGAGGGCGATCTCGTTCACGACGGTCACCCCCTGACGACGTTCTGCATGATGAACGCCCAGACCGTCGATGACGCGGCCGGGAACCGCAAAATCGACAAATCGGCCAGTAGGTTTAGGATCGACGGCGCGGTCGCATTGGCGATGGCGCTCGGCGTGAAAGCGCTGGATCGAACGCCAGCCGCGCCCGTTAGTCCGTGGGAAGACCCGGCCTTCTCCATTCGCGGGTGATGCTCGACCAGCCCTAATCCGGCCGGATCATAAATAGGTTCATGCTATTCGACCTGTTTGGCGGCGGTCGTGAAACGCGATCCGCCAGCCCCCTTGAAAATCCGACCGTTTCCCTAAACGGTCCCGCCGCTTTCCGCGATTTTTTCGGCGGCAGCGCGTCGTTTTCCGGCGAAGAAGTCACCGAAGCCGCCGCGCTTGGCGTCCCCGCTATCTGGGCCGCCGTCAACGTGATCGCTGGAACAATTGCCCATCTTCCGCTGCATCTGTTCGCGGATAAAGGCGTGGGCGCGGAAAAGGCCACGACCGACCCGCTTTATCGTGTCGTCCACGATCAGGCCAACACGGTCCACACCAGCTTTGCTTGGCGGAAATGGGCGGTGTCCCGCCTCCTGCTCGATGGCCGCGCCCTGACGCAGATCATCAGGAATGGCGCGGGCAAAGTTATGGCGCTGACCCCGGTGCCGTGGTCGAAAATCGAAATCGAGCAGCGAGTCGATCGAAATTCCCTGACCCGGATTTACAAGATCGAGGGCCGGGCCGTCCCCGCATCCGACATCCTGGATTTCGTATGGATGCCCAAAGGCTGTGGGGTTGATCACTACAGCCCGCTTTCCATCCACCGTAACGCGATCGGCCTGGTGATCGCAGCCGAACGCTACGCCGCGACCATTTTTCAGAATGGCGGTGTGCCGCCCTTGGTGCTGGAAGGTCCGCCCATGTCTCCGGCAGCAGCCGAGCGGGCGGGCGAGGACATCAATAATAGCCTGCGGTCAGGCCGCGACCGGAAGCGAAATATCCTGCCGATTCCAGGAGGGTTTAAATTGCACGAATTGGGTTTTGACCCGTCGCGCCAACAACTCCTCGAACTGCGCCGCTTTCAAATCTCCGAGGTGTCGCGAATTTTCAACATCGCGCCCGCTTTGTTGTTCGATTTGTCCACTGGCACCTATTCGAACGTCGAACAACAGAACTTGTCGTTCTCCTCGCAGACCATCTTGCCGATCGTGGAAGCGATTGAGCAGGAAATGAACAGCAAGCTGTTCGGCCAGCGCAATTCGAAGAATTTCGTCGAATTCAACCTGGACGGTTTGGCTCGCGGCGACTTCCTGTCGCGGATGAACGGCCTCGCCCGCGCCGTGCAGACCGGTCTTCGGACTCCGAACGAAGCGCGCGCTTACGACAACCTACCGCCGCTACCTGCCGGTGATGACCTGCTGATCCAGGGTGCGACAGTCCCGCTGAAATCGGCCGGTCAGCAGCCCGCATCCCCCGAACCTACCCCGAATGATGACCCCGCACTGGAGGCGGAAGACAATGACAACCAAGACTGAAATCCGTAACTTCTCGATCGGGGAGGTGGAATTCCGCGCACCCGACGATCAGCCCAAGCGAGCAACCGGCTACGCCGCTGTGTTCGCGTCGGACAGCCACGATCTTGGCGGGTTTGTCGAACGCATCGCTCACGGCGCTTTCGTCCGGTCGTTGGCCGAAGCCGCTGCCGGGACGATCAACATCCACGCACTGTGGTCGCACGACAATAGCCAGCCGCTGGGATCGACCAGGTCGGGCAAGCTGACGCTGTCGGAAGACGGCTATGGCCTGCGCTTCGATCTCGACATTGCCCGCTTTACGCCTGCCCAGCTTGACGCCCTCCGTGACGGTGATTGCCAGATGTCGTTTGGCTTCATCGTCCGCGAACAGTCGTGGCTGGAAGCCGACGATGGCACGGTCATTCGCACCCTGATCGACGTGGACCTCCGTGAAATCAGCCTGGTGATCAACCCTGCCTATCCCGCGACTGATGCCGCGCTGCGATCAATGTCGGAATGGCGATCGGAAGAAATGTGTGAAGTCGAATGCAAGAATCTCGATATCACTCCAATGTTGAAGCGTGCATTATCGGCAATAGCTCGCGGAAGTATCGGCTGAAACGGGCGTCGATAGCATTTGAATAAATAATCTTCGGAAAACAAATCTCCGGAGAAATTACTCGAATGCTTATTACCGAACTGCGATCGAAGTCGCAGAAGATTGCAGTCCAGGCGCGTGAACTGCTCGATACTATCACCGACGAAAATCGCAGCGAAAAGGAAGCCGAATTCGACCGCATGATGTCGGAATCGGACGACCTCGCGAAGCGCGCTGAACGCGCCGAAAAGGCCGAAAGCCGCGCCCGCGAATTCGATAGCCCGGTCACCGAAATCCTCGCTGGCAATGTCACGGTCGAAGGTCGTGGCGAAGACAGCGCCGAAGTCGAAGCCCGCGCCTATCGCTCGTTCCTGCGCGGTGAAGTCCGCGCCCTTGCCACCAAGCCTGACGCCGATGGCGGCTACACCGTTCCCGCAACGCTTCAGGCCGAACTGATCAAAGCTATGAAGGCCTTTGGTCCGCTCAACGAGGGCGGCCCGGTGCGCTACATTTCGACTTCTGGCGGCGGCACCATCAGCTTCCCGACAACCGACTACACCGGCCAGGATGCTCCGGCCATTGCTGAAAACGCGCAGGCGGGCGAAGCTGGTCTGACTTTCGGCCAGGTCTCGCTTGGTGCGCACAAGATTACGTCTGGCATTTTCCGCGTGTCGAATGAACTGCTTGCCGACAGCGCGATCGATGTTGCCGGTGAAGTCAACACGGCGATCGCCGAAATCATGGGCCGCAAGCTCAACAAGCTGTTTACGACCGGGTCGGGCGAGGGCGAAGCCCGTGGTATTGTGACCGCCGCACAAGTCGGCGTCACCGCCGCTAGTGCGACGGCGATTGCTTTCGACGAGATCATCCGTCTGATCCATTCGGTCGATCCCGCTTATCGCAGTTCGCCGAATTTCGGCCTGATGTTCAGCGACAATTTCCTCCAGGCTGTTCGTCTGCTGAAGGACAACGAAGGCCGCTATGTTTGGACCCCCAGCACCGTCGAAGGCGCACCCGATCGCGTCGCGGGTAAGTCGTTCTGGATCAACCAGGCGATGGCGCCGATCGCCACTGGCAACGTCGTAGCCCTGGCGGGCGACTTCTCGAAGTTCGCTGTCCGCCGCGCGGGTGCGATGTCGGTGAAGGTGCTGACCGAGCGTTATGCTGATTACGATCAGACTGCCTTTGTCGCCTTCGGCCGCGCGGACTCTAACCTTCTCGCGCCGGGCGCTGTCCGTGCGCTGAAGATGGCATGATGAAGGCCCGCCTTCTGATCCATATGGCGGGTGAGCCGGGCTATGCGCCCGGCGATCTCGCCGAAGGTTTTGAAGCGGCGCGTTTGATCGTGGCGGGCTATGCCGAACAGGTGGTCAAAGAAGAAACCGCCTCGCGATCCCCGGCGATCGAAAAGGCCGTCCGGCCCAAGAAATCGGCGAAAGCCGCAGAATGACAAGAGGCCGGGGCGACCCGGCCTTTTTCATAAATAGGTCCATGCACTGGACCGACCTTAAACCGATCTCGCCGCCGACTTCCCCTGTCCTGACCGTCGAGGATGTCAAAACGCACCTGGCCATCGCGCACAGCGATGAAGACGATTATCTCGCGACGCTAATCGATGTTGCCGCCGCTTATATCGATGGTCCGAACGGCGTTGGGATCGCCCTTCGGCCGCAGACCTGGAAACTATGGGCCGATGACTGGCGGCCACGCCAGAAGCTACAAATTCCTCTCGGCCCTGTTCAGCAGATCGCAGAAGTCATCGCCGATGGCGTCGTTGTCGATCCCGACCACTATATCGTTCGCGGCGATCGCCTGCGTATCCTCAATCCCCGCACGATCCAAGACCTGACCGTCGAATTCACCGCTGGCTACGAAACGGTTCCCGCCGATCTCCTTCACGCGATCCGCCTGATCGTCGGCCACCTCTACGCCAACCGGGAAGCCACCACCGAAACCGCCTTGTCTACTGTTCCGTTCGCGGTTGACGCCATCCTCAACCGTTATCGCGTGGCGGTCTAAATATCGTTATGATCGACGACGACGCCCCGCTTCACGTTTGCTTTACGCGCGAATTTCGGTTCGTGCCGGACCCTTACACGACAATCGTCTACGCGCCTGGCGTGGTGGAAGTGACCGGTGATTGCGCGATCCGCGCAGTCGAGGCTGGCGCCGGTCATTATTGCGACGCCAACGGTCTGCCGGTCCACATCGTATTTGAAGGCGATGCGGAGGACGAGGCGTAATGGCCTGGCGCGCACCCGGCGCGGGCGATCTTCGCGACCGTATCACGATCCAACGTCGTTCCACCGTCAGCGATGGAATGGGCGGCCGTGAAAACGTTATAGTGACGGTCCTCGCTAATCTGCCTGCACAGATCGTTTCAAAGCGTGGTGGCGAACAGGTTCAAAGTGACCGGCTATCCGGCCTCGATCCCGCTGATATCTTCATCCGCTACACCACAGCGATTTTCGACCAGATTGGGCCGGATTGCATCGTCGTCGATGACCGCAGCGATAAGTCCTACGCCATCAAATGGGTGGGCTGCCTGGAAGAGGGCCGAAAGCGCTGGATACTGCTGGCCTGTAGGGCCGGGGAGGTGAGCCTTGGCTGACCCATGGGGGCTGACAGTCGGAGGGCTGGCCCGTTTCAACGACGACATCCGCAAACTGCCAGGTGCTCTTCACACGGTCGCGGACAAGGCGAACAAAAGAGCGGCTGAAGGTTTCCAGAGGGTCGTGAAGCGCAACGCCCCGCGCTCTGAAGATGGGCCGCACATCGCGGACACGATCGAGATGCTGCCAGGTGATCCGACCAAGGCCGAATACTTCGTCCGTATCGGCGACGATCACCTCTATTACGCCGTGCCACTCGAATTTGGCCACGAAGGCCCCGATGGCAAATGGGTCGAGGGCGAGCATTTTTGGCTCCCCGCGCAGAAAATTCATGTGCGTCGGCACCGTAGATCATTGGCGCGCGCGATCATGAAAGCGATCAAGACGGAGTTGGGACTATGATCCGCGACCCCGCATTCGCCCTGCAAAAGGCCATCTATATGGCGATCGTCGCGACCGGCGCCGTCGAGGATCGCGTTTATAGCGAGGTGCCGCACAACTCGGTGAAGCCATACATCCAGATCGGCGACGATTTCATCATGTCGAACCGGGAAGCAGGGGAATTTCACGACGCGACTGCCGTGGTGAACATTGTCGGATCGTCGAAGCGCGAAGTCAAAATGATCGCTGGAATGATCCGCGCGGCATTGGAAGCTGAACTCGAAATCGAAGGGTTCATCGTCCACGGATTCGAAATGTCGAGTGCGAACTATCGGATGGATAATGACGCACTGACAGCGCAAGCCACGCTGGAGTTCGACTATCTGCTCCAAACGGCAGAATAGCGCGGTTGAATAAATAATCCGGAAAATAATTTCTCCGGAGAATTTAAAACATGGCTACTATTCAGCCCGTCTATGGCCACCAGATCGTTGTGAAGATCGGTGATGGCGGCAACCCCGAAACTTTTGCGGCCCCGGCCCTGATCAATACCTCGCGTGGCGTTAATTTCAGCACGTCCGCCGAAACCGATGAACTGATGGATGTCGCCGACCCCAGCGCACCCGCGATTACCGTTCGCCGCATTCGCGCCAACGACACTTCGATTGATGGCGCTGGTATGGTCCATAAGCCTGACCTTGAAGAATGGCTGGAATGGGCGACCACCGGCGTCTCGAAGAATGTCGAGGTCACGATCGGCGGCGAAGGCGGCCCCACGGTTCGCGGCCCGTTTCTCCTGACTTCGTTTCAAATCAGCGGCGAGCGCGTCAAGACCGTTGAGGTTCAGGTCACGCTTGAGCAGGCCGATAAGGTCACGGTCGTTTGACCCGTTCGGCCATCCTCCATCAACAGTTCGTGGGCGAAGGTCATCACGACCTTGGCCTGCGAATTGGCGAACTGATCGCTTTGCAGGAAAAGCTGGGGTGCGGTCCTTATGTGGCCGCCAACCGCCTCCTGCATGGCGACTGGCTGGTCGAAGACGTGACCGAGACGATCCGCCTGGGGCTGGTCGGTGGCGGGATGTCCCAGCAGGACGCCTATAATCTGGTGAAGCGCAACGTCCGCGAAGGTTATCTCTTCGACTACGTGGCGCTTGCGGGTCGGCTTCTGATGGCCGCGCTTTCCGGCGTCGATGATGAACCAATGGAAGACCTGCCGGGGGAGCCAATGGCCCCGACGACCCCTTGGGCCGAATAAGCTGGGGCCAGACATACAAGTTTGCCGGTGCTGCCGGTTACACACCCGCCCAGGTGAAAGAAATGAGCCTGTGGGAATTCAACCAAATCGTTCGCGGCAAAATAGCCGCCAGCGGTGATGGTGCAGAGGGTGGAGCCGCCAGGCCACCAAGCGAAGAAGAATTCTTCGCAGCCGTCGAACAGACGATGAAGTGAATCATGGGGTCGGCCGGTCGGTCGGCCCCATAATTCTAAATACTTCATGGCCCGTAATAACAGCATGGAAGTTCGCTTTTCGGCGAACATACGCGACCTCGAGCGCGAACTAAAACGACTTCAGAACATCAACGCACGGGCGGCCCAACAGATGGCCGCCGATCATAAGCGCGCTGCCCAGCAGGCCAAAACCGCGTGGTCCCAAGTCGATCTTGCCGGAACCATGCAGCGCCAGATGGCCAGCCTTGGCCCGATGTTGAAGTCCTACGGCACGATGATCGCCGGGATGTTCGCCGGGCGGGAAGCGCTGGCGGCGGCCGAGACCTGGACGCGATTTTCCAACAGTCTCAAAGTTGCCGGACTGTCGGGCCAGTCGCTGACGACGGTTCAGGAAGCCCTTTATCAGTCGGCGATCAAAAACGGGACCGCGCTGGAACCGTTGGGCCAGCTTTACAGCCGTCTGGCGCAATCTGCCGGGGCGCTTGGGGCCAGTCAGTCCCAGATGCTCCAGTTCTCGAATGGCGTCACGGCGGCCCTTCGCGTGCAGGGCGGGTCGGCCGAAGAAGCCAGCGGCGCACTGTTGCAGATGTCGCAGGCATTGGCGGGCGGGATCGTCCACGCCGAGGAATTTAATTCGATCAACGAAGGCGCTCGGCCGATCCTACAGGCGGTCGCCAACGGTAACGCCGCTTACGGTGGGTCGGTCACGAAGCTGCGCGCCGCTATGCTGGCTGGCAAGCTGACCAGCAAAGATTTCTTCGACAGTTTCCTAGCCGGATCAGCCAGCCTCGAAAGCCAAGCTGCCAAAGCGCCCCTGACGGTCGCGGCCAGCATGACCAACCTTCACACCGCATTGACGCGATATATCGGCACGACCGACGCCGCGCTTGGTGGGACGGAACGGATGGCCGCAGGCATCGGCTATCTTAGCGAAAACCTCGACACCGTGGCGCAATCGCTGCTGATCGTCGGCGGACTATACGCCTCCACCTATCTGCCCGCTCTGGGCCGTGCTGGTGCCGCAATGGCCGTTTCCACGGCCGCTACCATTCGCGATGTCGCTGCGTCTGGTGGTCATACCGCCTCCCTGATCACCCGTGCCGCCGCGATGAACGGGGTCAGTCGGGCCGCTGTTGCGTCCACTCTGGCGGTGCGGGGATTTTCGGCCGCGATGGCGACGGCCACCAGCTTTTTAGGTGGGCCGGTAGGCATTGCTATCACCGCGCTGACGGTCGGGCTTGGTTATCTCGCCGTTTCTTCGACCCAGGCGGCCGTCGAGACGGAAAAGCTGGAGCGCTCGATCCAGTCCCTGACCGAGAAGCGCAAAGAGGCCGAAGCCGCAGAAACAAAGGCAAAGATCGCCACAGATACGATGTCGTCGGCCCAGCGCAGCGCTTTGGAGAAGACCGCGAAGCTGACCGGACAGGTGGGCCTTCTCGCTACGGAATATGGTCGCTTGGCAGTCGAAGCCAAACGTGCCGCGCTGGCCCAGGCGGGCGTCCAATATGTGAAGGCAAACAGCGATTTCCTCGCAGCCAAAGAAGTCGCGATGTCAGCCCGTCCGCGTAACGCGCGTGGTGAAAGCGCCGAAAGCCGTGCCCGTCGAGAAGAGGAATGGAAGAATTCGCCGGAATATCAGCGGTCGATGGAGGCCTACCAAAACCGGCAATGGTCCCTCGATGAATATCGCCGCATCCGCAAGCAGGACGCCAACGACTACAAGCCGACCCCGACTGAAACGCCTGATCCCAAAACCAACAGCGGTGGCGGATCAAAGGCGCGTGACAATAGTGCGGCCAGTGCCCGCGCGATCGAGCAGGCGGAAAGCGCATATCGCGATGCTGTCGCCGCGTCCGCAAAAACGGCGGCCGAGCGATACACATACGCGCTTCAGGCGCTCGATGCGGACAAGCGTGACGCCATCGCCCAAGCCGACCAGCAGTCTAGTGACAAGCGGATCACAGTTGCGGCGGCCGACCAGGCGAAAGCGTTGGCCGAGCGCACATATACGCAAAAGAAGGCCAATCTCGACGCTGCGCGCGCAGAGGAATTGGAGCAGATCAGGCGCGACCAGGCTGCGGCAGCGATCGATCTCGGTGTCGAAGCCAATCGTCTGGATGCGGATCGCCTGCAATCTCTGGCGCAGTTCGCCCGGACGCTGGACGAACGCCAAAGCTATGAACGTCAGGCTCTCGCCGCGCAGCAAAAGGCCGATGACGCGGCGTTCAAACAGGGGCAGGATCAACTCGCCCTTGACCGCGAAAAGGCTGGCTGGACGAAAGCGGAAATCGATCGCCTGCGCCAGATCGCCGAAGCCAACCGTTCGACACAGAAGCGTAACGAGACCGGCGATCTTGAGCGTCAGCAGGGCGATGACCGGCGCGGACGCGGCGGTATTGGTCAGCAGGTCCGCGACTACGCTGAAAGAAACGGCTCGCTCGAAGAACAGTTCGGACGGATCGCTACCCGTGGCCTGGATGACATTACGAACGGGATCACAGACGCCATCACGGGGGCGAAGTCCCTCCAGGAAGCATTCTCGGATATGGCGAAATCGATCATTGCGGATTTGGTCCAAATGGCCGTGAAATTCGTGGTGTTGGAGGCGATTGGTGCCGCGTTCGGCGTGAAGGGGCTGGGCAAGGCATCGCTTGGGAAAAGCAGCACCGGCCCGGCGAAGAACGCGAAGGGAACGAATTCCTTTGGCGGTGGCCTGTCGATGGTCGGCGAAAAGGGGCCGGAACTGGTCTACATGCCGCGCGGCGCACAGGTGGTCCCGAACAACTTGTTGTCGGGCGCTATGCGATCAGGCGCTATGGCGGGATCGACTGGCAGTGGCACGAACATCAGCTTCGCCACGACCGTCCACGCGGAGGACGCGGTGCTGACGAGTTGGGTGCGCGAGCAGATCACGCAATCGCAGGTGCAATCCGTGGCGATGGCGCAGAAACTGACCAGTCGGAACAATGCGGCAAGGCAGCAAAACCGACTGGTGCGATAGCTCCCGCACGTGCAAGCCTTCAAACACCGAACTCAATTTCATTCGGGGGATGTATGGCAATTGAACGGCCCACAAAAGGTGGAAATATCGCGCTAGACGACGAAAATCTCGCGAGGATTGGTCTAGCGACCGTTTTGGAAGCGCAAGCTAAATCGGCTACAGTTTCAGTCTTGCGGGCAGTGTGTGTGCTATCGGAGCAAGACTGGATAAGGCTTGAAAAGTGTCAGTTTGGACAGATCTTGACTAGATTATCTGAGCGGTTGCAAAGTTTGAATGATCAGGAAGTAACCTCCAGGTTTTCTGATTTAAGTGATGCATTGAACACTGGCCATGAATCTCGACACATGGTTGTCCACGCGGTATGGGGCACTGGGGGTGAAAATTTCATAGGCGTTGATTACCGGCGCGGACGTGAAATGGACGCCGTTGATATTCAAAAAGCTGTTGACGATTGTGCGGAAATAAAAAGGGCGGCTCATTGGCTGGCTATGCGGGTAGCGGAATTGATCATAGACGGCACTTTGCCTGAACGGTCCGAAGGCAGGGGGCTCAGCATAAATGTCAATGGTCGTTTAGTCCGGCTCTAGCGCATCAAAATAGCGGATAATCGAGTTCAAAATAAATAGGGGATGGCCACCGTCATCCCTTCAAATTTCGTCGCAGCCTCGACAGAGATCACGCTCAAATCGAGCGCTACCCAGCACAATCCGACCCTTGGCGGGCCGAGCCAGCGCATTGCCCGGATGGGCGACCGTTGGTCCTATAAAGTCGATGTCGCACCCATGCGGACGCGCCAAGCCGGGCCGTTTGTCACGGCCCTCTTGGCAGGCCTGTCCGAAAAAGTTCTGATCGAAGTCCGCCAGACCGGTGTCGATCTTACCGCCTATTCGAGCGGCACTGTCACCGGCGCAGCGTCGGGGCGCACCCTAGTCCATAGCGGTGGCGGCCCCACCAAGTTCGTGGGCCAGTTCTTTTCGGTCGTCAAAAATGGCGTCCGTTACCTTCACCAGATCACCGCTGTCGCTGGTTCCACCCTGACCTTTCTGCCGATGTTGAAGGTCGGCCTGACGGGTGGGGAAACGCTGGAATTCGGATCGCCCAAACTCGAAGGTTTCATCGACGGAAACAGCCAGTCGTGGACGGTCGGCCGGGTCGCGAATCTGGGCACCAGCTTCGTCGTCGTGGAGGCCCAGTGATAATGGACGCCACGATGAAGGCAGGGCTGGACGCTGCCCATATCCGCCAATTTACAGCGATCCGGGCCGAATTGTCCGACGGCTATGTCGTCAACATCATCGACGGATCGGGCGAAATCACCTTTCCGGTCGATGGCCAGCCCGTCACTTTTGACGGCAGCGATCCTGTGTATGGCGCGTTGATAGCTGCCTCTTCGATCCAGGAGCAGATCGCCACCGACAGCCCGCGCTTCACCTTCACTATGTCCCCGCCATCGGCGAACGCTTTGGGAAGCCTGTCCCATCCTAAGCACCAGGGCAGTTCGGTCAGGGTCTGGTGGGGGATCGTAAACGAGATGACCGGTGCGCCGATTGGTAAGCCCGAACTTATGTGGACGGGGCGCCTGGACATTGTGCGGACGCAGCTTGGCGAAGGTGCGCTGACGGCCGAGGTCGAAACCGTTTCTGCGTTTGATCGCCTTTACGCAGATAGTGAAGCGATCCGGCTCAATGGCGTGTGGCATCGATCCGTCTGGCCCGACGAAAGTGGCCTTGACTTCAACATCGCAGCTTTGTCCGAGACCTATTGGGGCGTCGAGATGAACAGCCGAAAGGGCTGGTCGGTAATCGCCGACGCCATCGCCAAGCAGAAGGGAGCGTCGTCGCAGTTCTGAATAAATAATCGATGCTGAATTTGATCGACCGCGTCACCGCTACCCAGACCACCATCGACACCTATCACGAACGCCCCTTCGAATGGGGGCAGGCAGATTGCGCCCGCCTGGCCGCGCATCATTTGCACACACTCGGACTGAACACGCGCCTCGACGAGGCTCGGGGATATTCGACCGAACTTGGCGCGAAGCGGGCGCTCAAGAAGCTGGGTGCGAACAGCATGGAAGACCTCGCCGATGCGATGGGCTTCGACCGCATCCCACCCGCGTCCGCGATCGTCGGCGATTTGATTGGCTTCCCCGGTGGGAGGGAAGGGGCGGAATGGACCGCGCTGGGTGTCCATGTCGGGGGCGATCGGATCATGGGGTTCGCTGATCCTGATGGGACCGGCGCGCGCTGTGAATTCGGTCCCACCCATGTCTGCACTGTTGCCTGGAGGGTCGGCTAATGCCTGCGGCTCTTCCTATCGCCGCGATGGCGTTTGCCACGGTGGGCGGCGTTGCGACTGCGCTTGGCGCGACCCTCGGCATCGCTTTCACCATCGGCGCCACAGCGGTCACCTGGGCCGCCGTCGCCACGGTCACCGGTCTGGCGCTGACCGCGATTTCCGCTCTCGCGATGAAAATGCCCAAGCCAGATAGTGCGGGGCAACAGCTAAACACCAAGCTCGACGACAAGCTGCCGGTGCCAGTCGCCTACGGTCGAACCGCGACGGGCGGCAGCGCTATTTACCGTCAGTCCTACGGTAAAAAGAACCGTTACCTCGCGCTCGTCACCGCGCTGTCGATCGGCCCGATCGCCGGAATCGAAAGCTACGCAGCCAGCGATACTACGCTGCCGTTCTACGGTGACCCGCACACTTCAGTGCAGACCACGCCCGGCGTCAGCGGTTCGAAACTATACCGAAACAAACTTTCCCAACGCTGGCAGCGCGGACAGACACCGGCGCCACAAACCATCACCCAAGCGTCGGGGCAACCGCTGCCCGGATCGCCCGGCAAGCTGTCCGGCATCGCGCACGCCATCAGCATTTTTGATTATGACACCGACCAATTCCCCCAAGGCGTTCCCGCGTCGCTTTGGGTGCTTCGTGGTCTGACGCTTTACGACCCGCGTCTAGATTCCACCTATCCGGGTGGTTCTGGCCCGCATCGTCGCGACAATCCGGCGACCTGGACGTTCAGCGAGAACCCGTTCCTTGCCGGTCTAGATTGGACGCTGGGCCGTTATCAGAACGGCGTCAAAGTTCACGGGATTGGCGCGCGCTGGGGCGAGGTCGATGTCGCAGCTTTCGTCGCCGGTGCCAACGTCGCGGACGCCAACGGCTGGAAGGTCGGCGGTGTCGTATCTTCGACTGACGATAAGTTCGCCGTTCTCTCGACCATCCTCCAGGCCGGTGGCGGCCTGCCCGTGCAGCGCGGCGCGCAAATCTCCGTTTCGGTCAATGCGCCCAAGGCCAGCACGTTCATCCTGACGACCTCCGATATCATCGGTGATGTCGAGATCATGAATTCGAATTCCTGGCGCGACCGCGCGAATTCGATCGTCCCGACTTACCGCGAAGAATCGCAAAACTGGGAACTGTATTCCGGCGAAGAACTGTCGGTCGCCCAATGGATCGCGGACGACGGCGGTGAAAAGAAGAGCGTCGAGATCGAATTGCCGCTCGTTCAGCAGGCCGCCCAGGCGCACCAGCTTGCCGCTTATGATCTCTGCAACAGCCGTGAATTTCTGACGTTCAACGTCGCTGCAAAAGTGCGGGCGCTCAATGTCCGGGTCGGCGATGCGATCACGTTTGATGCGCCGGAACTGGCGGTCAACGGTCAGAAATGCCTGGTCGTCAGCCGTGAATTCAATCCGGCTGATTTGACCGTCCACCTGTCGTTGAAGTCCGAGACCGACAGCAAACATCCCTATGCCCTTGGTCAGTCGCAGGTTCCCCCGCTGTCGCCCGCGCTGTCGGGTTACGATCCCAGCAATCCTGGCGCGCCCGATGCCACCGCCTGGTCGATCTCGGATACGGTAATCGCGAAGGCTGGCGTGACTATCCCCGCGATTGTCGTTGCAGGCGAGGTCGATGACCCCAACGCTTCCCAGATCGTGGTTCAGTATCGTCCGGTTGGCGCGGTCGAATGGGCTAGTGCGGGGGACTATTCGAAATCCACCCGCGTCATCGAAATCACGTCGGTCACGCGATCCACCGCCTACGAAATCGCCATCCGCTACCGCACAGTGCGGGGCGTTCTATCCGATCCCCTAATCCTGACCGCGACGGCAGGCGAACAGACGATCGACTGGTCGGCGGGTGTGATCGTCGGTGACAATCGTCCGGAGGATGGAGCCACCGTCGGCGCGCCGAACGGCACGATCATCGGCGATCGTCCGGTCGAAACGGTGGTCGGCATTATCGAGGGCACCAAGACGACCGTTGATGGTCACGCTATCCGGCTGAACCAACTGGACCAGGATGTCGCGACGGCGAAGTCAACGGCGGCCGATCTCCAGGCCACCTATGGCAACACCGCGACCTCGAAAGCCAATGCGGACGCTTCGGCGCAGCACGCTTCGAACGCCCAGGCGGCGGACCAGAATTCGACGGCGACGCTTGCCCTGACCAAACAGGCGCGGGACGATGCGGCCAACATCCTCGCCCAGACCGGCACGATCCGCGACGAAGTCATTATTGCGAAGACGGACGCGCAGACCGCGAACAGTCAAGCGAAAGGCTATCGTGACCAGACCGTCCAGGCGGCTGAAACGACGGAAGGCGCAGCAGCGCGGGCGGCCGAGTCCGATCGTCTGGCGGCCATTTCCCGCGATCAGTCGGGACAGTCGGCCAGCGCAGCAGGCCAGCACGAAACCAACGCGGCCACCTTCGCAAATGACGCTCAACGCAGCGCCGTCACTTCCGAAAACGCGCGCTTGAGCGCCAGCACGGCAGTTCAGTCGATGATGCCCGCCGATTTCGGCGACATCACGAATTGGTCGGCCGAATGGGTCGGTGCCAGTGGTTCGCTCGCCGACGATGGCCGCTTCACGCCCTACAGTGACGCCAGCACTGGCCGCGTCCTCCAGGTCGCCAACAACCCGCATTTTTCGCCGCACATCACGTCGAAGGGACGCGCCCTCCTAATCCGCGACCACACATACCGCGTCACGATCACCTGGAAGTTGGTCGGTCAGCAGGCAGACGAAACACCGGTCAATGGCGCGCTCTATCTCGCCGCGATCAAGGGTGTCGAAAGCGCCAGCGGCATGGGCGGATATAATTGCACAATTGCCCCAAACCAGGCGGGTTGGGGTAGCGGCTGGGCCGTTCATACGATGGACCTGACGGCGAACGCACTTCTCGACGCTGGCTTCGTGTGGGGGCGTCCGCTCTTCCGAATCGATAAACAAGGCGTCTTCCGCCTGAAATCGCTCGAAATGCGCGATGTCACTGGCGAAATCATCGCCAAGGGCCACGCAGACGCTGCGGCGGAAAGCGAACGCGAAGTCGCGGCGATCCAGACCGACGTGTCGCAAAAGTCGGCGGCCGTCGAACAGAACCGTGTCCGGGCAGAAACCGCCAGGGCTGACGCCGAAGGTTTCCGCAACCAAACGGCCGCTTCCGAAAGCAACGTCAATCAGGCGCTCTCCACTGCCACCCAGCAGGCCGGAATTTCTGCGTCTGCGGCCCGAACTGCCGCGAACCGTGCCACCGGCAACATTGTCAGCCGTAGTGAATTCGACGCGTCATCCGGTAAGGGCGATTGGACCGGCGCGACCGGCGTCTATTACGCCAACGACATCAGCCAGTATATCCTGTCCCAAAACGACCGGGATAGCTACGATGGCGAACCGATCGCCGGAAACTGGTCGAACCGGCGCTTCCGTGTGTCGGGCGAAGTCCAGGCGTGGGGCAGCTATCAGGCCCAAATCGGCATCCACTGCGTCAACAACGCTGGCGGCAACGAGTGGTATATCCAGGGCGTGGCGAATGCTGGCTCGTGGTATACGCCTTTCAGCTTCGAACTCCTTCTTCCCGCCAATGTGAAGGCCGCTCGCGCCGTGCTGGTCAGTGATGGCCCCTCGGGTGCTTCGGGCCATGGCGTCAACTGGCGGTCGATCCGCATCGAAGACATCACGTCGGAAAATGCGTCGAAGGCGAGTGCCCAGGCATCCGCCGACAACGCGGCAGTAGCGACGGCGAAGGCGGACGAAGCTGGCCAGCACGCGAGCGCGTCACAGTCCAGTGAAGTTCGCGCGACCACTGCGGCTGACGCCGTCGATAAGACATTTGCCAACAGCTTCCCGAACTTTGTCGGGCCGGTCGGCAAATCGGCTTATGTCTATCTTGGCGATGACGGGACAGGTTTTCAGTTCGATTACGGGCCTGGTTCGGGCTGGCCGCAGCCCTATATCACCGCGCAGGCTGGTGGCCGGGGCGGCAGATACAATCGAATTTCGTTCAAGGAATCGATCCCGAAGAGTGTCGGCCGTCGATATCGCGTGCGCGCGTGGTTCTATAGCAATTCCACCAATTGCCAGACCGTTGCCCTCTGGGCGTTGGGCACCGACAACAACAATTGGGACGCTTCTGCGGTAGGCTATTCCAGCGAAGCGGCGCCCGCTGGCACCGTCAACAACGTCGCGATCAATTCGCCTGGCTTTACCGAATTCGGCGCCGAATTCACGGTCACCAACGCGTGGAGACCGTTCTGGAAACCGATTTTCGAATTCGTGACAACGGGCGGCGCGCCGAATGGCCTGTGGCACATGTCCGGCATCACAGTCGAGGACATCACGTCCGAAAAGGCATCAAGGGATAGCGCGGACGCAGCGTCCAGCGCCTACAGCAATGCCCAGATCGAGGCTGGGAAGGCTGGAAATTCAGCGACCGCGTCATCGGGTTCGGCGGATCGTGCGGAGGCTGCGAACGACAACAGCCAAGCAGCGGCCGGACGGTCGGCAGGATCGGCGGCGGATGCTAGCCGTGATGCTGCGTCTGTCGCCAATACCCTTAGCCTGGTAGCGACCTATTCGACCGGTGGCGGCAACCTGATTTACGAAACTAGCTTCGCGGCTGGAACGGCGGGTTGGAATTTCTACAGCCCGTCCGGCATCAGCCCATTCGAGTATGGCGTCGATATTTCCGGCGACGCTTGGCGACCGACGAACGAACACACCTTGGTCATTCGGCAGACCAACGGCAACGCGACCGACTGGGCGCAATGGCACACCGATCAGATCGCTGTCGAAGCCAATCGCTGGTATGAGTTCAGCGCCTACATCGCGGCCCACCGCTGTCAGGCCTATATTCGGATCGACTGGCAGGACGCCAACGGCACCGGCATTCGGTCGGATTATAACATCTCGTCGAACCATGACGCCGAAAAGGGCGGAACGAGCCTCGATGGTTGGAAGCGATGCTGGGCGAAGGTTCAGGCGCCGTCGAACGCCGCGCGCGCCCATATTGTCTTGGTCAAAGACCCCACGATTCAGTCGATGGGCTATACCGACAGCTACGCGTTCTACACCCATCCGATGCTGCGGCAGACCTACGCTGAAGCAGCCGGTCCAAGCCCTTACGCACCTGGCAACGGTTCGACCACCCAGGCGGCGCAGCAAGCCAGCATCACCCAGAATTCGACCGCCATCGCGACGACGAATTCCACGCTCGCGAACTTGACCACGGTCGTTCAGAGCGGGTCGCCGAACTTGCTTCGAAATGGCGGCTTCCAGGCTGGCATGAATTATTGGTCAGCTACCCATGGCGGCTGGAATCCGCACGTATCTGGCGGGTGGGGTCAGATCACGGATCGTGCGGGCGACTGGTCTGGTCAGCACACCTATATCGACAGCGAGCGCGTGCCGGTGTTTGGCAACACACCTTATACGTTGAGCGCCGACAGCCTTTACGTCCTCTTTGGCGGTAGCGGTCACTGCTACACCGAGATCGTTTGGCTCGACAGCGGCGGGAACTGGATTTCGCAGGTGTCGGGCAGTCCGAACTATTCCGGTCACGATTTCAATACGACCGACGCAGGACGGAAGGTCCACAAGCTGACCGCAACTGCTCCCGCGAACGCCACCCAGGCGGTGGCGCGCCTGGTCCACTACAAGGCCGATGGGTCGTCGGTGAATGTCATCGGCTGGCGCCAGGTGAAATTCGAACAAGGGTCTGTGATGACCGCTTATTCGAACGAAGCGGCGGTCACGACGATCAGCGAAACCGTGACTTCGGTTGATGGAAAGGCCAATCAGGCGCTGGCCCGTGCTGCTGTCCAGCTTGACGTAAATGGTTACGTCAGCGGCTGGGAAATGGCCAACAATGGCCAGACCGGGTCGATGACGATCAACGCCGATCGTTTCCAGATCGTCCGGCCGGGCGGTGGTCCGCGCACCGAGTATCGAAACGGTCTGTGGATCGCAACCGATGGCGGGTCATGGATGTCGATCTGGGGTGGGACGCCTTTTGGAAGTGGCAACCGCTTCATGCGCTGGACTGGTCCATATTTCAGCGACCTGAACAATTGCAACGAGGCGAACGCGAAGGAATATCTTCGCGTCGATGGCACCACGTATTTCGGCGGCGCTTTGCTTGCGGGCACGCTTCGAAGCACCGGTGCCTCCAGCGCGACAGCAGCGAACGCTTCGACCACGACCGGCGCCTTTGGCAGCAATGGCGGCCAGGTCACCGTCAACACAAGTTGGGTATACAGTTATGATGTGACTTCGACTTATCCGGCGACGACGCAGGGTCGGCAGCAATAC
This sequence comes from Sphingobium sp. SG1, assembly GCF_057063145.1. NCBI lineage: Bacteria > Pseudomonadati > Pseudomonadota > Alphaproteobacteria > Sphingomonadales > Sphingobiaceae > Sphingobium > Sphingobium sp. SG1. The sequence goes on along the minus strand of NZ_JBVVOJ010000005.1, from coordinate 308,278 downwards.
GACGCTGCCCTAGCGGCTTTTGGCGGTGCGTCCTCCAGCGACGGCGGCCTGACCCATCAGGGATCGAAGACGGAAACCATGTCGGCGGCCGAAATCGTCCTGAACTTGCGGAAAAACGGTGGCTTGGTCGCCTCGCAGGGCGGCGGTTCGAAGATCGTCTCGTTGGACGGTGTGCGTCCGACGATCGGCGACAGCGGTGGCCGCATCACCTGGACGTATAGCCACAGCAGCAGCTTCACCCACGTCGATGACGAACGCTCCACCGCCGCGCGCACGTTCAGCGCTGACATCACGCGCAACCTGTCTACCGGCAATAATCCAAGTCAGCGGGTCAGCGTGGTCTGCGTCGAATGATAAATATGCGCATGGACATTACCGCAGAGACGACCCTTCGCGAGGTCAACGCATTTTCGATCCAGACGCTTGAAGCGCTGATCGCCGACATCGACGCCCTTCGTTCGGCCGCCCAGAGCGCGACGTTGGAGCAGGACTATCCGACCGCCCAGGTGGTCGGCCAAGCCATGTCCAGCATGTCGGGCATCCGCATGCAGCTTGAGACGCGCCGGGTCGCTTTGGAAAACGTGCGCCGGGGTTGGGACGGTGAAGAGCCGCTGTCGGCGGCTGGCACCTTTACGCCGACGCTCCCGGTATCGCCCGCGTGATCGACCGTTTGAAAAGCGTGGCGGAAAAGGTCGGCGCTACGGCCATCTGGCTGTGGCACCTCCCACCAGTCCGATCCGCCATCGTAACGAATATCATTCGCGTCGCGGGTGGCGGTGTCGTCGGTTCTATCATCGTCGCTATTGCGGACGGCCTTGCGAACGGTGGATGACACCAGCCTGATCCTCGGGCGGCTGGAAGGGAAAGTGGATAGCATCCAGGCCACCCTATCCGCCATCGTCCAGCGCCAAGACGCGCACGAAAGTCGGCTGTCATCGGTGGAGGGCGCTGTTCGCACGATCGAGGCCGACCGTGCGGCCATGATCCCCGGCTATCGCATCGTCGAGGCCGATCTAGCCGACCTCAAGACGTGGCGCACGACCGTCGAAGGGAAGGCGCGGGGGTGGATCGAAGCTGGCAGCTTCATGAAAATCGCGGTCGGTATTGCGATTGGCATCGCTGGATATTTCGGCTTTCAGATCGCTGTGACGCCTATCTCGCAGCATGCCCCTATGCGCGTGACGGCATCCCGATAAGCGCCTGGCAAGGGTGGTTTCCTGCCATTCCACTAACGTCATGCTGAACTTGTTTCAGCATCCATCAGGCCCAACAAGCCATTGGTCTGCTGGGAGGAATGGACCCTGAAACAAGTTCAGGGTGACGATGATGGGATGGGCCGCTGTTGGTCGCTTACTGACCGTCTGAATCTGGTCCTCAAGTAAGTTGATCCCGGCCCACCATATTCGGGGGAATATAAGGGGTGTTTGTGGCCGGGATCGTCCGCAGCCTATCGGGCTGAGCGGTAGGGTCAATCAGCATAAACACGAGCATGATGACCAGACGTGCGCATCTGGTCGGTAGCGAACCATCGCCTTATCGCGGGTGATACGGCTCGCATGCGATGCCGTCTCCGTCTCCGTCCATATGATCCCCAAATCCTGGTTGGCCACGATAGATCGGGGCAGCACCTGCCGCGCGGGCTTCCCGACAGTTTCGATATGACCAGGTCGAGCCTCCGGATTGAACCGGGGGATTGGCTGGACGGGCGACACCACCGGATGATGATGAAGATGGCTGCTGCTGATCTAGTTCATCGGCTGACATCGGCCGATCGCGGGGGATGGTGTCGCGAGGGGTCCAATTTTCCTCGGGTGCATTTGCTTCGGCGAGGGGCTGGCTTTTGCGCGGGAGCATCGTCCCGCCCACCAAACCGACCGCAAGCGCGCCGACCAAAAATAAGGGGGATTGTCGCATGCGGCCGTTGTATCGCGCGCTGGTAAAGTAATCGCTACGCCTGCGTCATAATAAATAGGGGTCATGTCCCCAACCGTTCGAGCCGTCCTGGCTCACCTATGCCCGCACCCTGATGGGCGTTCGCGAAATCGTCGGCCCCAAGCATTCGCCCACGATCATGTCGTGGGTCCGGTCCCTTGGTCCCAAAATCCTCGGCATCGCCGTCGATTCCGATGAAACCGCCTGGTGCGGCACCTTTGCCGCGCACGTCGTTTCCCACGCTGGTTTCCAGCCGCCGAAAATCGCCGTCCGGGCATCGTCTTGGGACGCTTTCGGCGAACCGGTCGAAAAGGCCTATCTCGGCGCTATCGTCCGGTTCCAGCGTCCTGGGGGCGGTCACGTCGCGTTTCTGACGGGCGTATCGGCGGACGGTCGGCTGCTCCGCGTGTTGGGTGGAAACCAGTCGAATTCGGTCAACGAGACCTGGATCGAACGCGGCCGGTGCGTCGCCATGCGATGGCCGACCGGGGCGCAAAAGGCGATTGCGCTGGCACCAGTGCTGGATTCTGCGGGCGCGAAGGTTTCGACGAATGAAGCCTAACGCCCCGCGCTACCGGTCGAAATTCGAAGCCCGTTGCGCCGCGCTCGTCCCGGCCGAATTCGCGCACGAAGCGATCAAGCTGCCCTACACCATCGCCCACACCTATCTGCCCGATTTCGTCGATGTCGAAGGTCGGCGGATAATCGAGGCGAAGGGGCGTTTTCTCGCAGACGACCGAAGGAAGGTTCTCGCCGTCCGCGACCAGCATCCCGACTGGACGATCGAGATGTGGTTTCAGAACCCTCGGCTGAAAATCTCGCCCAACAGTTCGACGACGTATGCGGCCTGGTGCGACCGCAATGGGATCGCTTGGCGCCAAGGGCCAGCCTGACGCGGGTGTTAGAGCAGGCTGTAAAGGCCTGCGGCCGACGATCCGATCATCATCGCAGCGAGAAAGATCGCCTGGACCTTGAGGACCAGCGACGATCGGTCGCGGTCGTATTGGTGGTCGGGTTTCAAACGCTCGCCTTCAAAAAATACCCCGCCGAAGCTGGCGGGGTAGGGTGTCCTGAATATCAGAGGAACCTACCAAACGAAGGTCTCGATGCATCGGTTCCGGACCTATCGCATCAAGCCCACCAGGGCGGCGAACAGCGCCCCGCACAAGATGCCCAGCGCCAGCACGCCATCAATCTCGAAAAACGATGTCGCGCGGGTCGTGGGATCGGTTTCAGGGCGGTGCAATGCTTGTCTCTCCAGGTGTGCGGGTCGGGATGAAACGACCGTTCTCGTCGATTGGTTGCGCGGATCAGTCGATCAGTCGGACGATCCCGCTGATCGCGGCGACGAACATCATCACGGCCAGAACGAACGCCTCGATGGTAAGCGCAATGTCGGGGCCGTTGCGCACTAGGCGTCGATCGCGCGACGCTTGATCTCGTCGATCACCGCCTGTTGCTGGCTAGTCAAATCGTTGCTGTCCACGATCCGATTACGAACCGCGATCAATTGCGAATTCGTCATCGCCGACGCCTGCGCTGCTGCTTTTAGGTGATCGTCCACCCGAGTTCTCCTTACGACGAGACGATAGCATCGCTAGGCGTAACGGTCGCGTGGAAAGGGTCGTGCGGGTTCAAGGCGTTGGAGCGGCGGGTGATTCTTCCGCGTCAGGTGTGTCAGCATTTATGTCCGCACGCGAATCGTTACCGGGGGCGTGTCCTTGAGCCGTGCCCTGATCTGCCGACCGTGTCCTAGCCGTGTCCCGAAGGTGTAGCTGGACAGCCTGAGACGATCTTCCGCCTTTTCAATTCATTGTTTTTGCTGGATTATTTGGCGACCCCGGCAGGATTCGAACCTGCGACCATCCGCTTAGAAGGCGGATGCTCTATCCAACTGAGCTACGGGGCCGTGCGCGGGAGCGATAGCGGGGCTTGGGCCGCGGCGCAATCTTTCGCAGCCGTTGCAATCGTGTGTCGGCGGGATATGCACCGAAGGATGAGCGATGCGGGCATCCGGAAAATCGACGCGACCGTGCTGGGCGCACGGCCGCTGCGCTATTATGATTTCTTCATGGCGGCCTTCGTCGCCATATTGCTGCTGTCCAACCTGATCGGCGCGGCCAAGCTGTCGTCGCTGGGCGGCGTGACCTTTGGCGCGGGGATCCTCTTCTTTCCGCTTGGCTATGTGATCGGCGACGTGCTGACAGAGGTCTATGGCTATGCACGGGCGCGGCGCTGCGTCTGGGCGGGCTTTGCCGCGATGCTGTTCATGGCGCTGATGAGCTGGGTGGTGGTGGCCTTGCCGCCGGCCGAGGGCTGGCCCGACCAGAAAGCCTATGAGGCGGTGTTCGGCAGTACCTGGCGGATCGTTTTTGCCTCGCTTTGCGCCTTCTGGGCGGGGGAACTGGCCAACAGCTTCGTGCTGGCCAAGATGAAGATCATCACCCAGGGACGGCATCTGTGGATGCGCACCATCGGCTCGACCGTGGTGGGGCAGGGTGTGGACAGCCTGCTCTTCTACCCGCTCGCTTTCTATGGCGACTGGACCACGGCGCAGGTGCTGACCGTGATGGTCACCAACTGGGCGATGAAGGTCGGCTGGGAAGCGGTGCTGACGCCGGTCACCTATGTGGTGGTGAATGGCCTCAAGCGGCGCGAGGGGCTCGACGTCTATGATGCGGGCACCGACTTCACCCCGTTCCGCACCCGGCTCCAATAGGCTGGAGCCAGTAAATTATGTAATCTAAAGAGAGTCTTTACCTTGTCTGGCGCAGGAGGAAGCGTGCCAGTCAGGAAAGAATAGTCGCCCATCGTGCCCATCGCCTCCGCCCAGTCCATTGTTCCTGATCGCGATCCCGTGATGACCCCGGATGCGATCTGCCGGATCGACCGCCTGACCCATGTCGCGCGGGCGCTGAGCCAGGAGGCGCAGACAATTCAGGCCAATCTGGCCAATGCGGAGCGCCGGTTCCAGGCGACCTTCCAGCACGCGCCGGTCGGCATTGCCCATGTCGCGCTCGACGGCAGCTTCCTGACCGTCAATCCCCGTTTCGAGGAGATTACCGGCTATCCGGCCGCGATGTTGATGCGGCTGGGTTTCCAGCAGATCACCCATCCCGATGATCTGGATGCCGATGTCGCGCTGCTTGGCCGGCTGCACCGGGGCGAGTTGCAGCGCTATACGCTGGAGAAGCGCTATATCCGCGCCGACGCATCGCTGATCTGGATCAACCTGACCGTGGCGCTGGTTCGCGATGAGCGGGATGAGCCGGAATTCTATGTCGCCGTGGTCGAGGATCTGTCGGAGATGCGGCAGGCCCATTTCGATGCGATCCATGATCCGCTGACCGGCCTGCTCAACCGCCGTGGCTTCGTGGTGCGGGCACGGGCCTTGCTGCGGCAGGCAGCAGAGGCGCATCGCGCCGTCAGCCTGATCTATCTCGACCTCGACGGGTTCAAACAGCTCAATGACAGTCTCGGCCATAGCGCCGGGGATCGCTGCCTGGTCGATGTGGCGCGGCTGATTGAGGATATGCTCGCCACTCGCCATGTCGTGGCGCGGATGGGCGGCGACGAGTTCGTGCTGCTGGTCGACGAGGAAGGCACGGATCTGGGCGAGGCGCTGCGCGTCGGATTGATGAAACTGGGCGGCGCACATGGCGGTGTCAGCGGCAGCTTTGGGCTGGTCACGCTGATCCCCGACGATGACACCGAACTGGACAGCATCGTGGCGCGCGCGGACGAGGCGATGCTGGCGGCCAAGCGCGCCGGCAAGAATCAGCTGGTGACCACCGCGCTGCTATAATCGGCACGCACGAAATAGAGACCGTCCGGCGGCGCGTTGAGCGCCAGCCGGGCGCGGTCGCGTGCCTCCAGCGCATCGCGCAGGTCATCGGCGCTCCAGCGGCCCATGCCGACCATGGCGAGGCAGCCGACCATCGAGCGCACCTGGTGATGGAGGAAGGATCGCGCCTCCGCCCGGATGGCGATGCGATCGCCCTGTCGCTCCACATCCAGCATCGCCAGCGACTTCAGCGGACTGGCCGCCTGGCAATGGACCGAGCGGAAGGTGGTGAAGTCGTGATGGCCCACCAGGATCTGCGCCGCATCGTGCATGGCGTCGGCGTCGAGCGGCTGGATCACCCGCCAGGCAAGCCCTGATTCCAGGGTCAGTGGCGCGCGGCGATTGGCGATGCGGTAGATATAGGCGCGGCCGGTGCAGCTGAAACGGGCATGCCAGTCTGGCGCGACTTCCTCACAGGCGAGGATCGCGACCGGATGGGGCCGCAGCTTCGCATTGATCGCCTCCATCAGGCGAAAGGGCGTCAGCGGTTTTTCGACATCGGCATGGGCCCGCATGGCCAGGCCATGGACGCCGGCATCGGTGCGGCCGGCAGCGTGCAGGATCGCGCGCTCGCCGGTGACGGCATGGATCGCATCCTCGATCGCCTGCTGGACGCTGGGGCCATGGGCCTGACGCTGCCAGCCCATATAGGGGCGGCCGTCAAATTCGACGGTGAAGGCGAAACGGGCCATCGGATCAGGCGTCGACCCGGCTGCCGGTGGGCATGTCGAAGCCGCGCAGCAATTCGCCCGCCGACATCGCCGCCTTCCCCGCGCGCTGGATCAGCGTCGGACGGATCGCGCCATGGCCGCAGCCGATCAGCAGGCTGTGGTCGAGCAGTTCGCCCGCCGGCCCGGCATGATCCTCGACCGTGGCGGCGAGGATGCGGAAGCGTTCGCCGTCATATTCGAAGAAGGCGCCGGGGAAGGGGTTGAAGGCGCGGATCTGCCGTTCGACCTGATGCGCGTCGCGGCTGAAATCGATCCGTGCCTCCGCCTTGTCGATCTTGGCGGCATAGGTGACGCCCTCTTCAGGCTGGACCACCGGGGGATGGCCGGCAAGATCATCCAGCACATCGACCATCAGGTCGGCACCGGCCTCCGCCAGTTCCTGCGTCAATTCGCCGGCCGTCTTGTCCTCGACCGGGGTGACATGCTTGGCGCGCATCGGCCCGGTGTCGAGCCCCGCCTCCATGTCCATGATGGTGACGCCGGTGACATTGTCGCCGGACAGGATCGCGCGCTGCACCGGCGCGGCGCCGCGCCAGCGCGGCAGCAGCGAGCCATGGATGTTGAGGCAGCCATGGCGCGGCATCGCCAGGATCGCGCGCGGCAGGATCAGCCCATAGGCGGCAACCACCGCGACATCGGCGTCGAGCGCGGCAAATTCGGCCTGCACCGCCTCGTCCTTGAGCGAAACGGGCGTGCGCACTTCTATCCCCAGTTGCTCGGCACGGGCCTGCACCGGGGAGGGGCGCAGCGCCTTGCCACGGCCGGCCGGGCGGGGTGGCTGGCTATAGACGGCGACGATGTCATGCCCGGCCTTCACCAGTGCATCGAGCGCTGGAACAGCGAAATCGGGAGTGCCCATGTAAATGATACGCATAGTTTTTCCGCTTCCCGCACCAGCCCGCTCCCCCACCCGGCCGCCCTTCAAGATACTGCCGTTGGGTGGCCGGGTGGGGAGCGGGCTGGCACCGCATTTGAAATCTGCCTGGGGCCTATTTCCAAGATCGCTCTCAAACCTCTTGTCGGGACGACTTGCAAGCCCTTATCTCGGTTCCATGGCATCCCCAGAAATCGAGACGCTGACCCAGGCGCTGTCGCGACTGCCCGGCCTTGGCCCCCGTTCGGCGCGCCGCGCGGTGCTGCATCTGCTCAAGAAGCGCGAGGGCGCGCTGGAGCCGCTGCTGCGCGCGCTGGCGGCGGTCAATGAACGGCTGGTCACCTGCCAGACCTGCGGCAATGTCGACACGGTCGATCCCTGCGGCATCTGTGCCGATCCGCGCCGCGACGCGCGGGCGCTGTGCGTGGTGGAGGATGTCGCGGACCTGTGGGCGCTGGACAAGTCGCGCCTCTTCCCCGGCCGCTTCCATGTGCTGGGCGGGCGCCTCTCTGCACTGGAGGGGGTGCGGCCCGAGGATCTGAGCATCGATGCGCTGGTCGCGCGGGTCGAGGCGGGCGGCATCGACGAGGTGGTGCTGGCGATGAACGCCACGCTGGAGGGGCAGACCACCGCCCATTATCTGGCCGAGCGGCTGGAGCGCTTCCCGATCCGCCTGACCCAACTGGCCCATGGCGTACCGGTGGGCGGCGAACTAGACTATCTGGACGAGGGTACGCTGGCCCAGGCGCTGCGCGCGCGGCGACCGCTGGGCTGAAGGACGGGCCGAAGGCGGGGGCACGCGTCTCCCGAAGTTCACACCGTTATCGGGCTTTTTGGGCGAAATGCGCCGGGAACGCGCCTGTGACGCGCCGCCTTTGCGCCGGTGGCGCGTCACCACCCATGGGGTGGGGGTGTTCAATATGCGCCTGCATCGCCCCTGTGACGCGACAATCGCGCTTCTGTCCCGCACCAAGGATGCCCCTATGGCGCGATCACCACGCGTCGATGGCCCGTGCGCAGCGGGCCGTGACAGGGGGAGAAGGTCGGAGGGGTGATGATCCATTCGGGCAGTAGATCAGACAAGCGGCGTGTAGGACAGGCCGGATGATGGACGGGAAGGGCGGCGAATTTGGGTGGGCACAAGACATTCCTCCCCGGCACGGGGAGGGGGACCGCTCGCGTAGCGAGTGGTGGAGGGGCACAGGCCGGATAGCGCAGCGCCAAGATGCACCTGCCCCTCCGTCAGCGCTTCGCGCTGCCACCTCCCCGTTCCGGGGAGGAACGTCCACTTCTGGTCGTTAGCCGCCCTACCCACATCCGTCATGCCGGGCTTGACCCGGCATCCCGCTTTTCGATGCAACCGATAAAGAAGCGGGACCCCGGCTCAAGGCCGGGGTGACGATGGCGGCTTCTGGTCGATCCTCGTCATTGCTTGGCTGCACTCGGAATGACGGGGCGGGCCTGCGTCTCTCAGGCGCCTGCCGGGGTCCGGGTAATGCGCATGTGCTGGCGTTGACGGGCGTGGGCGGATTCCTGGTCGCCCAATATCTCTTCGGTCAGCGAGACATGGGCGAGGGTCAGCATCATGTCCATCAGCCTTTGCTCGGCCGGCGGCAGGGCGTCGAGCGGGTAGCGGTCGAGATGGGCGAGGGCAGCGTCGAGCAGGGGGGCGGCCGCCGCGAAGAAGGCGGCGCGATCGGCCGGATCGGCGTCGCCGCGCCGGGCGGCGCGGGCAATCGAGCCGTCGATCGCCCAGCGATCGGCAAAGGGGGCGAGTGCCTCGAAGCCGGCGGGGAGGAGCGTGGTCATGCCATTGCCTCCGCCCGCAGAGGGGGCGTAGCGCTGGTCCGTTCTGCTCGATAGGCCTGCACCCGTTCGTCGACGGCGATGAAAAGGTGCCGGCAAAGCGCCTCCTGCGCCTGGAAATGGATATGTTTGAGCGCGCCGCTGTTGAGGCCGCGCTGCCCCGCCTCGATCACGTCACGATCCTCGGCATGGATGTCGCGCGCGCTGGCCATCGCATATTCGCGGGCATAGCGGCGGCTGGCGCAGTCATCCTCGCCCTTCCAGTAGAGGCGGATCACGCCGCGTGAGCGGCGGGCGTCGATCGGCCAGACGGTGTGGGAGAAGGGCTGGGCCGGCGATCCGAGGATGAAGAAATTGGGAAAGAGCGCGAGATAGTCGCGGCTGTGCGGGCCGGCGGTGCCGTCGGCCATGGCGAAACGGGCGGCGCGGCCGAAGGATTGCGCCTGCACCGGCTTGGGCGCGGGATCGGGATTGGTCCAGATCGTCTGGGTGCGGTGGGGGCCGTGAAAGCCCATCTTCACCGGATAGCCGAACGGGTTGTCCTCGCCCACGGCGGGTGCGCCCGAGCGGGGATGGATGAAGCGGAGATGGTAATTTTCCTGGAAATTGTCGTAGGTCAGCTTCCAGTTGGCGTCGATCTCATAGACATATTCGGAGAAGGTGGTGGCCTGCGCCGCCGGGAAGCCGTCGAGCATCGTCGCATAGGGGCCAAGATCGTCGCGCAGGCCTTTGTCCGGCGTGCCGAGATGGACGAAGATCAACCCGCCGCAGATGTCGAGCGCGACGCGGGGCAGGGCGCAGTCGGCCTTGTCGACGAAGAAACGATCGAAATCGGGGGCAGCGAGCAATGCGCCATCGGTGCCGAACGACCAGCGATGATAGGGGCAGGAGAAGGTGCCGCGCCTGCCGCTTTCCTCCTCGACCAACTGGGTGCCGCGATGGGTGCAGACATTGTGGAAAGCGCGAATCTCGCCATCGCGGCCGCGCACGATCAGCAGCGACACATTGAGCGCCTCGATCTCGCGGCGGATGAAGTTGCCGCTGTCGGGCAGTTCGCAGACATGGCCGAGTTGCAACCAGGCGCGGCGGAACACCGCTTCCCGTTCCAGGTCGAACCAGGCCGGATCATGATAGGGGGCGGCGGGGATCGGCGCGGTGCCGAGCCAGGCCAGACTGTCGTCGCTCATGCCCTGAAAGCCGGGCCGTTTGCCGTGCATCATCGCTCTCCGCTGTCTGTCTTTTCGACAGCATGAGCGGGTCAATCTAAATTTGCAACACTGTTGTTGTAAATTGTGTCAGTCGTCGGCGATGCCATCCCGGCGCAGCACCCGCTGCTGCTCCTGGCGGAAGCGGGCGATGGTGGCGTCGGTGTCGAGATCGGGGGCGACGCGATGGCGAAAGACGCGCGGGCCGATCAGCGCGCTGGTGAGCAGCATCACGCAATAGACTTCGGCGTCGATCGGCTCGTCGGGGAAGGCGGCGGCAAGGCTGGTGCCGATGCCCGATACCAGGGCGTCCCAATGCGGATAGCTGGCGCGGATGTCGCCGGGGGCGATGAAATCCTCGATCCACAGCGACATGATGGCGGGATTGTCGAGCACGAAGCGGGTGACATAGTCGATCCGCGCCTGGCGCGGCAGTTCCGGGCGGAAGGCGGCGACGATCTGCTGCGAGGACCAGAGCTTCACCGCCGCGACCAGGGCGTCACGATCGGTGAAATGATAATAGATGGTGGTGCGGTTGACCCCGGCGGCGCGGGCGAGGGCGGACAGGGACAGCGCATCGATGCCGCGATCGGCGATCAGCCCGACCGCCAGTTCGATCAGCATCTGGTGGGTATCCTCGAAGGATTTGTAGCGGCGCTGCTGTGCGGTTTCGTCGGTCACGCCCTTCGCCTAGACCCCTCCGGGCGGGGCGGCAAGCGGTGCGTGGACCAGCGCCTGTCTCGCTTGAAATTTTCCTCCGTTCCGCTTATGTTTTGGCCATGGCCATTCTTCCGATCCTTGAGGCGCCCGATCCGCGCCTGCGTACCATCTCGACCCCCGTAGAGGCGATCGACGACGATCTGCAGCGTCTGATCGACGACATGTTCGAAACCATGTATGACGCGCCGGGCATCGGCCTGGCCGCGATCCAGGTGGGCGTGCCCAAGCGCATCCTGGTGATGGATCTGCAGGAACCGGAATCGGATGAGGAAGGCGCGCCGCCGGTCAAGAAGCCGATGGTGTTCATCAATCCGGAAATCCTGAAGGAATCGGACGAGCAGTCGGTCTATAATGAAGGCTGTCTGTCGGTGCCCGACCAGTTTGCCGAGGTGGAGCGCCCGGCGGTAATCCGCGCGAGCTGGATGGACCGCGATGGCCGCATCCATGAGGAGCAGCTGGAAGGGCTGCTGGCCACCTGTCTGCAGCATGAGATGGACCATCTCGAAGGCGTGCTGTTCATCGACCATCTGTCGCGCCTGAAGCGCGACATGCTGCTCAAGAAGCTGAACAAGGCGCGCCGCGCGGCCTGATCGCGGCTCATTGCCGAAATAGAAAAACCTCCCCGGCACAGCTTGCCGGGGAGGTTTTTTCTTGTCCGCATGCGCGGGGCGACGATCAGTTCAGGCCGTCGGTGTCCAGCGCATAACCGGCCGAGCGGACGGTGCGGATGATGTCGTGGCGGCCATCGACATTGATCGCCTTGCGCAGGCGGCGGATATGGACGTCGACGGTGCGCAGTTCGATGTCGCTGTCCTGGCCCCAGACGCTGTCGAGCAGACGTTCGCGCGAGAAGACCCAGCCGGGATGCTCCAGGAAATGCTTCAGGAGGCGGAATTCGGTGGGGCCGAGCGGGATCACCTGGCCGCCGCGACGGACCTTGTGGCCGACCGTGTCCATCTCGACATCGGCGAAGGTGAGGGTCTCACCGGCCAGCGCCGGGCGGACGCGGCGCAGCACCGCGCCGACGCGGGCGACCAGCTCGCGCGGGGAGAAGGGCTTGGTCACATAATCGTCGGCACCGGTTTCCAGGCCGCGGACGCGATCCTCTTCCTCGCCGCGCGCGGTCAGCATGATGATCGGCACATTGGCGGTGCCGTTCATGCGGCGCAGGCGACGGCAGACCTCGATCCCCGACAGGCTTTCGACCATCCAGTCGAGCAGCACGATGTCGGGCGTGTTTTCCTGCGCCATCAGCAGCGCTTCCTCGCCATCGACGGTATGGGCGACTTCGAAATCCTCACGCTTGAAATGCCAGATGAGCAGTTCGGCGAGCGCCGCGTCATCCTCCACCAACAGCATCTTCGCCCGCGCCATGCCTCAATTCTCCTGCTGCTGGGTGCCGCCGCGTTCGCGTTCGGGCAGGGTCTGGCCCGTTGCGGCATAATAGACCATTTCCGCGACATTGGTCGCATGGTCGCCGATGCGTTCGATATTCTTGGCGATGAACAGCAGGTGCGCGCACTCGCTGATCGTCTTGGGATTTTCGACCATATAGGTCACCAGCGTGCGGAACACGCTGTCGTAGAAATCGTCGACCACCTGGTCGCGCTCCACCACCGCCAGCGCCAGTTCGGCGTCGCGCGCGGCGAAGGCGTTGAGCACGTCATGCACCATCTCGGCCGCGACCTGGCCCATCGAGGGCAGCAGCGACACCGGTTCCAGCTTGTGCTGGTTGGCGGCGATCAGCGGCACGCGCTTGGCGATATTCTTGGCATAGTCGCCGATCCGCTCGACCACGCTGACGATCTTCAAGGCGGCGATCACGTCGCGCAGATCGTTGGCCATCGGCGCGCGCAAGGCGATGATTTGCACCACCAGCTTCTCGACTTCCGCTTCCAGCGCGTCGATGCGCTTGTCGTCGGCGACGACTTCGGCGGCGAGACGCTGGTCCTGGCGCTGGAGCGCCAGCATCGCATTCTCGATCGCCGCTTCGGCGCGACCGCCCATTTCGGCGATCAGGCCACGCAGCCGGTCGATTTCCTCGTCAAATGCCTTGATCGTATGTTCAGCCATGTTTCTTCTCTCCGCAGGCATCGATCCTGCAGGGATCGATGCCGGAATCTCAAGTGGCGCGCTTTCCAAGCCGCCAGATGCAAGCATCTGGCTCGAAAGCGCGCGGGATCAGCCGTAGCGACCGGTGATATAGTCCTTGGTCCGCTCCTGGCGCGGGTTGGTGAAGATGTCGCTCGTCACGCCATATTCGACCAGTTCGCCCAGGTGGAAGAAGGCGGTGCGCTGCGACACGCGCGCGGCCTGCTGCATATTGTGGGTGACGATGACGATGCCATAGCGGCCGCGCAGTTCGTGGATCAGTTCCTCGATCTTGGCGGTGGCGATCGGGTCGAGCGCCGAGCAGGGTTCGTCCATCAGGATGACTTCGGGTTCGACCGCGATGGCGCGGCCGATGCACAGACGCTGCTGCTGACCGCCCGACAAAGCGGTGCCGCTGTCATTGAGGCGATCCTTGACCTCGTCCCACAGGCCGGCGCGACGCAGCGACTTTTCGACGATCACGTCCATGTCCGCCTTGCCCGCGGCGAGGCCGTGGATGCGGGGGCCATAGGCGATATTCTCGTAGATCGACTTGGGGAAGGGATTGGGCTTCTGGAACACCATGCCGACCCGCGCGCGCAGTTGCACCACGTCCATCGAGGGGGCGTAGATATCTTCGCCGTCGAGCGTGATCGTGCCTTCGACCCGCGCCGAGGCGACGGTGTCGTTCATGCGGTTGAGGGTCCGCAGAAAGGTCGACTTGCCGCAGCCCGACGGGCCGATGAAGGCGGTGACATGGTCCATGTCGACATCGATCGACACGCCCTTGATGGCCTGTTTCTCGCCATAGAAGACCTTGACGTCACGGGCCGTCATCTTCGGATTGGCCACGGCCAGGCTTTGCTGTTCTTCGGTCATGGGTGTGATTACCACCGTTTTTCAAACTTGTTGCGCAGGTAGATGGCGAGGCCGTTCATCGCGAGCAGGAAGGCCAGCAGGACGATGATGGCGGCCGAGGTCTTTTCGACGAAGCCCTTGGAGACTTCATCGGACCAGAGGAAGATCTGCACCGGCAGCACGGTGGCCGGATCGACAATGCCGCCGGGCGGCGTGGCGATGAAGGCGCGCATGCCGATCATCAGCAGCGGTGCGGTTTCGCCGAGCGCGCGGGCCATGCCGATGATCGTGCCGGTGAGGATGCCGGGCAGGGCCAGCGGCAGCACATGCTGGAACACGACCTGGACCGGCGAGGCGCCGATGCCGAGCGCGGCGTCGCGGATGCTGGGCGGCACCGACTTGATCGCGTTGCGGCCGGCGATGACGATGACCGGCATGGTCATCAGCGCCAGGGTCATGCCGCCGACCAGCGCGGCCGAGCGGGGCAGGTGGAGCAGGTTGAGGAAGATCGACAGGCCGAGCAGGCCGAAGATGATCGAGGGCACGGCCGCCAGATTGTTGATCGACACTTCGATGATGTCGGTCCACCAGCTCTTGCGGGCATATTCCTCCAGATAGAGCGCCGTGGCGACGCCGATCGGGAAGCTGAGCACCAGCGTCACCAACATGGTCAGCAGCGACCCCTTGAAGGCGCCCCAGATGCCGACTTGGGTCGGATCGGTGCCGTCGCTGGCGGTCAGGAAGCCCCAGTTGATGCCGGTGGCGAGCAGGCCGGCCTGACGCAGGCGCGCGACCTGGGCCTCGGCCTCGGGCGATCCCTTGCTCTTGGCGGCGAGGTCGATCGCGGTCGCGGCGGGCACGTCGATGGTCTCGGTGCGGGCGAGGATCTTGGGATCGGCCTTGATGGCGTCGCGGATCGCAATCCAGGCGCTCGGCGAGATCATCGCGTCGGCATCCTTGCCCAATGCCTTCTGCGCGACGGTGCTGGTGACCATCGGCAGATTGGCGTTGGCCAGCGCTTCATCGGTGATGTTGGCCGGATCGAGCAGGAGCGGCGAGGCCGGGAAATCGACCTTGAGGGCGATTTCCGTGCGGGTGAAGCCGCGCATGCCATTGCCGACCATGGTGAAGAGCAGGAAGGCGAGGAAGGCGGCGCTGAGCAGCACGGCGGCCATGCCGGCGGCCTTGAAGCGGCGTTCGGCGGCATAGCGCCGGGCAATGCGCTTGCGCATGGCGTCCGACTTCCAGTCGGTGGGGAGGCGTTCGGCGCTCATTATTCGTAAGCCTCGCGATATTTCTTCACGACCCGCAGGGCCACGATGTTGAGCAGCAGGGTGACGATGAACAGCACCAGGCCGAGCGCGAAGGCGGCAAGCGTCTTGGCGCTGTCAAACTCCTGGTCGCCGGTCAGCAACTGGACGATCTGGGTCGTCACCGTGGTCACGCTGGCAAAGGGGTTGAGGGTGAGGTTGGCAGCCAGACCGGCCGCCATCACCACGATCATCGTTTCGCCGATGGCGCGGCTGACGGCGAGCAGCACGCCGCCGACGACGCCGGGCAGGGCGGCGGGGATCAGCACGCGGCTGATCGTCTCGCTGGTGGTGGCGCCCATCGCCAGGCTGCCGTCGCGCATCGACTGCGGCACGGCAGCGATGCTGTCATCGGCCATGGAGGAGACGAACGGGATGATCATCACGCCCATGACGAGGCCGGCGGCCAGCGCGCTTTCCGAGGAGGCGCCATGGATGCCGATCATCACCGCAAAGTCGCGCAGGGCGGGGGCGATGGTCAAAGCCGCGAAATAGCCATAGACGACCGTGGGCACGCCCGCGAGCATTTCCAGCGTCGGCTTCATCCACTTGCGCACCGTGGGGCTGGCATATTGGGTGAGATAGATGGCGCTCATCAGGCCGAGCGGGATGGCGACGATCATGGCGATGATCGCGCCGATGAAGATGGTGCCCCAGAAGAGCGGCACCGCGCCGAACGCATCCTCATTGCCATAACCCATGGCGGCCGACTGCGGGCTCCATTTGGTGCCGAACAGGAAGTCGATCGGGTTCACCATGGAGAAGAAGCGGAAGCTTTCCCACAAGAGCGAGGCGACGATGCCGAGCGTGGTGATGATCGCGATCAGCGAGGCGATCAGCAGCGTCGCCATGACCAGTCGCTCGACCCGTGTGCGGGCACGGAAGTCCGGACGGACGCGGGTGAAGGCATAGGCGCCGCCGGCGAAGGCGAGCACCAGCGCCAGCACCGCGCCGGCAATGCCATAATGGCTGAGCGCGGTGCGATAGGGTTCGACCAGCGCATTTGCGGCCGGGTTGAAGGCGCCGGCCTGCGCACCGGTGGCGATCGCCCGCGCCTCGCCCAGGATGGCGGAGCGGGAGAAGCCGTCCATCGGCAGGCTCTGCGCCGCCGGGTCGGCCAGAACCGACTGGGTGACGAGGCCGGGCGAGACATTGGCCCAGACCGCCAGGAAGATGCCGGCCGGGATCAGCGTCCACAGCGCGACATACCAGCCATGATAGCCGGGCAGGCTGTGTACCGCGTCGCGGCGGCCGCTGGCGCGCGCCACGCCGGCAAGGCGCAGCGCACGGGCGCGGGCGCTGACCCAGGCGATCGCGCCCAGGCCCGCCAGCAGCAGGAGGATTGCAGGACCGGTCATGATGCCCTTACTTCAGCTGCGAACCGTCGAGGACGCTGAGCGACTTGACGATTTCCGCGCTCTTCTTGCGCACGTCTTCCGGCGCCGCGACCATGCCGCGCTTGGTCAGCGCGCCGTCGGGGTTCCAGTTGGCGGCGAAGGTGTCGAGGAAGCCCTGCAGGCCACGGATCGCCTGCATATGCGCCTTCTTCACATAGATGTAGAGCGGGCGGGCGCCGGGATATTGGCCGGTCGAGACGGTCTCGTAGCTGGCTTCGATACCGTTGATCGGCACGTCCTTCAGCGTGTCCTTATTCTCTTCCAGGAAGCTGTAGCCGAAGACGCCGACGGCGTTGGGGTTGGCGCCCAGCTTCTGGACGATCAGATTGTCATTCTCGCCCGAGTCCACATATTTGCCATCCTCGCGCACGCGGGTGCAGGTGGCCTTGAACTCGTCCTCGCTCTTCTTCTTGAGTTCTTCCATCGCCGGGTCGGTCTCGCAACCCTTGGTCAGGATCAGTTCGGCAAGCGAGTCGCGGGTGCCGCTGGTCGAGGGCGGGCCGAATACCGAGATGGCGATCGCGGGCAGGCTGGGGTCGACATCCTTCCAGGTCTGGGCCTTGTTCGGACCCTTGCCATAGGGATTGGCGGCCAGCGCCTCATAGACGATCTTGGGGGTGAGCTTGAGGCCGGGGCCCTGCTTGCTCTCGGCGAAGGCGAGGCCGTCGACGCCGACCTGAATCTCGATGATGTCCTTCACGCCATTGCTCTGGCACTGATCGAACTCGGCCTTCTTCATGCGGCGCGAGGCGTCGGCAATGTCGGGATGCTGGGCGCCGACGCCGGCGCAGAACAGCTTCATGCCGCCGCCGGTGCCGGTTGATTCGATGATCGGCGACTTCATGCCGGGATTGCCCTGCACGAACAGTTCGGCGACCGCAGTGGCGAAGGGATAGACGGTGGAGGAACCGACCGCGCGGATCTGGTCACGGGTCGCGCCAGCGCCGCCGCCCGACTGGTCGCCGCAGCCGGCAAGCGAAAGAGCGGCCACAGCGGTCGCGGCGAAAAGGGCGAATTGCTTCACGGAAACCTCCAACTAACAGGCCGCGATTCGCAATGTCGCGCCCCTCAGGGAGGCGCCTAGCCGCGGACCATCGCGCCTTTGTGACAGTCAGATTGCATTTTCATGACACAGGGGCCGGATCGCGTCTTCGGAGTGAAATTTCCTTACGCCCTGGTCTTGGTCGCGGTGTCGTCGGCCGGGGCGCCGGGCAGCAAGATGCTGACATTGGTGCCTTTTCCAAGGACGCTGGAAATATCCAGCCGGCCACGATGCCGTTCGACAATATGTTTGACGATGGCCAGGCCCAGACCCGTGCCGCCCATCGCCCGGCTGCGGCCCGAATCGACGCGATAGAATCGCTCGGTCAGGCGAGGGAGGTGATCGGGGCCGATGCCCTCGCCTTCGTCCGCCACCGACAGGCGCACCATGCCGCTGGGCCCTTCGCCCAGGGTGACATGGATCGGCGTGCCGGGGCGGCCATATTTGACCGAATTGCCGACGAGATTGTGTATCAGCTGCGACAATTGGGCGCGGTCGCCCTGGATCGCGGGCAGGCCGGGGGTGATCTCCATCTCCACCTCGCGGCCGCGATCGCCATTGCTGGTGCGGAACACGCCGACCACTTCGGCGGTCAGTTCCGACAGGTCGACGGCGGCTTCGGGCAGGCGATATTTCTCCGCCTCGATCCGGCTCAATGAGATGAGATCGTCGATCAGCCGCTGCATCCGGCGCGCTTCGCCGTCCATGATCTTGAGGAAGCGCTTGCGGGTTTCGATGTCCTTGCCCAGTTCCGGGTCGGCCAGCGTCTCGATGAAGCCCAATATGCCGGCCAGCGGGGTGCGCAGTTCATGGCTGGCATTGGCGACGAAATCGACGCGCATCCGCTCGGCGGCATAGGTGCCGCTATGGTCGACCAGATGGACGAGCCGGCGCATGTCGCCGACTGCGCCCACCGACGCGATGCGCATCTGCCAGCGCTGTTCGCGCGTGCCCAGGCCCACCAGTTCGATCATCACCGGTTCGGCCAGCGGTGCAACGCTGGCCAGCCGTTCGGCGGCGGCGGGGTGGCGGATGGCGATGCGCGCATCCTCCCCCTCTATATGGCTGCCGAGCAGGCGTTTGGCGGCCTGGTTGGCATGGACGATCCGGCCCCGCTCGACCAGCATGAGCGGATCGGAAATGGCTTCCAGCAGGCCGGGAAAATCGGGGTGGGCGAACAGGTCGGGCGCATCGAGCGCGATCGTCGGCACGTCGCGGCCGACCGGCACGCCTTCGGCCGTGATGACCAGCACGATCAGGCCGGCGAGTACCGGCAGCGCGATGGTGAGCGGTGATCCGCCGAGAATCAGCGCGCCACCGGTACCGAGTAGAAGCACGGCCAGCGAGGATGTAATCTGAGAAATTGTCAGTCGATTCATGGTTACCGTGCTGGATTTTGCGCGCATTTGCTGCGATGGCTACAGAGAATAGCGCCCAATATTTACGCTTTGGCAAGCGCGATAGCGGAACATTGTGACATGAGCGAGCCCATCCCCGGACCGGAAAGCGTGGAGCCTGAAAAGGCGGCAACGGATGCATCGGCGCCCGATCTGGCCGTCCCTTCGCGGCGCCAGTTGCTGATGGGCGGCGCGGTCGCGGCATCGGCAATCGTGTCGATCCGCCCGGCGCTGGCCAATACGGCGGCGTCTGTTCTCAACTGCACCATTCCGGTGCCCGATCCGTCGCGGTCGGGCAATTATATCGCCCCCAACGGCCAGATGGTGCCGGCGGGAACGCCGGGCGCCTATCCGGCGACGGGGCGTACCTATACCGGCGAGCAGGTCAAGCAGGCGCTGCGCGGCCGGCCGCTGCCGGGCACCAGCTATGAACAGAATCAGGCCTATCTGAACTATATTCGCCGCCTCCAGTCGGGACAGAGCGGCTTTACCTGTTTCGCATCGCTGCAAATGCCGCGTTAAGCCCCAAAGCCGGGTTGAACTGAAAGAACCGATTACGGGTCGCCCGCGTTGACGGCGTCGAAGCATCGACATTTCCGTCGAGCGCAAGGGCGACACCATGTTCCATGCACGCCAGGTGGCGGCACATTCTCCATTCGCGGTCGTCTATCTCTATCGCCCCGGTGACGGGGGGCTCGACCGGGTCGCGATCCAGCTTGCCAATCATCTCCACCGGCGCGGGCTGCGGGTCGAACTGTGGCTGGCGCATCTGGACGGGCCGCTGGCCGGGATGATCGACCCGGCGCTGACGGTGCGCCGTGTCTGTGCGCCGCGCTGGGCCCGGCGGCTGTCGATGATCGCGCAATTCCTGCCGCTGGCGGCGATGGTGCGTCGCCATCGGCCCGATGTCGTCTATTCGGCCGGCAACCAGAGCAACATGCTGGTTGCCGCCGCGACGCTGGGCACGCAGACCCGTGCGGTCGGCCGCATTTCCAACCCGATCGTCCGGCCGGGACAGCAGGGCCTGTCCGCCTGGGCGCGCAAGACCCGGTTTCGCGCAATTGCCAGGGCCTGCAGCATGACCATCGTCATGGGTGAGACCGATCGGCAATTGCTGGCCGAGGAGGGGCCGCTTGGCGGTCGCGACGTGCGGCTGATGCCGCGTCCCACCGTCACCCGGCTGATGGAACAGGCGTGCAACGATCGCGGCACCGCCTGCTGCCCGCAGCGCCCGGCGCAATTGCTGATGGTCGGGCGGCTGGCGCCGCAGAAGGACCAGGCGACCGCGCTGGCCGCGCTGGCGCAATTGCGGGGCCGCGACTGGCGGCTGCGCATCGTCGGGCAGGGACCGCTGCGCGCCCAGTTGGAGGCGCAATGCGCGCGGCTGGGCCTGTCGGACCGGGTCGAGTTTCTGGGCTTCGTCGATTGTCCGCACCGCATGGCCAGCCTGTTTGCCGAAGCGGACCTGCTGTTGCAGCCGTCCTGCTGGGAAGGGCTGGCGGGCACGATGATCGAGGCGCTGGGCTGTGGCGCGGGCGTGGTGGCGACCGATTGCACCCGCAATATCCATCCGCTGCTGGCCGCCGCCGGCCAGCATCCGCCGGTGCCGGTCGGTCATGTCGATGGCTTTGCCCGTGCGATCGAATGGGCGCTAACCCATCCCGCGCCGCCCGAGCAGTTGGCGCAGGCGGTGCGCGAACATGGGCTGGACCGGGCGCTCGACACCTATATGCGCGCGCTGATGACGGTCGGCGCGCGGGAGCTTCCGGTCGGCGTTGCGCTGCAGGCCTTTCCCTGATGCGTTAGGCACTTGGCTACCCTTTTGGCTTTAGGGCAAGAGGGGAGCCATGGAGGTGCCGGACGCGTGGTCAGGGAAGAAGTTTATCGTCGCGAAGGGGCGGAGGCGATCATCGTCCGGCCGCTGGATGATATCGTCCTGCTCTATCATCGCCCGTCGGGCCAGACCCATATGGTGATCAGCCCGGTGCCCGAGATATTGGACGCCATGGCCGACGGCCTGCCGGCGAGCGCAACGATGCTGCGCGATCGGCTGGCCCTGCTCTATGATCTGGGCGAGGGCGATGTGGTGGGCGAAATCGGCCAGCATCTCGCCTATCTCGACCGGATCGGGCTGGTGCGCCCGGCATGAGGCACAGCCTGACCCTGCGCATCGGCCCGGCGACCTTCCGCATCGGTTCCGCCTGGGCGCAGCCGATCGACCAGTTGAAGCGCCTCTACGCCGATTATCCCGACGTCGATGGCGCGATCGCCGATTTCACCGTGCGGTTGCAGCCGACCAGCGTGGTCCGGCGCTGGGTGCGACCGTCCATCTTCATCACCGGGGACCATGGCCTGGCCGACGCGGCGCCGATGAGCCTGGCGCATGGGCTGCTGGCAGCGGAAATGGGGATGAACCTGCAGATGGCGCTGGGCTGGCGCCGGCATCTGCTGCTCCACGCGTCGAGCGTCGAGAAGGATGGGCGGGTGCTGGTGATGACCGGCGAGTCCGGGTCGGGCAAATCGACGCTGGCGGCGCAACTGGGCGAGCGCGGCTGGCGGCTGATGGGCGACGAGTTTGCGCTGCTCGATCTCGACAGCGGGGCGATCCTGCCCTTTCCCCGGCTGGTGTCGCTCAAGAACAAGGCGATCGAGGTGATCGCGGGCGAGGTGCCGGCGGCGCGCATGGGGCCGCTGCTGGGCGCGACGGCCAAGGGCGATATCCGCCATATGGTGCCGCGCGCCGATGCGGTGGCGCGGATGGGCGAGGGCGGGATGCCGGCGCTGCTGCTGTTCCCCCGCTTCGGCTCCGGGCCGGCGGAGCGGCCGGTGGGACAGGGCGAGGTGTTCATGCGCCTGACCCAGGCGTCGACCAATTATGTCGCGCTGGGCGAGCCGGCGTTCGCCGCGCTGACGCGCTTCGTGGCGCAGGTGCCGGCGCGGGCGATCGACTTCCCCTCGGGGGATGCGGCGATCGCCCTGGTCGACAGGCTGTGGAGCGAGATCGCATGAGCGCGGCGCTGCTGGTCGGGGCCTTGCGCGATCCGACGACGACGGCGGGGCTGGATGCGGCCGGCTGGAACAGCCTGATCGCGATGGCGCGGGCGGAACGGCTGATCGGTACGCTCGCCTTCCGGCTGGAGGGGCAGGCTGTGCCCGACGCGGTGCGGCCGATCCTGGCGGATGCACGGGAGGATGCGGCGCGGGAGGCGCGCCAGGCGATCTGGGAAGCAGACCGGGCGCGGGCGGCGCTGGCACCGATCGGCTTGCCGGTGATCCTGCTCAAGGGGACGGCCTATGCGGCGGCGGGCCTGCCGGCGGGGCGGGGGCGCTTCATCGGTGACCTCGACATATTGGTGCCGCGCGACCGGATCGATGCGGCGGCCGATGCGCTGATCGCGGCCGGCTGGGAATGGGTCAAGGAAGACCCCTATGACGATGCCTATTATCGGCAGTGGATGCATGAGCTGCCGCCGATGATCCACACCGAGCGCGACCGGATGATCGACGTGCATCATACCGTGCTGCCGCTGACGGCGCGGCCGACGCCGGATGCCGCCGCGATGATGGCGGACGCGGTTTCGATAGCCGATGGATTATATATGCTGTCGGCTGAGGACCGGGTCTGTCATGCGGTCGCTCATCTGCTGGCGGACGGCGATTTGCAGGGCGGCCTGCGCAACCTGTGGGATATTCACTGCCTGCTGGCCGATATCGATCCCCAGGCGTTAGAAGCGCGGGCGGCCCGGCATGGGATACTTCCCCATGCGCGCCAGGCGCAGCGACTGGCGGCGGCGATCTATGGCGCGGGCGCGCGGCTGACCCTGTGGGACCGGTTGGTGCGGGCACGACTGCTGGCGCGCAACGGCTGGGGGCAGGAGACGCGCAAAGCGCTGGTCTTCGCCTTCTTCGTGCGGTCTCACTGGCTGCGCATGCCGCCGCTGATGCTGGCGCGCCATCTGCTGACCAAATGGCGCAAGGGGCATCGGCCGCAATAGGTCAGGCGGTGGATAACGTGGCTTCCAGCGCGAGGCCGGCCATGTCGGCGATGGCGAGCAGCCGCTCGATCGGCTTGCCGTCACGGGCATCGGACGACAGGCCGGACATGACCGCCACCATATAATCGGCGACTGGCAGTGCCTGCTCGGGATGGCCGGGGGTTAGATAGACCCGGACCCGATCGACGCTTTTGTCCTTCCAGCAACGCGCCTGTGCGGCGGCGGTGGCGTCGGCGCCGCGTGCGGCCTCCAGCACCATGCAGCCCGGCGCGGCCGGGTCGGCGGCATAGATGCGCGCGGCGGTGCGCAGCAATTCGGTAAGTGCGGCGGCCGGCGGCGCGCCGGGCACAAGGATATCGTCCACCGGCAGGGCATTGCGGGCGTAGCGCGCCAGCACCCGGTCGAACAGGGACGCCTTGTCACCGAAAGCGGCATAGAGGCTGGGCGGATTGATCCCCATCGCCTGCGCCAGCGCGGCGACACCGACACCATCATAGCCATGTTGATGAAACAGCGCCTGCGCCGCAGAAAGGGCGGCGTCCTCGTCGAAGGAGCGCGGGCGGCCCCGGCTCTTGGCTTTTTCTTTAATGGTCATTACAAAAATCCTTGACGGGCGCGATTGGTAATTTATATAGCGATCATTACAAATTTAGCAAGGAATTGTCCCATGACCGATTTCACTGCCAAGAAAGTCCTCGTCCTCGGCGGCAGCCGGGGTATCGGTGCCGCGATCGTGCGGCGCTTCGCCGGTGACGGCGCCGATGTCGCCTTCACCTATGCCGGGTCGCAGGATGCCGCCACCGCGCTTGCTGCCGATGTCGGCGCCCGTGCCATCCGCTCTGACGCGGCCGATCGCCAGGCGGTGATCGACGTGGTGGCGGGCGAGGGCGCGCTCGACGTGCTGGTCGTCAATGCGGGGACGCTGGTGCTGGGCGATCCGCTGACGCTGGACGCCGATGCGGTCGACCGGATGATCGATATCAATGTCCGCGCGCCCTATCATGCGGCGGTCGAGGCGGCGCGGCAGATGAATGATGGCGGCCGCATCATCGTCATCGGTTCGGTCAACGGCGACCGCATGCCGTTCGAGGGTGGCGCGGCCTATGCGCTGACCAAGTCGGCGCTGCAGGGCATGGCGCGTGGCCTGGCCCGCGACTTCGGCGCGCGCGGCATCACCGTCAACATCATCCAGCCCGGCCCGACCAATACCGACATGAACCCGGCCGATGGCCCGATGAGCGCCACCATGCACGGCTTCATGGCGATCAAGCGCCATGCCACGGGCGAGGAAATTGCCGGGCTGGCCGCCTATCTGGCGGGGCCGGAAGCCGGCATCATCACCGGCGCCATGCACACGATCGACGGCGGCTTCGGCGCCTGATCGTCCGCTCGGGAGGGGCGGCTGAACGGCCGCCCCATCCTGTTGCGCCGCCTCTTTTCTTCGCGGCGCGCGATGCTATGATGAGCGCCAACGGGCCGTGCGGGCGCCCGTTCAGGCGATGATCGTCCAAGTTCCGCTCCATGCGCCGCGCCTGCGGCAGGAGCCGATGACGATGACGACACTGGATGATGGTCCGCCGCCGATCCGCCTGTTCCCGCTGTTCCTGAAATTCCTGCGCTTTGGCTGCCTGGCCTTTGGCGGGCCGGTCGCGCAGATCGCGATGCTGCGCCAGACCTTGGTGGAGGAGGAGCGCTGGCTGTCCGGGCCACGCTTCAACCGCTTGCTGGCAGTGATGCAGATATTGCCGGGGCCTGAAGCCCATGAACTATGCGTCCATATGGGCATGATGGCGCGCGGCCGGATCGGCGGGCTGCTGGCGGGGCTGGGCTTCATGCTGCCCGGTCTGCTGCTGATGCTGGTCGCCGCCTGGCTCTATCGCGACTGGATCGCCGGCGCGGGCTGGGCGCTACCGGTGCTGTTCGGCATTCAGTTGGTGGTGCTGGCGATCATCGCGCGCGCGGTGCAGCGGATCGGTGGCCATGTGCTGGAGGACCGGCTGCTCTGGGCACTGGCGATCGGTGCCTTTGCCGCGACTTTGCTCGGCACGCCCTTCTGGATTCCGTTGCTGGCGGCGGGGCTGGTCTATGGCTTTCGCGCGCGGCCGATGGTCATTGGCGTGGTGCTGGTCGGGGCGGTTATGTTGGCGCTGTTGCTGCATAAAGGACCAGCGGCGGTTGCGCCGATCCCGACGGTGGCTGGTGCAGCGCGGCCTGACATGCTGCTGCTGTTCATAGCCGGGCTGAAGGGCGGGCTGCTGACCTTTGGCGGCGCCTATACCGCCATTCCCTATGTACGCGGCGATACGGTCGGGCGCGGCTGGCTGTCGGACGGGCTGTTCCTCGACGGGGTGGCGCTGGCGGGGATATTGCCCGCACCACTGGTCATCTTCGCGACCTTTGCCGGCTATATGGCCGGGGGGCTGGGCGGCGCGCTGGCGATCACAGCGGGCATGTTCCTGCCGGCCTTCGCCTTTTCCCTGATCTTCTATGAACGGCTGGAGGCGCTGGTGGAAAATCCGGCGCTTCACCATCTGCTGGCCGGGGTGGCGGCGGCAGTGGTCGGGGTGATCGCGGCGACGCTGGTGCAACTGGGCTGGGCGGCGGCAATGCGAGCGGACCGGCTCTGGGCCGCCAGTCTGATCGTCGTGATCGGTGCGCTCTGTGCCTGGCGGATCAAGGGGCAGTGGAGCATGCCGGCGATCATCGCGCTGGGCGGTGGCGCGGGATGGCTGTTGCAGCCCTGACGGGTAGTAGAGTGCAACGGTTCATCGCAGCTTAAGCACGGGAGGCGGAAGGGCGGCCTTTCCGCCTTTCTTCCCGGACATATGCGTGATGCCGTCGATCGAAACCTCCTGGCCCCTGGCTGAGCCTGTTGCCGCGCAGGCGGCGAGCCCGATCCCGATCATCACGCCCCCGTTGGCGATTCGGCGGCATTTTCTGGCGGCCTTGGGCGTGAGCATGGTGCTGCTCGCCCTGCTGCTGGACATGGCGGACCTGCGTATCGATTTCTGGCAGGTGAGCAGCATCGCCTATGGCGCGGCGGCGGCGCTGTTGCTGGCGCTGCGCTTCGGCCTGCCGCGCAGCGGCTGGCGCCATGCTGGGGTGGTGGCGCCATTTGCCACCTATGTCGGCCTGTTCACGCTGATCTCGGTCATGGGCGCGGCGGCCAGCTATCCCGTGGCGGCGTTGACCCATGGCTATGCCGACGCGACCTTGCAGCGCATCGACGAAGCACTGGGGTTCGACTGGCTCCATTGGTATCGGCTGACGGCGTCGCACTGGACGCTCCAATTCCTGGAAACGGCCGCCTATCGCAGCATCTATGTGACGCCGGCCCTGCTGCTATGGTGCATGGCGCGGGCGGGCGAGCAGGAACGGGCCTGGCGTTTCATCGCCACCTTCTGGCTGGCGGCGGTCATCACCCTGATCCTGTTCAGCCTGATGCCGGCGGTCGGGCCATTCTCTTATCTGTGGCACGAACCGATCCACTACATGCCCGAAAGCGAGTTGTGGCAGCAGGGGCTGATCCCGGCGCTGCGGACGCATGCGGTCCATGCCATCGATCTGGGGCAGTTGCGCGGGATCGTATCGGCGCCCAGCTTTCATACGGCGGCGGCGGTGCTCTATATTGCGGCGGGGTGGCGGATTGCGGCGCTGCGCTGGCCGATCGTCGTGCTCAATGCGGCGATGCTGCTGTCGACGCCGGTCGAGGGCACCCATTATCTGATCGACATGATCCTGGGGCTGGGCGTGGCGCTGACCGCGCTGGCGCTGATGGACATGCATCGGCGCCGCTGCGCGGCCAGCGTATAAGCTCAATCCTTCTTCAGGATGTCCATGGCGAGGACGGTCATCGCCTCGCTGGCGGTGGCGATCACCTTGTCTGCCTCCGGCGCCCAGAACGGGCTGTGCAGCGAGGGCAGGGTGATCTGGCCGGCCTGCGCCGCTGCCATCTTGTCGGCCGGCACGCCGCCGACCCAGAAGATGAAGCTGTTGATCGACTTGTCGGCGCGGTAGAAGCGGCCGAAATCCTCGCCGCCCATCACCGCCGGGGTCTTGACCACGCGGCCCTCGGCGAAATGCCCCTTGAGCAGCGCGCCCATCTGTTCGGCAAATTCGGGCGGGTTGTAGGTGGACGGGGTGAACTCGTCCTTGACGCTGACGACCGGCATCTTGTCGTCGGGCACGCCCGCCGCAATCGCCTCGCCACGGGCGATCCGCTCGATCCCCTTGATCAGCTTGGCGCGGGTCTCGTCCGAATAGCTGCGCACGGTCAACAGCAGCAGCGCCTGGTCGGGGATGATGTTGTGCTTGGCGCCGGCCTGGAAGCTGCCGACGGTGACGACGGCGGGATCCTGCGGATCCTGTTCGCGGCTGACCAGGGTCTGCAGCGAGGTGACGATGCGCGAACCCAGCACGATCGGGTCGCGGGTCGTCTGCGGATAGGCGCCATGGCCGCCCAGCCCCTTCACCACGATATCGACGCTGTCGACATTGGCGAGGGCATAGCCCGGCGTATAGCCGACGACGCCGGCCTGGAGATTGGCGGCATCATGGAAGGCGATGGCATGGGTCGGGCGCGGGAAGCGGGTGTAGAGCCCGTCTTCCAGCATGTCGCGGGCGCCCTTGCCCACTTCCTCGGCCGGCTGGAGGATCATCACCAGCGTGCCCTTCCACTTGTCCTTCTGGCTGGACAGGAGCTTGGCGGTCTCGATGAAGGCGGTCATGTGGGTGTCATGGCCGCAGGCGTGCATCACGCCGGTCTCGACCCCCTCGGGCGTTTTGGTGCGGACCTTGGACGCGAAATCGAGGCTGGTCTGCTCGACCACCGGCAGGCCGTCCATGTCGGCGCGGATCAGCAGCACCGGCCCCGATCCGTTCTTCATCACCGCGACGACGCCGGTGCCGCCGACCTTCTCGGTTACGTCGAACTTCATTGCTTTCAGGCGCTTGGCCAGCTTGGCAGCGGTGTTCACCTCCTGCAGCGAGAGTTCGGGATTGGCGTGCAGGTCGCGATAGAGGGTCATCAGCCCCTCCATATCTCTGGCGATCAGGCCGGCCAGTTCGCTCTGCGGCGTGGGGGTAGGCTGGACCATGGCCGGCTGAGCCGGCGGCGGTGCAGTCGGGGTTTGGGCGACGGCGATGGACGAAAAGCTGACAGCGGCCAGAAAGGCCGTGAGCGCGTGGCGCATATGATTGAATCTCCCTTGCTGGGCAGGAGCATAGGGGGATTTTACGGGCGTTAAAGGGGATTGTTGCGATGGCGAGGCATGCCTGTGAAGCCTTCGAATGATTGGCAATCTTTGCCAATTTGCGATAGGATGAAGCAGGAGCGACCTATGGCGACGATGAATATTTCCCTGCCCGATCCGATGAAGAACTGGGTCGAGGCGCAATCCGCGACCGGACGATACAGCAATGCGAGCGACTATGTGCGCGACCTGATCCGCCGTGATCAGGAGCGACAGGCGAAGATTGCCCATATGCAAATGCTGGTCGATGAAGGCCGGGAAGGCGGGATCAGCGACGAGACGATGGACGATATCCGCGAGCGGGCGTTGAAGCAGGCCGGGCTGCAGGGCTGAGATGGTGCGCTATCGTCTGACCCGTGCGGCGTCGGACGATATTATGGCGATTTTCGTGGATGGTGTCGAACGGTTCGGGCTGCTGCAGGCCGACCTCTACCATGCGGGATTGGCGGCGGCCTTCGAACGGATTGCGGAATACCCCTTCGCGGTGCGACTGCGCCGCTTTCGAGCGCATCTGATTCTCTATGACCTTGTCGAGGATGACCGGCCCCTCATCCTGCGGGTCCGCCATGGTCGGGAAGACTGGCAGGCGCGGGAGGAAGGGCCGGATCGTTAGCGTAGATCAGCGCGCGTTGATGAACGCCCGGATATCCGCGCTCAGCTTGCGCAGGTCGTCGGGGCGGACATACATCATGTGGCCGGCATCATAATAATGATACTGGATCCGCGCGGGATCGAAGCCGGTGCGGCTCATCGCATATTCCGCGCCGAAGAAGGGGGTGGCGAAATCATACCAGCCCTGGCCGACGAAGACCTTGAGCCCGCTATTCTCGCGCAAGGCCTTGCTGAGATAGGGCGCGACGCTGGCATAGACTTCGCTGTCGCGGCCGCGCTGGCCCTGCAGATTCCAGTCCCAGCCGCTGACCCCGCCGATCGTCACATAGCTACGGTCGGTCTTGTACTTCAGCTCGTCACGGGCATAGCTATTCATCGCGGCGGTATAGGCGCCGTCGATCGCGTAGAAGCTGGGATCATTGTCCGGCTCCTCGCCGGCCGCATCATAATCCTTGCCGGTATAGCGGGTGTCGAGGCGGCCGATGGAAACGCCGCGATCGCGGAGCAATTCCTTGTAGAAACGGCCGGGCGAAATGCGCAGTTCGGCATGGTCGACAAACTGCTCCGACAGGCCGGTGAGGCGGGCGAGTTCGGTGCGGACGCTGGCGCGTTCCTGGTCCGACAACTGGTTGCCCTTCAGCAGCGCGGCGGCATAGGGGCCGATGGCAAAGGCGCGCGCCTGCTGCGCCGCTTCAGCGACGGTGGCGGGCGGATTGCCCATCTTCTTGTGATACCAGGCGGTCGTCGCCATCGAGGGGAGGTTGAGGATATAGGGCATTTCATTGCCCTGCACCTCGGCCGAGGCGCCGAAGTCGAGGATCGACGAGATCAGGATGATGCCGTTGACCGCGACGTCATTATAGCTGCCTTCCAACTCGTTGATGAGCGCGACCGAACGGGTGGTGCCATAGCTTTCACCGCCGATGAACTTGGGCGAGGACCAGCGGCCATTCTCATTGAGCCACAGGCGGATATAGTCGGCGATCGACTTGGCGTCGGCGGAGACGCCCCAATAATCCGTGGGATCCTTCTTGCCGATGGCGTGGGAGAAACCGGTGCCGACCGGATCGATGAAGACGAGGTCGGTGACGTCGAGCAGCGATTCCGCATTGTCGACCAGCGGATAGGGCGGCGCGCCGTCATCCTGCGCATCGGGCAGGACCACGCGCTTGGGGCCGAAGGCACCCATGTGGAGCCAGAGCGAGCCTGAGCCGGGGCCACCATTATAGAGGAAGGTGATCGGGCGCTTCTTGTCGCCGCCATCCTTGACATAGGAGGTGGCATAGATCGCCGCGAGCGGCTTGCCGTCCTTGTCCTTCAGATAAGTTTCGCCGGTGGTCGCGGTGTAGCTGATCGCCTTGCCGCCGAACACGCCCTTATGATGGGTGACCGAGACATTGGGGGCGGGCACGCCAGCTTCGGCGGCCGGTGCCTCGTCCTTCTTCTTGTCCCCGTCCTGGGCCTGCACGGCCATGGGCATGATGGCCAGCGCGAGCGCGGCCAGCGAAATCGTCAAACGCATTAAGGATGCTCCCCTTTCTTTTGTGGCGCATGCGCTAGCGGAGAGAGGGCCATGCGGGAAGGGGGCTCAGCAGGGCTGTTGTCGCTTTGGCGCGCTTTCGGGCAGGCGCCAGAGCACCGGCAATACGCCGAGCGCCACGATCGCGATCAGCCAGCCGGGCGCTGACGCCCATCCGCTGGCCTGCGTCAGCTGGTGCGACAGATAGGGGGTAAGGCCGCCGAACAGCGCCGTCGCGCCGGTGGCGCCAAAGGCGAGGCCGCTCAGCCGTCCTTCGCCGGGAAATTGCTCGGCCGTGGTCACGGCGCCGACCGCGCTCACCGCTCCGCCCAGCGCCGCCAGCAGGATCGCGCCCAGCAGCGCGCCGCCCAATGCGTTGCCCTGCGCCATCAGGGCAAAGAGCAGGGCCGGCAGCGCCACGCCGGCAAGCGCCAGCGCGACCAGCACCGGCCGCCGCCCGATCCGGTCGGACAGGGCACCGACCAGCGGCGTCACCAGGATCACCACCAGCGCCGCCAGCGTCGAGAGTGTCAGCGCATCGGCCTCGCCCATGCGGCCGGTCCCGATCAGGAAGCTCGGCACATAGACGATGCCGACATAATAGGTGATCGACCCCAGCGCCGAAATGGCAAAGCCGCGGCCGATCGCTGGCCGATAGGCGCGCAGGCTGAGGCGCAGGGGCTGGGCCGGGATGCTGCCACGGGCACGCTGCGCCAGGAAATCGGGCGATTCCTCGATCCGCGACCGCGCCAGCAGGATGAGCGCCGCCAGTCCCGCACCGACCAGGAAGGGAATGCGCCAGCCCCAGTCGGCCAGCGCCGCCTCGTCCAGCAGCGCTACGGTCAGGGCGGACAGCGCCACTGCCAGCAGCCCACCGACCTCGCTCGCCGCCGACGCCAGGGATGTGATGAGGCCCCGCCAGCCGGGCGGCGCGCCTTCCATAAGATAGGCGACGACGCCGGTATATTCGCCCCCGACCGAGAAGGCCATGACACAGCGCAGCGCCAGCAGCAGCCAGCCGGCCGCCGCACCGGCCTGCGCCTGCGTCGGCAGCAGCGCGGTCGCCAGCATCGCCGCGCTCATCAGCGCCATCGACAGCAACATGGTCGGCCGCCGGCCATGGCGATCGCCGATATGGCCAAAGACGATCGCGCCCAGCGGCCGCATCAGATAGGCGATCGCAAAGCCCGCCAGCACATGGCCCACGCCCGCCGCGCCGCCGCCATAGAAGATGCGCGACAACAAGGTGGCGAGATAGAGATAGAGGGTGAAGTCATACCATTCGACGATGGTCGACAGCCCGGTAATCGCCAGCGATCGCTTCGAGAGGCCGGACGGCTGTTGCATCGAATTGGGCAATCTCACCCCCTTGTTGCAGCGCGATTATTTCCGTTCGCTTCGAGCTTGTCGAGAAGCGGCAAGCGCCCACCTTTATGTCCCGCTTTCCTCCGTTTCTCGACAGGCTCGAAACGAACGGGGCGGGTTGGTGCGCCACTCTCTAACCATCGGCAAAGCCGAACGGCGCCCGCGTCCGCCGATAATCGTCGGGCAGCATGTCGCGGCCGATCGGCGGGGCAGACCGGGCCATGCACTGGCTGCGGTGGCACAGGCGACAGGTGACGCCGATCGGCGTCGGCGCGGGCGGCGGCGCATCCTGGCTATAGACCAGCCGATGGGCATGGTCGGCGGCGCAGCACAGCGCGATTGCCCGCTCCACCTTCGCCGCGCCCCAGCTGCCGCCGCCGGCGGTGACGGTGCGCGCGACCGAGAAGAAACGCTGGCCGTCGGGCAGTTCCAGCCATTGCGTCACCACCTCGCGCGGTGTTTCGAACACGCGATGCACTGACCAGAGCGGGCAGGAGCCGCCATGGCGGGCAAAGGGAAAGCCGGCCCCGTCCAGCCGCTTGGAGACATTGCCGGCCTGGTCGACCCGCAGGAAGAAGAAGGGGACGCGTTCCTGCCCCGGCTTTTGCAACGTGGTCAGCCGGTGCGCCGCTTGCTCGAAGCTGACGCCGAACTGCCGAGCCAGCGCCTCGACATCATAGCGCCTGGCCTCCACCGCCTTGGCGAAGGCGGTATAGGGCATCAGGATTGCCGCCGCGCCATAGCCGGCCAGCGCCCGCCGGGCGAGCCGCCGCCCGCTTTCGCTGGCGAACTGTCCGTCCTTCAGTAGCGTATCGAAGCCCTTGCGCATCTCCAGATAGGCGATCTGGAGCGCCAGTTGAAAGGCGGAGCTGGCGCCATCCAGCGCATCGTCCAGCAGCACCGCGTCGCGATGCCGGTCGAGCCGCCGCATCGATCCCGCCATTACGTCCGACGGCAATCGCCGTACCCGCAGATTGTGCCGCGCCTTGAGCCAGCCGGCGAGGCCACCTTCGGCCTCCGCTTCCGTCGCCAGCTTCTCGGCCGCATCGTCGAGCAGCGGAAAGCTGTTGCGCCGCGCAGCGATGAAGCGCCGCGCCTCCGCCACCGGATCGGCGCCATCCTCCTGCGGCTCCGCCTCCGCCCCCCGGTCCGCCAGCGCCAGATGCTCCTCGCGATAGCTGGTATAGAGCCGCAGCAAAGCCTCTGTAATGCCCGGATAATTGACCGCGACATCGCCGGTCGCCAGTTGCGGCAGGTCGATATCGGCGAACATCGGGTCTTTCAGCACCGCCTGCAGTCGCGCCGTCTGCTCCGCGCCGCCGTCGCCCGCCACCTCGGCCATGTCGAGCTTGTAGGTGCGGGCAAGGCGCAGCAGCATGTCGGCGGTCAGCGGCCGCTGGTTGCGCTCCAGCAGCGCGACATAGGAGGCGCTGATCTCCAGATCATTGGCCATGTCCGCCTGGGTCAGGCCCAGCTCGCGCCGCAGCCGCCGCAATCGCGGCCCCATATAGACGGGACGATCCTTGGCCATGACACCGACTCCTGTACGCTCTTTACAACTTTACAGCAGATTTTTGTAAAGATCGACAACTGGACTTTGGCAGGGGTGCCGCACCCCGTTTCCTGTGTCTACTTCGCTGTCATTCTTTCTTGCAGCTCACCCCGAGGGAATGACGACATGACCTATCAAAGTGAAATCGCGAAGGCCGACACGCTGATCGGTGGCCAAGGCCATTGGGACGGCATCGCGCCCGAATCCGTCGCCCGGATGCGCCTGCAGAACCGGTTCCAGAGCGGCCTCGACATCGCCCGCTACACCGCCAAGATCATGCGCGCCGACATGGCCGCCTATGATGCCGATCCGGCCAACTACACCCAGTCGCTGGGCTGCTGGCACGGCTTCATCGGCCAGCAGAAGATGATCAGCATCAAGAAGCATTTCGGCACCACCAAGGGCCGCTACCTCTATCTCTCGGGCTGGATGGTTGCGGCACTGCGCAGTGAATTCGGCCCGCTGCCCGACCAGTCGATGCATGAAAAGACCAGCGTCCCCGCGCTGATCGAGGAACTCTATACCTTCCTGCGCCAGGCCGACGCCCGCGAGTTGGGCGGCCTGTTCCGCGATCTCGACAAGGCCCGCGCGGAAGGGGACGAGGTCCGCGCCGCCAAGCTGCAGCAGCAGATCGACAATTACGAAACCCATATCGTCCCGATCGTCGCCGACATCGATGCCGGCTTCGGCAATGCCGAGGCGACCTACCTGCTCGCCAAGAAGTTCATCGAGGCCGGCGCCTGTTGCATCCAGATCGAGAACCAGGTCTCGGACGAAAAGCAGTGCGGCCATCAGGACGGCAAGGTCACGGTCCCGCACGAAGACTTCCTCGCGAAGATCCGCGCGGTCCGCTACGCCTTCCTGGAACTCGGCGTCGACGACGGCGTGATCGTCGCGCGCACCGACTCGCTGGGCGCGGGCCTGACCAAGCAGATCGCCTTCACCCGGCAAGCGGGCGATATCGGCGACCTCTATAATGGCTTCCTCGATTGCGATCCGGTCGATGCCGGCGCGATCGGCCATGGCGATGTCCTCATCAGCCGCGACGGGCAACTGCTGAAGCCCAAGCGCCTGCCGTCGAACCTGTACCAATTCCGCGCCGGCACCGGCGAGGATCGCTGCGTCCTGGACTGCATCACCGCGCTCCATAACGGCGCCGACCTGCTGTGGATCGAGACGGAAAAGCCGCATATCGGCCAGATTGGCGGGATGGTCAGCCGCATCCGCGAGGTGATCCCCAATGCCAAGCTGGTCTATAATAACTCGCCCAGCTTCAACTGGACGCTGAACTTCCGTCAGCAGGTGTTCGATGCCTGGGAAGCGGCAGGCAAGGATGTCAGCGCCTATGACCGGTCGAGACTGATGAGCGCGGACTATGACGCCACCGATCTCGGCATCGAGGCGGACGAACGCATCCGCACCTTCCAGAAGGATGCGGCGGCGCAGGCGGGCATCTTCCACCACCTCATCACCCTGCCGACCTATCACACGGCGGCGCTCAGCACCGACAATCTCGCCAGGGAATATTTCGGCGAGGCCGGCATGCTGGGCTACGTCAAGGGTGTTCAGCGGCAGGAAATCCGCCAGGGTATCGCCTGCGTGAAGCACCAGAATATGGCCGGCTCCGACATTGGCGACGACCATAAGGAATATTTCGCCGGCGAAGCCGCGCTCAAGGCCGGCGGCGCCCATAACACAATGAATCAGTTTGCGGCCTAAACCCTATCCCCGTCATCCCCGCGAAGGCGGGGATCCATCTCCCGACCTCGCGTCAGGAACCGGCGTTGGGAGATGGGTTCCCGCTTCCGCGGAAACGACGAAATAGAATCTGCCGCAGGTGCCCCATCTTCCCGGCGATATCCCGATGCTTGTCGGGAAGATGGGTTCCGCAAGCGTAACAAGCATGGAAGATTAGGGTTTCGCGGCCGGGGCCGTGAAGACAGCCAGTTCGCGGGGAATTCGACACTCCTCTCGCGATTTGGGTGGAAGGACCCTCGACGGCCCGGTGGCGCACCACCGGGCCGTTTTTTGTCTGCCCCAAAGGGGAGGCGTTTAAGCGATCCCCGCCCGCTGGCGCACGGCCTGCTTCAATATGTCGAGCGGCATCGCGCCCAGCGTCAGCACCTCATGGAACTGCTTGAGGTCGAACTTGTCGCCCTGCGCCGTCTTCACTTGCTCGCGCAGGTCGTTCCACACGGTGTGGCCGATCTTGTAGCTGCACGCCTGGCCCGGCCAGACGGTGTAGCGGTCGATCTCGCCCTGGCTGCGGCCGCGCGCGATGCCGGTGGTGGCGATCAGGTAATCGGTCGCCTTTTCGCGGCTCCAGCGCTTGGCATGCATGCCGCTGTCGACCACCAGCCGGGTGGCGCGGAACAGCAGCGACTGGAGATAGCCGACCTGGCCCAGCGGATCGCCCTTGTACATGCCCATCTCGTCGGCCAGCTGTTCCGAATAGAGCGCCCAGCCCTCGGAATAGCCGCTGTAGAAGCCGCGGCGGCGGATCATCGGGATCGAATCCGATTCCAGCGCCACCGTCACCTGCAGATGGTGGCCCGGCACAGCCTCATGATGGGTCAGCGTGGCGAGGCCGAATTTCGGCCGGTCGAACGTGTCGCGCAGGTTGATGAAATAGATGGCGGGCCGCGACCCGTCGAGCGAGGCATTCTGATAATAGCCGCCCGGCGCGCCCGCTTGGATCGTCACCGGCACGCGGCGCACCTCGACCGGCGCCTTGGGCACGGTGTTGAACGCCTCGCCCAGTCGCGCCTGCATCGCCTTGATCTGGCTGTTGAGCTGCGCCAGCAGCGCCTCGCGGCCCGGATCGGTATTGGGGTAAAGCTGATCGGGGCGCTTGTTGAGCGCGACCAGACGGTCGCCGACCGTGCCCTGGCTCATCCCTTCGCCCTTCAGGATCGCGTCGATCCGCGACGAGATGCTGGCGACCTGATCCAGGCCCATCTGGTGGATCTCGTCGCCGGTCAGCCGGGTCGTGGTCGCGGCTTCGGCGGCGGCGGCATAGAAGGCCTCGCCGTCGGGCAGGCGCCAGCAGCCGGCGTCATGCACTGCCTTGGCGCGTAACTGCTGCACCAGCGCGCGCTGGCGATCGACCGCGGGGAAGACCTTCTCCGCGACGATCTTCTCGGCTTGCGCCGCGCGTTCGGGCGGCAGGCCGGCGGCGGCCAGCTTCTTGGCAAAGCTCGCCAGCAGCACGGTCTGGGCTGCGGGCTGGTCGCGCAGCGCCGCCTGCATCTTCATGGTGGTGTCGAGAATATAATCGGGCGCGAACACGCCCTTGGCCGCATCCGCCTTCTGCCGTTCCAGTTCGCCGTCCATGCTGACGGGAAAGGCTTCGAGCCGCGCCAGATAGGCATCGGCATCGGCTGCATCCTTCACCCGGTGCTGGCTGTCGAGAAAATCGGGCGTCTCGCGATAGGAGCCGGTGAGTTGGCTCAGGATATAGGGCGCATAGCGGCCCGCCGTCTCGCCATAGGCGAAACGCTCGCCACCCACCGCGCGGTCGAGCTGATAGGCGACGACATCATAGTCGAGCTGGCTGGCCGGGCTGAGGGCCGCGCGGTCCAGGCCCGCCAGTTGCTTGGCCTGCGTCTTGGTGCGGGCCAGGTCGCGCGCCGCGCCAGCGGCGCTGGTGTCGCTGAGCTTGCCGCGCAGCGCCGCGCGGGCACCGGTGTCGAGGCCAAGGCGGGTCGCCTGTTCCGGGCTGTCGTCCAGCCGCTCATAGAAGAAGCCGTCCAGCATGGCGCGCAGGCGGGCATCCTGCGATCCCGGCTGCGCAAAGGCGCGCGGGGCGGATGCGGCCAGCGCCGTGGCGCCGCTGGTGGTGAGGAATTGGCGTCGGTTCACGAAATGCTCCCTGTTCTGGCCCTGGCACGAACGGTCGCCCGCCGCCGGGGTCGCCTTAGTGCCGCGCATGCAACCGCTTGGCTAGGGGCCAGGGGGAAATGACGCGACAGTTGAAAGTTCACACCGTCATGCGTCGTGATTTCGGGGCGATTTTGGCGACAACGCGCCTGTCGCGCGCCCGTGAAGCGACACTGGGGGCACACCGAAGCGACAGCGACGCGACAGTCAGGCGACAGCCGGGGGACAGTGCATTGGCCTAGCAGCGGTCGAGCCGGTGCCGGCGAGCCGATCGCACAGCCGGCGGGCGGAGGGTGAGAGGGACTCCTGGACTATTCGATCCCGTCATCAATACCTTTCCTTTCAGCCGCGTAGGCCGATCAGGCGGAAGGTGTGCGTGGCAGGAAGCGGGCCATGCGGGTGTGGAGCAGGGCGATCAGGTTCGCATCCATGAATTCGTAATCGTCCGGTATGTCGAGGCAGACGATCCTTGTGCCGCCCAGCGCGCTGCGAAAGCGCTGCTGGATCTTGCTGCGGTGGGTCTTTTCCATCACGAAGATGGTGTCGGCCCAGCGCAGCATTTCATTGTCCAGCGGCGTTTCCGCATCATGGTTGGTGCCCGCCGACAGGGTTTCGATACCGGGATGGTCGGCGAAAATCTGTTCGGCGGTCGGGCTGCGCAGCTTGTTCTGGCTGCAGACGAAGAGATAATGGCGGTCTCGCGCCCTCACTTGCCATAGCCGGTCATGGAGAAGGGGCGGGCCTTCACGCCGGTCGCCCATGTTCTGTTGGGGCTGGCCTGCATGGTGAAGCGCAGTTCGCCGCCAGCGCGGATTTCCGCGTCGGTGATGTAGCTGCGGTCGAGCGACTTGCCGTTCAGCGTCACCTGGCCGACATAGCGGTTGGCGTCGGTCAGGCCGTCGGCAATCACGGTGAAGCGGTGGCCGCTGGGCAAGGTCATCTCGGCGCGGTCGACGAAGGGGCGGCCGATCACATATTGGTTGCTGCCCGGCGCCACGGGAGAGAAGCCCAAGGCGGTGAAGACCAGCCAGGCGGACATCTGGCCCAGATCGTCATTGCCGGCCAGGCCTTCGGGCGTGGGCTTATACTGGCTGTCGACGATCTGCTTCAGGCGTTCCTGGGTGCGCCAGGGCTGGCCGGCATAGCTGTAGAGATAGGCGACATGGTGGCTGGGTTCGTTGCCATGGATATATTGGCCGATCAGGCCGGAAATATCTTCGGCATGGCTATAGTCGATCTTGCTATTGTCATAGTCGAACATCGCGTCGAGCTTGGCGATGGTCTTCGCGTCGCCGCCCAGCAGGCGGAACAGCCCGCCCTGATCATGCGGCATGAACCAGCTATATTGCCAGGCATTGCCCTCCGTATAGTCGCTGCCATAGTTGATCGCGGTCGGATCGAAGGGGGTGCGGAAACTGCCATCCGCCTTGCGCGCGCGCAGGAAACCGGTCTTCGCGTCGAAGCTGTTGCGCCAGTTCTGCGACCGTTTCTCGAAGCGCTCTGCCGTGACGGTGTCGCCCAGTTGGCGGGCGAGGCGGGCGATGGTCCAGTCGTCATAGGCATATTCGACCGTCTTGGACGCCGCTTCCGGCTCGCGGTCGATGGGGACATAGCCCAGCTTCATATAGTCGCCGAGGCCGCCATAGGGGGCATAGTCGGCGCTGGCGACCATGGCTTTCAGCGCGGCGGCGCAGTCGATGCCCCTGATCCCTTTCAGGCAGGCGTCGGCGATGACCGGGACGGCATGATAGCCGATCATCGTCCAGGTTTCCTTGCCGCCAAACTGCCAGACGGGGAGGATGCCGAACGGGCTGGTCTTCTGGCTGGCGACCAGTGAGTTCACGAAATCGGCATTTTTCGCTTCGGGCTGGATCAGCGTGAGCAATGGATGCTCCGCACGAAACGTGTCCCACAGCGAGAAGGTGGAATGCATGGTGAAGCCGGTTCCGGCATGGACCTGATCGTCCGGCCCGCGCCAGCGGCCGTCGGCATCGCCCCAGACGCTGGGCGCCATCAGGCTGTGATAGAGGGCGGTGTAGACATTGGTGCGCATCGGCTTGGGCGCGTCGATCTTCACCGCGCCCAGCGCATCGTTCCAGGCGGTGCGGGTCTTGGCGCGGATCGCGTCGAAATCGCCCGGCTCGCTGGCGAGGTTGGCGATGGCGCCATCCTCGTCCACGCCCGACAGCGCGACCTTCGCCTCCAGCGGTTTCGTCAGCGTGCCGAAGTCGAGCTGGGCCACCAGCGCGCGGCCGGAGAGGGAATCCAGCGTCTCGGGGCCGCGACCGGGGCCCTTGAAGCCCTTGTAGAGGATATCCTTTTCGGTGCTGACGAAGCGGTGGCCGGTCAGCGGCGCGGAAAAGCGGATGGCGAAGAAGATGCGCCGCGGCGTGGCCCAGCCGCGCACCTCGCGCGATCCGGTAATCGTGCCGTCGGGGCGGATGCGGATGGAGGACCAGAGGATCTTGCCGGGATAATCATAGATGATCGAGCGCAGGTCGAGTAGCAGATGCGCGGCCTTGCCGGTGGGGAAGGCATAGCGGTGGACACCGACACGGGTGCCGGCGGTCATTTCCGCACGCACGCCCGGATCGGTCAGGGTGACGGCATAATAGCCGGCCGAGGCGACCTCATCGGCCTTGTGCGAGCGGAAGCCGGGGGTCTTGTCGTCGCCGGCCTCCAGCGGGACGCTGTCGCCGCTGACCGGCATCACCAGGAAATCGCCCAGATCGCTATGGCCTGCGCCCGAGAAATGGGTGTGGGAGAAGCCGAGGATCACCGGGTCTTCGTGGCGATAGCCGGCGGCCCAATTATAGGTCTGGCGGGCCGGGCCGACATGGGTGTCGGGCGAGAGCTGGACCATGCCGAAGGGGGCGACGGCGCCGGGGAAGGTGTGGCCTTCGCCCGAGGTGCCGATGAAGGGATCGACCGCATCGACCGGCGCGGAAGGCGCTTCGCGGGTCTGGGCGGAAAGGGCGGTGCCGGCGAGCAGGGTAGCCAGCAGGAAAGGGCGAGCGATGCGGGTCAGGATCATGGCGCTGGGTTAAATCATGGCCGGGCGGCCGGGCCAAGCCGATAGCGGCAATTTTCTGTCCCCAAGAAAGGCTGGGCTGGCGTCGGCGGGTTTGGCTGGCTAGCTATCGGGGGTAATGAAAAGA
Source organism: Sphingobium sp. SG1 (assembly GCF_057063145.1). Classification (NCBI taxonomy): domain Bacteria; kingdom Pseudomonadati; phylum Pseudomonadota; class Alphaproteobacteria; order Sphingomonadales; family Sphingobiaceae; genus Sphingobium; species Sphingobium sp. SG1. The sequence continues at coordinate 267,739 of NZ_JBVVOJ010000005.1, read as the reverse complement.
GCGTTGATCGTCCGACATGTGCCGCGCGAGGGTGCGGCAGGCTATCTCCAGCCGATCGAGGCGGCCGGCTATCAGATCGAGCGGATCGATGTGGCCAGCCCCGATTTCGCCGATATCGACCTGACCGAGCCGGATCTGCTCATCATGATGGGCGGGCCGATGGGCGTCTATGAACAGGATGTGCATCCCTGGATCCCGGTGCAGATCGGCAAGCTTTCCGCGCGGCTGGCGGCGGACCGGCCGACGCTGGGCGTGTGCCTGGGCAGTCAGATGATCGCGGCGGCGCTGGGCGCGCGGGTCTATCCGGGCGGGCATATGGAGCTGGGCTTTGCCCCGGTCAGCGTCAACGCGGCGGGGGCGGGATCGCCGCTGCGCCATATCGACGGCGTGCCGGTGCTGCACTGGCATAGCGACACGTTCGACCTGCCCGATCAGGTCGAATTGCTGGGGTCGACCGATCGCTATGCGCATCAGGCGTTCCGGCGCGGGGCCAATCTGCTGGCGCTGCAATTCCACGCCGAAATGGGCGAGGATCCGCGCTTTGCGGATTGGCTGACCCATTTCTGGGCCGATCTGGACGTGGCCGGAAAATGCGGCATCGCGCTGCGGAAGGATCATGACGATCATGGGCCGGGCGCGGTGGCGGCGGGCCGGGCGATGATCGGCGAGTGGCTGGCGGGGATCAGGGCTTAAAATACTGATCCCCCACCCAACTCCGTCAGGATGCGTCTAACTTCTCCAACCCGCCTGATAAGCTGAGCTTGTCAGACCCGTGGATCGTTCCGCCTGTCGGGCCGTTTCCCGTTGCGCTAAGGGGACGCGCACCACGCACAGGGGAGATTGATCGATGGCCTATACGCTCATCACCGCCAACCGGAATTATTCGAGCTGGTCGCTGCGGCCCTGGCTGCTGATGAAGGGGCTGGGGATCGATTTCGTCGATCGGATCGAGCCCTTTGCCGCGCCGGTCAATTACAGCGCCTTTCGCAGCTTTTCGCCGACGGGACAGGTGCCGGCGTTGATCGATGGCGACCGGACGCTCTGGGATTCGCTCGGCATCCTCCTCTATCTGGCCGACCGGCATGAGGGCGTCTGGCCTGCCGATGCCGATGCGCGGGCCTTTGCCCAGTGCGCGGTGGCGGAAATGCACAGCGGCTTTTCCGCGCTGCGTTCGACCTGCACGATGAATGTCGGGGTGCGGGTGGAGCTGAACCTGATCGAGCCGGCGCTCAACAAGGATATCGCCCGGTTGCGCGAACTCTGGGAGCAGGGGCTGGCGCGCTTTGGCGGGCCCTATCTGGCCGGCGCCGATTTCAGCGCGCTCGACGCCTTCTATGCGCCGGTCGCCTTCCGGGTGCGCAGCTATGGCCTGGATGTCGGGCCGATCGCGCGCGGCTGGGTCGAGACCATGCTGGCCCATCCGGCGATGCGCGAATGGGAACAGGCGGCGCTGGCCGAAAGCTGGCGCGAGGAGGGCCATGAGGCGGAACTGGCGGCGGTCGGCCGCGTGGTCGAGGATTATCGCGTGGCGTAACATTATTGCTTCAGCCTTGCAAAAAGCGCACATTTTCCATCGCAAACTCCGTTTCTCCCCCTTTCCCCTGGCGCCTTACGGGTCTAGGGGGAGGGGACCATGGTTAAGCCACGCACCCTCTATGAGAAGATCTGGGACGCGCATGTCGTTGAACGGCGTCCCGATGGAACCTGCCTGATCTATATCGATCGTCACCTCGTGCATGAAGTGACGAGCCCGCAGGCGTTTGAAGGCCTACGCCTTGCCGGGCGCAAGGTGCGCCGGCCCGACCTGACCCTTGCGGTGCCCGACCATAATCTGCCGACGACGCCGCGTCGCGACGCCGATGGTCATCGCATCCCGATCGCCGATCCGGAAAGCGCGCAGCAGCTTGCCGCGCTGGAACGCAATGCGCCCGAATTCGGCGTGCGCCTAATCGGTGACGCGGACCCGGAACAGGGTATCGTCCATGTCGTCGGCCCGGAACAGGGCTTCACCCTACCGGGCACCACTCTGGTCTGCGGCGACAGCCATACCAGCTCGCACGGCGCGCTGGGCGCGCTGGCCTTCGGCATCGGCACGTCCGAGGTCGAGCATGTGCTGGCCACCCAGACCCTGCTGCTGAAACAGTCCAAGACCATGCAGGTCGTGGTCGAGGGCGAGCTGGGCTATGGCGTCACCCCCAAGGATGTGGCGCTGGCAATCTGCGGCACGATCGGCACCGCCGGCGGCACCGGCTATGTCATGGAATATCGCGGGTCGGTGTTCCGCGACATGTCGATCGAGGGGCGCCTGACCGTCGCCAACATGTCGATCGAGGCGGGCGCCCGGTCCGGCCTGTTCGCGCCGGACGAGAAGACCTTCGCCTATATCGAGGGCCGCCCGATGGCGCCCAGGGGCGCCGACTGGGATGCGGCCGTGGCCTGGTGGAAGACGCTGCACACGGATGAAGGCGCGGTGTTCGACAAGACGGTCGTGATCGACGCGACCGACATCGTCCCCAACGTCACCTGGGGCACCAGCCCCGAGGATGTGGTGCCGGTGACCGGCGTGGTGCCCGATCCGGAAAGCTTCGCCGATGCGTCGAAGCGCGCCGCCGCGCAGAAGTCGCTCGACTATATGGGCCTGTCCGCCGGACAGAAGATGGAAGATGTCGCGATCGAGCATGTCTTCATCGGCAGCTGCACCAACAGCCGGATTGAGGATCTGCGCGCCGCCGCCGGCCTGCTGAAGGGGCGGCATATCGCCGCCGGCATCAAGCATGCGATGGTCGTGCCGGGGTCGGGCCTGGTCAAGCGCATGGCCGAGGCCGAGGGGCTGGACCGCATCTTCCTCGACGCCGGTTTCGAATGGCGCGAGCCGGGCTGTTCGGCATGCCTGGGCATGAACCCGGACAAGGTGCCGGCCGGCGAACGCTGCGCGTCGACCAGCAACCGCAATTTCATGGGCCGTCAGGGTCCGGGGTCGCGCACGCATCTGGTCTCGCCGGAAATGGCGGCGGCCGCCGCGCTGACCGGCCGGTTGACCGATGTGCGCGCATTGATGGGTGAAAAAGAGGGGATGGTCGCATGAAGAAGGTATTCTGGGTGCTGGCGCTGGGTGCGCTGGCCAGTGCGGCGATGGCCGCGACGCTGGGCCGCGCCGAGGACGGTCCTGCGGTGGAGGCGAAGCGGGCGCACTGATGGACAAGCTGACTACCGTTGACGGCCGGGCCTATCCGTTCGGGATGAAGAATGTCGACACCGACATCGTCATCCCGGCGCATTGGCTCAAGACGATTTCGCGCGCTGGCCTGGGCAAGGGCGCGTTCGAGGTGCTGCGCAAGGAACCGGGCAATGTCTTTGACGATCCCGAATATGCCGGCAGCCCGATCCTGATCGCGGGCGACAATTTCGGCTGCGGCTCCAGCCGTGAACATGCCGCCTGGGCGCTGGGCGACCTGGGCATCAAGGTGGTGATCGCGCCGAGCTTTTCCGACATCTTCTCGGGCAATGCGTTCAAGAACGGGATATTGACCGTGGTGCTGCCGCAGGAGGCGATCGACCGGCTGATGGAGGTCGCCAAGACCGACCCTATCCATGTCGATCTGGAGCAGCAGAGCGTCACCACCCAATATCAGGATCGCTTCAGCTTCGAGATCGATCCGTTCCGCAAGCATTGCCTGCTGGGCGGCCTGGATGAGATCGGCCTGACCCTGGACGAGGCGGATGTGATCGACGCGTTCGAGGCGAAGGATGCCGCTTTGCGCCCCTGGCTGGTGCCGGCCGTTGCCTAAAGGCGCGGTTCCGCCTATCTCTGAACGCGACAGACGCATTTCAACAGGGCTTCACGCATGACCACTTTCGACGACCGCGAGCGCGCATTTGAAAATATGTTCGCGCACGACCAGGAGATGCAGTTCCGCATCCAGGCGCGCCGCAACCGCCTGCTGGGCGAATGGGCGGCCGCGAAGATGGGCCTGACCCCTGAGGAAACCGACGCCTATGCCAAGGCCGTCGTGCAGGCCGATTTCGAGGAAGCGGGTGACGAGGACGTCATCCGCAAGCTGCTGGGCGACATGACCCAGGCGGGCCTCGACATCGACGAAGCGGGCGTACGCACCGCGCTCGACGAGCAGGCGGTGATCGCCCGCCGCATGTTCATCGAAGCGCAGTAAGGCAGGTATCGCCATGCCGATGGCAGCAGACGATATTGCCGAGATGATCAAGACCGCGATCCCGGATGCGCAGGTCGAGATTACCGACCTTGCCGGCGACGGCGATCATTATGCGGCGAAGGTCGTGTCCGAGAGCTTTCGGGGCATGAGCCGGGTGGCGCAGCAGCGCGCAGTCTATGCGGCGCTGGGCGGACGCATGGGCGGGGTGCTTCACGCCTTGCAACTGACCACCGCCGTTCCCAACTAACCGCCATAGCGACATTCGCGTCCCGCCGCGCGGCGACGCCAGACAAAGAATTGGACCCAGTGAAATGACCGACGCCGTGCAGCAGCGGATCGCCGACATCGTCAACGGTAATGACGTGGTGCTCTTCATGAAGGGCACGCCGCTCTTCCCCCAGTGCGGCTTTTCCAGCCGCGCGATCGCGATCCTGGAGCATCTGGGCGTGAATTACGACACGGTCGACGTGCTGCAGGACCAGGCCGTCCGCCAGGGCATCAAGACCTTCTCCGACTGGCCGACCATTCCCCAGCTTTATGTGAAGGGCGAATTTGTCGGCGGCAGCGACATCATGATGGAAATGTATGAAGCTGGCGAGCTTCAGCAGCTGATGACCGACAACGGCGTCGCTGCGGCGAACTGATCGACGGCTCAGGGCGAAAGATCGAGGGGGCGGTCCGCTGGTCGGGCCGCCCTTTTTCTTGTCTGCAGTGCGTGCATATGAAGCCGGCCAGGGACGGTTCAATGTGCTGCAAGTCCGGCTGGCGATAAGGTCTGTGAAAGCTTCGGGAACGGCCACCGGGTGGGGGATGCCTGCGGAGACCGTGCCGGCATCCCCCGGGTAGTTGAACGGTGGGTATGTGGGAAGAGAAGCATCCGGCGTACCAGAAGTGGAAAGCCACGCATTCGTGCATGGTTCAAGGGTTAACGCCGGCAGTCGTCCGCTGTCGTTTGTAAGGTCGCCCGACACTTTCGTCGAAAAGCCATTTGGGCCGAGCCACTTTCCTGATTGACTACATCCGTAATCGATGCGACTACATGTGTAGTTGGAGAGTCGGAACAGGGTCGGGATCAGGCAGTGAGCGAAAAGATCAGCGAAGCGGAACTGGTGGTGATGGAAGCGCTGTGGGAACAGGCGCCGGCAACCGCCAATGATGTCGCCGATCGCGTCACCGCCGAACGTGACTGGAGCCTGCAGACGGTCAAGACCTTGCTGTCGCGGCTGATGGCCAAGGAGGTGATCGCCGCCGACCAGGATGGCCGCCGCTTCCTCTATCGCCCGCTGGTGGCGCGAGAGGATTATGTGGCGAGCGAGTCCGGCCGGTTGGTCAATCGCCTGTTCGGCGGTCGCATCTCTCCCCTGGTCGCCCAGCTGGCGAGCCAGGACCAGTTGAGCGCGGATGATATCGCGGAGCTTGAGGAAATCCTGAAGGGGTTGAAATCATGAGCGTCTGGATGGCCGAAACGCTGATCGCCACGACCCTGCTGATGGCGATGGTGATGATGTTGCGACGCCCGGTGGCGCGCTGGCTGGGGGCGGGGGCGGCCTATTGGCTGTGGCTGCTGCCGCTGGCCCGGATGCTGTTGCCGACCTTGCCGCGCGAGGTCGCCGCGCCTTCGCCGCTGCATAATGTCGTGGACCAGGCGGGCCTGCCGGCGCTGCTGGAGATCGCGCCTTCGCCCGCGCCCCAGGCCGCCGCGACAAGCATCCCCTGGCTGGAAATGGCGATCGGCCTGTGGGCGCTGGGCGTCGTCCTGTTCCTGGTCGTGCAGGCGATCGGCTATGCCCGGTTTCGCCGCGACATATTGGCCGGATCGACGCCGCTGGGCGAGGAAGGGCGCATCCGCCTGATCACCAGTCCGCAGGCATCGGGACCGCTCGCCTTCGGTATTTTCCGGCCCTATATTGTCCTGCCGGCCGATTTCGGGCTGCGCTATGACGTGCAGGAGCAGGATATGGCGATCGCTCATGAACGCGCCCATCATGAGCGCGGCGATCTGGCCGCCAATATGGTCGCGCTGCTGCTGCTGGCGCTGCACTGGTGCAATCCGGTCGCCTGGATCGCCTATCGCGCCTATCGCGCCGATCAGGAAACCGCCTGCGACGCGCGCGTCCTCTCGCTCTACGGCCAGGATCAGGCCCATGCCTATGGCCGCGCCATATTGAAGGCCGCCGGTGGTCGCCAATTTGCCGGCGCCTGCCATCTCACCCGCATCACCACGCTCAAGGGGAGGCTGAAAATGCTTTCGAGCCATGAAACATCGTTGAAGCGCATCAGCTGGGGCATGGCCGCCGTCGCCATGGTCGTTGCCACGGGCCTGGCCCTCACCGCATCGGGCAGCCGCGCCGCGCAGCAGATGGCGGCAATCACCGATAAGGTCGATCAGGCCGATTTCGCCAAGCTGACCAACCTGGTGTCGCAGCCCGTATCGGCGCGGGAGGCCCTGCCGCAGGCCGCGCCGGTTCCCGCCGCCGCGCCCATGCCGGCGGCAGCGCCGGTCGCCCATGCCGATCGCGTGCCGCCTGCACCGCCCGTGCCGCCGGTTCCGGCCACCGACATCGTGCCCCCGGTTCCGCCGGTCCCGCCCGTGCCGCCGGTGACGGTGCGCAGCGAGCCGGGACGGGTGATCGTCACCCATGCCAATGGCCGGGTCGAAACCCATCGCATCCCGACCGAGGCGGAGATTGCCCGCATGGTGCCGGTGGTCGACGTGCGCGAAGGCTGCGAGGGCGACAAGGTCACCAGCCATCGCGAATTTGTCGATGCCAATGGCCGCCGCAACATCCGGGTGCGCATCTGCGAGCGGGCGATCGAGGCGCAGGCCCGCAAGGCGGAGCGGATCGCCATGCTGAACGCCCGCGATGCCGAGCGCATGTCCCGCAATGCCGAACGGGCGGGGCGCAATGCCGCGCGCGCCGGGCTGACCGCCGCCCGTGCCCAGATCGCCGCCAGCCGCATGCCGGAAAGCGATCGGGCCGAGGCACTGCGCGACATCGACCAGGAACTGGCCGATCTCGATCGCAATCCGGACTGAGGCTTTTAGACCGCCACCACTTCGGGCAGGATGGCGTCGAGCAGCAACATGCCCGCCGGGCTGACCTGAAGCCGGTTGCCGGTTCGCCAGACCAGCCCCAGATCATTCATCCGGTCGACCGCCCGATCATCCACCAGCGCGTCGATCGGCAGGCCCGAGAGGCCGGCGATCCGGGCCAGATCGACCCCTTCGCCCAGACGCAATCCCATCAGCAGCGCCTCGCGCGCCTTGTCCTCGGCCTGCAGCGGCACTTCCTGTTGCAGGCCGTTGCCGTTGCGATCGACCGCGCCCATCCAGTTTTCCGGCTTCTTGTGGCGCAATGTCGCCATGCCACCGCGGCGGCCATGGGCGCCGGGGCCAATGCCGACATAGTCGCCATAGCGCCAGTAGATGAGGTTATGGCGGCTTTCCTGCCCCGGCCGGGCATGGTTGCTGATCTCGTAGGAAGGGATGCCGGCCTGCGCGGTCATCGCCTGGGTCAGCTCATAAAGGGTGGCGCCATGATCCGGGTCGACCGGTGTCAGCTTGCCCTGCGCGGCGAGCGTGGCGAAGCGCGTGCCCGGCTCGATCGTTAACTGATAGAGCGACAAATGGCCGGTGCCGAAGGAGAGGGCGCGCGCCAGCTCCGCTTCCCAGTCCGATTCGCTCTGGCCAGGGCGCGCGTAGATGAGATCGAAGCTCACCCGGTCAAAAATGCGACGAGCCGTGTCGAGTGCGCCCAGCCCTTCATCGACGTCATGGGCACGCCCCAGGAAGGCCAGCGCCTCATTGTCGAGCGCCTGCAGGCCAAGCGACACGCGGTTGATCCCGGCGGCCGCCAGATCGCCGAAACGCGCGGCTTCCACCGAGTTCGGGTTCGCCTCAAGCGTGATCTCTATGTCGTTGGAAAAGCCCCAATGTCTTTCCGCCGCCTCGATCAGGGAAGCGGCGATGCGGGGCGGCATCAGCGACGGCGTGCCACCGCCAAAGAAGATCGAACGGAGCGGTCGCCGGCCGGTTTTTTCCGCCTCATGGGCAAGGTCGGCGAGCAGCGCAGCCTGCCACGCATCGGCGTCGATCCGGTCGCGCACATGACTGTTAAAATCGCAGTAAGGACACTTCGAAACACAAAATGGCCAATGAACATATAGGCCAAGAGCCTCGGTGAAAGCCGGTGGGGCGAGAAGGACTTCGGGTGACATGAGTGGACATATCTTTAGACGCGTTCAGCGCGGCCCGCTAGCGGCTGCACTGATGCTTTTCGGCGGGATGATCGCAGGGGCGGTCGCACCGGCATCGGCTTCGGTCAATCGCGACGTGTGGAATTATTATAATATCCAGCCGGCGCCGCGTTCCGACGCGATGCTGCGCCAGGTGGTGATGGACGTGCATAATCGCGAGCGCCAGTCGCTGGGCGTGCCCGCGCTGGCCTGGGATGATCGCCTGGCGGCCGATGCGGCCGGCTATGCGCGCCAGATGGTGCATACCAACCAGTTTCGCCATTCGCACGGCGGTGAGCGCGACGAGGAAATCGGCGAAAATCTGTGGATGGGGACGCACCGGGCCTATGGCTATACCGCCATGCTCGACGCCTTCATGGACGAACGCCGTGCCTTCGTGTTCAAGGCCCGCTTCCCCGATGTCAGCACGACCGGCAATTGGGAAGATGTCGGCCACTATACCCAGATGATCTGGCGCGGCACCCGTCGGGTCGGCTGCGCGCTGGGCGAGGGCGCCCAATATGATTATCTGGTCTGCCGCTATTATCCGGCCGGCAATGTCTATGGCATGAGCCCGTTCGACCGCGACTTTGGCGGCTGGCAGGGCTGAAGGCGTTTCCCAGGCGGATCATTTTTCCTCTCTGTCGATTATGCCTTGAAGCGCAGTCGGCAAAAGGGGGGAGGAAAAATGCAGCCCGTTTCAAGAACAAGGCCATGGGCCTGCATGGGCACGGCGATTACGCTGCTTGCCCTTTCTGCGTGTGGTTCACCATCTCCCACGTCTGATAATCAGGGCGCTGCGCCTGCCACGCCCGAAAATGCTTCCACCGCCGCCCAGCCAGACACGGCACCGGTCCCCCGATCCAGCCAGGCCGACTTGACGCCCCTGTCCTGCACCGCCGAGATCGGCGCCGCTGCGGCCGAGCGCCGCGTCAAGCTGTGCATCAGCGTGTCGCCCGCCACCCATCCGCCCTGCAATGCCGCCAATAGCTGTGCGATGATCGAGGATGAGATCGCGCGCAGTTGCGCGCTGTTCGACGGCCAGGGCGAGCCGATGGCGGGATGCACGCCCGAACCCAGGAGCATGGCGGCCGCGGCGGCCGTGGTGCAGCGTTATTATGCGGCGATCAACGCGCGCGACTATGGCACCGCCTGGAGCCAGTGGGGCGAGAATGGGCCGGCAGGGCAGACGATGGAGAGATTCCAGGCCGGCTTTGCCGCCACCCGTGCGACCCATGTGACGATCGGCCGGATGACGTCGGGCGATGCGGGTGCGGGCTCCGTCTACCAGCCGGTGCCGGTGACGATCGACGCGGAACTGGCGGATGGCACGCGCCAGCATTTTGCCGGCACCTATGTCGTGCGGCGCGTCAATGATGTCGACGGGGCATCGGCCGCGCAGCGGCGCTGGCATATCGATTCGGCGAAGCTGCGACCCGTTTCGTCGGAGTGACGTGGACAGGCGATCGCCTGTGCCGGACTATTCATCCCTGCTTCACACGATCGGGCGTTTAGCCGCAGCATCGCGTTCCGAACCGGCCGGGCCGGGGGAGAGGCGCGGGCTATCGGGTCGAAAGAACAAAAACGATGCGCGGGTGGAAATGGGGGCTGGCCGTTGCGACGGCCGCCATGATGCTGGGGATTTTCGGAGGCAAGGGGCAGGCGGCGCCGGCGCGGCGCGCGCCCAGCCCGGCCGAACACTATGGCATGGAAGAGGCCGATCGCGACGATGGGCTGCTGCAGGACGTGGTCCTGGGCATGCATAATGACGAACGCAGCCGCTGGGGCCTGACCCCGCTCGCCTGGGACCGGACGCTGGCGGCGGATGCGGCGCGCTATGCGCGGCAGATGGCGCGGACCAACATCTTTGCCCACAGCCCGCGCGCGACCCGCGCGGTGCCGAGCGGCGAAAATCTGTGGATGGGAAGCCGGGGCCTCTATGATTACGAGGTGATGGTCGGCGCCTTCCTCAATGAACGGCGCTATTTCCGGCGGGCGGGCAAGATGCCCAATTTCAGCACCACCGGCCGCTGGCAGGATGTCGCCCATTATACCCAGATCATCTGGCGCGGCACCCGGTCGGTGGGCTGCGCGCTGGCCGAGGGCCGCAGCTTCGACTATCTCGTCTGCCGCTATTATCCCGCCGGCAACATGTTCGGCATGGGGCCGCTGGATGCGGCGCCGGTGCTGGCGGGCGGCGAGGAATAGGGGCGGCCGGGACCGCCCCCATCCGATCAGATCACCGCCTTCACCAGCTGGGCGAAGGCGTCGGCGCGGTGGCTCATGGCGTGCTTGGCGTCCGGGTCCATTTCGCCGAAGCTGATGTCTTGGCCCAAGGGCTGGAACATCGCGTCATAGCCAAAGCCATTTGCCCCGCGCGGCGGCCAGACCAGCAGGCCGTCGACCCGGCCCTCGAACGCCTCGACATGGCCGTCGGGCCAGGCGAGGGCCAGGGCGCAGATGAAATGCGCGCCATGGCCGGCATCTGGCCCCTTGGCCTGCACCCCGTCCCACACTTTCTGCATCGCCATGCCGAAGTCCTTTTCCGGCCCGGCCCAGCGGGCGGAGAAGAGGCCCGGATCGCCGTTCAGCGCCTCGACGCACAGGCCACTGTCGTCGGCGAGCGCAGGCAGGCCGGAGAGGTCGGCCGCCTGCATCGCCTTCAGCTCGGCATTGGCGATGAAGGTGGTGCCGGTCTCCTCCGGCTCGGGCAGGTCGAGCGACGCGGCGGAGATCGGCTCGATCCCATAGGGGCCGAGCAGGGCGGCGATTTCCCGCACCTTGCCGGCATTGTGGCTGGCGATCACCAGCTTGCCGGGCTTCAGCTTGCGGATCGCCTGTTCCTGTCCATAGTCGTCGCTCATCTGGCTCTACCCTGCATTATTTCCGTCATCCCAGCGAAGGCTGGGATCCCCCTTCTTTCTGACGTTAGAGCCGAAAGAAAAGGGAGATGCCAGCTTTCGCTGGCATGACGGCATTTTGTGTTTTGGCTTACCGACCCGTCGCCACATCCTGCGCGGCGAAGATCTTGGCGCAGCCGATGCGGGCGAGGCGGAGCAGGCGGAGCAGCTCTTCCTCGTCATAGGCGGCGCCTTCAGCCGTGGCCTGCACTTCGGCGAACTTGCCGTCGCCGGTCAGGATCAGGTTGGCGTCGGTCTCGGCATTGCTGTCCTCGGCATAGTCGAGGTCGAGCACCGGCGTGCCTTCATAGATGCCGCAGCTGATCGCCGCGACCTTCTGGATGATCGGGTCTTCGCTGAGCGCGCCCGAGGCGAGCAGCTTGTCGACGGCGATGCGCAGCGCAACCCAGCTGCCCGAGATGGCGGCGGTGCGGGTGCCGCCATCGGCCTGGATCACGTCGCAGTCGATCACGATCTGGCGCTCGCCGAGCTTCTTGAGGTCGACGACGGTGCGCAGCGAGCGGCCGATCAGGCGCTGGATTTCCTGGGTGCGGCCCGACTGCTTGCCCTTGGCCGCCTCGCGGCTACCGCGGGTGTGGGTGGCGCGCGGAAGCATGCCATATTCGGCCGTGACCCAGCCCGAACCCTTGCCGCGCAGGAAGGGAGGCACCTTTTCCTCGATCGAGGCGGTGCAGAGCACGCGGGTGTCACCGAAGCTGACGAGGCACGAGCCCTCGGCATGGATGGTGAAGCCGGGTTCCATGGTGATGTCGCGCATCTGGTCGGGCGCGCGGCCGGAAGGACGCATAATATTCTACTCCGAAGCGGTCAGGTGGCGGGCCTTAGCGCTCGGCTGCGCTGCATGCCAGTGCCAAGCGCCAAAAGTTGCGATAAGAGGGGCGCCATGAAGAGAGTGATGATGATGGGGCCGGTTGCGATGTTGGCGCTGGCGGGATGCGTGACCGACCGGGAGAAGGTGGAGCTGGAGCCGCCGACAGCCGCCGGCGACACGATCCGCTTTACCGCCGGTCGCTGCTTTGGCGCCTGTCCCGCCTATACGCTCACGGTGACGCCCGATGGCTCGGGCCTGCTGGAGCCCGAGCGCTTCACCTCCGTCCCCGGTCCGACCCGATTCACCGTCAGCGCCGCGCAATATCGCCAGCTGCGCACCGGCCTTGCCCCGTGGAAGCCGGCGACCGGCACGGCAAAGCGCATCGCCCAGGGCGAGAATTGCACCCGCTTCGCCACCGACATGCCCAGCTACACGATCGAATGGACGCGCGGCGGCGGGAAGAACGGGACGAAGCCGACCCGGCTCGATTTCCAGTCCGGCTGCATGGACAGCCGCTATGCGAAACTCCGCACGACGATCGGCACCATCCCCAAGACGCTGGGCATCGAACCGATGCTGAAGCCCAAGCCGGCCAGCTGAACCGCCGCCCCGCGACGCGACAGCCCGAAGTTCACAGTGTCGCAGGGGTAAATTGCGTCGATTCCGGCGAATTGCGCCTGCCACGCGCCGGCGAAGCGACGGCCACGCGACACGAGAGTCACGCCAACGCGACAGTCGCGCGCCTCTGACGCGACAGCGAGGCGACACTGAAACGACAGCGACGCGACGGTTTTGGACGTTGGGCGGGGATATGAAGGGGACGGCAGAGGCGCTCGGTTCCATCGCACAGGGTAGATCAGAAGAGCGGCGAATAGGAAAGGGAGGCAGGAATGCGCCCATTCACGTCGTTTGACGGCAATACTGTCGCGCTCAATTGTGGACATTCAGAGCGCGACTGAGTCTGGGAGCAAGCCGCCATTCTCTAACGACGTCATGAGCGGTCGAATCCGCCGAAACCGGCCTTGTTTTCAGATTTTCATCGTCAAATCTGGCTGCTAGTGCTCTGCTTTTTCCGAGCATTGGTCAGTATATATTGTGCAAGGGCAACAGTTGGGGGGAGTATGCAGAATTTCGACGTAGCAGACGTTATTGATGAAATTCGCCGGGCGATGGATTTGTTTGATGCGCCCGATTTAGGCTTGGAGCCCCTTATCCGGTACGTAGGCGACGCGGCTGGGAGGATTCTGCAATATGCGATTGAATACGAAATGCCGTTCGAAGAGGTAGCCCACCGCGCTTTCTCGTTGATACCTGATTTCGATTTGGATTTTAGAATGGTCGCCAACTTTGCGGAGAAGGCGATCCCAGTCAGCTTAGATTATGCTGAATTCTCGTTGAAATCCATAAAGGGGCTCGCCGGGCCAGCTTTGAAAGTCGTGTCGCGCATCCCAGTAAAGCAGGTTGCAGTCGGAGCGGCCGCCTGTGTGTTTGTAGGTGCTGCAGGATATGCAGGCTATAAATATGTCTCAATGAGAGGGAAAAAAGGAAAGGGCAGAAGTGAGATAGAAAAGGTCGAAAGCGGCCCCTGTGCACAAGTAGGGGCCAGCCGCTGGATCGACTGAGGTTTACGCGCAGTCAATCGATGGCTTTAGCGGAAGCGGCCGCAACAGCAGCGTTGGAATACCTGGCCTGGTCGGCAGCCGATGCCGAGCGGCAGATATCCTCGAAACGTGGCTCTAAAGCGGATAGTCGCCTACCGGCCATTTGCGCGCATCACCACCTCGGCTTCGAGTTGCAGAACCCCGCTGCCTTCCCGCTGGAACCAGGAAAAGCGGGATGCCGGGGCAGGCCCGGCATGACGGATAGGGAAATGGCCCATCTCCCCCGTTGAGCCCAACCCCAAAGCCGCCTACATCATCGCCATGGCCGCCACTGCCTCCATCGCCGAACTGAATGACCGCGCGCGCGACGTGTTTCGCATGGTGGTGGACAGCTATCTGGGCACCGGGTTGCCGGTGGGGTCGCGCACGATCAGCAAGATGGGGCTCAGCCTCTCGGCCGCGTCGATCCGCAATGTGATGCAGGATCTGGAGGAACTGGGCCTGCTCGCCGCGCCGCACACCTCGGCCGGGCGGATGCCGACCGAGACCGGGCTGCGGCTGTTCGTCGACGGGATGATGCAGGCAGCCGAGCCGTCGGTCGAGGAGCGCCGCGCGATCGAGGCGGGGCTGGCCGAAGTGGGGCTGGCCGAGGGCGGGCCGATCGAGGAGGCGCTGTCGGCGGCGACGGCGACGCTGTCGGGCCTGTCTGCCTGTGCCGGCATCGTCATGGTGCCGAGGCGCGAGCCGGTGTTGCGCCAGTTCGGCTTCGTGCCCTTGAATGACCGGCAGGCGCTGGCGGTGCTGGTCGGGCAGGACGGATCGATCGAGAATCGCGTGCTCGACCTGCCGCGCGGGGTGACGCCGTCGATGCTGAACGAGGCGGCCAATTTCATGTCGGCGCGCTTTGGCGGGCTGACGCTGCGCCAGGCCGGCGACCTGCTGGCCCGCGAGATGGAGCAGGAGCGCTCCACGCTGGAGGGCGCGGCGCGCGAACTGGTGACGCGCGGCATCGCGATCTGGAGCCATGACGCCGATGACCGTCCCGTGCTGATCGTGCGGGGGCAGGCGCATCTGATCGACGATGGCACCGCCGCCGACCTCGACCGGGTGCGGCAATTGCTGGAGCAACTGGAGGGCAAGCAGGAGATTTCGCGCCTGCTGGAGAGCGCGCTGGCCGGCAGCGCGACCAAAATCTTCATCGGTTCGGAAAACAAGCTCTTTTCCCTTTCGGGTTCATCGGTCATAGCCGCCCCCTATCGCGGCGGGGACGGCCGGGTCGTCGGCGTGGTCGGCGTGATCGGCCCCACGCGCTTGAACTATGCCCGAGTGATCCCCATGGTGGATTTCACCGCACAGACGCTGTCGAGATTGATGAGATGAGCGAAGACAAGCAGACTATCGAAAATACCGAAACCCTGGACCAGCTGCCCGAGGAGGAGACCCCCGTGGACGCCCCTGAAAACGCCAATGCCGAGCGTATCGCAGCGCTGGAAGCCGAGCTGGAAACGGCCAAGCAGGACATTCTCTACGCCCATGCCGACACGCAGAATGTGCGGCGCCGGCTGGAGAAGGAACTGGCCGACGCGCGCGCCTATGCCGCGACCAGCTTTGCCCGCGACATGCTGTCGGTGGCCGACAATCTGGGCCGGGCGCTGGCCGCCATCCCCGCCGAGCTGCGCGAGGACGACAAGTTCAAGGGGCTGGTCACTGGCCTGGAAGCCACCGGCCGCGAGCTGGAGGCGGTGTTCGGCCGCAACGGCATCAGCAAGATCGAATCGGTCGGCCAGCCGCTCGACCCGAACAAGCATCAGGCGGTGATGGAACTGCCGTCGGCGGACGCCGAGCCGGGCACCGTGCTGGTGGAAATGCAGGCCGGCTACAGCATCAAGGACCGCTTGCTGCGCCCCGCCATGGTCAGCGTGGCGAAGAAGCCGGACTGACAAATATCCGCCCCGTTCGGGCTGGATCGGTCAGGGTCCCCCGTGGGGCCGCGAACGCACCGAATCCTTGCTTGAACGGAGGCCCTTTTGATTCACGACCTCAACCTCACCACCGACCGTCCAACCTTTGTTACCCATCTCGAATGTTCGCTGACCGGCGAGCGTTATGAGGCGGATCGGCTGCATGGGCTGTCGGCGGCGGGCAAGCCGCTGCTGGTGCGCTATGATCTGGACGGCGTGCGGGCCACGCTGACCAAGGAAGCATTGGCCGCGCGGCCGATGGACCTGTGGCGCTGGCGCGAATTGCTGCCGGTGCGGCAGACCAGCAACATCGTGAGCCTGGGCGAGAATGCGACGCCGCTGATCCCGCTGCCGCGCACGGCCAAGCGGCTGGGTGGGGCGCAACTGCTCGCCAAGGATGAGGGACGGTTGCCGACGGCCTCGTTCAAGGCGCGGGGCCTCGTCATGGCGGTCTCCATGGCCAAGGAACTGGGCGTCACGCAGGTGGCGATGCCGACCAACGGCAATGCCGGCGCGGCGTTGGCCGCCTATGCCGCGGTCGCCGGCATGGAATCGGTGATCTTCTGCCCGGCCGACACCCCCGAAGTGAATGTGCGCGAGATCGCGGCGCAGGGCGCGCGGGTCTATCGCGTCAACGGCTATATCGACGATTGCGGCGCGATCGTCGGCCAGGGCGTCAAGGAACGCGGCTGGTTCGATTTCTCGACCTTGAAGGAACCCTATCGGATCGAGGGCAAGAAGACGATGGGGCTGGAACTCGCCGAACAACTGGGCTGGGAACTGCCCGACGCGATCTTCTATCCCACCGGCGGCGGCACCGGCCTGATCGGCATGTGGAAGGCGTTCGATGAGCTGGAGAAGATCGGCTTCATCGGTCCCAAGCGGCCCAAGATGTTCGCGGTGCAGGCCGAAGGCTGCGCGCCGATGGTTCGCGCCTTCGAGCAGGGTGTGGAATTTGCCGAGCGCTGGGAGGACGCGCAGACCATCGCCATGGGCATTCGCGTGCCCAAGGCGGTGGGCGACTTCCTGATCCTGCGCGCGGTACGGGAAAGCGGCGGCGCGGCGCTGGCGGTGTCGGATGCGGCAATCGCGGCGGCAGTGCGCGACGTGGCGCGCGACGACGGCCTGCTGCTCTGTCCCGAGGGCGGGGCGACGCTGGCGGCCTACAGCCGAGCGCTGGACGAGGGGCTGATCGGGCGGGATGAACGGGCTGTGCTGTTCAACTGCGCCAGTGGCCTCAAATATCCGCTGGAGGACCAGAGCCGCACGCTCGACCGGCACGCGCCGATCGATTTCGCGTCGCTCTGATGGCCTGAACGGGCGGGCCGTGGCCCGCCCGCTTATGGTCAGAAGCGATAATCCCAGCCCAGGGTGAAGAGCCGTCCGCGACCGGCGAAGAAGGCCAGACTGTCGTTGGGCAGGCGCGTGTCGCTATTATAGTCGATATAGAATTTATCGAACAGATTCTGGACGCTGAGATAGACGCCGCCCAGTGATGCGGTGTCGTAGCGGAGATAGGCGTCGGTGACCGCATAGCCGCCGAAATTGTTGCCCCGGTCCGGGTTCGCCTTGCCATGGAAATTGCGCGACAGATAATATTGGGTCTGCAGTCGCGCCGAGATGGCGCCATGGCGATAGTCGGCAGCGACGTTCAGGCGATCGGGCGAGATGTTGGTGCCGTCCAGATCGGTATCGACGATGCCGTCGGGATTGGCGCTGTCGCTGTCATAGCGGCCCTTGAGATGGGCATAGCCGGTGGAGAGCTTGAGCCCCGGCAGCGGCGTCTGCACGCCGAGGTTGATTTCCAGCCCTTCGATCTCGACCCGCTGGCGCTGGACGGTGAAGATGCCGTCGCCTTGCGCGATCAATATCTGTCCCTTGTCGCTGGACGACCAGAAATAGGTGGCGCTGGCGTCGATCGGGCCGCGCTTCACCTCCAGCCCGATTTCGCGGTTGTTGGAGACGATCGGGCTGATGTCGAGATAATCGTCGAGGTCGACGCCCGCGACGCCGATCGACCGGGTGACGCGGCCGACATCGGGCATGGTGAAGCCCTCGGCATAGCTGGCATAGGCACGAATGCCCTCAAGCGGCTCGAAGATGAGGCCGCCGTTCAGCAGTGCGTCGGAGAATTTGGGCTTGCCGCCATCGACATCGACGCCGCCATAGGTCGCTACATTCTTCCCGTCATAGGTGGTCGATGCCAGGGTGTGGAAATTGTCGATCTTCACCTGCACATTTTCCCAGCGCACGCCGCCGGCGACGCGGACCAGCCCGTCGGCGATCTTCAGATTGGCCTGAGCGAAAGGGGCGATGGAGCGGAAATCGCTGGGCGGCACCCAGGTGCGGCCGGTGACCATCAGTCGTTGTTCCGTCTTGTCGAACAGGACGTCGAGGCCGACCGTGGTGGTCAGCGCCTCGAAGCCGGGCAGGGCGCGTTCATAGCTGATCTTGCCGCCGATCTTGCGCGACCGGTTCTGCGACTGGTCGAACAGGGTGCCGGGCGTCGCGATGGCGGGATCCTGGAAGGTCGGGATCGCGGCGAATTCGCCGCCGAAAATGTCGCGGCTGCGGTTGAAGAAAAGCTGGGTGACGAGGTTGCCGCCGGCGACATCGCTGTCGGTGTAGGAGAGGGACGCGCTTTCGGTGCGGTTCGATCCCGGCGTGCCAGGGGCGTCGCCCTTGACCGCGGTGGTGGGGAGGCCGTTGGCGCGGCTGCCGGGGAGCGGGACATAATCGCCATCGCCCTTCAACTCATAGCGATTGAGGATGAGGTCGAGCCGGCCGGTATCGCCGACGGCATAGCCCAATCGCGCGAAGATATCGGTGGTCTGCGATGCCTGGGTCTCGCCTTGGGTCAGGTTGATGCCGATGCGGCGGTTGCGCGCGTCGTAGAAGGCGCCGCGCTTTTCATAGGAGGCGCCGACCGTGGCATCGAAAGCGCCAGCCTTATACTGGACCAGTCCGGCCGCCTTGCCACCGAAGCCATCACCGTCGAAATCGTCGCTGGCCGATCCCTGCAGCAGCACCCGGCCGCTGATGCCCTCCTGCTTGGGCGCGCCGACCGTCACCTGGTTGACGATGCCGCCGGTGCCGCCAATGCCCTGCAGCGCGTTGGAGCCGTAGATGAGTTCGACCCGGTCGATGAAGAAGCCGTCGATGGTGAAGCCGTCGCGGCTGCCATCGCGCAGCGGGGTCGACTGGGGGATGCCGTTGATGGCGTAGAGCGGCGAGCGGCCGCGCAGCGTTTCGCCCGCGCCCGACAGTTTGCCGCGCGTGGGCGAGAAGCTGGGGGTGAGGGTGGAGATGGCATCGGTGACCGAGCCGGAGATCGCGATCTGCTGGTCGAGCATCTGCTTGTCGATCAGGTCGATCGTCAGCGGCAGTGCATTGGGCGGCAGGATCGAGCGGGCGGCGGTGACGACGATCGATTCGGCGCCCTTGGTGTCAGCGTCGGCCTCGGCCTGCTGCGCCATGGCTGGCGATGCGAGGGCGATGGTCAGCGCCGCCAGCGCGATTGCAGAGCGACGAATTTCGATATGATGCAGCATCGCGATCCCCTGATCCATGTTGGGCAGGGCTGCTAACGACAATCGATCGCAAGAACAATCACATTCTGCATAATGCTTATGCGATGAGGTGATAAGCCCGATTTTCCGGCGTTTCGGGTGGGTGTCTCTATCATAAGATGCATAAAGATATATCTCATGCATTGACGTTGGTGAATTTTAAGATATATCACAATGCATCATCAAGCATTTTGAAAGAGAGAATATGCATTTTCCCCATTCCGATCGCGGCGCTGGGCGCCGGGGTTGCCGGCCGGGCCGGCACATGGATGACGCCATGGCCGATCGCGGTTTCGACCCGCGCAGTTTTGGCCATCGTGGTGGACGCGGCCATGGCCGCTTCTTCGGACCGGGCGGCTTTGGCCCCGAGGGTTTCGGGCGCGGTTTCGGCGGTGGTCGGGCCGGGGGCCGGGGCGGTCCGTTCGGTGAGGACGGCTTTGGTGACGGTCCCTTCGGCGGTGGCCGGGGCGGGCGTGGCGGTGGGCGCCGGCGGCTGTTCGGCAATGATGCGCTCAAGCTCATCCTGCTCAAGCTGATCGCCGATGCGCCGCGCCACGGCTATGAACTGATCCGCGAGATCGAGAGCCTGTCGGGGTCTGTCTATGCGCCCAGTCCGGGCGTCGTCTATCCGACCCTGACCCTGCTGGCCGACATGGACCTGATCGCCGAACAGCCCGGCGAAGGCAGCCGCAAGCTGTTCGCCATTACCGAGGCGGGCACCGCCCATCTGGCCGAGCATGAGGCCGGCGTTGCCGAGGTGATGGAGAAGCTGGCGCATCTGGCCCGCAAGGCCGAACGTAATGATGCCGCGCCGGTGCGCCGCGCGCTGCAGAATATGCGGGTGGCGATCCAGCATCGGCTTGAAAAGGAAGGCGCCGATTCCCAAACCATGTTCGACGTCGCGGCCCTGATCGACGAGGCCGCCAGCAAGATCGAAAGGCTCTGATCCCATGACGCTGACCGCCACCGTGCCGACCACCCATGGCAGCCGTTACCTGCAGCAGCTTTGCAAGCATTGGAGCCACAAGTTCGAGACCAGCTTCGATGCGGACAAGGGCGAGATCGCCTTTCCGATGGGGCCGATCCACCTGAGTGCCGATGCCGAGCTGCTGACCGTGGTGCTGGAACCCAATGCGGACGCCGATGTCGAGAAGTTCAAGCAGGTCGTCGCCGACCATCTCGACCGCTTCGCCTTCCGCGAGGCGCCCTTGCCCTTCCACTGGGCCTGACACGCGAAAGGGGCCGGGTCTGCACGGCCCGGCCCCTTCCCTGGTAAGCTCGATGAGGACCGGAAATCCCGGTCCTTCTTTGTGTCAGCTATCGGTCTTGGCGCGCATGGCGGCCATGCGGGCGTTGGTCGCCTGCACGTCGGCGGCGGTGACGATACCGTCCTTGTCGGCGTCCTGCTCGGCAAAGGCACGCGCGCCCGATGCGTCATATTCGGCCTGGGCCATCTTGCCGTCCTTGTCCTTGTCGAGGACGTTGAAGCGGACATGGGCCTGGCGGATCTGGCGCTGGCGCTCCTCGGTCTTCTTCTCTTCGGTCAGGCTCGATTCCGCGAGCTGCTTTTCGAGGCGGGCGGCATATTCGCCGACATATTCCTCCTCCGACACCCAGCCATCGCCATTGGCATCGGTCGCCTTGAAGCGGGTGACGCGCACCGCGTCGAATTCGGCGCGGGTGACCTGGCCGTCATGGTTGCTGTCATAGTCGTGGACGAAGGCGCCGCCTTCATGCGGGGCGGCGAAGGCGGGCGTGCCGGCGGCGGCGACGACGGCGGCGATCAGGATGGAACGGGTGTTCATGGTGTGTCTCCGGAATATCAGGCGGCGTCGAACGCCAGCGTGTAGGTGTAGCTGCGATAGGGTGTTTCCGACCCGGCCGGTGCGGCGCCGCGATGGCGGACCAGGATCAGATAGGTGCCGGCATCGTCCGGCTTCAGGCTGAAGCGGCCCTGTGCGTCGCTCTTGGTCTCGGTCGCGACCTTGCGGCCGTCATGCACGCCGGCGCTGCGGAACAGGGTGACCTGCGTGGCGGGCAGGGGCTTGCCGTCGAACAGCAGCACGAAGCTGGCGTCGCTGCCCGACACGATGGCGTTGGGATGGGTGACCGGCTGGATTTCGAGGCCCGTGCCGACCGGCTTGAGCGCGGCCTGCGTCGTCTGGCCGCGGGTGACATAGGCGTCGGCCAGCGTCATGCTCTGCACCTCGACCTCCTGTGTGCCGGGCTTGGGATCGCCGCCCTCGCCGCGCATCTGCCATGTGTCGCCGACGCGGAACATCTTGCCCTTGCGCCCGGCGCGCTGGCCGGTGGTGATGCGATAGGTGCCGTCCGCCTTCAGATCGGCCTCGAACACCGACAGGTCACGCAGATAGGTGACCGGGCCGGTGGTCGCCTGGCTGCCGTCCGGCGCGACCAGGTGGAAGGGGGCGTCGCGCATCGCGACCTCGGGGACGAAGGCATCCTCGGCAAAGGCCGAGGTGACGGTGACATGGTCGGCCTTTCCGGCGTCGAACAGGGTCGGCAGCACATAGGGCATATGCGCCTGAGCGGCGGTGGCGCCGGCCAGTAGCAGCACAGGCAAGGCGGCGGCGAACAGGGCGTTCACCGGGCGGCGATGGTTGGACAATGGGGTTCCCCTTGGTTTCGTTACGCTCCTCTATAATATATAGTGAGAATCACTTGCAATAGCATTTAATGCGGGTAGAGAGCGGCCAACCCGGCGCGTGATGCGCCGCAACAATGATACGGGGGCATTTTTCATGACCAAGTCCAAGACCCTGCTTCTGCTGGGCACCGCACTGATCGCACTGCCGTTGCCGGCAATGGCCCAGGAGCAGAGTGACGACATTGCGGTCGCGAGCGATTCGCAGTTCGCGCTCGACCGGATGATCATCTCCGCCGGTGTCGAGAAGGTCGCGCTGGACACGCCGCAGGCGGTGACCGCGCTGGACCAGGAGGATATCGACCAGCTGCAGGCGACGACGATCGGCGATCTGCTGGAAGGCATGCCGGGCGTCAATGTGCAGGGCGGCGTCGGTCAGCTCGGCCAGGGCTTCAACATTCGCGGCATGGGCACTGCGATCGGCGATAGCGACAACCGCATCCTGATGACGGTCGATGGCGTCACCAAATTCTACGAACAATATCGCATGGGCGCCTTCTTCAGCGAGCCCGAGCTCTACAAGCGGGTCGAGGTGCTGCGCGGGCCGGCATCCTCCACCCTCTATGGCGCGGGCGCGCTGGCGGGCGTGATCAACTTCACCACCAAGGATGCGTCTGACTTTCTGCGCGACGGCGACAAGCTGGCCGTGCGGTTGAAGGGCGCGACCGAAACCAATGCGCAGGGCCATACCCTGTCGGGCATCGTCGCGACCGAGCCGGTCGACGGCGTCGAGCTGCTGGGCAGCTATAATTATCGCCGCACCGACGATTACAAAAGCGGCAATGGCGACACCGTCGCTGCCTCCGCCACCGAATCCGACAGCTGGCTGGTCAAGGGCCGGGTCGCGATCGGCGGCAACAAGAAGCATGCGATCTGGGCGTCCTACCAGGACTGGATCAGCGACGCGCCGCAGGTCTATGACCAGATTTCGGCCGCCACCGGCAGCTCGCTGATGCGCCGCCGGGTCCACGACAAGACCGCCGTGCTGGGCTATGTGAACGACTTCGACGGCAGCAAGCTCTTCAATGTCGAGGCGCAGGTCGCCTATTCGCTGTCCAAGGTCCACCAGACCGAGACGACCTTCCTGGGCGCGAACCTGGAATATTCCGATTTCTCCTATGAAAGCTGGCAGGCCAAGGTCCAGAATACCAGCGAGTTCGCCATGGGCGGCGACTGGACGACCTTCCTGATCCTGGGCGGCCAGTGGAGCACGCAGGAACGGCGCAACCCGCGCGTCAATTTCGACGGCACGGTGACGCCGGGCGCGGGCACCCATCCCGAAGGCGACATGGACCGCTATGGCCTGTTCGGTCAGCTGGAGATCGTCTGGTCCGACAAGCTGACCATCATGCCGGGCGTACGCGTCGACTGGACCCGACTGACGCCGGGCGACACGGTGGTCGGCGGCACTGTCCTGACCGACAAGGTGAAGGATAGCGGCGTGTCGCCCAAGCTCGCGGCGCTCTACAATCTCACGCCCTGGTTCGGCCTGTTCGGGTCGGTCGCGCGCACCGTGCGCATGCCCAATATCGACGAAATCTTCACCCGCAGCGCAACCCGGCCGAACAATCCGGACCTGAAGCCCGAGAAGTCGGACAATTATGAAGCCGGCTTCACTCTGTCCTTCGACGATATGCTGGGCAAGAATGACCGCTTCCGCGCGAAGACCACCCTGTTCCAGAACGACGTCAAGGATCTGATCGTCAACGTCTCGGCCGCGGCGGGCACGCCCTATTTCCAGAATATCAACCGGTCGCGCTTCAAGGGGATCGAACTGGAAGCCGAATATGGCATGGGCGGCTTCTATGCGCGCGGCAATGCCAGCTTCATCGATGGCAAGAACCGGCTGACCGGCGATTATCTCAACACCATCCCGGCGAACGACTATCGTCTGACGCTGGGCTATAATGATGTGGCGAGCGGCCTGTCGGGCGGTTGGACCGGCGAATTTGCCGAGCGGCAGGACAAGGTGACGCCGGGCAGCTTCGCCTCGGCCGGGTCGGGCCTGGCGACGCCGGGCTACAGCGTCCACAACCTGTTCTTCGCCTTCAAGCCGCAGGGTGGCGTGGCCAAGGGCTTCGAATTCCGCATCGCCATGGATAATATCTTCGACAAGCAATATCGCCGCCATCTGTCCTCGCTCGCCGCCGAGGGACAGAGCTTCCGCTTCACCGTGGCGAATACCTTCTGACGCCATGACGGGCGTGCGGCGTCCCTTTCGCGTCACGGGGCCGGCGGCGGCCTCGCTCGGGATCAACGCGCTGCTGATCGCGGCGCTGCTGAACCTGGGCATGGGCCGCGCGCCGAAGCGCGAGGAGGGGGCTGCACTGACCGTCATGTCGCTGGCGGCGCTGAAGGGCGTGGAGCAGGGGGCGGAACAGGCCGAGGCGGCGGCGGCGACGGCGCAGCCCGAAGCCCCGGTGCCGACGCAGGCGCCGCCCCCCACGCCGGTCAGCCCGCCGCAGCCGGTGCCGCCGCCGATGGTGGCGATCCCTTCCGCATTGTCGCTGCCCGTCGCGGCGGCGCCGGCTGCTCCGTCCACGCCGGCGGCCGCGGCGGCGCCATCGTCGCAGCCTGCGGCCAGGGCGGCGCCAGTCATGGCCGCCAGCGCCGGCGCGCCGCCGGCCCGGCGCGGCATTGCCGACGGGCTGGACGCCAACGCCCCGGCCGGCAACAGCCGCGCCTATGCCGCGCGGGTGCGTTCCTGGCTCTATGCCCACAAAATTTATCCCCGCCGCGCCAAGATGCGGCATGAGGAAGGGGTGGTGAAGGTCCGCTTCGTGATCGACCGCGCCGGCATGCTGATCGAAGGGCGGGTGATCAGCAGTTCCGGCCGCGCCTCGCTCGACGAGGAAGCCGCCGCCATGCTGCACCGCGCCTCACCCTATCCCAAGGCTCCGTCCGACATATCCGGCGACCGCATCGAATTCACCGCGCCGGTGGAGTTCGTGCTGCCGGTGTGAAACGAGGAACTGGACAAGAATAGGAGATTCCGATGTTGTCCATTGTCCTGGCCCTGGGGGCCGCCGATCCGGGATTGCCGCATAGCTGGGCTGAGTTCGGCCGTGCCGCGGCGCTGAGCCATGTCGAGGAAAAGGTGGAGATCGCCACCGACCCGGACCGGCGCAGCAGCGAATTTCCCTATAGGCTGCGCTACAGCCGGACCGATGGCGATGGACAGGTGATGGTGCGCTGGGCCGACAGCCGCGATTGTCCGACTGTGACGGCGGTGATCCAGCCCTATGGCATTCCCGGCGAATCCCTTTCGATCGTGATGGACGGCACCGGCTATTTACTGTCTGCCCCCTCGGCCGATGCGATGGGACGGATCAGGATCAGTTCCAACGTGCATACGCCGCTGGCTCTCTGGGTCGATGACGCCTTCACCCGGCTTGCCCCCTGCTGGCGGGACAAGCCGGGTGCTTAAGGCCGTTCAGCCCTTGGCCTTGGTGGCCGCGATATAGGCCTGGACCTGTTCGCCCAGCACGTCGAGCGGCAGGGCGCCATTGGCCAGCACCACTTCATGGAAGTCGCGAATGTCGAACTTCGCGCCCAGCGCCTGCTCGGCTTCCTTGCGCAACTGAGCGATGCGGATCTGGCCTATCATGTAGCTGGTCGCCTGGCCCGGATTGTTGATGTAGCGATCGACTTCCTTGACGATGTCGCGTTCCGACAGGGGCGCATTGTCGCGGAAATACTGGATCGCCTGTTCGCGCGTCCAGCGCTTGGCGTGGAGGCCGGTGTCGGTGACCAGGCGGATCGCGCGCCACATCTGCAGCGAGAGCATGCCGAATTCCGAATAGGGATCGCGATAGGCGCCCATTTCCTTGGCCAGGCGCTCGCTATAGAGGCCCCAGCCTTCGGTATAGGCGCCATAATAGCCGAAGCGGCGGAATTTGGGCAGGTCGGGCAGTTCCTGCGCACGCGCGATCTGGAAATGATGGCCCGGCGCGCCTTCATGATGGGCGATCGCCGCGACCTGCGGCTTCTGCACCTGATTCATGTCGGCGAGGTTGACGTAGAAGATGCCGGGACGCGATCCGTCGGGCGCGGGCTGGTTGTAGAAGGCGACCGAGGCGGTTTCCTGGCGCCAGGCCTCGACCGCGCGCACCTCCAGCTTCGCCTTGGGCAGGACGCGGAAGAAGCGCGGCGCAGCGTCCATGGTCTGCGCGATGGCGGCGCGGGCATCGGCCAGATAGGTTTCGCGGCCAGCGGCATCATTGGGATATTTGAACTTGGGATCGGTGCGCAGCGCCTGGAAGAAATCGGTCAGCGATCCGGCAAAGCCGATCCGCGCCTTCACCGCCTCCATCTCCGCGCGGATCGCCTTCACCTGATCGAGGCCGATCTGGTGGATCTGGTCGGCGTTGAGGCTGGTGGTCGTGTAGAAGGCAAGGCGGGCGTTATAATAGGCCTCGCCGCCCGGCAGGCTCCAGGCGCCATCATTGCCCTTGGCCTTGGGCTCGATCGCATCGAGCGCGGCGAACAGGGTCTGGAACCCCTTGGCGAAGGGGCCGGTGAGCGCGGCCTGTGCGTCGGCGATCAGCTTCGCCTTTTCCGCGTCCGATGCCTTGAGCGCGCCGACCTTCTTCTTGAAGTCAGCGAACAGGGTGGAGTCCGGGCCCTGGTCGAAGGGCGCGCCGCTGATCACCTTCTTCGCGTCGGCACGCGCGGGGGCGAATACCATCTTGGGCGGGACGATGCCCTGTGCCGCCTGGTCGCGCATCTTAGTCGCGACCTCGTTCATCACCCGCTCGCTGTCGCGCAGGCGGGCGATATAGGCCTGGGCATCGGCGACGCTGTCGACGCGATGCTCGTTGATCAGGAAGACCGGGATATTGCCCGCCGGGCTGCCGTTGGTGGACACGGGGAAGGCATATTTGGCGAAGGGGGCCTGCTGCTTTGCGGTCGCCACCTGCGCCTCGAACAGGCGATAGCTGAGGCGCGCCGAGGGGCCGAGCCGTTCGGGCGAGAAGCGGCGATGCAATTCGGCCAACTGCTGCTCCTGCAGCGCCAGGCTACGGGCGTCGGCCCGTTCGCTATAATCGTCCAGCTTGCCATAGTCGGTCTTGAGGCCAAGGCTGGTCATCGATTCCGGACTGAGCGCCAGTTGCTGATCGAACGCCTGGTCGAGGAAGGCGAGCAGCGCCTTGTCTTCCTGAGCGGTCGCCGATGCGGGCGCCGTGGTTGGGGCCTGGGCCAGGATCGGGGCGGAGGCGCCGAGGGCAAGGAGCAGCGCGAGCGAGATACGGACGGTCATGGCAATTCCTGTCGCGAATAGGGATGCGGAGGAGAGACAGGCGCGCGGGCGCCAAGTCAAGCCGGGCCTTGCACAAGGGGTTGCTTTTCCGGGACTTGGGCGGCCGTCCTTGAAGCCTCTGGACAGGCCGTGCCTTTCTGCCATCTATTTTGCGCGCGACGATCACAGGTTGAGCAGGCACAGGTTGAGCGGGGGTAGGGCGATGGCGATCAGTCTCAAGGTCAATGGACAGACGCGCACGGTGGAGGCCGATCCGGCCAAGCCGTTGCTATGGGCGCTGCGCGAGGATCTGGACATGGTCGGCACCAAGTTCGGCTGTGGCGCGGGGCTGTGCGGCGCCTGCACCGTGCATATCGACGGCAACCCGGCCCGTGCCTGCCAGACGCCGATCGGCGAGGCGCAGGGCATGGCGATCACCACGATCGAGGCGGTGGCGCAGAGCGATGCGGGCAAGCGGATATCGGACGCCTGGGTCAAGCTGGACGTGCCGCAATGCGGCTATTGCCAGGCCGGGCAGATCATGAGCGCGAGTGCGCTGCTGGCGACCACACCCGACCCCAGTGACGAGGATATTGACGCGGCGATGATGGGCAATCTCTGCCGCTGCTCCACCTATGTCCGCATTCGCGCCGCGATCAAGGATGCGGCCAGGGCGGGAGCGAAGGCATGAACGCGCCGATCCTGTCGCGCCGCCGCTTCCTGAGCGCCTCGCTGGTCGCGGGCGGTGGCTTGCTGTTCGACCTCAACATCCCGCTGGCGGGCGCGGCCGAGGGTGCGCCGCAGATATTGACCGCCTTCGTGCGCATCCTGCCCGACAATCGCGTCATCATCGGCGCGAAAAATGCCGAGATCGGGCAGGGCGCCAAGACCATGCTGCCGATGCTGATCGCCGAGGAACTGGACGTCGACTGGGCACAGGTGACGATCGAGCAGACCCACGCCGACCAGAAGATATTCGGCGGGCAGACGGCTGGCGGTAGTCGCACGACGCCGCGCGAATGGCTGCCGACGCGCAAGGCCGGTGCCGCTGCCCGCGCGATGCTGGTCGCGGCGGCGGCGCAGCTATGGGGCGTGGCGCCCGCGACATTGAAGACCGGCAGCGGCAATGTGAGTGATCCCGCATCGGGCAGGAGCATCGGCTATGCCGCGCTCGCCGCCGCCGCCGCGCAGCAGCCAGCGCCCGATCCGGCGACGCTGGTGCTGAAGGATCCCAAGGATTTCCGCATCATCGGCCAGTCGATCGGCGGGGTGGATACGCCCGCGATCGTGGCGGGCAAGCCGCTGTTCGGGATCGATTTCAAGCTGCCCGGCATGCTCTATGCCGTGCTGGAAACCTGCCCGGCCTTTGGCGGGACGTTCCAATCGGCCAATCTGGACGCAGTGAAGGCACTGCCCGGCGTGGCCCATGTGCTGACGATCAAGGGCGACGGCACGCCGGAATCCTTGTTCGACGGCGTCGCCATCCTGTCGACAAGCTGGTGGAGCGCCAACCAGGCGCGCGAGGCGCTGAAGGTCGAATGGGACATGAGCGCCGTCAGCGGCTTTTCGACCGAGGGCTATGCTGCGCAGGCGGCCGAACGGCTGAAGGGCAAGGCCGATGGCGACATCGTCCGCGCGGGTGATGTGGATGGGGCCTTTGCCGGGGCGGCGAAGACGGTCAGCGCGCAATATGATTATCCCTTCCTGGCGCATGGGACGCTCGAGCCGCAGAATTGCACCGCCCTGTTCAAGGATGGCGCGATCGAGATCTGGGCGCCGACGCAGAATCCGGAAAGCGGGCGCGGGCTGGTGGCCAAGGCGCTGAACCTGCCGCCGGACAAGATCCGCATCAACTTCACCCGCATCGGCGGCGGTTTCGGCCGGCGGCTGATGAACGACTATATGGTGCAGGCGGCGGCGATCGCGGCGCAAGTGCCGGGCGTGCCGGTGAAGCTGCTGTTCAACCGGCAGCAGGATATCCAGCGCGATTTCTATCGCCCGGCGGGCTGGCACGGCTTCCGTGCGGCGCTGGACAAGGCGGGCAAGCTGACCGCCTTCCACGATCATTTCGTGACCTTCGGCAAGGACGGCAAGCCGGTGCGCTCGGCCGAGATGCCGGCGAGCGAAATCCCCGCCGGCCTGATTGATACGGTGCTGCTGGAACAGAGTTTCCTCGCCACCAACATGCCGACCGGCTGGCTGCGCGCGCCGGGCTCCAACGCGCTGGCCTTCGTCACCCAGGCTTTCCTGGACGAAGTGGCGCAGGCGGCGGGCAAGGATCTGCCGACGCTGATGTTGGAATTGCTGGGCGACCCGCGCGAACTGCCGCGCGGCCCCAATGGGCCGCCCTTCGTCACCGGCCGCGCTAAAGGCGTGATCGAGAAGGTGGTGGCAATGAGCGGCTGGGCCGATCGCGGGAAATTGCCCAAGGGGCGGGGCAAGGGTTTTGCCTTTTACTATAGCCATATGGGCTATTTCGCCGAGGTGCTGGAGGTGGCGCTGGTCGATGGCATGCCCAAGGTCGCGACCGTGTGGGTCGCGGGCGATGTCGGCAGCCAGATCATCAACCCGATGAATGCGCTGCACCAGGCGCAGGGGGCGGTGATCGAGGGGCTGGGCCAGGCGCTGGCCGGGCAGAAGATCACGCAGGTGGCCGGTGCGGTTGAACAGGCCAATTTCGACACCCATCCGTTGCAGCGCATCCCCGATACGCCGCAGATCATCGTCGAGTTCGTGAAGACCGATTATCCGCCGACCGGCATGGGCGAGCCGGCGTTGCCGCCGGTGATCCCGGCGCTGGTCAATGCGCTGCACGCGGCCACCGGTAAGCGCATCCGCACCCTGCCGATCGTGCCGGAGATGTTCGCCTGAACCCTGTTTTCCGACCCCCTCTTTACTTGGTCTGAAAAATCTTGATGATTGTCAAGAATCTGATGGCGGATCGACATGGCGTCATCCGTCATGCCGGTCAGAGGGGTGAAAAAGCCCCCGCCTGAGATTGGGCCGCGTCCAGGGTAAAAGACCGGACGCCAAAGGGGGACATCAGGGTGAAGCAGCTTCCGGTGAAGTTCGGTCTGTTGGCGTTGTTCTCTGCGTCGGTTGTGCTGGCCCAAGGGGGTAGCGGGGCGGATGGCGGTCCCGACGGCGCGACGATGAAGGAGACGGAGGAGGGCATCCCCGTCACCGATCCGCTGGTCCAGGAAAAATGCGGCAGCTGTCACGCGCCCGATGCGAAAAGCAACCTGTCCCGCATCAGCTGGGTGCGCACCACGCCGGAGGGCTGGGCGCAGGCGATCAAGCGGATGGTGCGCCTGAATGGTCTAGGGATCACGCCCGAGGAATCGCGCGCGGTCATCAAGTCGCTGTCCGCCTCGCACGGGCTGGCGCCGGAGGAGGCGCGGCCGGTCATGTATCTGCCCGAAAAGCGGATCATCGACGAAGTCCTGCCCAACGAGACGATGCGCGGCGCCTGCGCCAGCTGCCATGCCTTTGCCCAGCCCTTGTCCTGGCGCCGGTCGAAGCTGGAATGGAAGACGTTGCAGGATCTGCACGTCGCCCTCTATTCGCAGGCTGACGCCCAATATCGCCGCCCGGCCGAGGATAGCGAGCAGCCCGCCGGACGCGACCCCAAGGACAAGATGACGCGCGGCGAATATGCGCTGACCTATCTGCCCAAGGTGGCAGGGCTGCATACGCCCGAATGGGCCGCCTGGAGTTCGCGCCTGCGCGCGCCGCGGCTGGCGGGCGACTGGCTGGTGGTGGCGTCGGTGCCGGGGCAGGGCCGCTTCGTCGGCACGATGACGGTGGCGCCCGGCGCGGCGGCTGACGAGTTCAAGACCAGCGCGTCGCTCACCTCGCTCTCCAACGGTGCGACCATCAGCCGCAGCGGCACCGGCCTCGTCTATTCCGGCTATAGCTGGCGCGGCTCGTCCAAGGGCGGCGCGGCGCCGGGGAAACCCGATGATCTGGGCAGTCCGGCGCGCGAGACGATGTGGTTCGCGCCCGACCAGCAGCGCGCCGAAGGGCGCTGGTTCTGGGGCGAATATCAGGAATTCGGCTATGACGTGAAACTGGTCCGCGCGACCGCCGCGCCCGCGATCCTGGCGGTGACGCCGGGCGCGGTGAAGGCCGGGACGAAGGGCGTCGACGTCACCATCTGGGGCCATAATCTGCCCGCGTCGCTGACGGCGGCAGATGTCGATCTGGGCGCGGGCGTCACCGTCGCCAGGGTTGTGTCGGCGACGCCGGGCAAGGCGGTGCTGAGCGTCGATGTCGCGGCCAGCGCGTCCGCCGGTCAGCGCGATGTCGGCATTGGCGGCGCGGTGCTGGAAAAGGCGTTCCCGGTCTATCGCAAGGTCGATTATCTCAAGGTCACGCCGGAAACGAGCCTGGCCCGGCTGGGCGGCACCAAGTTCGCCAAGGGATACCAGCAGTTCGAGGCGATCGGTTACGACAACGGCCTGGATGGCAAGCCGAACACGAGCGACGATGTCGCGATCGGTCCGGTCGACGCGACCTGGTCGATGCAGGAATTCATGTCGGTCTATTATGATGACGACATGAAATATGTGGGGGCGCTGAGCCCCACCGCCTTCTTCACGCCGGGGCTGGAAGGCCCCAATCCCGAACGCCGGTTCAGCCGCAACAATTATGGCGAGGTCTGGGTCGTCGCCACGGCGAAGGGTGAGAAGGACAAGTTTGGCAAGCCCCTGAGCGCCCGGTCCTATCTGGTCGTGACCGTGCCCATGTATCAGCGCTTCGACCAGCCGGAGGTGTCGCGATGACTGTCATGCAGGCCCCCGCCTATCGCCGCGCCGAATATCATGGCTTTGCCGCCGGCGGCAGCGACTTCGTCTATCTGGTGAGCGCCGGCGCGATTTTCGAGATCGATGCGCAGGTGCAGGATGTGCTGGACCGGATCGACGGGCAGGAACTGGGCCATGCCGCGCTGGTCCGCGAACTGGCCGGCGAAGATGGCGATCTGGCCGAGGCGGAGGCGCTGGTGCGGGAATTGCGCGCGGTGCAGCTCATCCATCTGGGCGCGGCGCCGGTATCCGTGCCTGAAGCGCCGCCGGCCGATTTCCCGCTCCAGGCGCTGGTGCTGAACGTCACCAACCAGTGCAACCTTGCCTGCACCTATTGCTATGAATTTGGCGCGGACAAGATCGCGACCCCGGCCGGCAAGCCCAAATATATGACGCTGGAAACGGCCAGGGCATCGGTCGACCTGCTGATCGCCGAGGCGGCCCATCGCCCGTCGGTCCACATCACCTTCTTCGGCGGCGAAACCTTGATGAATTTCAAGCTTTTGCGCGATGTGGTGGATTATGCCAATGGCGCGACGGCGGCGGCAGGCAAGGGGATCACCTATAGCCTCACCACCAATGCGACCTTGCTGACGCCGGAGATCGTCACCTTCCTGTCGGACAATCGGGTCGGCGTCACCGTGTCGATGGACGGTCCGCCCGAACTGCAGGACAAGCATCGCGTCTACAAGAATGGCAAGGGCAGCTATGCGGTGATCGAGCCGCGGCTGCGCACGCTGATCGCCCATCATCGCACCCGTGCCGTCACCGCGCGCGTCACCCTGACCGAAGGCGTGACCGATGTCGTGCGCATCTTCCGCCATCTGAAGGAGGATCTGGGCTTTCACGAAGTCGGCTTCGCGCCGGTGACCACGGGGGAAACGCGGGCCTATTCGATCGATGCCGACGGCATGGACAGTGTACTGGCGCAGTTCAACCTGCTGGCACAGGAATGGCTGGAATTTGCGCTGCGTGGGCAGGTCCATGGCTTCACCAATGTCAGCGAGACGATCAGCGAACTGATTTCGGGCGTCAACAAATCGCATCCCTGCGGCGCGGGCATGGGGCTGATGGGGGTCAGCCCGTCGGGCGACCTGTCGCCCTGCCACCGCTTCACCGACGCCGACACCCATGTGATGGGCCATGTGTCGAGCGGCATCGACCGGGCCAAGCAGGGCGATTTCCTGAGCCGGGGCCATGTCGGCGCCAAATATGATTGCCAGAGCTGCTGGGCGCGGCCGCTCTGCGCCGGGGGCTGCCATCATGAGGCGTTCGTCCGCTATGGCGACACCGGCCATGCCAATCTCCATTATTGCGACTGGATCCGGCAATGGACCGACACCTGCCTGCATATCTATGGCGAGCTGGCGGTGAAGAACCCCGGCTTTCTGGAGCATTTCGCTGAACGAAAGGGGCTGTCATGAAGCATCTTCGTGCCATCAACAAAAAGGCGCGGCGGATCGACGACGCCGTGACGCAGATGGAGGCGGCGATCGAGGCCGCCGCTGCGTCGGGCGCCACGCCATCCGACATGGAGGAGGATGTCGTCGCCCTGCAACAGGCGCCGCGTCCGCATGTGCCGATGGGCTGTACCCTGTCCTTCTCGCCCGGCTGGGAAGTGGATGCGGGCGGCGGCACGGCGGGCCTGTGCCAGCCGGTCGAGCGTGACATCTATGATTGCTACGTCACCTGCTTCTGGCCGGTGCAGGTGCCCGACCATGTGAATTATTCGCCCGACTGGGCCAGCAACTGCGCCACCGCGACCAAGGACTGGCGCAATCTCGACCTGGTATTCCCATGAGGCGCGCGATGCAGAAAATCGGCTTTGTCCTGGCGGCGGGGCTTGCCGCGCTGGCGACCATCCCCACCCATGCCGCGACCCTGTTCATGGGCGCCTATCCCGACGTCCTGCTGGTCTTTGACGAGGGCAAGGGCGCGGTCACGCAGAAGATCAAGCTGGATACCGGCCTGCCGACCGCGATGAGCCTGTCGGACGATGGCAAGCGCATCTATGTGTCGACCATCACCACCAGCGGGATCGAGGTGATCGACGCCGCCAGCCGGCAGGTGGTGAGCAAGTTCAGCCTGAATGACGGTCCCAATCGGGTGCGCTTCTATGGCGGTGTGGCGGACCCGGCAGGCCGCTATTTCTACACGATTGTCACCAGGATCGACAAGGAAATGGACCGCTACAAGGTCAGCAAGCCGCTCTATGGCGTGGTCGACCTGAAGCTCGGCAAGCTGGTGCGCACCGCCGAGATCGAGAAGGATGACGAGAAGGCGATCGGCGGCTTTCGCGTCGCCTTCAAGGTGTCGGGCGACGGCAAATATCTCTACGCCTTTGGCGAGAAGGTGATCGTCATCGACACCGCGACTTTGAAGGCCACCGACCGTATCGACCTCGCCCGGCCCGAAGGCACGGGGCTGGAGAATGTCGGCTTTGGCGGATCGCTCGAAACGCTGCGGACGCCCGGCCAATATGTCTCGCTGTTCAACGCGGCCGACCCCTATATCCACAGCAAGATGTTCGGCCTTGCCCGGTTCGACCTCAACAGCCGCCAGTTCGACTTCACCCCGATCGGCCCGGCGCCGGCCGCCATGGCGGGGCTGGAAATCACGCCCGATGGCAAGCAGGCCTATACCGTCGTCACCAACGGCACGCTGGGATCGAAGCGCTGCGAATTCTGGCACATGGACCTTTCCACCAATGCGGTGGTGGACAAGGCGGAATTTCCCTGCCGCTCGCGCTTCCGCTTCGGCATGTCGATGGATGGGGCGAAGCTCTATATCTACGGCGCCAGCTTCGACATCGAAGTCTATGACGCCAAGACGCTGAAGCTGGAAGCCACCTGGGATCTCGGCAATGACGCGACCGGCGCCGGCATGGTGGCGGTGCCGTGACCCGTTCCGGCCGTCCCGACACTCCGATGGCCGTGGCCATCCGGGGCAGCGGGATGGCCGCCAATGCCTGCGCGCATCTGCTGAAAGGGGCGGGGCTCCGCGTCGGACAGGAGCCCGCCCATCGCCCGCCGGTGCCCAGCCTGTTGTTGAGCGAGGCGGCGCTGGCCTTGATGCGCGACCTGTTCGCCCTGCCGGACCTGTTCGCGGACGCGCCGCGCGTGCGTCGCCGGCTGGTCGTCTGGGGCGGCGCGCCCGTGATGGTGCCGCATGAGGCCGTGCTGGCATCGGAGGAACGGGTGCAGGCCGCGCTTGGGGTGTCGGAGGAAACGCCGATGGCCGCGCCCGATTTCACCATCCATGCCGCGCCGCCGCTGCCGATGGGCGAACTGCATGTCTTTGGGGAGCGTCACGCCGTCGCTGCCCGCGTGCGGCTGCGCGATCCGGTCTGCCGCGAGGAAGGGCGGGTCGAGGCGGTTGAGAGCGGCTGGCTGTTCCTGGTCCCGGCGGACGAGGAGGAGGGGTGGCTGCTGGGCGTCGGCAGCGAGATCGACGCGTTGCTGGCGCAGAGCCGGCTGATCGCGCCGGTTGTCGATCCGATCGGGGGATCGTCGCGCCCCTTTCTCGCCGCGCCGCGGCTGCATCTGCCGCTGGTCGGCGACGACTGGCTGGCCTGTGGCACCGCGGCGATCGGTTTCGATCCGATCTGCGGCGACGGCACGGCCCAGTCGGTGCGCGAGGCGATCTTGGCCAGCGCGGTGCTGATAGGAATCGCGGAGGGGGGCGACCGGGCTGCGCTGCTTGGCCATTATCAGGCGATGCTGATCGCGGCGATGCGCCGGCATCTCCTGCTCTGTGCCCAATTTTACGCCGATGGCGGCCGGGGCGACTGGTGGCGCGCCCAGCATGAGGCGCTGATGCAGGGGCATCGCTGGTGTACCGGGCTGCTGGCTAAGCTGCCCGAGCCGCAATATGCGCTGCATGGCCTGCGGCTGGTGCCACGGCGGGTGGCGGCATGAGCGGGCCTGCGCCTGTCGCTGAATGGCGCAGCTATCGCCGGCTGCTCCCCTATATCCGGCCCTATCGGCGCGGGCTGCTGCTGGTGCTGGCGATCAGTGTGCTGTCGACCGCGCTGGGCCTCGCCCAACCCTATCTGTCCAAGCTGATGATCGATCAGGCGCTGCTGCGGCGGGACATGGGGGCGCTGTGGCGGATTGCCGGCATCATGATTACGGTCACGGTGCTGGGTTTCGGCGTCAACATCCTCGCGAGCTATCGCTATGTCCGGCTGTCGGCGGCGATGCTCTATGACATGCGCGCCGCGCTGCTGCGCCATCTCCAGACGCTCTCGCCCCGGTTCTATGCCAGCTTCCGGCTGGGCGATCTCGTCTCGCGCATGAACAGCGATGTGAGTGACGTGCAGCGGATCGCGTCCGACACCCTGCTCTCGGTGGTCAGCAACCTGCTCTTCTTCGTCGGCTGCGTCGCGATGATGCTCTGGCTCGACTGGCGGCTGTTCTTGGTCGGCATACTGCTGGTGCCGGCCAGCCTGGCCGCCTTCACTCATTATCAGCGCCGGCTGACTGCGCTGACCCGCGACATGCGTGAGCGGGGCGCGGACCTTGGTAGCCTGCTGGTCGATACGGTGATGGGGATGCGCGTGGTCACCGCGCTGCGCGCCGGCGAGCATGAGGTCGGGCGCTTCAAGGCGAAGAATGACGCCTTTGTCGGCGCGATGCTGCGGATGCAGGTCGCCTCCTACATGACCGGGGCGCTGCCGGGCACGCTGATGACTGGGGCGACCTCCGCCGTGATCCTCTATGGCGGCTGGCGGATCATCGAGGGCGACATGAGCATCGGCACGCTCGTCGCCTTCATGACCTATCATATGCGGCTCTTGTCGCCGATCCAGACGTTGATGGGGCTGACGTCGGGACTGGCATCGGCGCGGGTGTCGCTGGGCCGCATCTTCGAGCTGTTCGATACAAGGCCCGATGTCGAGGAGCGCGCCGATGCCGCGCCGATCGGTCGGGTACGGGGCGAGCTGCGCTTCGAGCAGGTGGCGATGCGCTATGATCGCGATCCGGTGCTGCGGGACATGGACCTGGCCATATCCGCCGGTAGCATCTGCGCGATCCTGGGGCCGAGCGGCGTCGGCAAGTCGACCATGGCCGACCTGATTGTGCGCCATGCCGATCCAACCGGCGGGCGCATCCTGCTCGACGGCCATGATCTGCGCGACCTGAGGCTTGACGATCTGCGGCGCGAGGTCATGCTGGTCGACCAGTCGCCCTGGCTGTTCAATGACAGTATCACCGCCAATATCGGCTTTGCCCTGCCGGACGTGCGCATCGAGGATATCGAGGCGGCGGCCCATGCCGCCGGGCTGGATGCTTTTCTGGCGCGACTGCCCGAGGGGCTGGACACCCGCACCGGCGAGCGCGGGCTGGCGCTGTCAGCGGGCGAGCGGCAGCGCATCGTCATCGCCCGCGCGCTGCTGCGCCGGCCAACGGTGCTGATCCTCGACGAGCCGACATCGGCGCTGGATGGCGAGACCGAGGCGCTGGTGGCGCAGCGGCTGCGTGGCGCACTGCCCGATGCGACGATCATCCTCATCACCCACAAGCCGGCGCTGGCGCGGATCGCCGACCGGATCGTGACGATCACCGATGGGCAGGCGCATGTGGCGCAACAGCCTGAGCCGGCCCATGCCTGATCTGCTGCCTGATCCGCTGCGCATCGCCGTGATCGACAGCGGCGTCCATCCCGATCATCCCCATATCGATGCCGCCCGGCTGCTGCCCGGCTTTGCCATCGCCAAGGAAGGGCGTGACAGCGAAGCTGACACGGGCGACCGGCTTGGCCATGGCACTGCCGTCACCGCCGCGATCCAAGATCAGGCGCCCGATGCGCTCTGCCTGCCGATCCGGGTGTTCCATGATGCGCTCAGCACTACGGCGCGGGCACTGGTCGCGGCGATCGACCGGGCGGTCGTGGCACGGGTGGACCTCATCAACCTCAGCCTCGGTACGATCAATCCGGCCCATGGCGAGGCGTTTGCGACAGCGGCCAATCGTGCGCTGGCGGCCGGCATCCTGATTGTCGCAGCGCGCGATAATGACGGCACGCCCTGTTATCCCGGCAGTCTGGATATGGTCTTAGGCGTCGGCCTCGACTGGGATTGTCCGCGCGACGATTTTCGGCTGCGGGCGGGGCTGGCCTTCGCGTCGGGGCATCCGCGGCCGATCCCCGGCGTGCCCCAGCGTCGCAACCTCCATGGTGTCAGTTTCGCTGTCGCCAACATGACCGGTCTGATCGCGCGGCAGGGGCGGGCGGGGTTGGCCCGGTGGATGCCGGCCGGCGCCCGCGCACAGGCAGGTTGATCAGGCGCCCGGTTCGCTGAGCGCAATATCCATGTCGGCAAAGGCCAGGCGCAGCAGTTCGGCCATGGCGTTGCGCGCGGCCGCGGTGTCGCGCGCGGCGATGGCGCGATGCACCGCCTGATGATCGGGCAGGGGATCGCGCGGCAACAGCTTCTTGCGATGCTTGAAGGTAGTGGTCCAGCTGACCGCCGCGCCGACCGAACTGGCCAGCGCCTCGAGCGCGTCATTATGGGTCGCGGCCAGGATGGCATTGTGGAAACGCTGGTCGGCGGCGCGCCCCTCCGGCGTGGACAGGCCATAGCGCTCCATCTCGGCGAGCGCCGCGTCCATGATCGCGAGTTGGTCGTCGGTGCGGCGGCGCGCGGCAAATTCGGCGGCGGCCGGCTCGATCACGCCGCGCAGCTCGAACAGGTCGCGGATGAAGGCGCGGTCGGGTTCGCCGGCGAACATCCAGGCGAGCATTTCGGGATCGAGCACGTTCCAGCGCGCGCGCGGCAGGACGCGGGTGCCGGCCTTGGGGCGGCTTTCCAGCATGCCCTTGGCGATCAGGATGCGGATCGCCTCGCGATAGGCGGTGCGTGACACGCCAAGGCGTTCCGACGCCTCAATCTCGCCCTCGAACAGGTCGCCGGGCTTGTGCCTGCCGGTCAGGATGGCGGTGCCCATGTCGCGGGCGATCGCCTGGTGAATGCGGAGCGAGCCTTCGTCCGACGCGAACTTGCGTTCCGGTCCGTCCTTGCGCTCGCTCCCCATTCTACCTCCGTTGAATTTAGTCCTCAAAATCAGCCGTAGGGCAATGCCGGCCACAAAGGAAGGCATCGGCCACCAGGCGCAGCGGCGCGGTGTCGGCGTCGATCGCCTTATCCGCCACCAGCCCGACGAAGCGCCGATACATGGTCGGATATTCCTCGTCCGGCGCCTTCAACTGGACTTCGCCGTCCAGGGTCAGCGTGTTGCCGCCTTCGGACAGGAGCAGCTTGCCATTGCTGGTTTCGACCGCGATGTCCCAAGTCTGGGGACCGGTCTGGCGCCAGTCGAACACGGTGTCGATCTTTGCGCCCGAAGCGGTCGCCATCGCCAGCGTCGCGCCGATCGGCGCCTGCTTGTTGGACGGCACTTCCAGTTCGGCCGACAGCAGGGTGATCGGTTCGGCGACGATTTCGGTCAGGATCGACAGGGCGTTGATGCCCGGATCGAACACGCCGAAACCGCCCGCTTCCCAGATCCAGGGCTGGCCCGGATGCCAGTGACGGACATCCTCACGCCACTGGATCGAGATGCGCTCGACCGTGCGCGACGCCATCCAGTCCTTGGCCTGGGCCACGGCGGCGGCATAGCGGCTGTGCCAGCTGGCATAGAGGGTGACGCCGTTGGCCTTGGCCAGCTCGATCAGCGCATCCACTTCCGACACGGTCGCACCCGGCGGCTTTTCCAGGAAGACATGCTTGCCGGCCAGGATCGCCTGGCGGGCCGCCTGATAGCGGACCTGCGGCGGCTGGCACAGGATGACGGCGTCCATGTCGGGCTCGCCCGCCAGCATCGCGCCGAGATCGGGATAATTGTTCACCCCTTCGCCCTGCGCGTTGCGGCTGGCGACGGCGACCAGATCGATGCCGTCGATCTTGGCGATCGCGGGCAGATGCTGGTCGCGGGCGATCTTGCCCAGGCCTACGAGGCCGGCCTTGATGCTCATAGCGCCTTTACCTTGGTCTTGCCCTCGTCCGCTGCGCGCTTCAGGCCATTGCGGACCGGCAGGGTGAAGGGCTTGGCCTCGACCTCGAACACATCGCCTTCCTGGGTGGCGAAGCCATCGGAGAAGGAGAGGGTGGCGGTGCCGAAGAAATGGACATGAATGTCGCCGGGACGGCGGAACAGGCCATATTTGAAATGATGATGTTCCAGGTTCGCGATCGTGTGCGACATGTTGGTCTCACCCGACAGGAACGGCTTTTCCCACACCGTCTCGCCATTGCGGACGATGCGGCTGGTGCCGCGCAGATCCTGCGGCAGGTCGCCCAGCAGCAGTTCCGGGCCGAGCGAGGCCTGGCGCAGCTTGGAGTGGGCGAGCCACAGATAATTGCCGCGTTCGGTGATGTGATCGGAAAATTCATTGCCGATCGCAAAGCCCAGACGCACCGGCGTGCCGTCGGCGTCGATCAGGTAGATGCCGGCGACTTCCGGTTCCTCGCCACCATCCTCGGCAAAGGCCGGCAT
Source organism: Sphingobium sp. SG1 (assembly GCF_057063145.1). Classification (NCBI taxonomy): domain Bacteria; kingdom Pseudomonadati; phylum Pseudomonadota; class Alphaproteobacteria; order Sphingomonadales; family Sphingobiaceae; genus Sphingobium; species Sphingobium sp. SG1. The sequence goes on along the minus strand of NZ_JBVVOJ010000005.1, from coordinate 227,267 downwards.
GGTGAAGTCCTGGCCCGGATCGACCAGGATCTGGCCGTCGCCCTTGTAGAACCATTCGGGCTGCGCACCGATGCCGTCATCGGCGGGCTTGCCGCCCTCGACGCCCATCAGGAACATGCGCATGGAGTCGGTGAGGTCGCCCGAGGTGGCGGCCTTGTGCATCTTGTCGCGGCCTTCGGCCGAACCGAGATGGGTCAGTCCGGTGCCGGCGACCAGCAGATGCGCCGCATCCTCATGGTCGATCGGCGAGAGCAGGGTGACGGCGGACAGGTCCACCGCGTCGCCCAGCTTGCCTTCCGCAAAGGCGGCCAGGCCCTGGCCCGCCGCGATCGCGTCCAGCGCCAGCTGGCGGGTGGAGCTTGCGCCCGTCACCCGCTTCGCCGCGCCGGTCTGGTCGAGGGCGGCGACGCCGCGCGCGCCACCCTCGTTGAACTGAACCAGCGAAATGACGGTCACTGCGCCAGCTCCAGCTTGCCTTCCATGCGGCGGTTGAGCTTCCAGGGGTTGGCCGCCTGCAGCGCCGGCGGCAGCACGGCGTCGACGACGTCCTGATAGCAGACCGGACGCAGGAAGCGCATCATGGCCAGTGTGCCGACCGAGGTGGTGTGGCCGTCCGAGGTCGACGGGAAGGGACCGCCATGGACCATGGCATGGGTCACTTCGACGCCGGTCGGCCAGCCATTGGCGAGCACGCGGCCGACCTTGCGCGACAGCGTTGGCAGCAGCTTGGCGGCATTGTCATTGTCGCTTTCGTCCATCTGCAGCGTGGCGGTCAGCTGACCTTCCATCTGGGCGATGGTGGCGATCACTTCCTCGATCGTGGCGCACTTCACCAGGATCGACGAGGAACCGAACACTTCATGCGACAGCGCCGGGTTGGTGCGGAACTGTTCGCCGCTGGTGGCGAACAGGGCCGACTGGGCCAGGTTCACGCCCTCGGCTTCGGCGCCGCGCGCCACGGTGGTGACGCCTTCCGCGCCGGCCAGCGCCTCGACGCCCTTTTCATAGGCGGCGTGGATGCCCGGCGTCAGCATGACATGGGGCTGGTTGGCCGACAGGGCCGTTGCCGCCGAGGCGACGAAACGGTCGAGATCGGGGCTGTCGAGCGCGATCACCATGCCGGGGTTGGTGCAGAACTGGCCAGCGAACAGGCTGAGCGAACCGACGAAGGCGGTGCCCAGCGCTTCGGCGCGGGCCGCGAGCGCGCCCGGCAGCAGCACGACCGGGTTGATCGACGACATTTCCGAATAGACCGGGATCGGCTCTTCGCGGTTGGCGGCGATCTTCATCAGCGCAATGCCGCCGCCGCGCGAACCGGTGAAGCCGACCGCCTTGATGCGGGGATCGGCGACCAGCGCGCCGCCCAGATCATTGGTGGTGCCGGGCAGGTAGGAGAAGACGCCTTCATGCAGGCCGCTGGCCTTGACCGCGGCGGCAATGGCGCGGGCGACCAGTTCGCCGGTGCCGGGGTGGGCCGGGTGGCCCTTCACGACGACCGGGCAGCCGGCGGCGAAGGCCGATGCGGTGTCACCGCCCGCGACCGAGAAGGCGAGCGGGAAGTTGGACGCGCCGAACACGGCGACCGGGCCGACGGCATGGTTGACGCGGCGCAGGTCGCTGCGGGGCAGCGGGGTGCGTTCCGGCAGCGCCTTGTCGATGGTGACGTCGAGCCAGTCGCCCTGGCGGACATAGGAAGCAAACAGGCGCAGCTGGCCGACGGTGCGGCCACGCTCGCCTTCCAGGCGTCCACGCGGCAGGCCGGTTTCGCTCATGGCGGTGGTGATCAGCAGGTCGCCGATTTCCATGATCTGGTCGGCCACGGCTTCCAGGAAGGCCGCGCGGGTTTCGGGAGACAGGGTCGAGAAGCCCTCGAACGCGCTGTCGGCCAGCGCGCAGGCGTCGGCGACATCGGCGGTCGAGGCGTTGTGGAAGGCGACGTCGCCCTTGGCGCCGGTCGACGGATCGACCGCGAAGAAGGGCTCACCACCGGTGCGCTCGGCAGCACCGACCAGAATGGCTCCGTTGAACATGGATATCTCCCGAAATGTCGTGGAAAGGGGGTAATATTTGCCGGAACGGCGCGCCCATCAGATGGGGACGAGGGGACGCAATTTCGAGCATCGCTGCACGGAAATTACGTCCTGTTGCCTCCTTTGAATGACGCGCCGTTGACGGCTCTGATGATTAATGGTTGTCGCGCGGCAGGCCCATGGTCTGGGCGATGCGCTGATATTTCTCCGCGCCTTCCAGGATCGCGCCGGTGTTCATCTGACCGACGACCGACCGCTGGATTTCCTGCCAGGGGGTCTGCGAGGCGGGGTATTTGTAGCCACCTTCGGCAACCAGCTTGGCCCGGCGGGCTTCCAGTTCCTCGTCGGAAATCAGAACGTTCACCACGCCCTTCTTCAGGTCCATGCGGACGCGGTCGCCGGTTTCCAGCAGCGCGAGGCCGCCCATCGCCGCCGCTTCGGGCGAAGCGTTGAGGATCGAGGGGCTGCCCGACGTGCCCGACTGACGGCCATCGCCGATGCAGGGCAGGGCGGACACGCCTTCGGTGATCAGATAGGCCGGCGGACGCATGTTCACGACCTCGGCCGCGCCGGGATAGCCGATCGGGCCGGCGCCACGCATGAACAGCAAAGTGTCGGCGGTGATGCCGACCGACGGATCGTCGATGCGGTGGTGATAATCTTCCGGACCGTCGAACACGACCGCCGGGCCTTCAAAGGCTTCGGGATCGTCGGGGTTCGACAAATAGCGCATGCGGAATTCTTCGCTGATGACGCTGGTCTTCATGACCGCTTCGTCGAACAGGTTGCCGGTCAGCACCAGGAAGCCGGCTTCCTGCTTGAGCGGCTGGCCGAAGGGACGGATGACCTTTTCATCCTCGATCTCCACGCCCTTGCAATTCTCGCCCATGGTCTTGCCATTGACGGTCATCGCGCCTTCCTTGATCAGGCCCTGGTCGATCAGCTGGCTGATGACGGCGGGCAGGCCGCCGGCGCGGTAATAATCCTCGCCCAGATATTCGCCGGCCGGCTGCATGTTGACCAGCAGCGGCACCTTGTGACCGACGGTTTCCCAATCCTTGAGCGGCAGGTCGACGCCCATGTGGCGGGCGATGGCGGCCAGGTGGATCGGCGCGTTGGTCGACCCACCGATCGCCGAGTTGGCGACGATGGCGTTGTGGAAGGCGTCGAGCGTCATGATGTCGGAGGGCTTCAAGTCCTCATGCACCATTTCGACGATGCGCTTGCCGGTACGATAGGCGGCTTCCTGACGGTCGCGATAGGGGGCGGGGATCGCCGCGCTGCCGGGCAGCATCATGCCCAGCGCTTCGGCGAGCGCGTTCATGGTGCTGGCGGTGCCCATGGTGTTGCAGAAGCCGGTCGAGGGAGCCGACGAGGCGACCAGCTTGATGAAGCCTTCATCGTCGATCTTGCCGGCGGCCAGCAGCTGGCGGCCATGCCACACGATCGTGCCCGAACCGGTGCGCTCGCCCTTGTGCCAGCCATTGAGCATCGGGCCGACCGACAGGGCGATCGCCGGGATGTTGACGGTGGCGGCGGCCATCAGCAGCGCCGGGGTGGTCTTGTCGCAGCCGCTGGTCAGGATCACGCCGTCGAGCGGATAGCCATACATGGCTTCGACCAGGCCCAGATAGGCAAGGTTGCGGTCAAGGCCGGCGGTCGGGCGCTTGCCGGTTTCCTGGATCGGGTGGACCGGGAATTCGAGGGCAATGCCGCCCATCTCGCGAATGCCTTCGCGCATGCGCTCGGCCAGCACGAGGTGATGGCGGTTGCAGGGCGACAGGTCGCTGCCGGTCTGGGCGATGCCGATGATCGGCTTGCCGCTGCGCAGTTCTTCGAGGCTGAGGCCGAAGTTCAGGTAGCGCTCCAGATAGAGCGAGGTCATGTCGATATTGTCTGGGTTGTCGAACCAGGCGCGGCTACGCAGCTTGGGAGTAGGCTTGGACGAATCGCTCATGTGGGCATCCTGACACTTTGAAAAGGCTTGGCACGTTGACGCGCTTGCCTCTCCGATATACTCAGACAAATAACTTTTCAAGGATACAAAGAGAGGGAAAGTGCGGTTGAACGCGAAAAATCGGGCGGATCATCGATGAGCGACTATGCAGTGATCGGCGACTGGGGGACCAGCAATCTGCGGCTGTTCCGGGTGGAAGCGGGGCGGATCGTGGCGCGCCGAGACGGGCCGGGCATCGGCGTGGTCGGCCGCGAGGCGGAAGCCGCCTTTGCCGAGGCGATCGCCCCCTGGCTGGAGGACGGCCTGCCGACATCGATCCGCCTGTGCGGCATGGTCGGCGCGCGCGACGGCTGGGTCGAGGCACCCTATGCCGATTGTCCCGCCGATGCCGATAGCTGGGCAGAGGTTGCCGTGCGCTTCGACTGGCGCGGCGCGCCGCTGGCGATCATGGCGGGCCTGGCCTGCACCGACGCCGACGGCATTGCCGATGTGATGCGCGGCGAGGAGGCACAGATTTTCGGCGCGATGGCGCTCGATCCCCGGCTCGCCACCGGCCGTCACCTGATCGTGCTGCCCGGCACCCACAGCAAATGGACGCTGGTCGAGGATGGCCGGGTGATCCGCTTTCGCACCGTGCCGACCGGCGAACTCTTTGCGTTGCTGCGGGATCGTTCGACGCTCAGCCCCAATATCGCCGCCGCCGACGCCGATCCGGCAGAGGAAGCGGCCGGATTTGCCGAGGGGTTGGAACGGGCCGGCGCGGGGCGGCTGCTCGCCTCGCTGTTCGCGGCGCGGGCGATGCGGCTGCGCGCCGGGCGCTCGGCCGACTGGGCGCTGGGCTATCTGTCGGGCCTCGTCATCGGCTGCGAGATCGCCGAGGCGCGGGCCGCGCTGGCGGGCGACACCGGCGTCGTCTTGATTGGTGACGCGCGGCTTTCGGATCGCTATGCCCGTGCCCTCGATGCGCAGGGCATCGCTTCGCAATCGCTGGACGGCGACGCCTGTGCGCGGGCTGGCCTTGGCTTTCTGGAGAACTGACCGATGATCCTCGACGACCTGCTGGCCGACGGCGCGCCGCCGATCGCCGCCATTCTGCGTGGCGTGAAGCCTGAAGAGGCGCTCGACATCGCCGCCGCCCTGGTGGAAGCCGGCATCCGCGTGATCGAGGTGCCGTTCAATTCGCCCGAGCCGCTGGTCAGCATCGCGGCGATGCAGCGGGCCTTTGGCGATCGCGCGCTGATCGGCGGCGGCACGGTGCTGACGGTCGAGGCGGTCGAGGCGCTGGCGGGCGCGGGCGGCCGCATCATGGTGACGCCCAATACCGTCCCCGACGTGATCGCGCGCGGCGCCGAACTCGGCCTTGAACTGCTGCCCGGCTTCATGACGCCGAGCGAGGCGTTCCGCGCGGTCGAGGCCGGCGCGCGCCGGGTGAAGCTGTTCCCCGCCGCCCAGCTTGGCCCGGCCTATGTCAAGGCGGTCAAGGATGTGCTGCCCAAGCATGTTGGCGTCTGGGCCGTGGGCGGTACCGGCGCGGACACGATCGGCGACTGGCTCGCCGGTGGCTGCGAAGGGATCGGCGTGGGTGGCGCGCTCTATCGTCCGGGCGACGATGCGTTGACCGTGCGCGAACGGACGGTCGATCTGGTCGCCGCCTGGCAGCGCGCCAAGGGCTGACCTTTTTACTGGGCCGGGCTTTCCACCCGGTCCAGCATATCGCGGATCTTCTCGCTCAGTGCCCTGTAGGTGAAGGGCTTGGTCAGCAGCTCGACACCCGGATCGAGCCGGCCATGATGGATGATCGCGTTGCGGGCATAGCCGGTGGTGAACAGCACGCGTAGCCCCGGCTGCTTCGCCTTGGCGGCGCGGGCAATGTCTGCCCCGGTCATGCCACCGGGCAGCACCACGTCGGTGAACAGCAGGTCGATCGGCTCGGCCGCGGCATCCAGCGCCGCGAGGGCGGTCTGGCCATCGCCCGCCTCGATCACGCGATAGCCCAGGTCACGCAGCACCTCGACCGAATAGGCGCGGACATTCTCGTCATCCTCGCACACCAGTATCACCTCCTGCCCGGCCTGCGGATAGGGTGGGGGCGGGGCCTGCACGATCTCCTCGGCCACCGGCAGCAGACCATGATAGCGTGGCAGGTAGATTTTCACCGTGGTGCCATGGCCGGTCTCTGAATAGACCCGGACATGGCCGCCCGACTGCTTGACGAAGCCATAGACCATCGACAGGCCAAGGCCGGTGCCGCGTCCGACATCCTTGGTGGTGAAGAAGGGTTCGATCGCGTGGGACAGCGTGTCGGCGTCCATGCCCATGCCGGTGTCCGACACGCAGATCAGCACATATTGGCCGGGCGTGATTTCCTGCTCGGTCGCGGCATAATGGCTGTCGAGATGGGTGTTGGCGACCTCGATCGTCAGCTTGCCGCCCTGCGGCATCGCGTCGCGCGCATTGACCGCCAGGTTGAGCAGTGCATTTTCCATCTGGTTGACGTCGATCTCGACCGGCCAGACCCGCGGGCTCTGCACCGTCTCCACCTCGATCATCTCGCCCAGCGTCCGGTGCAGCAGGTCCGACATGCCGGCGATCAGCCGGTTGGGATCGACCCGGTCGGGGGCCAGGGGCTGGCGACGGGAAAAGGCGAGCAGCCGCTGGGTCAGTATCGCCGCCCGCTCGGCCCCAGCCATGGCATTGTCGGCGGCGCGGCGCAGGCGCGGCTGATCGTCGGGCAGGGCGCGTTGCAGCAGGTCCAGATTGCCGGTGACGATCTGCAGCAGATTGTTGAAATCATGCGCGACGCCGCCGGTGAGCTGGCCCAGCGTCTCCATCTTCTGCGCCTGGCGCAGCGCGGCTTCGGTTTCGGCCAGGGCCTGGGCGTCGGCGCGGTGCCGGGTCACGTCGCGGGCGACACAATAGATGAGGTCGCCCTCGGGCACGGCGGTCCAGCTGAAGATGCGATAATCGCCCCGCTTGGTGCGGAACCGGTTTTCGAACCGGATGGTCGGATGGCCGTCGGCCAGATCCTGCACCTCGCCGCGCGTCCGCTTCACATCGTCGGGATGCTCCATCCATTCCGATGTGCGGCCGATCAATTCCTCCTGCGACCAGCCCAATATGTCGGTCCAGGCGGGGCTGGCGGACAGCCAGATGCCCTCGCTGTCGGCGATCAGGAAGGGGTCGCGCGCCAGCGCCCAGAGGCGGTTGCGGTCAGCGCGTGCCTCGCGCTCGGCGAGCACGCGCACCGTGGTTTCGCTGACGATGCACAGCACGCCGCCGATCGACCCATCCAGTTCGAACACCGGCGAATAGGAAATGTCGAAGAAGACCTCCTCGCCGCGTCCGCCGTCGCGTTCGATATAGAAGGGGCGGTCCTTGGCATGGAAGGTTTCGCCCGTGTCCCGCACCGATTGCAGCAGCGGGCCAAGATCATCCCACAACTCCGCCCAGCCTTCGCGGGCCGGGCGACCAAGCACGCGCGGATGCTTGTCGCCGATCGTGGGGGCATAGGCTTCATTATAGAGGGCGCAATAATCCGGCCCCCAGAACAGCACGATCTCCGCGCGCGACGACAGCATCAGCCGCACCGTCGACACGAGCGATGGCGACCAGTCCGATGCTGGCCCCAGAGGCGACGACCCGTCGATCGTCGCGGTCAGGGCGCCCATCGGCCCCTGTTCGGCGATCATGTCGGCAATGTCCCTCTGCTGGCTCATCATAACCCTGTCGTTGCAATGCGTTGGTGGGAGACGCCCGTGCGCCGATTTGTATCCCCCGGCGATGGAAGCCCCATGACCTTTTGTCCCAGTCCGTGCCTCTTGAATAGGGGGCGGCATGGGCGCATGGACCGGGCATGACACGTTCTTCCCCGACCGCGTTCAGCGCGGCTCCACGTCCCGTTGCCATTGCCCGCTGGCTGCTCATCGTGGCGGCGCTGGTCTTCTGCATGGTGGTGGTGGGCGGCATCACGCGCCTTACCGAATCCGGCCTTTCGATCACCCAGTGGAAGCCGATCACCGGCGCGATCCCGCCCTTGACCCACGACCAGTGGATGGAGGCGTTTCGCGACTATCAGCAGATCCCCGAATATAAGGAGATCAACAAGGGCATGAGCCTGGCCGCCTTCCAGTTCATCTTCTTCTGGGAATGGCTGCACCGGCTGCTCGGCCGATTGATCGGCGTCGCCTTTGCCCTGCCGCTGATCTGGTTCGCGGCGCGGCGGGCGATCCCGGCCGGCTATGGCTGGCGCCTGGTCGCACTGCTGGCGCTGGGCGGGTTGCAGGGCGCGATAGGCTGGTGGATGGTGAAGTCCGGTCTGTCGGTGCGCACCGATGTCAGCCATTATCGGCTGGCCGTGCATCTGCTGACCGCGCTCTTCATCATCGGCGGGCTGATCTGGACCGCGCTCGACCTGCTGGCGCTGGCGCGCAATCCCTATGCCCGGCCCGCCGCGCTGCAGCCCTTTGCGCTGGCGACCCTGTTGGTGCTGCTGGTCCAGCTGATGTTCGGCGCCTTCACCGCCGGCCTCGACGCCGGCTATGTCTCCAGCACCTGGCCGCTGATGAACGACCATCTGGTGCCCGAAGGCATCCAATGGCTCGGTTCGCTCTGGGCGACCGTGTCCAGCGATCCCTATCTGGTCCATTTCATCCACCGCTGGTGGGCCTGGGTTGCGGCGGCGATGCTGATCATCCTGGCGCGCAAGGCCAAGGCGGCGGGCCATCGCGGCGCGTCGATCGCGATCAATGCGGCGGTCGGCACGCAGGTGCTGCTGGGGATCGCCACCGTCATCAGCGGCATCGCCCTGCCGCTGGCCGTGCTGCACCAGGCGGTCGGCGCGCTGGTGGTGGCCTCGGCCGCCTGGGGCACCCATGCCGTGGGATCGCGCCGAGCATGAGTGGGGTCGTGCTGGTCTACAGCCTGTTCGGATCGGCCGAGCAGGCGCGTGCCGTCGCCCGCACGCTGGTCGAGGAGAGGTTGGCCGCCTGCGCCAATATCCTTGGTCCCTGCACCTCCATCTATGAATGGCAGGGCAAGGTGGAAGAAGGCGCCGAAGTCCCGATCCTGTTCAAGACCAGCGCCGACCGGCGCGACGCGCTGATGGCGCGGGTCGCGCAGTTGCACGATTATGACGTGCCGGCGATCCTGGCGCTGCCGGTCGATGCCGCTCATCCGCCCTTTGCCGCCTGGGTCGCGGAGCAACTGGCATGAAGCGAGCGATCGCCTTCCTGTCGCTGGTACTCGCCTCACCGGCGCTGGCCGCTCCGGTCGCCATCGGCTTCGCGCCGCCGACCGGGCAGGATCTGCTCTATCGCATCGAACAGCATCGCCCGGTCGACGGCCGTGACAGCCTGTTCCGGGCCGACCGGATATTGCGTTTCGAGAAGGCAGGGGATGGCTATATCCTGCACGTCACGCTGCGCAGCCTGGACAGCGATGTGCCCGGTGCGGGTGCCGATGCCTATCGCGCTGCCCTGTCGCCGCTGATCGGGGTGGAGCATCGCTTCCGCCTCGATGTCCATGGCAAGATCGTCGGCCTCGACAATGTCGACGATGTCCGGGCGACGATGGAAAAGGCGCTCAACGCCATGGTGGCAAAGGCGCCGGAGGGCAGTGCGGGGCAGCGCACGGCGAAGAATGTCCTGACCCTGCTCGATGGGCTGACGCCCGAAGGGCGGCTGGCGCTGCTGTCGGGCGAGGTGCAGCCGTTGCTGCTGTTCGTTGACAGCGAAGTTGACGATGCCAGGCCGCGTGGCGTGCGCACCATGGCCGGCCCGCCGCTGGGCCGCGCCGTCGCGGTGGAGGGCGAGTCCACCGTCGCCGCCCATGACGGCAACCGGCTGACATTGCAGGAGGATCTGCAGGGGGAGGGCGCCCATGTCGCGATGCGCTATATCGTGTCGGCGCAGACGGGACTGGTCGATGCGCAGGAGCGCACCCTGACCCTGGGCGCCCAGACGCTGACCGAAAAGCGGAGCCTGACCGTCGCCGGCAAGTGAGTGGTATTATTTTACCCGTCGTGAAAGCCGCCGAATCTCTTGACTTGTCGGCCCCCAAACGTCATTAGCGCCCATCTTCCGGCGACCCTAGGGTAGCTGGTTCACTGTTCATTCTTGGAGAATTGGCACCATGAAGGCGCTGATGAAGACCACCAAGCCGGCAACCCCGGCAACGGTCGAAAAGAAGTGGATCCTGATCGACGCCGAAGGGCTGGTCGTGGGTCGTCTCGCTTCGACTGTGGCGAATATCCTGCGCGGCAAGCACAAGCCGAGCTTCACCCCCCATGTCGATTGCGGTGACAATGTCATCATCATCAACGCGGGCAAGGTCAAGTTCACCGGCCGCAAGCTGACCGACAAGGTTTACTACAAGCACACCGGTTATGCCGGCGGCATCAAGGAAACCACCCCCCAGAAGATCCTGGAAGGTCGTTTCCCCGAGCGCGTCCTGGAAAAGGCCGTCGAGCGTATGATCCCCCGTGGTCCGCTGGGCCGCCAGCAGATGCGCAACCTGCGCATCTTCGCCGGCACCGAGCATCCGCATGAAGCCCAGAACCCCGAAGTGCTCGACTTCGCGTCGCGCAACCGCAAGAACAAGGTGGGTGCATAATGTCCGATAACCGTCAGTCCCTGTCCGACCTCGCGTCGCTGGCCACTGCCGCTCCTGCCGCTGCCCCGGCTGCCGTCGAAGGCGAAGCGCCCGTCGCTGCCGCGCCGGTCCAGCCCTCGGCTCCGCTGCGCGCCCAGGAAATCGACGGCCTCGGCCGCGCCTATGCCACCGGCCGCCGCAAGGATGCCGTGGCCCGCGTGTGGGTGAAGCCCGGCACCGGCAAGATCACGGTCAACGGCCGTGACCAGGAAGTCTATTTCGCTCGCCCGACCCTGCGTCTGGTCATCAACCAGCCCTTCGGCGTTACCGACCGTGAAGGTCAGTATGACGTGATCGCCACCGTCAAGGGCGGCGGTCTGTCGGGCCAGGCCGGTGCGGTCAAGCACGGCATCGCCCAGGCTCTGTCGAAGTATGAGCCGGCGCTGCGCAGCGCGGTCAAGGCCGAAGGCTTCCTGACCCGCGACAGCCGCGTCGTCGAGCGTAAGAAGTACGGCAAGGCCAAGGCCCGCCGCAGCTTCCAGTTCTCGAAGCGCTAATCCGCTTCGCGACTGCCGCGAATTTCGAGAAGGGGCCGGTTTTCCGGCCCCTTTTTCTTTGCGCGTGATGCTTCCCCTTGAGCGCTTCGCCGCGATGCCATAGCCTTTGATCAAACGGGGCTTAGTGCAAAAGGAAGTTCGGGGGGAAATGAGACATTTCGGGTGGTTGGCGGCTTCGGCGGCCATGACGGTTGTGGCGCCTGCCTTTGCCGGAGAGGTGCCGCTGTATCAGCCGGCGCCCGGCTGGATCGACAAGGCGGCGATGCCCAAGCTGGCGGCCGATGGCGATCCGCCCTCGATGATGATCCTCGACAGCCAGCAGCGGGTCGAGAAGGGCCAGCTGTGGAACTATGCCGACATCGCCACCCGCGCCGGTTCGGCCGAGGCGCTGACCCAGCTGTCGTCGTTGACCCTGCCCTGGGCGCCGGACAAGGGCGACCTCATCATCCATGAACTGTCGATCCTGCGCGGCGATCAGGTGATCGATGCGCTGGCCAGCGGCAAGAAATTCACCGTGCTGCGCCGCGAGCAGGGGCTGGAGGCGCTGCAGATCAGCGGCATCCTGACCGCGACCATGGCGGTCGAGGGGGTGCAGGTGGGCGATGTCGTGCGGCTGCGCTATTCGACCACCAGCAAGGATGATGCGCTGGGCGGCCATGTCCAGAATGTCTCGGCCCTGCCGGCAGCGCCGCTGCGACTGGGCTATGGCCGGGTCCGCCTGCTGTGGGACGATGCGGATGCGCCGCGCTGGAAGCTGCTGGCGAGCGGCGTCGATGCCAAGCCGGTCAAGAAGGGTGGCCTCACCGAGCTGAGCTTTGCCGTGCCGCTGGCCAAGCAGCCGGAAATGCCGGCCGACGCGCCGACCCGCTTCACCCATCCGCCGCTGTTCGAACTGTCGACCTTTGCCAACTGGGCCGATGTGTCGAAGACGATGGCGCCGCTCTATGCGACCGATGGGCTGATCGCCGATGGATCGCCGCTGGCGGGCGAACTGGCCAAGCTCAAGGCGCTGCCGGGATCGCCGAAGGAAAAGGCGGCGGCTGCGCTGCAACTGGTGCAGGACCATGTCCGCTATCTGATGGTCGGCATGAATGGCGGCAATTATGTCCCGCAGAAGCCGGCCGAGACCTGGACGCTGCGCTATGGCGACTGCAAGGCGAAGACGCTGCTGCTGCTTTCGCTGCTGCGCGGGCTGGGGATCGAGGCGGAGCCGGTGCTGGCCAGTTCGACCCTGGGCGATTCCGTGCCGGAACGGCTGCCCACGGCCGCGGCGTTCGACCATGTGTTGGTGCGTGCGGTGATCGATGGCCAGTCCTACTGGCTCGACGGCACCGGGCTGGGATCGCGGCTGGAGGATATCGGCGATACGCCGCGCTTCGGATCGGTGCTGCCGGTGCGGACCGCCGGCGCGGAGCTGATGCCGATCCAGACCCATGCCAATGCCCGGCCGACGATCGACGTCAGTGTCGAGGCGGACGAGAGCGGGCATGAGAAGCTGCCGACCGTGTTCGATGCCAGGGCGGTGCTGCGCGGGCAGATCGCGACGATGATCAGCACCGGTCTCGGCCAGATGGATGCCAAGCGGCGCGACGAGATGGTGCAGGGCTTTTTCAGCGAGCAGGTCGGCACCGCTCAATATAGCCAGGTCGGCGTCACCACCGATGCAGCTTCGGCCACCGTCACCTTCACCGCCCATGGCGTCACCAGCTCGCCCTGGAAGCTGAGCGACCGGCGCTATCGCCGCGACGCCGGCAAGCTGATCGACGAGATCAGCTTCGCGCCGGACCGGGCGCGCCCCGCCTGGCTGGCGATCCCGGTGGCGACGAGCGCGCCGATCGGCATCCGCTATCATCTGCGCCTGCGCCTGCCCCAGGGCGGCAAGGGCTATGCGATCGAAGGCGAGCAGGGCCTCAGCAAGACGGTGGCCGGCTATGACCTGCGCCGGACCGTGCAGCTGAAGGACGGGGTGCTGGATGTCGAGGAGCGGACCGACGCCACCGGCGTCGAGATCGCGGCCGATCGCCTGCCCGACGAGCGCGATGCGCTGGCGACAGTGCAGGCGATGTCGCCGCATGTGATCGGCCCGGCCAAGCCCACCTATTTGTGGGATTACAGCCCGGCGACCATCGCCGCCTGGCCGCAGTCCAAGGCGGTCGAGGCGACCTTTGCCAAGGCGATCGCCGCCGATGCGGAGGATGCGACCGGCTATTCCAGCCGCAGCAATTTCCGCTGGGGCATTGGCGACTACAAGAATGCACTGGTCGATCTCGACAAGGCGATCGGAATCAAGCCCGACGTCGACCTCTATCTGCAGCGTGCCTATCGCCGGTTCCAGACCGGCGACGTGACCGGCGCGCTGGCCGATGGCCGCATGGCGCGCCAGCTCGACCCGGCGTCGGGCGCGGCGGTCGGCACGGTCGCGACCTATCTGGCGGAAAGCGGCAAGCTGGACGATGCGCTGGGCATGGTCGACGCCAAGATCGCGATCGGTGGCGAGGCGCGGGACGGCTATCGCAGCTTCAAGGCGACGCTGCTCGGAACCTATGGCGATCCGGCCAAGGCGATCGAGATCATTGACGCGCAACTGGCGGAAAAGCCGGGCATGACCGGGCTGTTCAACGAGCGCTGCTGGGTCAAGGGATCGCGCAATGTCGAACTGGACAGCGCGATGCAGGATTGCACCAAGGCGGTGGAGCTGAGTTCGGGCAGCATGGCCGCGCTCGACAGCCGGGCGATGCTGTGGTTCCGCATGGGCCGGTTCGACGATGCGCTGCGCGACCTGGACGTCGTCGTCGCGCAGGAGCCGGGCAAGGAACCGAGCCGCTACATGCGCGGCATCGTGCTGCACCGGCTGGGCCGGGCGAGCGAGGGGGATGCGGAAATCGCGGTCGCCCGCCGCATCGATCCGCGCATCGACGCCGTCTATGCCCGCTATGGGATCAAGCCCTGATTTTGTCGTGACGCCCGCGTTTCGATGGAAACCTTTCCCCCTGTCCGATGGTTGACAGGGGGAAAGCCACTTCCAAGGAGAAACCATATGGGTGAACTGACCGACAAGGTGAAGGCTGCGGGCAACAAGGCCGCCGGTGCCACGAAGGAAGCGATCGGCAAGGCCACGGATAATGAACGCCTGGAAGCCGAAGGCAAGCTGCAGAAGGCGAAGGGTACGGCCCAGGATGTGGCCGGCTCCGTCAAGGGTGCGCTCGGCGACAAGATCTGACGCCCCGCCGTCTGCACGATCGAAGAGGCTCCGCCGACAGGCGGGGCCTTTTTCGTTTCTGTCCTATCTGGTTAAGGTCATGCTATAAGAACGGGGCCGCTTTCCGATAGGATCGCGGCCCCGCAATATTATGTCAGAATGTGCGGGAAATGTGCGAAGTTAAGCCTGTTCCGCCAGATAGGCCTTCACGTCGCGGCGCAGCTCGCCGGCGCACAGATAGAGGGCGATGACATTGGGGATCGCCATCAGGAAGAAGCTGCTGTCGACGATGCCGACCACCCGGCCGAGGTCGATCGCGGCGGCAGGCGGCAGGGCGACGACATAGAGGATCTTGTAGACCCATTGGGCGCGGGGGCCATTGCCGAACAGATAGCCCCAGGCCTGAAGACCATAGAAGCCCCAGGCGACCAGTGTCGAATAGGCGAAGAGGAAGACGACGACGGCGAGCAGCCAGGGGAACCAGGGCGACACCTTGGCAAAGGCGGCGGAGGTGATAGCGATACCCTCCAGCCCATTGTTCCAGGTGCCCGCGACGACCAGTGCCAGCCCGCCCAGAGCGCAGACGATCATCGTGCCGAGCAGCGGCTCCAGCAGCGCGACAAGGCCTTCGGACACTGGATGGCGCGCCCGTGCCAGGCTGTGCGCCATGACGGCGGACCCGACGCCCGCCTCGCTGGCGAAAACCGCGCGGCGCATGCCCGCGACAAAGGCGCCGATCGCGCCGCCGGTGGCCGCATCGCTGGAAAAGGCGCCGTGCCAGATCAGCGCCAGCGCGCCGGGAATGGCGTCGGCATGCAGGATCAGGATCGCCGCGACGCCGCCCAGATAGACGGTGACCTTGAGCGGGGTCAGGCGCTTCGACACTTCGCCCAGCCAGGCCGCGCCGCCCATCGTGACCAGCGCGACGGCCGCCGCGATGAACACGCCATAGGCCCAGCCATTGGTCATGCCGGTGACCACCTTCACCTGGGCGAAGCTCTGGTTGACCTGCACCATCGGAATCGCGCCGAACAGGGCGAAGAAGGCATAGGCGCCGCCCAGCACCAGCCCGATCTTCGGCCAGCCGCGCGCCGCGCCGACGGCTTTGAGCACATACATCGGCCCGCCATGGACATGGCCGCGTTCGTCGAAGACGCGATATTTGAGGCCCAGCGTGACCTCCGCCATCTTCACCGTCATCGCGAACCAGCCGATGATGAACATCCACAATATCGCGCCCGGCCCGCCCATGGTCAGCGCCACCGCGACTCCGGCGATATTGCCAAGGCCAATGGTGCCGGACAGGGCGGTGGACAGCGCGCCCCACTGGCTGACATCGCCCTTCGCTTCGCCCTCATGCGGCTGGCTGCGCAGGATGCGGATCGCTCGGCCGACCTGGGTGACATTGGGGAAGCCCAGCCAGATGGTGAAGAACAGCATGGGGAGCGCCAGATAGAGCACGATCAGCTCGATCTGCGCGCCGAACAGGGGAACCTTGAAGAAGACCGCGCTGGACAGCGCATCGACGGCGGCATTGAAATTTTCCATGCGCCGGCGATGCCGGGACAGCGGTGGAAAGTCGATCAAAGATTGCTATGGGGGAGGTGAGTTTTACCCATAGCCGCCCCGGGGCAGGATCGCATGAGCAGACAATATTTCGGCACTGACGGTATTCGTGGTCGCACCAACCAGTGGCCGATGACGCCGCAACTGGCGATGAAGGTCGGCATGGCGGCCGGCACCCATTTCCAGCGCGGCAGCCATCGCCACCGGGTGGTGATCGGCAAGGATACCCGCCTGTCGGGCTATATGGTCGAAAATGCGCTGGTTGCGGGCTTCACCGCGGTCGGCATGGACGTGGTCCAGTTCGGCCCGATCCCGACGCCGGCCGTCGCCATGCTGGCCCATTCGATGCGCGCCGACCTGGGCGTCATGATTTCGGCCAGCCACAATCCCTATTATGACAATGGCATCAAGCTGTTCGGTCCGGATGGCTACAAGCTGTCGGACGAGGATGAGCTGAAGATCGAGGCGCTGCTCAATCAGGATGTGCCGCTGGCCGCATCCAAGGATATCGGCCGCGCCCGCCGCGTCGAGGATGCGCGTGGCCGCTATATCCATGCGGTCAAGTCCAGCTTCCCCGCTGACCTGCGCCTCGACGGCCTCAAGATCGTGGTCGATTGCGCCAATGGCGCCGCCTATCAGGTTGCGCCGTCGGCCTTCTGGGAACTGGGCGCGGAAGTGGTCGCGGTCGGCGTCACGCCCAACGGCACCAATATCAATGACGGCTGCGGATCGACCGCGCCGCTGCTGTGCCAGGAAACCGTCGTCTCCTCCGGCGCCGACATTGGCATCGCGTTGGACGGCGACGCCGACCGGCTGATCGTGGTCGATGAAAAGGGCCAGATTGTCGACGGCGACCAGATCATGGCGCTGATTGCCTCCAATTTCGCCCGCGCCGGCACGCTGCGCGGCGGTGGGCTGGTGGCGACGATCATGTCGAACCTGGGACTGGAGCGCTTCCTGACCGGGCAGGGCATCGGCCTGGAGCGGACGAAGGTCGGCGACCGCTATGTGCTGGAGCGGATGCGCGAGGGTGGCTTCAATGTTGGCGGCGAACAGTCCGGCCACATGATCCTGTCGGACTATGCGACGACCGGCGACGGCACGGTGGCGGCGCTGCAGGTGCTGGCCGCTTTGGTCCGCTCGGGCAAGCCGGCGAGCGAGACGCTGCACCAGTTCGATCCGGTGCCCCAATTGCTCAAGAATGTCCGCTTCGCCGGCGGCAAGCCGCTGGAGGATGAGGCGGTGCAACGCGTGATCGCCCAGGCCGAGGCTGAACTGAACGGGTCGGGCCGGCTGGTCATCCGTCCGTCCGGCACCGAACCGGTGATCCGCGTCATGGCGGAAGGCGACCGCGAGGATCAGGTCAAGGACGTGGTCGAGCGTATCTGCGCCGCGGTCGAGAAGGCGGCGGCCTGATGCTTGAAATGCGTCCCGATTGCGAACGCTGCGGCACTGACCTGCCGGCCGATGAGCCCGGCGCGTTCATCTGTTCGTTCGAATGCACCTATTGCGCGCCCTGTGCCGAGGCGCTGGACGATCGCTGCCCCAATTGCGGCGGCGAACTGATGGACCGGCCGACCCGGATGGGGAAGGCGCTGGCGAACAACCCCGCCTCCACGGAGCGCAAGTTCAAGGGATGAGCGTGCCCCGCATTCTCATCATTGCCGGGTCGGACAGTGGCGGCGGCGCCGGTATCCAGGCGGATATCAAGACGGTCACGCTGCTGGGCGGCCATGCCATGACCGCGATCACCGCGATCACCGCGCAGAACACGCTCGGCGTGCAGGGCGTCCACCCGGTGCCGACCGAGATGGTGCTGGCGCAGATGGAAAGCGTGATCAGCGATATCGGCGTCGACGCGGTCAAGATCGGCATGATCGGTTCGGCGCAGACGGCAGCAGCGGTGGCCGAGCGGCTGGCGCAGCTCGATAATGTGCCGATCGTCTTCGACCCCGTCATGGTCGCGACCAGCGGATCGCTGCTGGCCGACGATGCGACGATCGCGGCGTTCGAGCGGCTGATGGCCATCGCCACGCTGGTGACGCCCAATATCCCCGAACTGGCGGCGCTGGGCGGCGAGGAGATCGCCATCCGTTTCGCCACCCATGTGCTGGCCAAGGGTGGCCATGGCGAGGGGCCGATGCTGACCGACCGGCTGATCGGGCCGCAGGGCGTGCGCAAGGCGTGGAGCAATGCGCGGATCGACACGCGGCACAGTCATGGCACCGGCTGCACCCTGGCGAGCGCGATCGCGACTGGTCTGGGGCAGGGGCTGGACCTGATCGAGGCGGTCGAACGTGGCCGCAAATATGTGCGCGAGGCACTGGCGCTGGCGCCGGGGCTTGGCGCGGGCCATGGCCCGATGGGCAACCCCTTCGGCTTCCACGCCTATGCCTGATTTTGCGCATGAACTGATCCATCATCCCGGCCTGGTGGCGGGGGTGGACGAAGCCGGGCGCGGGCCACTGGCGGGGCCGGTGGTCGCGGCCGCCGTCATCCTGCGGCAGGAGGATTGCCCCGAGGGCCTCAATGATTCCAAGAAGCTGACCGCCAAGCGCCGTGCCGCGCTGGAGGGGGAGATCAAGGTCCGCGCGCTGTGCTGGGGGCTGGGGATCGCCAGCGTCGCGGAGATCGACGAACTCAACATATTATGGGCGACGATGCTGGCCATGACCCGCGCGGTGGAGGCGCTGGGGCAGGATTGCGCCCATGTACTGGTCGATGGCAATCGTTGTCCCAACTGGCGCTGGCCCTCGACCGCGGTGGTGGAGGGCGACGCCAAATGCCTGTCGATCGCCGCCGCATCGATCCTGGCCAAGGAAGAGCGCGACCGGATCATGATCGCGGCGGCCGCCGAGCATCCGCATTATGGGTGGGAGAGCAACAAGGGCTATGGCAGCGCCAAGCATATGGCGGCGCTGCGTGAGCATGGCCCGACGCCGCTGCACCGGCGCAGTTTTTCGCCGGTGGCGCAGTTGCTGCTGATCTGACGATGCTGTCCCGTCGCGGGGCGGGATCGGGATGATTTGAGGGCTGGCGCGGGTGTGGCGCATGCTTAAGAAGGGATTCATGTCCTTCGCCCGTTCCGGCCTTTCCAGCCTGTTCCTGCTTGTTGGCGCGCTGTCGCTGCCGGTGCAGGCGGCCGCACCGGTCAAGCGCGCGCGGCCGGCGGCCAAGGCCGGCGCACTGGCGCCGGGTGGCTATCGCTGGCTGGAGGAGGGGCCGCTCGACGGGCCGATCCATCTGGTCATCAGCATCGATCGACAGATGGCCCATGTCTATAGCGGCGACCGGTTGATCGGCATGGCGAGCGTGTCGACCGGCATGGCCGGGCACAGCACGCCGATCGGCGACTATCCGATCCTGCAGAAGAATCAGTGGCACCGGTCCAATCTCTACAGCAATGCGCCCATGCCCTTCATGCAGCGGCTGACCTGGGACGGCATTGCGCTGCATGCCGGGCATAATCCGGGCTATCCGGCCAGCCATGGCTGCATCCGCCTGCCCTATGCCTTTGCCCAGAAGCTGTTCGGGATGACCAGCCTGGGCGGGCTGGTGACGGTGACCAGGGATCGGCTGCATCCCTCGCTGACGATCGAGCAGATGGCGGCGGCGGATGCCGTGGCCAAGGTCGCTGCGCCGGCCCCGGCAAAGCCGGTGCTGGATATCGACCCGATCATCTTCTTGCCGCGCGTATCGCGAAGGTGAACGATCAGCGCTGGGCCAGTGCCGAGCGTCGCATCGAATAGCCGAAATAGAGCAGGGCGGCAGCAGCAACCCAGACCGCGAACAGCGCATAGGTGTCGGCCGGCAGGCCGAAGATCAGATAGGCGCAGAAGAGCGTGCTGGCGATCGGCAGGACCGGATAGAAGGGCACCTTGTAGCCGCGCGGCAGGTCCGGCCGGGTGCTGCGCAGGATGATGACGCCGATCGACACGGTGGCAAAGGCGATCAGCGTGCCCATGCTGGTGAGGTTGACCAGCACGTCCAATGGCACGAAGGCGGCGAGCAGGGCGACGCCGATCGCGACGATCCACGTATTCTGGCGCGGCACATGGCGCACCGGATCGACCCGGCAGAAAAAGGCGGGGAGCAACCCGTCGCGGCCCATGGCATAGAGGATGCGGGTCTGGCCGTAGATCACGACCAAAGTGACGCTGAAGATCGAGGCGATGGCGCCCAGCGACAGGATCACCGCCGGCCAGCCCGCGCCGGTGAGGTTGTGGAGGATGACGGCGAGGCCCGCTTCCTGCCCGGCAAATTCGGTCCAGGGCTGGGCGCCGATCGCCGCGACCGCGACCAATATATAGGCGGCGGTGACGATCAGCAGCGACAGGATGATGGCGAGCGGCAGGTCGCGGCGCGGATTGCGCACTTCCTCGCCGGCGGTCGAGACCGCATCGATGCCGATATAGGAAAAGAAGATGGAGGAGGCCGCAGCGCCGATGCCGACCATGCCCTTGGGCGCGAAGGGATGGAAGTTGGTCGGCTGGAAATGGGCGAGCGCGACCGCGACGAACAGCGCCAGCACGGCCAGCTTGGCGATCACCAATATGGCGTTGGCGGTGGTCGATTCCCGCGTGCCGCGCAGCAGCAGGATGAGGCACAGGCCCACCAGCAGCACGGCGGGCAGGTTGACGATACCGCCTGCGCCGGGCGGCCGGGCGATGATGTCGGGCAGGCGCCAGCCTGTGCTGATCGAGAGAAGTTCGTTGAGATACTGCCCCCATCCCACCGCGATGGCGGAGGCGGAGACGCCATATTCCAGCAGCAGGCAGCTGCCGATCAGGAAGGCGGCGAGTTCGCCCATGGTCGCATAGGCATAGGAATAGGAGGAGCCCGACGCCGGCACGGCCGAGGCCATTTCGGCATAACAGAGCGCGGTCAGCGCGGCGGTGATGCCGGCGATGACGAAGGACAACGTGACCGCCGGCCCCGCCTCGGGCACGGCGGTAGTCAGCGCCACGAAGATACCGGTGCCGATGGTCGCGCCGACGCCCAGCATGGTCAGCTGGAACAGGCCGATATTGCGGGCGAGGGGCTTCGCGTCGGGATCGTCGCCGATGAAGTCGAGCACCGGCTTGCAGCGCAGCAGCGCGATCAGGAGCGGATGGCGGGGCGATCGGTTCGTCATGCTCCGCCGCTGTCATGCCGCGCGCGGGAAGGCAAATGAATATCGTGTGAGATTGGAGCGGCGGGACCGATGAGGGCGCGCGATTGTCGGCGGGCTGCCGCTGGGCTAGGCATGGGGTGTTGGCCGCCGACCTGTTCGGCTTGGGATGGATGATCGAGCCTTGATGGATCAGAAGCGATTGCCTGGCGCGTGGAAATGGGCGCGATCCATGCTGATGGCGGCGGCGGCGATGCTGCTGCCGGCGATGGCATCGGCGGCGGATGTGCCGAGCGGCGGCACCATATCGGTGTCCATGCGGGAGGATGCGAGCGGGCAGGCGGGCGCGGCCGACGCCTTTGTCGATGCGGCCACCCTGGCCCTGTCGGACAAGGGCTTCACCTTGCTGGACGACGGCCATGCCGCGCTGGTCATGGAACTGGTGATCCGCGCGTCCGAGGTCGGGACCGGGACCGGCAAGGTCGAAAAGAGCAATTCCGACCTGATGCCTGGCGGCGTATCCGGCGCGGTCGGATCGAGCCTCTCGCTGGCGGTGCCGTCCGGCAAGACGCGCCATGTCGCGCTGGAACGCACCGAGCTGGAGATGCGCATGCACCGGCGCGGCGACGCGGCGGTGATCTGGAGCGGTAGTGCGGTGACGGTGCGCCCAGCCGACAAGCGGGCTAGTGCTGCCACGGCGCTGTGCAACGCGCTGCTGCGTGCCTATCCCGAGCAGCCCGAAACGGTGATCGGCGTTCCCTAGATTTTCGCGATCACCTCTTCGCCGATGCGGGCGGCATTGTCGCACCATTGAGAACGGGTGCGGCCCTTGACCGTGACGCCGCAGGCGGTGACGCCCAGTTGCGCATAGGTGCCGATGCGGTCGACGATCTGCTGGTTGGACAGATCCTCGCCCGGCTTGTTGACGCCGCCCAGGATCACGTCGGGCAAAGCGGTGCGGCCGACCTGCGCCGCATAGTCGCGCATATAGGCGATGCCGGCCTGCAGATCGGCCTCGTTCTCCATCGCGGCGGTGCGGGTGGTGGCGCTGTTGACCCCGCCGCCGGCGGTGAAGAAGGGGTTCCAGCCGTCGGCGAGATCGACCACGCGGCGGATCGCGCGCCTGGCATTGCCGCCGACATAGAGGGGCAGGCCGGGCTTTTGCGGCGATCCGGGGATGATGCGATTGCCGAACGCCTGATAGCCGTTGCCCTCGAAGACAAACTCCTCGCCGGTCGTGGCGGCGCGGATGGCGCGCAGATATTCGTCCATCAGCTCGTTGCGCTGCTCGAAATCGACGCCGAGCGCGCGATATTCGCCCTTGAGATAGCCCGCGCCGACGCTGAGGGTCACCCGGCCGCCGGCGAAGGCGTCGAGCGTGGTGATGTCGCGCGCGACGATGAAGGGGTTGCGATAGGGCAGGACGAGGATGCCGGTCTGGAGCCGCAGGGTCGTGGTATGGGCGGCGAGCAGGGCAAGCATGACGAAGGGCGACTGGGCATGATGGCCACCGGCGTCGAGCCAGCGGCCGGTCGGCACCGGATGGTCGGTGACGAGGCCGGCGTGGAAGCCGGCCCGCTCGATCGTGCGGCCGATTTCGGCGACCGCGGCCATCGTGCCGAACTCGCCCGGCAGATCGGCATGGTCGAAGGGCAGGGGGACGTTGATCTTCATGCTTCGGACACTCCATGCGGTTCGACCAGCACCCATTGGCCGGCGGCATTGCGGACCCAGCCGGACGAGGCCCAACTGCCGCCGTCGACCGGCAATATGGTGCCGGTGATGTAGCTGCTCATGGGCGAGGCGAGGAACAGGGCGGCCTGGCCGCATTCGCGGTCGATGCCGGGCCGTTGCAGCGGGATGCGGCGGGCGGTGGCATCGGCCATGGCGGGGGGCACGGGGAACCATGTCCTTTCGTCGACAGGGCCGGGGGGATTGCCGCGCGTGCCCGGCGTCGTGGTGAAATCGGGCGCAATCGCGTTCACGCGGATGCCATGGTCGGCCAGCTCCAGCGCCATGGTCCGGGTGAAATTGTTCATCCCCGCCTTGCACGCGGCATAGACGGCATAGCCCGGCGCGGCGCGTGATCCTTCGATGCTGGAGATGTTGATGATGGCGCCGCCGCGCCCGCCGGCGATGATGTGCGGCACGGCGGCCGAGGTGGCGGCGAGCATCGAGACGAGGTTGAGGTCGATATGGCGGCGCCAGCTGTTCTGGCTCTGGTCGAGGAAGCTCTTGCGCCCGACGCCGCCGACATTGTTGACGAGGATGTCGATGCGGCCGAAGCGGGCCTGGGCCGCGTCCACCATCGCCGCGACCTGATCGGGCTGGGCCATGTCGGTCGGGATGGCGAGGCAGGCGCGGCCATGCTCCGCAACGCGCGCCGCCACTTCCGCGCCGCGTTCGGGGATGATGTCGGCAATGACGATGTCGGCGCCGGCCTCTGCCAGAGCGAGCGCGATGGCGCGGCCGATGCCGGCACCGCCGCCAGTGACGATGGCGACCTGATCGGTGATGCGGCACTGGTCTGGCGCCATGGCGCGATCCTCTTCCCCTTTTGACCGTCAGTTCGCGGCCAAAGGGGAAGGGGAGTCAATCGCGTGCCCGGTCATATCGACCGGGCGATGGCGCTTATTGGGTGGTCCAGCCGCCGTCGATCGAGAGATTGACGCCGGTGATCTGGGCGGCGGACTGAACCGTGATTCATGCGGATCGAGAACCATCTGGTCCGCGAGGAAGGGGGAATTAACCAGCAGGGTAAGGGACAATGTAATTTGGAGGCAAGTCGACGGGTAAGAAGAACCAAGTAAAAATACTTTGTTAACCATGGCGTGTCATTGCTGGGTCCGGGTTAGGGTCTGGGGACATATCATGAGCACCAGCATTGCGGCGGATGCCATCATGGTTCCGGTCAGTTTCGTACCGGAATCCACGCCTGAGATTGAATTGAGCATCGTCATTCCCTGTCTCAACGAGGCGGAAACGCTGGCACAGGTGATTGATCGTGCGCAGCGTTTTCTGACCGCCTACGCGATAGCGGGCGAGGTGATCGTTGCGGACAATGGTTCGACCGATGGTTCGACCGCGATTGCGATCGGTGGTGGGGCACGAATAGTGGCAGTTTCCGAGCGCGGCTACGGCGCTGCCCTGCGCGCTGGCATCGCGGCAGCGCGCGGCACTTTCGTGGCCATGGGAGATGCCGATTGCAGCTATGATTTCATGAGCTTGATGCCGTTCGTGGAACGGTTGCGCGACGGCGTGGATCTGGTCATTGGCAACCGCTTTCGAGGCGGCATCGGCAAGGGAGCGATGCCGCCGCTGCACCGTTATCTCGGCAATCCGATCCTTTCCTTCGCTGGACGAGTTCTTTATGCCGCGCCGATCGGCGATTTCCATTGCGGCTTACGTGCCTTTCGCCGCACGGCGATACTCGATCTGGGTTTGTCCTCGGGCGGCATGGAATATGCCTCTGAAATGATCGTCAAGGCGCAGTTGGTCGGCCTGTCCATGGAGGAAGTGCCAACGACGCTGGCCAAAGATGGCCGGTCACGGCCGCCGCACTTGCGCAGTTGGCGCGACGGTTGGCGACATCTGAAATTTTTGCTGATCTTTTCGCCGCGCTGGCTGTTCATCCATCCGGGTAGTGCGATGCTGGTCCTGGGCATGGCCGCCATTGCCGCGCTTTTGCCTGGCGATATACGCGCCGGTGGCATCACGCTGAGCATCCATACCATGTTGTTTGCCGCTGCTGCTGTCCTCATCGGGTCGCAGCTTCTGAGTTTCGGCATCCTGGCCAGCCATTTTGGTGCGCGGGAACGCTATTGGCCCGAAGGTCGGCTGGTCCGTCGAGTGAAATCATGGTTGAGCGTCGACAGAGCTTGTCTGTGCGGCGGTGTGATGCTGCTGGCTGGATTTGTCGGTGCGTTGGCGGCACTATTTTCCTGGGCAGATGTCGGCTTCAGCGCGATGCGACCGGAAACGCTGATGCGCCTGTCCATTCCCTCGATCTTGCTGATGGGGGTCGGTCTTCAACTTGCCCTAACATCCTTCCTGCTGGAGCTTTTGTCGCATCCGGCGCGCGCTAAGGAGATTTACGAATGAGCGTCCTGCGGAATTTCCACACCAAGGCGCATGCCAAGGCTGTCTTTAACCGGCGCGTTGTCGTGCTGGCGACGACGATCGCCGATTTTATCCCCGAAAATGCCCGTGTACTGGACATCGGCTGCGGGAGCGGGACGTTGGCCAAGGCGATCATGGCGCTGCGCCCCGACGTGTCGATCGAGGGGATCGACGTGCTGGTGCGACCGGGGACCGATATCCCCGTGACCGCATTTGACGGTGCCAGCATCCCCTGGGGAGATGGACATTTCGACGTGGCGCTGTTCGTCGACGTCCTGCACCATACCGAGGCGCCCGATGCTCTGATGGCCGAGGCCAAGCGCGTTTCCAAGCAGGGTATCATCATCAAGGACCATCTGCGTGAAGGGGTGTTCGCCAATGTGACGCTGCGCTTCATGGACTGGGTCGGCAATGCGTCCCATGGCGTTGTATTACCCTATAATTATCTGTCTGACAGTGAATGGCGCGGCATCTGGTCGCGGCTGAACCTTAAGGTGGAACGCATGCAGGAAAAGATAGGGCTATATCCGGCGCCTTTTTCCTGGTTCTTCGATCGGCGCCTGCATTTTGTGGCCCGTCTGGCGGCCTGAACCATGGCAAGCCTGGCGTCGGCCCCGTCGGGGTTTGCGAACCGATGGCGCGATGCCATCGGCGCTTATCCAGATCGCTGCTACTGGATCGTAGCCGTGCTGCTTTATGGCATGGTTGCGATCTATGCGGCGCATGGCCATTTCCTCTATCAGACATCGCGGGATTTGTGGCAGCATCTGGCGGCCGTCGATGCGTTGATCGAAAATCCCTGGAATCCGAAGAACCCCTTTTTGCCAGGGCAAGAGGGCTCCCGACATTTCCACCCCTATTGGGTTGGAATGGCCATGCTGGCTCGGTTGATGGGATGGAATGGATGGCAGGCGATCGCGGCTGGCGGCTTCGTCACCGCTACCTTGCTGGTCGTTGGAATTCGCGCCTTCGCTCTGTCTTTCTTTCGGGATCGCTGGGCACCGATGGCATTAATGATGGCCATGGCATTGGGATGGTCTTTCCCGATAAGTCACACCGGCTTTCATTCGATCGAGACGCTGATCGAGGGGCTTGCCTATCCTGCGGTGCTGCTAATCGCCTTGTCCCTGCTGCTTTGGGCGCTGGTGATCCAGGCGCTGGCTCGCCCCGCGGCTGCGCTGATTGTGACGCCGTTGACGGCTCTGATGTTCGCCACCCACCAGTTGGGGGCGGGAATCGGCTTCATGGTTGCGGGGGCATTCATCCTCCTCTGGCCCCACTCTTGTTGGCGCAACCGACTGACGGTGATCCTGGCGATGACGGTCGGTCTCGGCCTGGCGGCGCTTTGGCCTTATCATAATCCCTTTGTCGCCATGGTAAAAACCGGAAATGCGACCTGGACAGGGGGAATCAATTTCTATGCGCCGACCCGTCTGTTCCTGATCCTCTTTCCGTCAAGCCTGGGGCTGATTGGCCTTTGGCAGCCTGAATGTCGCCGCCGGGCATGGCCGATAATGGCGAGCATTGCCGGCTTTGGCCTTTTGTTCGCAACCGGCGCCTATGGCGTCCTGGTCGCCACCCGTTTTGCGCCCCCGCTGGTACTGATGCTGCAAATTGGCCTGGCAGGCCTGATTCTGATGCTGGCACGGCGCTGGTCCGCCATGAGTGATGCGAAACAACTGGGCTGGTTCACCTTTGCCAGCCTGTGCATCGCCTGGCATCTGATGGTGACCATTTCCTATCTGATGATCGAGACTGGAGATAATGCGAAGCGGGGCAATGCATATGCGCAGGCGCAACGCTTGACGGCAGATATTCCCGACCAACAGCCGGTGGCAGCGTGGGACGTCGTCGCGTGGCCTGTGGTGGCGACGGGACAGCGCGTGATGTCAGTGCCCTGGCCAGAGCCGATGATCACCGACCTTGCCGTGCGCCAGAAAGATCTGGAGGCATTGTTCCGGCCCGAATTGACCCGGTCTCAGCGGCTTGTGATTACCCGGAAATGGGGCGTGAAGACGCTTATTGTGGACTCGGATGGCCCGCTTCGCCGGGAAATGCCTAAAAACCTGCTGGCGACACTGCGCCGTCAGTCGGTGCGGATGCGCACCGCCGGGCCATTGTTCCGCTTTGATCTGGAATAGGCCGCTGGCCCGCCCCTATTGGGCGGTCCAGCCGCCGTCGATCGAGAGATTGGCGCCGGTGATCTGGGCGGCGGCGTCGCTGCAGAGATAGAGGGCAGTGGCGGCGACCTGTTCGGCGGTGACGAACTGCTTGGTCGGCTGGCCGGCGAGCAGCACGTCGTTCATCACCTGCTCGCGGGTCATGTTCCGCGCCTTCATCGTGTCGGGAATCTGGTTTTCGACCAGCGGAGTCCAGACATAGCCGGGCGAGATGCAGTTGGCGGTGATGCCGAAGGTGGCGACTTCCAGCGCGACCGTCTTGGTGAAGCCGTTGAGGCCATGCTTGGCGGTCACATAGGCGCTCTTGAAGGGGGAGGCGACCAGCGAGTGGGCCGAGGCGGTCTGGATGATCCGGCCCCACTTCTTGTCCTTCATGTAAGGAATGGCGAGGCGCGTGGTGTGGAAGGCGGCATTGAGGTTCAGCGCGATGATGAGATCCCATTTGTCGAGCGGGAATTCCTCGACCGGGGCGACATGCTGCATGCCGGCATTGTTGATGAGGATGTCGATACCGCCGAAGGCATCGGCCGCTTCCTGCATCATCGCCTCGATCTGGTCGACCTTGGTCAGGTCATGGCCGCTGTAGAGCGCCTTGGCGCCCGAAAGAGCTTCAAGGCCGAGCCGTTCCTTCTCGATTCCGTCCGCGTCGCCAAAGCCGTTGATCACGACATTGGCGCCTTCGCCGGCCAGCGCCTTGGCATAGGCAAGCCCGATGCCCGAGGTGGAACCGGTGATCAGGGCGGTCTTGCCAGCGAGGGACTTGCTCATGCCATTTTCTCCTTGAGATGATCCGGCGCGTCGAGATCGAAGGTCGCGCTCTTTCCGTCGAGAATGTTGCGGGCGATGAGGTCGCCCTTGTGCATCACTTCCTCCACCGCCTCGCGGCCCTGGCTCCAATGATCGAGCATGGTCGCGCGGGAAAATTCGAAATCCTTCGCGCCGCTTTCCCAGGCGCGGGTGCGGTAGATGAGGTGGACGATGTTGACCGATCCGCCATCGAGCATGTCGCGCAGCTTCTGCGCCTCCGGCCCGTCCTGCAGTTCGGGCGGCAGCTTGTCGAGCAGCGCCTTGATCGCGCCATGCTCGCGGCGCAGGCGCAGATACTGGTCGGTCACCTGGCGGGTGCGGCTGCTATACTGGATGTCCTTCATGCGCGAATAGACATCGGTCATCTGCCGCGGCATCGGCCCTTCGGCCGGGAAGAGATCGACCTGGAATACCAGCATGTCGTCGGTCTGGTGGTTGAGGACATGGGCGAGCGGCGTGTTGGAGACGATGCCGCCATCCCAATACCAGCGCCCATCGATCTCGACCGGGGGAAGACCGGGGGGCAGCGCGCCCGAGGCCATGATATGGCGCGCGTCGATGCGGGTGTTGCCACCTGGACCGCGCGTGTCCCAATAGGCGAAATTGCCGGTCTCGACATCGACCGCGCCGACCGACAGGCGGACCGGCCCGTCATTGAGCAGATCCCAGTCGACACAGGCGTCGAGCGTGTCCTTCAAGGGCGCGCTGTCATAGAAGCTGATCGCGCCGGCCGATCCTTCGGGCATCAGCGGCGCGGGCCACAGGCGCGGGCGGAACATGCCGGGCACGCCCAGGGTCGCGACCGTGCCCGCGGCCATCAGATGGGCGGCCTCGCGGATATGGTCGATTTCTGGCAGGATCATGTTGGGCATGCCGCCCGAGACGGTCAGCCAGAATTTCTTGAGCTGGCTCAGGCGCCGGTGCGGTGGGTTGCCGGCGATGATCGCGGCATTGACCGCGCCGATCGAAATGCCCGCGACCCAGCTGACATCGACCCCCAGTTCATCGAGCCGCTGATAGACGCCAGCCTGGAAGGAGCCGAGCGCGCCGCCCCCCTGCAACAGCAATGCGACTTCGCGGGGGAGGGGGAGGGGCGTGGTGGCGCGGCGGCGCGGTCGGGATTCGGTGTCGGCCATGTCGCACTGCAATATAGGTTTTGGTCCGGCCATTCCAACTTAATGTCTCGTAACAAAGTCCTTCCCGTCGATGGAACGTGCATCGTCAGCCGATGGTTTGCAGCCAGCCGGTTATGCAGTAGGCACGGGAACAGGATGCGAGGGAGGCCAGGGTGCGGCTCGACGACGAACAGGAAAGCAGCAATTTCGAGGTGCAGGACGGGCGCGGTGGCGGTTTCGGCGGCGGCGGGATGGGCGGCCTGGGATTGCTGCTGCCGCTGATCGGCAGTCGCTTCGGCTGTGGCGGCATCGTCGTGGTGCTGATCATCCTGGCGGTGATGGGCGTCAATCCGCTGAGCCTGCTGGGCGGGGGTGGCGGCGTGCAGCAGCAGGCGCCGCAGAGCGCGCCGGCGGGCAGCCAGGATGCGAGCAAGCTGACCGAGATCCAGCATTGGTCATTGAAGGTGCTGGGATCGACCGAGCGGGTCTGGGGCCAGATCTTCAAGGAAGCGGGCCAGACCTATCAGCCGACCATCCTGTCCTTCTATGCGCAGAGCGGTACGTCGGGCTGTGGCGCGGCACAGAGCGCGATGGGGCCATTTTACTGCCCGAACGACCAGAAGGTCTATCTCGACACCGATTTCTTCACCGAATTGCGCGACCGCTTCGGTGCGCCGGGCGATTTCGCCCAGGCTTATGTGATCGCGCATGAGGTGGGCCATCATGTCCAGGATCTGGAAGGCACACTGGGTCAGGTGAACCAGCAGCAGCGCCGCGTCAGCGAGGCGCAGGGCAATGCGCTGCAGGTGAAGGTGGAACTGCAGGCGGACTGTTATGCTGGCGTCTGGGCCAAGCGCACGGGCCTGATGGAGCCGGGCGACCTGGAAGAGGGGATGAAGGCGGCGCAGTCGATCGGCGACGATACACTGCAGAAGTCGGCCGGGCGCCGGCCGGTGCCGGAAAGCTTCACCCATGGCACCAGCGAGCAGCGCATGAACTGGCTACGCAAGGGACTGGACAGTGGCGATCCGGCCCAATGCGATACGTTCAAGGGGACGCTGTAGGCGCGATCAATGTTCGGCGTTGGGGGAGCCTGGCGGCGGCGAGTCTGATGACCCCGGACTGACGGACGCGGCCGTGTCCAGCGGCGGCATAATGCTGGGTTGGCCGGCATCGGCCATCGGTTCGCCCGAGGACGGGACAGCAAAGTCCTGGGGCGCACCGGGGGCGATGGGGGGAGGCGGCGGCGCAACCGGCGTGGCGACCGGCTGTGCCTCGCTAGGCTGGGCGATTGGCTGGTGATGCGGCGCGAAATTCTGCAGCGCCAGGACGATCATCGGTGCGACCACCAGCGTGCCGCCGGCAAAGACCTTGTACATCATCGATTGACCCGCATTCCCGCCTGAAAATGGAAAGAGATTCGGGCCTTAGCGGCAAGACATGAAAAAATGTCTGCGTTTTATTGGTTAATGCTGATCAAGCTTCGCCAGCAGCGCCAGCATGTCGTCCGGCAGAGTGTCGCGCTGCGCGGAGAAGCTGGACCGCAGCGCCTTGCCTACGCCCTCATAAGGCAGGGGCAGGGCGACGTTGACGACGCGGGCGCCGCCGCTGTCCCGTCCCGGTGCCGATCGGCCAAGAGGTTTGCGCTGCATTTCCATGAGAGACAGAACGGCCATGTAAGCCAAAAGTTTCTGGATTTCGTCGCATTCGGACGCGATATCGCCGTCAACAAGGAGACGGAAGCGTGACGGACTGGATCGACCTGGAAGCGCGGATACGCGCGCATTCGCCATTTCTGGCGCGGCAGATGGACCGCTATCCGGCCGTCGTCGCGCTGCTGGCGGCGGGCGATTTCGACGCGGCGATGGCGGCGGCGCAGGCGCAGGGCGTGCCGGAGGATGGCGTGGCCAAATCGCTGCGGCGGCGGCGCGGCGCGATCGCGCTGGTGACGGCGGCGGCTGACCTGGCCGGGGCCTGGGACATGGACCGGGTGACGCGCACCCTGTCCGACTTTGCCGACCAGTCGCTGGAGGAGGCGCTGGCCGCGACCTTTGCCGAACGCTATCCCGATGCCGTGCCACAGGGCTTCGTCGTGCTGGCGCTAGGCAAGCATGGCAGCCGGGAACTCAATTATTCGTCCGATATCGACCCGATCCTGCTCTATGATCCCACCACCCTGCCACATGGCGAGCGGGAGGATGTGGCCGACGCGGCGGTGCGGATCGGGCGGCGGGTCAGCGAGATACTGAACGCGCGCGATGGCGACGGCTATGTCTTTCGCGTCGACCTGCGGCTGCGGCCGTCCCCGGAAGCCACGCCGATCGCGCTGCCGGTGGAGGCGGCGATCGGCTATTATGAATCGACCGCGATGGGCTGGGAACAGGCCGCCTTCATCCGCGCCCGGCCGGCGGCGGGCGACATGGCGCTGGGCGAGTATTTTCTGCGCCAGATCCGTCCTTTCGTGTGGCGACGCAGCCTGGATTTCGGCGCGATCGACGCGATCACCGACATCAGCCGGCGCATCCGCGACCATTATGCGCAGGGGCAGGCGTTCGGGCCGGGCTATGACCTGAAGCGCGGGCGCGGCGGCATTCGCGAGGTGGAGTTTTTCGCGCAGGTCCATCAGCTGATCCATGGCGGGCGCGACCCTAGTTTGCGGTCGGGCCATACGCGCACGGCGCTGCGGGCGCTGGCGGCGGCCGGCGTGATCGAGGCGGAGGTGGCCGCGCGGTTGGACGAGGCCTATGTCCTGTTCCGCACGATCGAGCATCGCTTGCAGATGGTCGAGGATCGCCAGACTCATGAATTGCCGAAAAATCCGGACTCGCTGGACAATGTTGCGCGCTTGCATGGCTTGGCTGACGGGGCGGCATTGCTCGACCTGCTGCGGCCCCATGTCGAGTGGGTCGGCGCCAATTATGACCGGCTGACTGCCGCGCCCGACGATGGCAGCCTGTCGCATGACGAGGACAGGTTGAAGGCGCAGCTCAAGGAGATGGGTTTTGCCGATGCCGACTGGGCGGCGGCGCGGGTCGCCCATTGGCGCGACGGCACGATCCGGTCGCTGCGCAGCGGCGCGTCGCGCGAGGCGCTGGAGCGGCTGTTGCCGGTGCTGATGCCCGCGATCGCCACCGCGCCCGATCCGGGGCGGGCGCTCAACCGGCTGGACGACATGATCGGCCGGCTGCCGAGCGCGATCAATTTCTTCAAGCTGCTGGGCGCGCGACCGGGGCTGGTCGAACTGCTGGCGGAGATATTGAGCCATGCGCCGGCGCTCGCCGATGTGCTGAGCCGCCGGGTCGAACTGCTCGAAGGGCTGATCGATGCGTCGGCCTTTGACCCAGTACCGCCGGTCGATGTCCTGGCGCAGCAATTTTCCGCGCTGGAGGCGGGCGAGGATTATCAGGCGTTGCTCGACCGGGTGCGGCAGCGGGTGAATGATCGCCGCTTCGCGCTGGGCGTGCAGATCGTGCGGGGCGGCGATCCGCTGGAGGCCGGGCGCGGTTATGGCCGGGTTGCGGAAGCGGCGATCGAGGCGCTGGCGGGCGCCACCGTGGCCGAGTTCGAGAGCGCGCATGGCAAGGTGCCGGGCGGCGAGATGGTGATCCTGGCGCTGGGGCGGATGGGCGGCGGGGTGCTGACTCACGCATCGGACCTGGACCTAGTTTACCTCTTCACCGGTGATTTCCTGGGGGAATCGGATGGGGCGCGGCCGTTGGGCGCTACCCAATATTTCAACCGCCTCGGCCAGCGGATCACCAATGCGCTGTCGGTATCGACGGCGGCGGGGCCGCTTTATGAGGTGGATACGCGGCTGCGGCCGTCGGGCGCGCAGGGGCTGCTGGCGGTCAGCCTCGACAGTTTCGCCAAATATCAGCGCGAGGAAGCCTGGACCTGGGAGCATCTGGCGCTGACGCGGGCGCGGCCGGTGTTCGGATCGCCGCAGGCGCGTAGCGCGCTGGAGGCGATCCTGACCGAGACGCTGCAACGACCGCGCGACTTCGACGAACTGGCGCGGCAGGCGGTGAAGATGCGCGGCGACATTGCCCGGCACAAGCCGCCGGCAAGCGAGCTGGACGTCAAGCTGGTGCCCGGCGGGCTGGTCGACATCGAGTTTCTGATCCACATCAGCCAGTTCCATTATCGCCTGGGGTTCGACCCGGATCTGGGCGAGGCGCTGGCCGAGCTGGTGGCGGCCGGCCATCTGCCCGCCGCGCTGATCCCGGCGCAGGAATTGATCACCCGCTTCCTGATCGTGTCGCGGCTGGTATCGCCCAAGTCGACCGAGCCGCCGGAGGCGACCCGGCCGCTGGTCGCTCGGGCCTGTGGCGCGACCGATTGGGACGCGCTGCTTGAAAGCTATGCCAAGGCCCGGCAAAGCGTCGGCGACGCATGGCGCGCGCTGGCCGCGCCCTATCAGGAGGATCAAGATGCTTGAACAGGGAGCGATGCTGCCCGACGTGGCGCTGAAGGATGCGGATGGCGCCGATTTCAGCCTGGCGCGCTATCGCGGCAAGCCGGTGGTGGTCTATTTCTATCCCAAGGCGGATACGCCCGGCTGCACTAGCGAGGCGAAGGATTTCACCGAACTGGCGAGCGAATTTGCGGCGCTGGGCGTGGCGGTGGTTGGCGTGTCGAAGGACAAGCCGGCAAAGCTCAAGAAGTTCGGCGACAAATATGGGCTGGCGGTGACGCTGGCGTCGGACGAGCCGGGCACGGCCTGCGAGGCATTTGGTACCTGGGTCGAAAAGTCGCTCTATGGCCGCCAATATATGGGGATCGCGCGGGCGACCTTCCTGGCGGACGCAGACGGCAAGGTCGTGCGGGTCTGGCCCAAGGTGAAGGTCAAGGGCCATGCCGCCGAGGTGCTGGAGGCGGCGAAGGCGCTTTGACCCTGCCACCTGCGATTGATTCCGTGGGCGCGGGTTGCGCCCATGTGCTGACCATTGCCGACCCGACCGCCAAGCTGATGGCGGCGCGGGCGGTGGCGCGTAGCTGGCGACTGGGCCGGCTGGCGCATCGGTTCGACGTGGCGATGCCCGATCGGCCGGCCCGGCCCGATGCGCCCGAACTGCTGCCGCCGGGGCAAATGCCCAAGCGCAGCAAGATGGGCACGGATCGCGGGCGGATCGCGATGCTGCACGCGCTGGCACATATCGAGTTTGTCGCGATCGACCTGGCGTTCGACCTGATCGGGCGGTTCGGCGGCGAATTTCCGGCAGGCTTTACCGATGAATGGATGCGGGTCGGCGCGGACGAGGCGATGCATTTCGCGCTGCTCGACCGGCGGCTGCGGCAGCTGGGCAGCCATTATGGCGCGCTACCCGCGCATGACGGGCTGTGGCAGGCGGCGAGCGAGACGTCGGGCGATGCGCTGGCGCGGCTGGCCGTGGTGCCGATGGTGCTGGAGGCCCGTGCGCTGGACATCACGCCGTCGACGATCGCGCGGTTCGAGGGGGTGGGCGACCATATATCCGCAAGGATGTTGCAGCGGATTATGACGGATGAGGTTCGCCATGTGTCGGCCGGGACGACATGGTTCAGCCAGGCGACGAACCGATTGGGCCTAGACCCCGTCAAACATTACCAAATCCTTGTGAAACGCCATTTTCGGGGGAGCGTTAAGCCACCGTTCAACGACTCGGCGCGTCGGCAGGCCGGTTTGACGCGGGATTTCTACGACGCGCTTGCAAGCTGAGCGGCGATTTGCAGTCTGCATCCAGCGGGGGCGATCTAGGTCGCCATTTTATTGAACATGGGGAACCCACGAGAGGCAAAAGCCTTCGCGGGCATAAGTCGGGGTCGGCATGTTGATTCTTCGTACTGTGAATGCGCTGGGTGCGCGTTGGTTCCAATCGGCCAGCAAGACGGCCAAGATTTTCGGGATGGTCGGCATGGTAGGCGTGATGTGCGCCGCAGCCCCGGCCAATGCCAAGGATGACGATGATCCCTATGGCGACGCGTCGGAAATCAACACCAGCGCGCTCGGCCCGGCCGATGTCGGCTTCTCCAACATCTTCTCCAGCCTGCAGCGCATGGACGGCAACGCCAAGACCGCGGCCTATATCCCCTCGGGCCGCCCGGTCGAGAAGCTGTCGCTGACCTCGAACTTCGGCGTGCGTTCCGACCCGTTCAACCGCAGCGCCCGCATGCACAAGGGCATCGATATCCCCGGCCCGATCGGCACCCCGATCCACGCGACCGCCGACGGCATCATCAGCCGCGCCGGCTGGGCCAGCGGTTATGGCAACCTGGTCCAGATCTCGCACGGCAATGGCATGGAAACCCGCTACGGCCATATGTCCAAGCTGCTGGTTGCGCCCAACAGCTACGTCCATCGCGGTCAGGTGATCGGCCTGATGGGGTCGACCGGCCGTTCGACCGGCAGCCACCTCCATTATGAAGTCCGCGTCGATGGCGCGGCGATCAACCCGATCCCGTTCGTCGCCGGTCCCGACTATCTGATCGCGATGAACACCAAGCCGCCGGTCGCCATGGGCGGCCCGACCAAGGCGGACGAAAAGGCCGTCGACTGATCGACCGCTTTTGATCCCGACTTTTCCAAAGCCCCGGCGCCCATGGGTTGCCGGGGCTTTTGCTTGATCCTATCTAGGCGCCATGGCCGATATTGACCTCACCCCCTCCGCTGCCGCGCGCGTCGCGGCGATCGCCGCCAAGCAGGGCAAGCCCGCCATATTGCGGCTGGCCGTGGAAGGCGGCGGCTGTTCGGGCTTTCAGTATCGCTTTGGCCTGGCCGAGCAGGTGGAAGCCGAGGATCTGGCGGTAGAGCGCGATGGCGTGACGCTGGTGGTGGACGATGTCAGCCTGGACC
The DNA here is from genome assembly GCF_057063145.1 of Sphingobium sp. SG1. Classification (NCBI taxonomy): domain Bacteria; kingdom Pseudomonadati; phylum Pseudomonadota; class Alphaproteobacteria; order Sphingomonadales; family Sphingobiaceae; genus Sphingobium; species Sphingobium sp. SG1. The sequence goes on along the minus strand of NZ_JBVVOJ010000005.1, from coordinate 191,207 downwards.
TGGTGCGCGGCTCCGCGGTCGATTTCGTGTCGGACCTGGGCGGCGCGGCGTTCAAGGTGACCAATCCCAACGCGACCGCCGGTTGCGGCTGCGGCACCAGCTTCTCGGTCTGATCGGCGCATTGGCTTGTAGACGCAGCCCACTTCTCTAAAGGGAGGTGGACAGCGAAAGAGACAGGTCCATTATGCGTATCGCCACCTTCAACATCAACGGCATCAAGGCGCGGCTGCCGCGCCTGCTGGAATGGCTGGACGAGACCCGGCCCGACATCGCCTGCCTGCAGGAAATCAAGACGTCCGACGAGACCTTCCCGGTCAAGGATATCGAGGATGCCGGCTATGGCGTGATCTGGCACGGGCAGAAGGGCTTCAACGGCGTGGCCATCCTGGCGCGCGGCGACCAGCCGGTGGAGGTGCGCCGGGGCCTGGAGGGCGAGCCCGAGGACGAGCAGAGCCGTTATCTGGAAGCCGATGTGAAGGGGGTGCGGGTCGCCAGCATCTACCTGCCCAACGGTAATCCCCAGCCGGGGCCGAAATTCGATTACAAGCTGCGCTGGATGAAGCGGCTGCGGGAACGGGCGGCGGAAATCTGGGCGGAGGAAGTGCCCGCCATCCTGGCTGGCGACTATAATGTCATCCCGCGCGACGTGGATATCTATTCGCCCAAGGCGATGGCGGACGATGCGCTGATGCAGCCCGAAAGCCGGGAGGCCTATCGCCGGCTGCTGGGTGACGGCTGGACCGATTCGATCCTGACCCGCCATCCGGCCGGGGGCGTGTGGACCTATTGGGACTATCAGGCCGGCGCCTGGCCGCGCGACGCGGGCTTCCGCATCGACCATCTGCTGCTGAGCCCGGCGGCGGCCGACCGGCTGGTCGACGCCCAGGTCGACAAGGCGTTTCGCGGCCGGGAAAAGGCGAGCGATCATGCGCCGACCTGGGTCGAACTGCGCGATATCTGAATTTAATCCGGATATTATTGACTATATTATATCCGGGTAATAAATGCCGTGCCGAAGGAGATTCGGCATGGACCGTACATTGACCGCCTTTTCGGGCGACTATTGGATCGCGACCGGCGACGAGGATGAGGTGCGCGCGGCGCTGCGTGCGATGGGGGACGACGCGCAGAATATCCTGCTGTTCGACGATCGCACCGGACGGCAGGTGGATATCGACCTGCAGGTCGATGCGGCACCGCGGGGGCGGGGGCGACCCAAGATGGGGGTGCAGGCGCGCGAGATCACCCTGCTGCCGCGCCATTGGGACTGGCTGGCGGCGCAGCCGCGCGGCGCCTCCGCCACGTTGCGGCAACTGGTGGAGGATGCGATGAAGGCGGGCGCGGACAGGCCGTCGCCCCGCGCGGCGATGGACGCGGCCTATCATTTCCTGACCGCGATGGCGGGCGACCGGCCCGGCTATGAAGCGGCGATCCGCGCGCTCTATGCCAGGGACAGGGCGGCGTTCGACCTAGCGGCGGAAGGCTGGCCCGGCGCGATCCGGGCGCATGGTCTGGCGCTGGCGGAGCCGGCCTTTTCCGCCTAGCCTGCGCATCGCAATGATCGGAGAGGCTGGGTGACGGACGATTTCCTTCAGGGCATAGTGCATGAGGCGGCCGATGACATGCAGGCGGCGATCCGGGCCGACGCCGGCATCTTCGCACTGTGGCAGGGGCTGACGCCGCTTGGCCGCAACGAGTTCATCTGCTGGGTCGAGGATGCCAAACAGGCCGCAACCCGCGCGCGGCGCATTGCGCGCACTGTCGAGGAATTGCAGGAGGGCAAGAAGCGGCCCTGCTGCTGGGCCGGCTGCATCCACCGCACCGACAAGGCGCCAAGCCGCTGGCAACAGGCGGTGCTGATCGAGGGGAAGGGGAAGCGGGGCTAGGCCGGCGTGGACAGATTCAACGCTCGCCGAAGGGACGGGATGGGGTGGGAACAAGACATTCCTCCCCGTCACGGGGAGGGGGACCGCTCGCGTAGCGAGTGGTGGAGGGGCACAGGCCGGATAGCGCAGCGCTAAGAGGCACCTGCCCCTCCGTCAGCGCTTCGCGCTGCCACCTCCCCGTGCCGGGGAGGAATGTCCGCTGCTGGTCGAAATCCGTTGATCCCTATCGGCGTCATCCTGGTGAAAAACTCGCCTGGACTCGTCGAAGGATCCGGGATGACGGCCGGTTTGACGGGCGACCTTTGGCTTTACCAGAGCACGCCGTCGACCGGCTGGACCGGCGGAGGCCCTTCGCGGCCAAGCGTGTCGCACATGTCCGCTTCGATCGTGGTGGTGATGCTGTCGAGCGGGAGGTCGTGGACGTCGTTGCCGAACGGATCGACCAGGTCGTCGCCGATCTGCAGCACGGCAAGATACATGAAGCCCGCGACCGCCGATCCGACCGGGGTGGCGATGCCCAGCGTTTCGACCAGGCCGATCGGCAGCAGGATGCAGAAGAGCCGGGTGAAGAATTTGGGGAAGCTGCGATACTGGGCGGGCAGCGGGGTGTTCTTGATCCGCTCCATGCCGCCCTGCGCGTTCGACATGTCGACCAGCAGCCGTTCGATCTGGGTCTGCTGGATGCTGTCGATCCAGCCATCCGCGCGCGCCTGTTCGACCCGGCGCCCCGATCCGTCGAGCAGGCCGTTGGCGGGATTACGGCGGCCCAGTTCCGGAATCTCCTCCGGAATCTCCGGGCCGGCGAGCACGCGGCGCACATCGGGCGCGGGATCGATCCGGCGGAGCTGGCAGCGCAGCGCTTGAACATAGGCGATATGGCGTTCGACCAGGGTCTGGCGCAGGTCCGCCGTTTCGGCCCGGTCGGGAATGAAGTTCATCACCGCGCGTGCCCAACTGCGCGAGACATTGACCATCGCCCCCCACAGGATGCGGCCTTCCCACCAGCGCTGATAGGCGGAGTTGACGCGGAAGCCGAGTACCAGGGCGAGGGCGGTGCCGAAGATGGTGAGCGGCAGGGCCGGGGCCTTGAAGGGCGAGATGAAGTAGAAGATGGTGACCGCCAGATCCCAGAAGAACAGCGCGATCAGCGCGCGCCACGCGGTCTGGAAACTCTGGCGGATACGTGGGGCACGTCCGACGATCATAGGGGGAGCGGTTCTCTACAGGGTCAGCCGATGTCCGTGCCGTCGGCTTCATCCAGTTTCAGCCAGGCATGGCGCAGCGCCATGCCGCCGATGATGCCGACCGCCTTCAGGATGGTCGCATAGATGGTGGGGGTGCTATCGCTGATCGCCAGCCAGGCGCAGGCGAAGCAGAGCGCCATGGCGGCATAGATGGGCAGCGCCTCGATATCGTTCCAGGCAAGACGCTGATTGGTCTTTGGCGTGGGCGCGGCGCGCGTTGCGGCGAGCGTGCGGATCATGGCGGTCCTTTCCGAAATGGAGCCGACGGGCGGCCTTTGTTCGAAAAATGATGCGACGCACAAGCGACGGTCAACGTGGTCCACACCATGCAAGCCAGCCTTGCGGTAGCGGTAACGCCAGCAAAATTCCGTCGCATTTCCGTGCCGTTTGGGAGACGTGGCAATGTTTTCACACGGAACTGCAACCTTGCGCCTATTGCAATGCAGCGTAACGCGCATAGCTTTTTGCGCATGGCCGATCGCTATGCTGAAATCCTGTCCTTCGTGAAAATTGCCGAATCGGGCAGCCTGTCCGAAGCGGCCAAACGACTGGACCTGTCGCTTGCCGCGACCAGTCGTCGCCTGTCGCAACTGGAGTCGCGGCTGGGGGTGATGCTGGTGCGCCGCAACAGCCGGCACATGACGCTGACCCAGGAAGGCCAGATCTTCTACGAGAAGGCGGGGCAGGCGCTGTCCGACATCGACCAGGCGGAAAATGTCGTGATGCGCAACGCCACCGAGCCGGTCGGGGCATTGCGCGTGGTGACGACGCTGCACTCGGGCCGCAGTCGGCTGGCGCCATTGTTCCAGCATTATGCGACGCTGCACCCGGAAGTGGCGGTGCATCTGGAGGCGGCGGGGCAGGCGGCCAATATCGTCGAGACCGGCCATGACATCGCCATCTGTTTCGATCCGCCGCCCGACAGCGGTCTGATCATGAAGCGGCTGGCCGACAATCCGCGCATGCTCTGCGCCTCGCCCGAATATCTCAGCCGACGCGGTGTCCCGCGCACGATCGAGGATCTGGCCAGCCATGACCGGATCGTCATTGGTGGCGGGCAGGATATGTGGCGCGCGATCGACATGGACATGGGGCGGGACAATCGGGCGAGCCGGGTGCTGAGCACCAATGATGGCGAAATGGCACGGCTGTGGGCGCTCAATGGCGCCGGTATCGTCATCAAGTCGCTATGGGCGGTGTCGGACGATCTGGAAGAGGGGCGGTTGCAGACGGTGCTGCCCGCTGTCGCGCTGCCGGAATCGCCGATTGTCGCCCTCTATCTGCCGGCGCAGGGGGATAGCGCCAAGGTGCGCAGTTGCCTCGACTTCCTGGCGCGCCATCTGAAGCCGGCCGAGGCGACCCCGGCCGCCGCCTGACCCGATTTTGAAAATGCGCGATCGGCGCGATCGACTGTCTGCGGACCGTCGATCGCGCCGATGCTGATTCACGGCGGCCTGCTTCCGCCGGAGCGCAGCCATTCGCCATGACAATCGATCTGTCAGGCCAATTTGTCTGACAAGTGCCGTGTTCATCAATATTGGTTTGACCAATATGTTGCGCTGGCCTGATCTGTCAGTTACAGCCTTTTCGAAATCTGGAGTCGAGTCCCGCAATGTGGGCTTTGATGTCGGTGCAGTCGGGCAAACCGGCGCATCGGCCGATGGCTCCCGGTGGCAGCTTTGGAACACAGGATCGGGAGAGGTTGATGAAGGGGCAGTCGAAAATGGCAGTCGTGATGGCGAGCCTGCTGGTTGGCGTGGCGTCGGGGGCGCTGGCGGGCATGGCCCATGCGCAGGCGCAGGATATGTCGGCCGGCGACATCATCGTGACGGCGCAGAAGCGCGAACAGAATGTGCAGGATGTGCCCTTGTCGGTGCAGGTGCTGGGCGAGGCCCAGTTGCAGGCCAATGCGGTGCAGGATTTCAACGATCTGAGCCGCGTGTCGCCGTCGCTGAGCATCCGGCCGGCGGAAAATCCGGCGAGCGCCAATGTCGCGATCCGCGGCGTCGGCACCCTGGCCTTCAGCCCCGGCGTCGAGCCGAGCGTCGCGGTCATCCTGGACGATGTGGCGCTGGCCTTCCAGTCGCGCGCCTTCACCGATCTTTCCGATATCGAGCGGATCGAGGTGCTGCGCGGGCCGCAGACGACGCTGTATGGCAAGTCGGCCTCGGCCGGCCTGATCAATATCGTGTCCAAGGCACCGACCAAGACGCTGACCGCGTCGGTGCGCGGCATGATCACCACCGATGACGAGCAGCAGATCGGCGCGGTTCTTTCCGGGCCGCTGACCGACACGCTGGGTTTCCGCACCAGCGTCAACTATGATGATTTCAAGGGCAATTCGCGCAACCTGGCCGATGGCAAGACACTGAACGGGCGCCGCTATTTCTCCACCCGCAACAAGCTGCGCTGGAACCCGACGGCTGAGTTACAGGCTGATCTGGCGATCGATTATGCCGATGGGCGGACGACAGCGACGCGGCCCTTCATCGAACTGGGCGACAATGCGATCCTGCGTGGCAATCCCGCCTTCACCCAGGATGTGTTCGCGCCGGGCATCACGGTCGACAAGGACAATACGGACGTGTCGATCGATTTCCCGACCGGCAACACCTATAATGACTTCGCCCAGTCGCTGCGGCTGAGCTATGATACGGGTGGCCCGACGATCATGTCGATCACCGCGCATGACCGCTACAAGTCGCATGACTGGTTCGACAGCGACGATTCCGCGATCAGCAGCTTCCAGAATTTCCAATATGGCCATTTCGACAGCGAGCAGTTCAGCCAGGAACTGCGGCTGATTTCGCCCGGCAAGGACCGGTTCCGCTATACGCTGGGCGCCTATTACAGCAATGTCGACATTGGCCGCGACTTCTATCGCGGACCGCTCTTTTCCAACGCCAATTGGGATGCGACCAACGGCAGCGACCTGATCGCGGGCTTTGGCCAGCTGGAATATGATCCGCTGCCCGGCACGACGCTGATCGCCGGTGGCCGCTACAGCCGGGAAAAGATCGATTATGTGTTCACCGATCTGGCGGCCAGCCGGGTCTATGCGGGGCGCAGCAGCGACAGTTTCGGCACCTACAAGCTGGGCATCAAGCAGGATGTCGCGCGCGACATGAACCTCTATCTCACCTATGCGACCGGGCATAAGGGGCAGGCCTATGACATCTCGTCGGGCTTCAACCAGGCGCGCGCCGATGCCGGCCCGGTGAACCCGGAAAAATCCGACAGCCTGGAGCTTGGCTTCCGATCGCAGTTGCTGGATCGCAAGGTGACGCTGAACGTCACCGTCTTCAATTCCGACTTCCGCGATTTCCAGACCCAGGCGGTGGAAAATCTGGCCGACGGGACACAGAATTTCCGCCTGACCAATGTCGGCAAGGTGCGCATCCGGGGCCTGGAAATGGAAACCAGCGTCCGCCCGGTGGCCGGGCTGACGATCAATGGGTCGCTGACCTATCTGGACGCCAAGTTCAAGGAATTTGCCGGCGCGGCCTGCTATGTGAACCAGACCGCGGCGCAGGGATGCGTCGGCACGCCGCCGCGCCAGGATCTGAGCGGCAAGGCGATGCTGATCTCGCCCAAATGGAAGCTGGCGGGCAATATTGATTATGCCCAGCCGTTGGGGCAGGGGCCGCTGGAACTGGTCGCGCAGGGCGCCGTCACCTGGCAGAGCAAGGTCGTGCCGCTGGACCAGAATCCGCGCACCATCCAGCCGGAATATGCGATGGTCAACATCGCGCTGGGCCTGCGCAGCGCCGACAAGTCCTGGCAGGTGACGGGCTTCATCAACAATCTGTTCGACCAGCATTATCGCTATCTGATCAACGATGTGTCGAACCGCTATGGCACCACCGCTATCCAGGGCTATGTGCCGCGTGATTTCCATCGTTATGGCGGCATCCGCCTGAGCTACAGCTATTGAGCTGGCGGGTCGCTGGACTGGGCCTGACCGCGCTGATCGGCGCGGCTGGCTCGGCCGGCGGCGCGGCGCCCTTGCCGGACATCTATGTGCTGGCCGGCCAGTCTAACATGTCGGGGCGGGGCGCGCTGGCGGACCTGACCGAGGCGGAAAGGGCGCCGGTGCCGGGCGTGATGATGTTGGGCAATGACGGCATCGTCCGGCCGGCGATGGAGCCGATCGACAGTGCGCAGGGACAGCAGGACATGGTGTCGGCGGACCGGCTGGCGGCGGTCGGACCGGGCCTGTTCTTTGCCCGCGCGCTGATCGCGCGGCAGCGGCGGCCGATCCTCCTGATCCCCTGCGCCAAGGGCGGCAGCGCGATCGCGCGCTGGCGACCCGGCGGGGATCGGACGACGCTCTATGGATCCTGTCTGGCGCGGGTGCGATCGGTCCGCGGACGGCTGGCCGGCATCCTCTGGTATCAGGGCGAGAGCGACACGGAGAAAGATACGGCGGCAACGGGCTATGGCGCTGCGCTGGCCGATCTGGCCGGACATTTTCGGCGGGATCTGGGACGCGCAGAGCTGCCGTTCATCTTTGCGCAGATTGCCGATCGGCCGGCGGCGCCAGAGTATGTCGCGCGCTATCCGGGATGGGCGGTGGTGCAGGCGGCGCAGCGCGACATCGCCCTGCGCTGCGCCTATATGGTGCCGACCGGCGGCCTTGTGCGGCAGGCGGACGAACTGCATCTGGTGACCGATGCCCAGCGCCGGCTGGGCATGGCGATGGCGCGGGCGATGATGGCCTTGCAGGCGGATGGGTGCGGGCGCTGAGGCGCGCCCGCCGCCTTACAGCGTCTTTTCGTAGACCTGATAGATCTTGTTGACCCGGGATTCGATGGCGTCGGCGATCGCGTTCATGCCCTGATTATCGTCCAGCACCCAGCCGATCTCGCCGCGCGTCGCACTGTAATGGGCCAGGGCGTTGCGGCGGATATATTCGATCATCATGAAGGCGAGCTGGCTGGCCATGCGGGTCGATTGCAGCCGCTGGACCACGCCCATCAGCGGCACGCGCATGGTGCGGACCTGCGGCTTGCGCAGCCAGCGCAGCAGCTTGATCCAGCCGAACGGGAGGAGCGAACCGTTGAGCGGCTTCAACGCCTCGTTGAGGTCGGGCAGGGTCATCATGAAGGCGACCGGCTCGCCTTCCAGCTCCGCGATCATGATCAGATCCTCGAACACCAGCGGCTTCAATTTCTTGCCGGTGAAGGCGACTTCGGCGTCGGTGATCGGCACGAAGCCCCAATTCTTGCCCCAGGCATCGTTGAGGATGCCCAGGATGATCGCGGCTTCCTGATCGAATTTCGACTTGTCGACCTTGCGGATGGTGATGCGCGCACTCTTTTCGCCCGAGGCGACGATGCGCTCGATCAGCGGCGGGAAATTCTTGGTGATGTCCAGCTCATAGGTCTTGAGCTGCTTGACCGGCTGATAGCCGGCGCCTTCGACCATCGGCTGATAGGCGGCGCTGTTATGGCCCATCATCACCGTCGGCGGATGGTCATGACCCTGGATCAGCAGGCCGGGCTCTTCCCAGATCGACAGCGAGATCGGGCCGAGCACGCGGGTCATGCCCTTGGCCTTGAGCCAGCCTTCGGCCGCGGCGATCAGGGCGGCGCCGGTTTCGGCATCTTCCGCCTCGAACAGGCCGAAATTGCCGGTGCCCGGACCCATGCCCTGTTCGACCGGCTGGGCCAGCGCCAGCTTGTCGAAATGCGCGGAAATGCGGCCGACCACCTTGTTTCCGCGCCGGGCGAGGAAATATTGGGCCTCGGCATGCTCGAAGAAGGGATTCTTGCCCGGCGTCAGCAGGCCGTAGACTTCGGACTTGAGCGGCGGCACCCAATTGGGATCATTGGCGTAGAGCCGCCAGGGCAGGTCGACAAAGGCCTTGAGATCGGCCTTGGAGGAAACGGGGGTGATGAGGAGATCGGTTGATGCCACGGCGCAGGCCCTTGAAGAAATGTGTCGAGCAGTTCGGCGCTTGTTTGCGGAATGTCAATCTCGGGCCGGGGGAGGAGCGCTAAGAGTCGGTCTGGAAATGCACCTCTGGCGCATCTGTACCGGCCCACACCCTCACCCGGCCACCCAGACATGGTAGCCTGATGGGAGGCCGGGTGGGGGTGTGGGCCGGTGCGGCGCTTGAAAATGCGCTCTTTCGCGCATTTTCAAACAGCCCAAACCGGGGTGAATATGTCACGTTGCTGCCACGATTGCAGCGCATTTGGAGTGTAGGGAAGGCAGCATGACTGTGCATGATCCCATTTTGGCCGCCGCGTCGCGTACGCGGTCGGCTATACCCGACGATACGAAGATGCTGCGCGCTGCCGCGGATCTGACGCGCACCCTGTCGACCCCGAACCCGGCCATCTACTGGCCGGACATGCTGGCGTCGGCGCTGATCGGCTATGGCGCGCTGGCCGGTGCGATTCTGGCCCAAAATGTGGCGATCGCGATCGGCTGTGCCCTGTTGTCGATGATGGCGCTCTATCGCGCGGCCAGCTTCATCCATGAGCTGACCCATATCCGCAAAGGCGCGCTGCCCGGCTTCCGCTTCGGCTGGAATCTGCTGGTCGGCATTCCGCTGATGATCCCGTCCTTCCTCTATGAAGGCGTGCATACCCAGCATCATGCCCGCACCCGCTATGGCACGGCGGAAGACCCGGAATATCTGCCGCTGGCGCTGATGAAGCCCTGGTCGCTGCCCCTGTTCATCGTCGTCGCCGCGCTGGCGCCGATCGGCCTGATCCTGCGCTTTGGCGTGCTGACGCCGCTCAGCCTGATCATCCCGCCGCTGCGGCGCAAGGTGGTGGCGGAGTTTTCGGCGCTGTCGATCAATCCCGCCTATCGCCGCCGTGCGCCCGAGGGTGAGTTTGCCCGCATGTGGCATTGGCAGGAAGCGGGCGCCTGCCTGTTCGCGCTGGCGCTGGTCGGCAGCGTGTTCGCCTTCGGCTGGAAGCCCTTACTGGTCTATATGGCGATCCATTCGGCGATGACCGTCATCAACCAGCTGCGCACGCTGGTCGCCCATCTGTGGGAGAATGAGGGCGAGGCGATGACCGTGACGGCGCAATATCTGGATTCGGTCAATGTGCCGCCGCCCGGCACGCTGCCGGAACTGTGGGCGCCGGTCGGCCTGCGCTATCATGCGTTGCATCACCTGCTGCCGAGCGTGCCCTATCATAATCTGGCGGCTGCCCATCGGCAGATGATGGCGACGCTCGACATCGACTCGCCCTATCGCCAGGGCAATTACACCGGCATGTTCCTGCTGGTCGCCAAGATCGCCCGGAGCACGATGCACGCGCGCTGATCGCGGTGGATCGGGACAGGAAAGAAGGCCGGTGAAAACGCCGGCCTTTTTTTGTTGGCGGATGGGGGGGGGGCGGGGTGCGTGGCGACCGTGGGGCGACGCTTTTGCGGCGATCAGGTGGTCGTGATCCAGCCGGGAAAGGGGAGGGGCGGATAGACTTCTAACCCGACCGCGTGAAATTATTATTTATACTGTAGTAATCTCTAAAATCGTTATCTTATTGGGTACTTTATTTAACATTCAGGCTATCGCAATGCGGATTTTTAGAAAAATAGTGTTGCAAATCATGAAATGAGAGAAATGGTCTGTTTTTGGGATTTTATGATAAATTGGATAATTTTATTTATATTTATCGAATTTTTTATATTAAGTAAGCTGCGGACGGTGGGATTTCAGTAGGTGGTAGATGGTTTTGAAGGCGTCCGTGATTGTCGGTCTCTGAAGTTGAGGTTAAGTCGGCTCCCGGTGTCAGGCTGGGGGAATAGCCGACTGGATCGGGATAAGTGTCGCGAGCTTGCGCAGGTTCTGGGCTGTAGCTGCGAGGTGGAAATCGTCTTTTACGCCATTTTGTCCTCGTACGCGCAAGCGGTCGAGCTTCAGGATGCGTTTGAGATGGGCGAACAGCATTTCGACCTTTTTTCGCTCGCGCCGGGCCGTGGGTTGGCATGGTCCCTCCGGTGCTGGACGAGATGCTTGCCGCCGAGACAGGCATAGAGATCGTTCTGGTGGTCATAGCGGATACGGTGCGCTGGAAGCTGTCGGGGCTGCGGCCCACATGGTCGAAGACGGAGATGTGCGGCTCGATGCCGCGCTTATGGACCAGCCAGGCAAGATTAGCCGCATCGCCATAGCCGGTATCGGCAGCTAACCGCTGGGGCCAGATGCCGAAGCGCTTCTGTGTCCTGTCGATCATCGTTCGCTGCGCCGTTACCTCAGCTTGACGGATGGCGGTGCTGGCTTCCACATCGACGATCACGGCATTAGTCAGATCGATGAGGTAGTTGGTGCTGTAGGCGAGGAAGGCCTGCCCGCCATGGGCGCCCGTCGAGCGTGCCGCTGGATCAGCTGGCGACAGATATTTGGGCGTGACGGGCAAAGCTGCGCGAGAGGCGGCCTTGTCCAGTACCTCCAGATACTCCCGAACAGCATGATTGATGATATCCGGCGGTAGCCCCTCTGCGCCGGGAACGCCGCGCTGGCGATCGGCGTCGGCCTTGATCAGACTGGCGTCGACGACGAAGCTTTCGCCACCGACCAGTCCTTCCTGGATGCAGCGCGAGACGGTCATCTCGAACAGTTTCCGTAACAGATCACTGTCCGGAAGCGGCCGTGCCGATTCTTCGAGAATATTAAGTAATTGGGGACGAATTCGTCGAGGCCTAGGCCGCGTTGACAAAGTGAGGCAGCCATTTTCGAATGGCGGCGAGGTTGAGGAAGCTGGCAAAGGATAAAGCGGTTTTGTCGTAGCACGTGGCAATACGGCGGAACTGCTTGAGTTGACCGAACATGCGCGCGATGCGGTTGCGGTCACGATAGCGGCAGAAGTCGCAGGGAATGGGTTCGCGGCGATTGGCCTTGGGCGGGATGATCGGCAGGATGCCTTGCATCAGCAAATTTTCGCGGACAGCATCGCCGTCATAGCCTTTGTCGGCCAGCAGCGCCTTGGGCTTGGCGACGGGGATCGCCATGAGGGCATCGACAGCACCGTAGTCCGACGCCCCCCCCCCGTCGGTCAGGATGAAGCCGATAGGGCGTCCCTGATTGTCACAGCGGGCGTGGACCTTGCACGTAAAGCCGCCGCGTGATCGACCAAGAGCCTGCGCACAAGCCCCCCCTTTTCCGCCCACCGCCGATACATGGCCGCGAACTATGGTGCTGTCGATCATGTGTTGCCAGTCGTCGGTCAGTCCCAATTCCACCAATGTCGCCAAGATCGCATCCCACACGCCCTGTTCGGCCCAGCGCCGGAACCGCACATAGACCAAGTTCCACAGGCCATAGCGTTCGTGCATATCCCGCCACGGACAGCCGACCCGCAGAACATGCAGCATGCCGTTGAGAAAACGCCGGTTATCATGGGCAGGACGGGACTTGCGACCGCGCTCCGATGGCAACAACCCCGCGATCACATCCCATTCCTCGTCCGTCAGATCGCCCCGGCCCATCATCGCTCCTCGCAAAAAGAAGCTCTCAATCAGAAATCAGGCAGATTGGGAATCCACTTTGTCAACGCGGCCTAGGCGCGTAGATTGAGATGTACTTACTCGCACAGCCGCCGCTCAGACCGGATTTCCAGGCAGTAGCAGATCAGTAACATTCGGATCGTCAGTTTAGGATTGATCGGGGCCCTGCCTATCTCGCTATAGAATGGCCGCAGCTTCTCTCCGAGTCCGTCCAAATACACGAAGCGTTCCACCGTCCGCAATAGGTGGTTCTGAGGAACATGATCTTCCAAGCTGAAGCTGTAAAACAGCGCCTCCTGCATCACCGTCCGATCACTCATCATGAGCCTGCCTCCTAACGACAACGCCAGTGAATCGGAATTGCGCCATTACTGCGAGGTCGGGTTTTCAACATTATCGGTCGCTTCCCGACCGTCTGGATTTGTTCTTGCCGCCCTAGTCCTGCGGCACCGCTACATCGACGGCGCCGGGGGCGATCTTTACCGTGACGGGGGTTTTTGCCAGCACTTCGCCGTCGATCGATATTTTCTGTGGCGGGTGGCAGGCGAGTTTGAACTGGCGGCCGTGGAATTCCTCGGTATGGGCATTGCGGTCGCGCAGCTTCACGAATTTGGCATACCAGTCCCAGGCGAGGCGCGGCTTGGAACGGCCGACCACCGCCTGGATCACGATCTCGCCGGTATCGACGGCAGCATGATCCGACAATTCCACTCCGCCATGATAGGGGCCGTTGAGGATGCGCACTTCGGTCGACCACATCCGCCTTTCCTTGACGCCGTCGTCGATGGTCAGGCGGAAGGCGCGGAAGCCGACCGAGCATTTGACCGCCCAGAGCAGATAGCCGATGCGGCCGAGATAGCGTTTGAGCTTGTGCGGCACGGTCTGGCCGATCATCGGCGACAGGCCCAGGGACGCGGCATTCACGAAATAGTCGCGATCAATCATGCCCAGATCCACGCGGCGGCGCTGGCCGGTGGCGATGGCGCGGACCGCGCCGTCGAGGTCGAGCGGCAGGCCCAATGTGCGGGCGAAGCTGTTGGCGGTGCCGAGCGGTAGCACGCCGAAGACGCAATCCTTGCCGACCAATTCGTCGACCGTGCCCGACATGGAGCCATCACCGCCGCCGACGATGACCATCGGCGCGCCGCTTTCCACCGCCTGGCGGACGGTTGCGGCCATCTGTTCGGGATCGTCGACCGCATGGGCGGCGATCAGCTCGACGCCGGCGGCTTCGAGCTTTTCCCTTGCCTGATTGAAATTGTCCTGGCCGCGTCGGCTATGGGCGTTGACGACGAGGATCGCCTGCCGGGGGAGCGTTTTCGTTTCCATGCCGCAATAACACCGTGCGGCGATTTCGGGTCCATCGGAAACGAATAGCGATGGATTCGTTGGGGAGGCATGGCCCGTATCGCCCATCTGTCCGACATTCATTTCGGCGCGCATGATCCGCGCATCGTCGACGCCGCCACCGCCTGGCTGGAGGAGCGCCGGCCCGATCTGGTCGTCATCAGCGGCGACCTGACCCAGCGGGCGCGGGTGGAGCAGTTCCGGGCGGCGGCAGCTTGGCTGGGTCGCCTGCGCGCGGCGGGGCTGAAGATATTGGTGATCCCCGGCAATCATGACGTGCCGCTGTTCGACGTGGTGCGACGCTTCGCCCGGCCGCTGGCGCGCTACAAGCGCTATATCAGCCGCGATCTCTGTCCCTTCTACGAGGATGACGAGGTCGCGATACTGGGCCTCAACACCGCCCGGTCGCTGACGATCAAGGACGGGCGGATCAACCATGACCAGATGGACCGGCTGCGCGAGAGTTTCGCGCAGGTCGCGCCGGCCAAGACCCGCATCCTGGTGACCCATCATCCGCTGTTCGCCATGCCGATCGGCCGGGGCGGGGAATTGAGCGAGGCGGTGGGGCGGCATGAGGATGCCGTGCAGGCGGCGTGCGAGGCGGGGGTGCATGTCGCCCTGGCCGGCCATTTCCACCGCACCTATGCGGAGGCCGCGCAGAAGATGGTGGCGCATAGCGGCGGGGCCCTGGTCATCCAGGCGGGGACGGCGACATCCACCCGGCTGCGCAATGCCGAGCCGCAAAGCTTCAACTGGCTGCATGTCCGGCGCAACAATGCGATCGAGCTGCAGGTGATCGTCTGGGACGGCAACGCGTTTCGTCGGGCCAGCCATGTCGATTATGTGCGGGAAGGCGAGGCATGGACGGGACGGGATGTGATCGACCCGCCGACGATTGGCAGCGTGGCTGTGCTACAAGGGACAAGCTGAGGCAGGAGTCTTCGATCGGTCGCAATTCTCCCTAAAAAACAATGATTCATGTTGCATCGGCGAAGCGATTGACCAAAGGCGATGGGCTTGCGGACCCAGGGAGTGTCAGTTGGTCGGATCATTGTCCCATCGGATTGTGGTGCTGTGCGGCATATTGTGCGTGGTGATGGTGCTGCTCGCCGGGCTGTTGCTCGACGGGTCGGCGCAGATGCGCGGTAGCCTGGGCTGGGTGACTCATTCCTCGCAGGTGCTCAAGACCGCGAACCGGACGCTGGGCCATCTGCAGGAAGCGGAGTCGGGACAGCGCGGCTATGTGCTGACCCGCAATCCCGAATTTGGCGAGACCGTCGCCGCAGAGATCGCCGCCGCCAAGCATGATGCCGCCGCGCTGGTCAATCTGACCGCCGACAATCCGCCGCAGAATGAACGGGCGCGGCAGGTGCGCGCGCTGGTGACGGAACGGGCCGCGAGCCTGGAGAAATCGGCGGCCATGACCCGCGCGGGCGACTTTGCCGGGGCGCAGGCATCGACCGCGACCGGACGCGGCCGTTATCTGATGCTGATGGTCGAGGCGCGGGTCGGCGATCTGCTGGCCGAGGAGCGTTCGCTGTCGGTCGAGCGCATGGGCGCGGTGGAACGGCGGCTCAACTATATTCGCTGGCTGGTGCTGCTGGGCACGCCGCTGACGGTGGCGATCATCGTCATCATGGGCGTGGCGCTGATCCGCGGCATCCGCCGTCCGGTCGAGGCGATGATGACGGTGATGGGCAAGCTGGGCGCTGGCGACCGCAGCGCGCGCATCGATGTCGAGATGCGGTCGAGCGAGTTCGAGCGGCTGGCCGGCGGCTATAATGAAATGGCGCGCGAGCTGGAGGCAGCGGTCGCCGACCAGGTGGACAGCGAGGGGCGGCTGAAGGTCGCCAACCAGGAACTGAGCGCCAATGCGCAGGTGCTGCGCGAACGGGGCGAGGTGATCGAACTGCTGGGCGGCATGGCCCACCGGATGCAGGCGGCCCGCACCGACGAGGAACTGGCGTCGATCATCCGGGTGTTCGTGCCGCGCGTGCTGCCCGATATTCCCGGCGCCCTCTATGCCCATAATAATTCGCGCAACCTGCTGGTGCCAATCGCGGCCTGGGGCGGGCTGGAGGTCGAGCAGGCGGGCTTTGCGCCCGACCAGTGCTGGGCGCTGCGGCGCGGACAGAGCCATTATGTGACCGAGCAGGGGTCGGACATCGTCTGTGCCCATGTCGGGGCCGAGGCGGACCATTATCATTGCGAGCCGTTGCTGGCGGGCGGCGAGGTGATCGGCGTGCTGTATCTGCGCGGCGTGGTGGGGGCCGAGAACCGGTTCCGCCTGACCGTGCTGACCGAGAATATCGCGTCGGCCCTGGTCAACCATCGCCTGCAGCGCGGCCTGCGCGAACAGACGATCCGCGATCCGCTGACCAGCCTGTTCAACCGCCGCTACATGGAAGAGACGCTGGCGCTGGAGATCGCGCGGGCGACGCGCACCGGCAGCCCGCTGAGCCTGGTGATGTGCGACGTCGACCATTTCAAGCGCTTCAACGACGAGTTCGGCCATGAGGCGGGCGACGCGGTGTTGCAGGCGGTCGCGACGGAAATGCGCAGCCGCTTCCGCGACGGCGACGTCGTTTGCCGCTTTGGCGGCGAGGAGTTCACCATCATCGCGCCGGGCACGTCGGCCGTGGTGCTGGCCGATCGGGTGGAGATCGTCCGCCAGGCGATCAGCGAGTTGATGGTCAACCAGGGTGGCCGCACGCTGGGGTCGACGACCATGTCCTTCGGCGTCGCCACTTGGGAAGAGAGCATGGAGCGCGACGGCTCGACGCTGATCAAGGCGGCCGATGCCGCGCTCTATCGCGCCAAGCGCGAGGGGCGGAACCGGGTGGTGCTGGACGCGCGGGCGGAAGCGCTGTCAGCCTGACCAAAGTGGCCTGAAAGGGGCGGCGGAAAATAGGAAAATCGCCGCTTAACTTCGCATATTTCCTGCATATTTCGACATTTTATGTCGATGGTTGGAAATTTCCTTGCGTCGTCCCGCTTGCCTGAGTTGAGAAAGAGCCGGGCGCGATCATGGCAGTTCGGCGCGCTGTAGGACAGCGGACCGTTTCATGCGGGCTGGAGGCTGTCGGCGATCGCGCGCAGATGGGTGAGCGCCGGATTGCGGGCGTCGGGGCGGACCATCAGCAACTGCTCGATCATCGGCGCGTCGACCAGCGGCACGAAGCGCACGCTGGTCATGGCGAGGCGCCGCAGCGATTCCGGCACGATCGCGACGCCCAGCCCTTCGCCCACCAGGCTGACGATCGTCTGCTGCAACTGGGTTTCGAGCAATATGGCGGGCGGCGCGGCCAGCCAGCCCAGGATCGCGCGACGCAGCGTGGGTGTCACATCCGCGGGCGAGAGGATGAAGCGTTCGCCGGCCAACTGGTCGGGGGTGAGGGCGCTGGCACTGGCGAGATGATGGTCCGACGGGACGACGGCGGCGAGCGGCTCACGATAGAGCGGGCTGGTGACGAGGCCGCGCCGGGCACCGGGATCGAAGCCGATGGCGGCGTCGAAGCGCCCCTCCATCACGCCGTCGGCCAGCATCATTGGCAGCGTTTCGCGCAGGTGCAGCGTCACGTCGGGATGGGCGGTGGCAAAGCGGCGGGTGAGCAGGGGCACGCTGCTATAGGCGGCATGCATCATGAAGCCGATCGTCAGTTCGCCAAGATCGCCGGACTGCCAGGCGCGGGCATCGCGGCAGGCGCGGTCGAGCGCGGCGATGATCTGCCGGGCATCCTCCAGGAAGCGGGCGCCGGCCGGGGTCAGCACGGCGCGCCGCGAATGCCGCTCGATCAGGCGGACGCCCAGTTCCTGTTCCAGCGCGGCCACCTGGCGGCTGAGCGGCGGCTGGGTCACGTGCAGCCGCTCGGCCGCGCGACCAAAATGCAGCGTTTCGGCGACGGCGACGAAATAGCGGAGCTGGCGAATATCAATCATACGGAATCGGTATCAATCATTCCATGTAATGGCATTGGTATGCATCGATTGGGCGGCGTAGGCGAGCGCTGTTTCCGCTGTCCCGAAAGTCCGTCCGATGTTGTCCGTGCTGCTGATCGTCCTGCCCATCTTCGCGCTGATCGGGGCGGGATGGATTGCCCGCAGGAGCGGCGTGCTGGGGCAGCATGCGACCGGCGAGCTCAATCGCTTCGTGGTGTGGCTGGCGCTGCCGGCGCTGCTGTTCGACATTGTCGCCAAGGCGCGATGGAGCGACATCTGGCAGCCCGGTTTCCTTGCCGTCTTCGGCATCGGCGCAGGGCTGAGCTTTGCCGCGACGCTGATGCTGCGGCGACGCGGGGGACGGCATCTGGCGGATGCGACGGTCGACGGGTTGAACGCGGGCTATGCCAATACCGGCTTCATCGGCTTTCCGCTGGCGGTGACGATATTGGGGCCGGCATCGCTGGCACCGACTTTGGTGGCGACGATCATTACCGTCTGCCTGCTGTTTGCGGTGGCGCTGATCCTGATCGAGATCGGGATGCAGAGCGAGCGGCGGCCGGGGCACATGATGGCCAAGGTCGCACGGTCGCTGGCGACCAATCCGCTGCTGGTCGCGCCGCTGGCCGGTGGGCTGTTCCTGGCCTTTGCCATTCCGCTGCCGGCGCCGCTGGACAAGTTCCTGGCGCTGCTGGGCGGTGCGGCGTCGCCCTGTGCGCTGGTCGCGCTGGGCCTGTTCATTGCCGAAAAGCGGGAGGGCGCGCCGCCGCCGGCGGGTGCGGTGGGGTTTCTGGTCGGCATGAAATTGCTGGCGCAGCCGCTGCTGACCGGGGCGCTGGCGCTGGTCTTCCGCCTGCCGCCGGCGCTGGCGGCGACGGCGGTGCTGATGGCGGCGCTGCCGACCGGCACCGGCCCGTTCATGGTCGCCGAATTCTATGGCCGGGAAGCGGGCATCACCGCGCGGGCGGTGCTGGTCTCCACCATCGCCTCGCTGGCGACCATCACCCTCTATCTGAGCCTGCGCTGAGCATCAGGGCGACAGGGCGTTGCGCTTTCGCGCGCAAGGACAGGCCGTTAACAAAATAAATACTCGTCTTTGCTCTGCTGACGGCGCAGGTTTTGCTGCTCCGATGGCGAATGAAGATGGGGGCCGGACTTGCGGCGACGGATCATTATCTTTCTGGCCCTGATGCTGGCGATATTGGCGATCGTCATTCCACTGGCACTGACCGTCCATTTTTCGCGCGAGCGGGCGATCGCCGCCGAGCGCGCGCATATGCAGGAATATGCCAACTGGACGCTGCTGCGCGCCGAACAGGTGCTGACCGACGCCAAGGATGTGCTGGCGCAGGTCGGCGAGGGCGATTGTTCCGTCGGCCATATCGAGCGGATGCGCCAGTTGGCGATCGACAGCGGGGCGGTGGAGGAGGTGGGCCATTATGATGGCGATCGGCTGGCCTGCACCGGTTGGGGCAAGGTGCCGGCGGATGTCGTCATCGGGCGCGGGACGCCTTCGGCGACGCTGGCGGGCGGTTATGCGCTTCATCTGCATGTGAAGCCGCGCATCAGCCATGCCCGCGAGGTGATGGTGTTGGGCTATCGCGACCATAATGTGCTGATCCTGCCGCAGCGGCTGGTCGATGTCTTGTCCGACAGCCACATGATCCTGGGCATCGCGACGCGGCAGGGGACGCTGATCGCCATTACCGGGCGGGCCAATGACGGGCTGGTGGGACAATTGAGCCGGCAGGCGATGACCGGGATAGACGATACGGACATCTATGCGTCGGTGCAGCGCGGCGACCTGACCGGCTTTGCCATTGCCGACCGCAGCGCCATCGATGCGAAGCTGGGCAGCGAGATGCGCCTGCTGTTGCCGATCGGACTGGTGGCGTCCGCGATCCTGATGCTGCTGATCCTGTGGGTGTCGCGCCAGCGCCTGTCGCCGGAAAAGGAACTGAAGCTGGCCATCCGCAAGCGCGAGTTCCAGGTTCATTACCAGCCGCTGATCGAGCTTGCGACTGGCTATTGCGTGGGCGCCGAGGCGCTGGTGCGGTGGCGGCGGCCCGATGGCCGGTGGATAGCGCCCGACCTGTTCATCCCGCTGGCCGAGCAGAGCGGGCTGATCCTGGACATTACCGACCATGTGATCGAGCAGGTGGTGTCGGATCTGCACGCCATGCTGCTGGCGGAGCAGCATGTGCATGTGGCGATCAACATCTCCGCGCGCGACCTGGAAAGCGGCCGCTTCCTGGACGTGCTGGAGCGCGAGATAGCCAAGGCCGGCATCGCGCCGGGCCAGATCTGGCTGGAGGTGACCGAGCGCAGCCTGATCAATCCGGACACGGCCCGCGCGACCATTGCCCGTGCGCGCGATGCCGGGCATCTGATGGCGATCGACGATTTCGGCACCGGCTATTCCAGCCTGTCGCTGCTGGAGACATTGCCGCTCGACGCGCTCAAGATCGACAAATGCTTCATCGATGCGATCGGCCGGGATGCGGCGGCCAGCGTGGTCACGCCCCATATCATCGGGATGGGGCGGGCGCTGAAGTTGAACCTGATCGCCGAAGGGGTGGAGACGCGCGAACAGGATGCCTATGTCCGCAAGGCCGGCGTCCAGTTCGCGCAGGGCTGGTATTATGCCAAGGCGCTGCCGGCGGACGAGTTCATGGCCTTCTATCGCGACTATAACCGGGGCAAGCGATCCCGCTTCCTGAGCGTCGCGGCCTGAGGATCAGTCCTTGCCCTTGAGCGCGGCGGCCAGCGAGACGGTGGCGCTGCCGCGGCGGGCGGGGGCGGCCTGGCTGGCGTCGGGTTTCCAGCCGGACAGATAGATGAGCGCCATCTGTTCGGCGGTGCGGCCGTCGGGATCGGCGGCGTTGGCGAAATGGGCGGCGGCGCGCATCAGCACATCGCGCGACAGGGCCGGCGGGCGGGTGGCGAGCGCATTGCCCGCGCCCATGCCGCGCAGATCATGCATCAGCCGGACGATGTCGCCATAGCGGATATTGAGCGTCTCGCCATCGGCGACCGGCATGGCGAAGCCGGCGCGGCTCAGCAGATCGCCGGCCGAGCGGACATCGACCTGGGGATGGACATGCTGGCCGGGCCGGTCGCCTTCGGCCGCGAGCAGGGCGGATTTGAGGCGGGCCAGGCTGCCTGCGCCGGCAAAGGCGGCGAGCATCAGCCCGTCAGGCCGCAGCACGCGGCGCATCAGGATCAGCGCGCCGGGCAGATCATTGACGCTGTCGAGCGTGCCGCAGGCGATGACCAGGTCGAAACTATTGTCGGCAAAGGGGAGGGCGTCCTCATCCGCCTGCACGCCGCCGGCCCGCTGCGCGGCGAGGAAACCGGGATCGGCGCAGGCGACGCGCTTGCCCATGGCTTCGAGCGCGGCCTTCGCGCTGCCGTCCGGGCAGCCGATCAGCAGGACTTCGGGCAGGTCGCGCTGCACATCGGCCAGCCGTTCGAGCAGTTCGTCCAGCATCGCGCGGTGGAGGAAGTCGTGATCGGCAAAGGCGCCGAGCATCCGGTCGCGGTGGCGGGCGCGCAGGGCGCGGTCGAAAATATCGGGGCGGATTTCGGGGGCAGTCATGGCGGGCCTTGTGCATCGGGGACGAAGCGGGGACAAGGCAGATGATGTCGCTGGTCCCGCTTCTCAAGACCGTGATGCGTCCGGTCATGGATTATGCCCTTCCGCCCCGCTGCCCCGGATGCGGCGCGATCGTCGGCGCGGATCATGGATTCTGCCTGGATTGCTGGAGCGGGATGCGGTTTCTGGGGCCGCCCTGCTGCGCGCGCTGTGGCCTGCCGTTCGAGCATGAGATGGGCGAGGGCGCGGCCTGTGGCGCCTGCCTGGCCAATCCGCCGCCGTTCGACAGCGCGCGGGCGGTGCTGGCCTATGGCGATGTCGCGCGGACCGTGGCGCTGCGGTTGAAATATGGGCGGCGGATCGGCCTGGCCGGGCTGGTGGCGGGGCAGATGCTGCGCCATGTGCGGCCGGAGATGGAGGACGCGCTGATCGTGCCTGTGCCGCTGCATCGTTGGCGGCTGTGGGGGCGGGGTTTCAACCAGTCGGCGCTGATCGCCGATCATCTGGGGCGGTTGACGGGTCTGGCGGTGGACAAGCATGGCCTGCGCCGGGTGAAGCGGACGCAGCCGCTGCGGGGGATGAATCCGAAACAGCGGGCGCAGGCGGTGCGCGGCGCCTTTGCACTGGGGCCGGACCATGGGCTGGCGGGACGGGTGATATGGCTGGTCGATGATGTCCATACCAGCGGAGCGACGGCGGCAGCCTGCGCGAAGCTGTTGAAGGCCGGCGGCGCGCGCGAGGTGCATCTGCTCTGCTGGGCGCGGGCGTTACCCAGAACCGGCGACGATTGACAAAGCGCGCATTCCCCCCAATTTCGGGGGAAAGGAGTTTTACCGAGATAATGGCAAAGGTCGAAATCTATACCAAGGACTGGTGCGGCTATTGCGCGCGGGCCAAGGCACTGCTGGAGGGCAAGGGTGTTGCCTTCGAGGAATATGATATCTCGCTGGGCGGTCCCAAGCGCGAGGAAATGCTGGAGCGGGCGCCCGGACGCACCACCGTGCCGCAGATCTTCATCGACGGTCAGCATATCGGCGGCAGCGACGATCTCGCCGCGCTGAACCGCGAAGGCAAGCTCGACCCGTTGCTGGGTCTGTAACGCCCGATGCGCGCCGCGATCTTCCAGATGACGACCGGGATCGACCCGGCCGCCAATGCGGCCGCGATCGTGGATGCGGCGGCGCGCGCCAAGGGGGAGGGGGCGGACATGCTCTTCACCCCGGAAATGGCGGGCTATCTGGACCGGGATCGCAAGCGCGCGGCGGCAACGCTGGGCGGCGAGGCGGATGATATCGTGCTGGCCGCGGTGCGCGAAGCGGCGGCGCGCGAGGGGCTGTGGGTCCATATCGGATCGCTGCCACTGAAAGATGCGCGCAGCGACGGGCGCTGGGCCAATCGCAGCTTCATGATCGACGATCAGGGCGAAATACGAGCGCGCTACGACAAGATCCATCTGTTCGACGTCGACCTGGCATCGGGCGAAAGCTGGCGCGAATCCTCGGTCTATGGGCCGGGGGAAAGCGTGGTGGCGGTCGATACGCCCTGGGCGCGGATGGGCTTTTCCATCTGCTTCGACATGCGCTTTCCCGATCTCTACCGGGCGCTGACCAATGCGGGTGCGACCGTACTGCTGGCGCCGGCGGCCTTCACCGTGCCGACCGGACAGGCGCACTGGCACGTCCTGCTGCGCGCCCGCGCGATCGAGGCGGGCTGCTTCCTGATCGCTGCCGCGCAGGCGGGCGAGCATCAGGACGGGCGCACCACCTATGGCCATAGCCTGGTGGTCGATCCGTGGGGCGATGTGCTGCTGGACATGGGCGAGGGGGCGGGGCTGGCCCTTGCCGATCTTGACCTGACCCGCGTAGAGGCGGTGCGCGGGCGGGTGCCCGCTATCGCCAATCGGCGCGTGATACCGCAGGATGTTGAGATCAGGTGATCGTTTTCGACCTTAAGTGCGAGGGCCAGGGCCATGTCTTCGAGGCCTGGTTCGGTTCCAGCGCAGACTATGCGGACCAGAAGGAACGCGGCCTGCTGGCCTGTCCGCTATGCGGCGACACGCGGGTCGGCAAGGCGCTGATGGCGCCGGCGGTGGCGGCCAAGGGCAACCAGCGGCGCGAGATCGTGCCGTCGCAGCAGCAGCAACCGGCGGCCGCAGCGGAGACGGCGCCGGTCGCGGCCGGGCCGGACGAGGCGAAGATGCGCGCGCTGGTCGAAGCACTGGCGGACGCGCAGAAGAAGGTGCTGGAAGGCTCGACCTGGGTCGGGCGCGGCTTTGCCGAGCAGGCGCGGGCCATGCATTATGGCGAGCAGGACAAGGGCAGCATCCATGGCGAGGTCGCCCCGGCCGAGGCCAAGGCACTGGCCGAGGAAGGCATCAATGTCGCCCAACTGCCCTTTCCGGTGATTCCGCCCGAAGCGAAGAATTGACCGCGCGCGCCGCGCATAATAGAGCCGGCGCTGCGTGCACCCGTAGCTCAGCAGGATAGAGCATCAGATTCCTAATCTGAGGGCCATGGGTTCGAATCCCGTCGGGTGCACCATTTCCGTTCAGCTTTGGGCACCAAGGCTTTCGGTGCCTGTGACGCGATGACCGCTCGTTCGAGCATGTCATTGCGACCCAAGATTCGGATTTGGCGGTTGCCGACTTCGACGCGGTCGACCAGCAATTGGACGTACTCACGGCGCAGCTTCGGATCCGAGCCTCGCAAATTTTTATCGAGAAGCTGGCCAAAGGCAGCGATAATGGCAGGAGTTATCCTGCGGTCGCCTGCTTCGAGTTGGCGTTCAAGGACAGCCAGATCGGCTTCTGTGCTGGCCCGCTGAGCGCGGATATTTGAGAGTTCGCTGGCGATCTGCGGGTCCTCAGGGCTGCAGATACCGGCTCTGACGAGCTTGATGACTCTGGCGCTTTCACCTTCAAGCTGTGTCAGTTTCGTTCGCAACCGTTTCAATTCGACCTGGCGTTCGGCGACGGCGGTTTGCGATCGATCCAGCCAAGTCTGCAACAGGAGGTTCAGGCGGTCAGGGTCTGTCAGATGTTCACCAACAGCATCCACCACGATTTCGTCGAGTGTCGACATAGGGATGCGGCGGCCTTTGCAACTCTCGGCACCCTGCTTTACCCGCGCGGCACAAGCATAATAGCGATATTGGCCAGATTTTCCTGTCGCGGTGCCTAAACCCCCGCCGCAGCCATCGCCATTGCATCCGCAAACGGCGCGACCAGTCAGAAGGTTGGTGTTCGTCTTCTGCGCAGCCGCGCCCATCCTGGGATCGCGATCGGCCATCTGTTTTTTTACAGCGTAGAAAACATCCTCGGACACGATAGGCGGGACCGGGATTGGCACCCACTCGTTCTCGGGACGCTGTTCACGCGTGCGCGAGTCGCGCCGATTGAACATGACGTATCCGCAATAGGCGGTGTTGGTCAGGATATTATGGACGTTGGAAACGCTAAACCGCTTCCCGCGGATCCGTTCGCCCCGTTGATTCAGCAGTTGAGCGAGTTTCGTGATGCCGACGGGGCCATCCTCGTTTCCATGCAGATATTTCTCAAATATCCAACGGATGAGGTCGACCGTTTCAGGATCATGCTCCAACTTTTTGCGGTCCTTGCCGCGCGGTTGCGGAACAACGTAAGTGCGGAACCCAAGCGGCGGGGTCTGACCGTTCCAGAACCCGTTGACGGCGTTCGCGATCATAGTTCTGCGGACATGCTTGCTGTTTTCAGCTGAGTGGTATTCGTCGAAAATCGCCAGCATCGACACGGCCATGTCCGATGCGGGATCATCGCCAAAATTCTGCGTAATCGAGACAATGCGGATTTTTCGTCGGCGCAGGCGTTCGCGATACTGCATGAAGTCCAAGGCATTGCGAAACAGGCGCGACAATGAATGAACGAGGATGATGTCGACAGGGTGATCGTCGGCTTCAGCCAGAGCGATCATTTCGCGAAAGGCGCGGCGCTCGTCATCAGTGGCGCTTCCGGCCTCGGAGAAAACCCGGACGCATGTCGCGTCGTTTTCCTGGATCCAACGCTCTGCGCTGGCAATCTGATCAGGCAGAGAGAGGTCGTTCTTCTCCTGCCTGGTGGTCGAAACCCGAGCATAAACGAAAACGCTCTTGCCCTGAAAATCGTGCTGCATGCGGCCCTCTGACTGACCGCAACTTTTCAGTGTTCGAAGAGTGCGGCGATTTCGAAACCGAGGAGACGATCCAGGAAAGCAACCTCATCTTCGAGAACAAAATTAGAACATTTGAGGTCGGATTGCACCTGATAATCGCTTCGTCGAGAGGTTTTTATGTTGGGTTCGGCGTTGCTCGCTGAACTGCCGCCAGACACCTTTCCGCAGAGTTTGACCGGTCTCGCCATGGCCTATTCCATGGCGAGATTGCCGGCCCGGCTCTGCGCGACCCATGTGCACTTTCTGATCTATCGGCTGAGGCGGATGTCAGGAAGCACATCGAGCAGATAGAACGTTCTGCGCTCATCATTGATATCACCGGAGTGGTCCGCATTTACGCGCGGTCCCATCGTCGATAGCCACTCGATCGCCGCATCAACCGGTGCCACACCTTGATTATCAAACGACGCAATCGGATCTCGGCGACCCGATTTCGCGCCAAAAGCTGAATCCTCGAGGATAACCCGGCGATATGAATCCAGCAGGAGCTTGATATGATTTTTTGCGCCGCGTGGCATTTTGCTTTTGTCGAAGCCGGGCAGTTGGCCATCAAGATTATATGGCAATTGCCCAGTGAGAGCATATACCGTGGCGGCGTGTTCGAACGCTTGGCTCAGAAAAATGGCCGAATGCACGAAACGGCAAATACTTACGGCGGAGCATTCCAGTGGGGACAAGCCTGAATAGCGGGCACCTGTGGCCAGTTTCTTTGTTAGGTCTACAGTTTTCCTGTTGCCATTTTTATCACTTGATCCTTCTATTGAGACTGGCATCGATGGAAAGAGATGGGGCGAGGAGGCCAGCTTTTCGCGCGCAAATTCGATAAAATGATCCAGCTGCCGACGGAGCTTGACACGCATACGCCACTGCATTTTTGCCAGTCTGGCCTCGACTACGGGGGCCAGCGTTTTCGCAATGCTCCCCTTGGGCGTGGCATATCGTGGTTTTGGAACTGGTTTTCCCGGTTTCCTGGCAGCAATGCGTTCGCATCGGTGTGCGTCCCGTTCAGGACGGGTCATGTAGCCGCGGAGGCATCTTTCTGCCGTCTCGGCCACTTTCTTGAAGACCCCGGTAAGGCCGCTCGCGCGGATATAGCCTTCAGCTGGTGCAACAAGTCCGTAGGCGGGCTGCACTAGGGCCAACTGAATATCTGCGATCGTTGACTGTACATCGCGTGCGTTGAAAATCAGTGTCTGGACCAGAATGATATCCAGGCAGGCCTTGATCGTTAGGCGACCAGGTGGGCCGGATTTCCGCATATGCCAAAGAGCGCTGCGGTGGTGGCCGGCCATGATCCTGAGATAGAAAGATCGTTCTTCCGGATCTGCGGATTGCTGCAGACTCGATAGCATGGCTGAATGGGCGCTAAGTTGAGGTGCGTTGCAAAAATCGATCCACGTCTTCTCGACGAGTGCGATTAGAGTGGTATCCAGACCTGCATGGATGAGCTTCTCATTTGCGAGCCGTGCTGAGTAATCCGGGCTCTCGATCAGGTCCCGTGGGATGGGGAGTTCGCGCGCGCGCAGGGCTGCCGGCGGCAGCGTAGCCCCCTCTTCACGAAATTTTCGCGCGAGGATCGGGTCCAAGAGAAGCTGATTAAAGACATCGAGAAGGCTGGCGCCATCGTCGATGGTCGAGAAATGAAGCAGCGTAACGGTATAATGAGCGTCCGCGAGTAGCCCCAGGAGTGCCAGGTCATCGAGTTCGATGAACCTGCTCGACAGCACAGAAAAGATCGAACCTAGCCGATACTTCTGTGTATCGTCGCCGCCGGGCTTTTTGTCGCCGCGGCGTTTGCCGGCTGCTGCGGCAAGCCGATTGAGCTCGCCCAACTCGTCGTCGATTTGCGACAGCCGTCGATCATACTCTGCAGATCGTTGCTGGAGGCTGGCGGCCAATGATTGTGCGCGGCTTGTGCTCATGCGCATCTCGTGCCGCATTCAGGCGCGGCACGCTGCGCGACCCATGTGCACTATTTTTCGACAGAGCACGGCCGGCGATCATCGTACCTGACGGGCGACCCACGTGCACGTTACGACCAGCATGACTTGCTAAGCCTGAGCGCGACCCATTCGATGGTTTTCTACAGAGGCTTAGAATGTGCGCATGGGTCGCGCATCCACCACCATTAGGGCCGTTTAATAGGGCGAAAGAGAAAGGGGGGTGGTGCGCGTAAAAGTGTTGTTTGGCCAACGGCCAACAACACGGACGACCACCCCCCTTTCAACAACTCAATTCAGACGGTTCAGATGCTTCGCCCAGTTGCCGATATCATTCGCCAAAATGAGCAGATCGCGGCTGGATGCGCAGCAGTCCGCAGCGCGCGCAACCGCGCCGCCCGCGAGCGTCGGTCCGATCGAGAAACCGCCAGCCTGCTGAAGCTGACGTTGCTGAAGCGGTTCCGAGAAGATCGTGAACTGCAGCAGCGGCTGCGTTTCCGGATTCGAGTCGCGGAGTCTGAACGACCGCGAATATCGGATCGAGCGGCGCGTAATCTGTTTCACCGGCCCGCGAATGGGCTGCGTTCCTTCACCTGGTTTTCGCCATCACGTCATGGGAAACATGGATCCCGCTCGCTTTACGTCCAGTGGAAAAGTCGCGGCTTGTGCGGGGGGCGCGGGAGAGCGTGGCGGCCGGGTGAAGCCAGCCGTTTCGCCCGCTATATTACGCGCGAGGCAGCGCTCGAATCCGGCGAAGAGGGTTGGTCCAGCAACATCGGCGCCGATCGCACGGAGATCACTGCGTTCTGGCGCACCCTGGAGCAGGTCGAGCAGCTCAATCGCGCCAAGCCGCTCTACACCGACTACGCGAACGACGGTGGCGTGAATGTCTTGCTGAGGAAGAATGGCAATATCATCGCAAGCACCGGATGGTCTGGCAATTTGCTGGGCACCTATGGTTCGCTGGCATTCGGTTCGGCGATGACGACCGTGTTCGATGCACCGGCTGCCGACACATACACGGGCAATGTGACGGTGGAAGTTGTCGCTTTCAGAGGCAGCACCGACACCGGCATCGTCAATCAGGGCGACTATTACACGCGCACGCTCAGCGGCAGCTATACCAATTTCAGCTTCAGCAATCTGCGGCTGAAATGGACCTTCATCTGATTTCAGGCGGGCGAGGAAGCGTGTCCGCCTAAATATACGCATGACAAACTATACCAATCCAAATCTTACCCAGCGTGAGATCGTCGAAACCAGCCTACTCGCGATCGAGGCCATGCAGGCCAAGGTGGTGGAAACCGCTGATGCGGCCAACGCTCACACCGCTGATGCACTGGACTATGTGACCGCACAGATCATCGCCCAGCATGTTTCGATCCTGACCGGCAGCAACATCCAGCTTGAGCAAGAAAGGGCGCGGCTGTTCGGTATCATCGCTGCTTGGGACGCTGACTGACTTGCGCCTCCGATGCAGGTCCGTTTGAATGGCGGGCGAACATCGGAGGATCAGCCATGGATGATTTTCGCCAGCAGGTAGTTGATGCAGCGGTTCGCGAACTGCGCCACCAATTGGGCGATGACTCGGTCGACGCCCACGGGACGCTTGTGCAGGTGGACGGCAGCTTCAAGATGGCGAGGGTGGCCGAATATATCCTGCGCACCGCACTTGATAGTCGTGACGAGCGGATCATTGAGGAAGTGGCCAAGGGCATAGCTCGAGATGATCGGCCTTGGGAGGAATTTCGCGATCAGGCTGTCGATGCGATCACTTCGATGTATGGAATCGTGACAGCCTTGATGGACCCGTCGACCTGATACCTAATCCGCTGCGTCGGTTCGAAGTAAGTCGGCCTGCCGCCTGAAATATGCTGCGCGACGCCTGTGTGCATCAATCAGCATGATGTCATCACCGCGTTGCTGGGCCTCATCGGCAGACGCTTCTTCGTCCACTGCGAGGCGGCGCATGCGGGCGTATTCCGATTTCTGAGAAGGCATTACGGCCCACCCTTTTGTCATGGGATAGGTGATCCCAGCGTCACCGAAATTCGGGGGGAATTAGGGGTGCGCGCCGGGATCGCCATCAGCCTAGCTAGATGGGTCCGCCGGTCAATCTAACTCAGTTCGTCTTGCCCTAACTTTCGGGCGGATCGGCATAAATACGGGATGACCATCAAGCCAATCATATGGGGCAAGGCTACCCTCCATGCTCTCGTTCAGACTGCTGTCCAAGTCTGGCCGCTGATCAATCGCCGCAACATTTCTATCATGCTCGGCGTCGCTTCCGTGTTTGGACTGGTTGCGCCCGACACCGCTACGGACCTTCGAAACGTGATCCTTGCGCCGGTGGGTGTAGAGCAAAGCGCGGCCGACCTGCTGTGATGTTTGGCCATGGGAAGACGGTTGTGGATCACGTCGCGGGGGCTGGCCCCATTTTGATGTCTCTGGCTTCGTGGGCCGGGGCGATCACGCCCATTTTGACCGCGATCAGCGCCGTGATGGCTATCACGTGGTTCGGCCTTCGATTCTATCATTATGCGCGCCATGGTCGCGACATTCCGAAATAAACATTTTCATCGTAATAATAAAATCTTAAGCATGTTCGCATATCGAGGGGGTGGGGGCGGTGATGAGTGACGTTTGCCGGAATTGCAACGCGGCGATTACGCCGGGTTCCACCTTCAAACTTCCAAATTCCCGCAAGTCGCCTGAAACGGTCGCCTATGTGAATTTTATTCACGAGGCCAATTATCCCGATCTGTGCGAGAAATGTGGTCCCGGATTGGTTCAAGAAGCATACAGCATAATTGATCGCAGGATTTCTGAGCAGCTTGAAGTGATCCAGTCGCTGATCGTAGATTATCCCATGTTCACAATGTCATGGCTTCCGGCATCGATCGACGTTCGGTTCAAGGGGATGATCACCGCGAACCTAACGGTCGGAACCGGATTTTTCAGTGAATTCAGTCAGGGATTTTCGGACTTTACCGGGGCGGTCAACGTCAAGTCGGGCATGAGCCACAAGGTCAACAAAGGGGAGGCAGCAGCCCGCTCCATCCTTGTTGAAAAAGCGATGAGCCTTGGCGCTAACTGCATCATCGGTGTCGACATCGACTACGGCACCACGGCGAACAATGCCGCAACCATCAATATGCAGGGCACTGCTGCGCTCGTCTCAAACCTCGAAACCCTCGTTCATATTGACGAACTGGTAAAGGCCCACGAACTGCAACAAGCTTACGAACGCGTAGCCGAATTGAGGCGTTGGCGCGCTGGGCAAATATTGGCCACGTTCGCGGCCTGATCAGCCGCTAGGCGGAATATCTCGAAAAGGTGGTCCGCCTCCGTCCTTCCCAACCAGTATTCCCGCTCGCTCTCGATGCGATCCAGTTCGACCGAATCGTTGGTCAGGCTGCCCTGATCCTCAAGGCTGCGCAACGCGAACCATCGGACCTTATTGAACGATGAAGTGAAGCTGGGCTGGTCCAGATGCTCTGCCTGATCGACGGTCGTTTGCCACCATCCGGCGGGGCAGGGATTGCGCGGAAGCCTGAGGCCCAGTTCGGCCAGATCGGCAGGGGAAAGGTCGCTGCGATCGTTGAGGTCGTGGTCGGAGGCGTCCACGGTTGTGGCTACGCATCCGACGGTCGTGGTCAGAATTTCAGATAGGGTGTGGACGTCCATCACCTATTTAGGAAGCAGCCTCCCTAGGGCCGCAATCGTTCCGCACTGGTCGCGTTGAAGTTTCGACGGACCAATTCGTCCACGATCGCCTGCTGCTCAGCAGTGAGATTTTCAGGGTCAACGATCGTGGAATGAGCGTCAACCAGTTCATCATCGGACATGGAGGAGGCTAGGGCCGCATAACGGAGGTGGTCTTGCATGCCGCCGTTATATCAGAGCCGCAACGAAACACATCTTGAAATGAGACCGATATTTTCAGCGGTTATGACGATGGCTTGTTTTGTGGAGGTGTGGTGGCGGCCTCATCAATGGTCATCCCTTTGCGCAATCTGGAGGTGAAGGCACTCATCGAAATGCCGTTATGGCGTGCAACAAACAGCGCACAACGGCCATCGGCCATCTTCAGTTCTCGTATCTTCTTGACCATTGATGTGGCGAACTGATTGAGGCGAATTTGTGTCCACGCTTGCGGGAAATGGAGTGTTCTGCGAATCCCCCCCCGGCCGGATAGCAAAAAACTGATCCAATCAGCCTGAAAATCTGATGCTCAAGGGGGCGTAGCCATTCCAGCGCATGCTAACCGATAAGCCAGGGAAGGCTTTCGGGATTCTGAATCCTGACACCGTATGGTAGCCACTCCGGCGCAAAGCGGCACTCAATCCAATAGAGATACGGAAATTTCCCAATGATTTGAGTGCCCATCGCTTTCATGTCGGGTGCACCATTTTCCTGAAATCATAATGACTTACGCGCTCATCGGTGGGGCGCGAGCGTGACATCTTGTTGCGCGTCATGCTGTTGCACGACGGTCACATGTTTCACGAAAATTTCAATGTGTGACAAGGATATTACAATATCGCTTGTCTTGCGTCCCAGTTGGGGCACCCTGTGCGCAGCGGCGCGGGAGAGGGCCCGCGTCCTTCTGAACAGGGACCGAAGCTTCGTGAAAAAATATAGCTTTCTGACATTTACTGCCCTGGCGGGCAGTTTTGCCTTTGCAACGGGGGCCATGGCGCAGGGGAGCAGCGCCACGCCGCAGACGACCGAAGCCGATCGCAATCCGGAAGCGACCGGGGAGGTCGCGTCGTCGATCGTCGTGACCGGTTCGCGCATTCGTCGTCCGAATCTGGAAGCCAATGCGCCGATCACCACCATTTCGGGCGAGCAGTTCTTCGAGACGGGCCAACTGTCGGTCGGTGATACGCTGAACGAGCTGCCGCAGCTGCGCAGCACCTTCAGCCAGCAGAACTCGACCCGCTTCCTGGGCACGCGCGGCCTCAACCTGCTCGACCTTTACGGCTTGGGCACGCAGCGCACGCTGGTGCTGGTCAATGGTCGCCGCCATGTCGGTTCCGACGTCCTGTCGAACGGCGTGTCGCCCGACACCAACACCTTCCCGACCGACCTGATCGAGCGCGTCGACGTGATGACCGGCGGTGCATCGTCGGTCTATGGGTCGGACGCGATCGCCGGTGTGGTCAACTTCGTGCTGAAGCAGGACTATGAAGGCGTCCAGGTGCGCGGCCAGAATGGCGCGAGCAAATATGGCGACGCCGGCAACCGCTATGCTTCGATCCTGGCGGGCAAGAATTTCGCCGATGGCCGCGGCAATATCGCGATCAACGTCGAATATGCCCAGTCGGACGATTTCTACGGTTCCAACCGTCCGACCATGCGCCAGAATGATGCGTTCATCGTCGTCGACACCGACCCGGCCGGCACCGCCAACGGTTCGGACGGCGTGTTCGACCGCCAGTTCTTCCGCGACGTGCGTTCGGCCACCATCTCGCTGGGCGGCCAGACCGGCATCTTCCAGAGCGCCGGCAACGCGGCCTGCGGTCGTGATGCGGTAGGCGCGGCCTTTGTCTGCAACATGCTGTTCCAGCCCGACGGCACGCTGGTGCCGCAGACCGGTGAACGCATCGGCCTGGGTCCCAACGGCAATTATGTCGGCGGCAACGGCACGAACAGCCGCGAAGGCAAGCTGCTGGCGCTGAGCCCCAATCTGGAACGCATTTCGGTCAACCTGATGGGCCATTATGAGTTCAGCCCGTCCTTCGTGCCCTTCTGGGAAGCGAAATATGTCCGGGCCGATGCCTATGGCTCGCAGAGCGGTCCCTTCTTCTCGCAGGGCACGACGCTGGGCGATCCGGGCGGTCGCGAACGCATCCGTCTCGACAACCCGTTCCTGTCGGACCAGGCCCGCACGCTCCTGACCCAGCAGTTGCTGGCGACGACCGTCAACGCCAATACCGGCGCAGCCCTGACGGCGGCGCAGCTCGACGCGCAGCGCGCCGCGATCAACGCCGGCACGTTCCGGTTCAACCTGCGTCGCAACTGGGTCGACTTCGGCATTCGTGACGAAGCCATCCGTCGTGAAACCTATCGCGCTGTCGTCGGTGTCCGCGGCGACTTCAACGACGACTGGAACTATGAACTGTCCGTCAACTATGGCGAGCATCGCGAGAAGAATGTCGTCAAGGGCAATGTCAACGTCCAGCGCTACCTCCTGGGTATCGACACCACCCGCGACGCCGCCGGCAACATCGTCTGCCGTTCGAAGCTGAATCCGGCCGGCACGGTCGACTATGGCGCGGATGCGGCCATCCTGGCCGCCGACATTGCGGCATGCGTTCCGATCAATCCCTTCGGCCAGGGCTCGGTCTCGCAGGCTGCGCGCAACTATGTGCTGATGGACACGGTCGCGACCGGCAAGATCAAGCAGTTCGTGGCGTCCGGCTTCGTGGCGGGCGACACCAGCGCCTGGTTCGAACTGCCCGGCGGCCCGGTCGGCTTCTCGGTCGGTGGCGAATATCGCCGCGAGAAGGTCTATTATGACCTGGATGAGCTGACCCAGCAGGGCTACGCCTTCTACAACGCGATCCCGACCTTCCGCGCCCCGGCGTTCGAAGTGAAGGAGCTGTACGGCGAAATCAGCGTGCCGATCCTGAAGGACGTTCCCTTCTTCAAGGAACTGACCGCCAATGCCTCGGGCCGCGTGTCCGACTATAAGGGCGCGACCGGCACCGTCTACACCTGGGGCACGGAACTGACCTGGACCCCGGTTCAGGACATCCGCTTCCGCGGCACCTACAACAAGGCGATCCGTGCGCCCAACGTGGTCGATCTCTATTCGGAGCAGAGCCAGAATTTCGCGCCTGCGCCGAACGATCCCTGCTCGCTGCGCAACATCGGCACCGGTTCCTCCTATCGCGAGGCCAATTGCCGTGCGGCCGGCGTGCCGACCAACTATGACTTCGTCTACACCTCGTCGATCGAGCTGATTTCGGGCGGCAACCCCAATCTGCGGGAAGAAACCTCGACCAGCTGGACTGTCGGTGGCGTTCTGCAGCCCCGCTGGATTCCGGGCCTGTCGCTGTCGGTCGACTATTTCAACATCAAGGTGGACGACGTCATCACCGCGCCGTCGGCCCAGCAGATCCTGAACGCCTGCTATGACGCACCCAATCTGGACAATCCGTTCTGCGGCCTGTTCACGCGTAACGGCGCGACCGAAGGTCCGTCGGGTGAAGCGGCCTATCAGGTGCTTCAGGGTTCGTTGCAGCAGACCACGCTCAACTATGCGAAGCTGACCGCCGAAGGCATCAACGCCGAACTCAACTATCGTCATGATTTCAGCTGGGGTTCGGCTGGTTTCAAGACGGTCTACACGCGCATGATCAAGCGGAACGAATATCTCAATCCGGCTGATCCGAGCTTCCGCAACCAGATCCTGGAAGAACTGGGCGATCCCAAGAACCAGGTCAACTTCAACGGCGACGTGAAGTTCGGCAAGCTGACGATCGGCTATCAGATGCGCTGGATCGACAAGATGTACCTCAACACCTATGAGGACTATAACTCGGTCAACGGGCTGCCGCCGCAGAATGCGGACTATGCCTCGCTCAAGAAATATCCCGACGTCTTCTATCATGACGCACGTATGGGCTATGACGTGACCGAAAAGTTCAACATCTATGTCGGTGTCGACAATATCGGTAACCGCGCACCGCCCTTCGGCCTGACCGGCGTGGGTGCGGGTTCGGGCATCTACGACGTCCGCGGCCGCTATGGCTATATCGGCGCCGTCGCCAAGTTCTGATCGCAGCGACATGCTGTAAGGGAGAGGGCCGGATTGACTTCCGGCCCTTTTCGTTTTCTGCTTGGCCATGACTTCCCCCACCGTTTCCCATGCCCGGCAACTGGCCGCATCCGGCCAAGTGGCGCAGGCTGTCGCCCGGCTGGAACAGGCATCGTCGCAGGGCGATGTCGACGCGCTCTTCTGCCTCGCCACCTGGCATCTGGCGGGCCATGGCGTGGCGCGCGATCTGGAGCGGGCGAGGGGCCTGCTGCGCCGCGCGGTCGAGATCGGCCATGTCGATGCGGCGCTGATGGAAATCGCGCTGACCGCCAATGGCAGCGGCGGACCGGTCGACTGGACGGAGGCGCTGGCCCGGTTGAAGATCGCGGCGCAGGGGGATCCGGTCGCGCAGCAGCAACGGGCGCTGATCGAACGCATGGCATTGGCCCCGGACGGTGCGCCCGTGGCCGTGCCCGCGGGCGAAGCGCTGGCCGGCGGCTGGGATGTCCGGCTGTTCCGCCAGTTCCTGACGGCCGATGAATGCCATCATGTCATCAGCGAAGGCCAGGCGCTGCTGGAACCGGCGATGGTGATCGATCCGCGCAGTGGCCGGCCCATGCCGCATCCGATCCGCACGTCGGATGGCGGGATTTTCGGCCCGGCGCGCGAGGATGTGGTGATCCAGGCGATCAACCGGCGGATTGCAGCGGCAAGCGGGACGATGCTGTCGGGCGGCGAGCCGCTGACATTGCTGCGCTATGCCGTCGGCCAGCAATATCGGCAGCATCATGATTGCCTGCCCCATGTCCGCAACCAGCGGGCATGGACGATGCTGATCTATCTCAACGAAGGCTATGCCGGCGGGGAAACGATCTTCCCGCGGCTGGGCCTGTCGGTGAAGGGGCGGAAGGGCGATGCCCTGCTGTTCCGCAACACCGATGCGCAGGGGCAGGCGGCGGAAGCCGCCGTGCATCTGGGCGCGCCGGTCATGGCGGGACAGAAATGGCTATGCACCCGCTGGATCAGGCATGATCGTCACGATCCCTGGAACCCGTGAGCATGCTGGGTGGGCCCCGGTCGTTGCCGGGCTTGCGCCCGATCGGAGCTTCTCCGCATTTTCACGCTCAGTGGAAGCGGATGCCGATGCGGCCGACGAAGCCGCTATAGTCGCGGGTGGGGACGTTGGAATCATCGCTGGCATAGCCGGCCTCGCCGAACAGGTTGATCCGCCGGGTCAGCGCCTGTTCGACGCCGCCGGTCAGGCGCAATTGCGTATCCTCCCGCTTGAAGGGATAGGCGTTGGAGAAGGCCGCCTTGTAGTTGCGATGGACCAGATAGAGCCGGCCATAGACTTCCAGTCCCTCGCGCAGCGGCGTGCGGGCGATCAGCATCGTGCCATAGCCATTATAGCTGAAGCGGTTGGCCTGCGCATTGGCATGCAGGCCCAATAGCGACCCCATGATGCGGGTCTGCCCGCCGCCCGGCCGCCAGAGATGACGCAATTCGCCCAGCCACTCGCTCTGGTCATAGCCCTGGAAGCGCTGTTCGCTCTGGTTGCGATAGCCGTAGCGCAGGCGCACCGTGCTGGTGTGGGCAGGATTGTGGCGGTGGATGAGCTGGACATCCATGCGCGCACGATCGAACACCCGGCCATCATCGCCCAGCACATATTCATAGCTGGGCTGGAAGCGCAACCTGGTCCGCCCCCTGGCCGCCAGTGGCCAGTCGATCTGCGCGCCGACGGTCAGCGGATAGCGATTATAATCGGCTTCGGAGGGATAGATGTGGGCGCCCGCGGACGCGCGCAGGATCGCTGGGCCGGCATCATAGGCCAGGCCCACTTCGCCGGTGAACAGCGACTTGATCCGATCCTGATCGGGGCTGTTGTCGACCACGTCGGGTGGCACCACGTCGAGCCCGTAGGAGAGTTCACCCTCGACCGACAGGTCACCCGGCTTTGCCCAGCCGGCCTGGGGCATGGCGGCGAGGCCCAGCAGGGCGGCGGGAATGACGATCTGTTTCATGAGACCTCCGGCGATGAAGGGGGGGATGGCGGGGGAAGCGGATCGGGCGGCGGGCTTTGCGGCCAAGGGTCGCGCCCGATCTGGATGCGCGTGGACATCGACGTGATCGGGATGGTGAGCGCGGATTCGAGCGTGTACCAGGCGCGCAGCGCGCGGAAGAAGATGTAGGGGGGCAGCGCCAGCAGGGCGCGGGGGCGATTATTCGCCAGGATCGCGATCGCCGCGGCAACCATGGGGGATCCGACCAGCACGGCGACGATCGCCTGCCAATGGGGCAAAGCGATCGATCTCGACGTGATGAACAGTTCGAGCAGGCCGAAGATGACGAGCGGGATCATCATCGCCCGGCGCGCGGTGTTCATCAGCATATAGGGCAGGACCAGCTTGCCGCGGATGCTGAAGTCGGGCGCGCTGATGAGCGAATGGGCGCGCGCGCTGACGTGATAGACCGACCGGAACCAGCGCAGCCGCTGTTCGCGCAGATGGGCGAAGCTGGTCGGCACTTCGGACACATAGCTGACCCGATGATCGACCAGCGTGCGATAGCCCAGTTCGGCGATGCGCAACGAGATGTCGGTATCCTCGCCATTCATGCCGGAGGCGAACTGGCCGACCCGGCGCAGCGCGTCCGCCCGATAGATGACGAACATGCCTGGAATGCCGACCAGCCCTGCCATGACGCTGAGCGCGGGCGAATAATAGCCATGCTTGACGATCACCTCGACCAGGCGCCCCGCATCGAAGATCGCGCCGCCTGGCGGCAAGGGCACGCCGCCGACCGCGCCGGCATCGGGATCGGCAAAATTCTGCATTGCCAGCGTCAGATTATCCTCGCCCACCAGCGTGTCGGCGTCGATCCGCACGATGAACGGATGGCGCGCATGCAGCACGCCTTCGTTCAGGGCATGGGCCTTGCCGGGCGTCGCGACATGCACGACCCGCCCCTTGAGCGCGGAGCAGGCGTCGATCACGGCGCGGGCGATGTCCGCCGTGCCATCGACCGAGCCATTGTCCATCACGATCAGTTCGACCTCCGCACCATAATGGGCAGCGGCGCGGTCGATATGCTGGATCGTCTGGCCTATCACATATTGCTCGTTGAAGGCGGGCACGATGACGCTGACCGGGGCGGCGAAGTCGGGGCGCGACAGGCGATAGCGCTCGGTGACGGCAACGATGTAGAGCTGGGCAAAGGTCAGCAGCACGAACAGGATGACGCCCGGACCGATGCCGCCGAGCAGGCTGATGTCGCGCATCTCCTCGAACAGCAGGATCGGTTGCTGTGCCGCCCAGATGGCGATGATCGCCGCGATCGTGCCGGCAATGGCGAGGCGGTAGAGGGCGCGCCCCTTGGGCTGGGGACCGCGCAGCACCGGCACCGGGGCAGGCATGGTGCCGCGCCGGATGATGACGAAGGCGAAGACCGCCATGCCCGCAAGGCCCGCCATGATCTGGATCGCGGCCAGCGAAAAGGGGGTGCCGACATAGGCGAACAGCGCCACGCTGCCGAGGTCGAGGATGGTGCAGAGCGCCATGTAGCGCAGGCACAGGTCGAGACAGAGCAGGATGCGCGCCCGCACCGATCCCGCCGCATAGAGCGAGAAGGAGATGAAATAGGAATAGATGAAGGTCCGGATCGAGATCGCGCTGAAGCCCAGATAGGGGCCGAACACATAATCATGGGTGCGGAAGAAGCGGTCGAGAAAGCCCAGTTCGAACAACCATAGCTGGAACAGGGCGATGGTCGTGAAGGTCAGCAGCAGAGCGGGTGCGCGCAACATCGATACCGGGCGGGCCAGCCCGCCGGCGAAACTGTCCGTCGACTGGAAATTGGCCTGGGTCCGGTCATAATCCGGGGGCGGCGGCATCAGGGGGCAGGGGCTGTTGCGCGTAGCGGGGTGGTCGCCGGCGTGGCGGGCGGCGGGACGGGAACCGGGCGATGGACCGTCACCAGCAGGGCCACGGCTGCCCTAGCCGCCGATGCACCACGCGCGAAGGGTTCCACCATCACGCCTTCGCGCCGGTCATCGGGGAAGTGGACCAGCCATTGCCGTCCGGCGGGGCGGACCCGTGCCAGCGCGCCGGCAATGTCGCCCGTCAGCACCTCCATCGTGGTGCCCGGCCTTTGGGTGCCGAAGGCGAGGGCGCTTGGCCGCATCTGACCCAGCAACTGGGCCGCAGCCTGTCCCTGCGGTGCGGTCAGTGCGCCGGCCTTCAAGGCGACCGGGCGATTGGCCGCAAGCAGGCCCCGCAACTGGACGACCGCCGGCACAAGCCGTTCGCCGCCGCCCCGCAAGATGGTTTCCGGCAGCATTTCCGCGGCGATCAGACGGCGCGCGCCGCACCGCATTTCTTCCCGCTCATGCGCGGTCAGGGTGATTTCCAACTGGTTGCGATCCAGATGATCGGCGGTCGGCAGCGCGATCGAATGGCTGAAGCGCTGATCCTCGTCGGTCAGGGTGCGGGTGAAGAGCAGATGATCGTTGAGCGTCACGAACAGCGCGGTGCGGGTTTCGGCGATCGGCCCGAGCAGCAGGCGCAGGTCGAGCGCGGACGGCAGTTCGCCATTGGGCAATTGCCCGACATCATAGCGATAGCGCCAGGTGGTTTCCCGATCGAAGCGGCGTGCGCCGCCATTCTCGATCGCGCTGACCAGGCTGACCGGATAGCGCAGCGCCTGCGTCCGGCCGGGACGGATGGCTGCGCCCTTGTCGATGTCGGTCAGTGCCTGGGCGGCATAGCCGCTTTCGCCGAAATAGATGCCATAGCCTTTCTCGCTCAGCCGTGCGGCGGCGAGCAGGGTGGCGAGATCCGCCACCTTGTCATCCTCGTCCCATTTGACCGGGATCAGGTCGCCCCACAAGGCGAGCCGGTCGCGGGTGGTGGATGGTGCCTTGTCCAGTTTGAGGTGCAGGCCACTTTCGGGCAGGATCGTGACGACGGCGGCCAGCGCTTCATTGGGCGTGCATTCGGCCATCGGGCCACGCCCGACCAGCGCCAGTTTGACCTCCAGCTGGCCTGAGGCCAGTTCGGCGGGGGTCAGTTCGATCTTGGCACGCCGCTTGAAACGCCCCTGGTTCAGCACGACGTCGGCGCGCTTGACCCCGTTGATGCTGATCCGCAGCGCACCCTCGGCATCGGGCACGGCGTCGGTCGCGAAGGCGATATTATAGGTGCCGCTGAGCGGCCGGCTGTCTGTCGGCAGGCGGAAGACCTTGCTAGCATAGGCCGGAAAGCCGGACAGGATCAGGGGATTGTCCGGGTGCGACTGAGCGACGAACACGTCGCGTCCATCGACATCGATGAAGGGGATGGAGCCGCGCTGATAATCCTCGAACAGAGGGTCGCCCATCCGGACGTTGCGGCCCATGATCGTGTCGAACAGGCCGCTCTGGCCGATCGCGATGAGCAGGCCGATGAACAACAGCGCCTGAAGGCAGATGACCCATAATCTCATCGGCCCGCTCCCGCCACGCCGGGCAGGACGGGGCGGATCGTCTCGATCGGCCCCGCCTGGTCGAGCGCCGCCTGCTGCTCCCGCGTCCAGGCCGTGCGCGCCGGGATGTGGCGCTGGTCGACGCGGTCGGCATAACGGGCGGAAATTTCCAGCGTCTCGGCCAGCAGGCCGTCGGTCAGCAGGATCGGGTCGAGGCCCAACGCACGGAAGGTGGCGTTGCTGACGTCGAGGTCATTTTCTGCCGCTTCCTTGCGGGGGTTGGGCAGATATTCGATTGCCGCCCCGGTCAGGTCGGATACCAGCCGGGCAAGGTCGCGCACGCGCAGGCTTTCGGCGATCTGGTTGATGATCTTGACCCGGTCGCCGCGCTCCGGCGGATGGGCGACGGCGAGCGCAATGCAGTGCACCGTGTCCTGGATATTGAGGAAGGCGCGGGTCTGGCCGCCGGTGCCATGGACGGTCAGCGGATGGCCAAGCGCCGCCTGCACCAGAAAGCGGTTGAGCACGGTGCCATATTCGCCCTCATAATCGAACCGGTTGATGAGCGCGGGGTGGCGTCGCGTCTCCGCCGTCTGGGTGCCCCAGACGATGCCCTGGTGCAGGTCGGTGATGCGCAGCTGGTCATTCTGGGCATAGAATTGGAACAGCAGCTGATCGATCGACTTGGTCATGTGATAGACGCTGCCCGGCCGGGTCGGATATAGGATTTCCCAGTCATGCGGGGCACCGGCATCGTCGTGGATCTGGACGGTCAGATAGCCTTCGGGGATCTCGAAGCCGGCACCGCCATAGCCATAGACGCCCATGGTGCCGAGATGGACGAGATGCGCGTCGAGGTCGCAGGCGACCAGCGCGGTCAGGACATTGTGGGTGCCGCCGACATTGTTGTTGACGGTATAGCGCTTCTCGGTCGGTCCGCGCATCGAATAGGGGGCGGCGCGCTGTTCGGCGAAATGGACGATCACTTCGGGGCGCTCCTCCGCCAGCAGGGCAAGGAGGCGGGCATAATCCTGGGCGACGTCGAGATAATGGAACCGGATGGTCCGCCCGCTGACCTGATGCCAGGCATCCAGCCGCTGGTCGACCATGGCGATCGGCGTCAGGCTGTGGACGCCCAGTTCCGCGTCGATCCGGCGACGCGAAAGATTGTCGATGATGACGACCTCATGGCCCAGTTCGGACAGATGCAACGCTGTCGGCCAGCCGCAAAAGCCGTCGCCGCCGAGCACGAAAATCTTTTTCGCCACACGATCTCCTGTCCCTGGCGCGCGCCGGACCGGAAATGTGCGCGGCGGCCGGCAATCGAGAAGAAGGGAGGTCGGATGATTCCGCTTCGTCAGCCCAAGAGCTATCGGGGTAAATACCGAGTTCCGGGGAAAAACGGCAGCAGATCAATGCAATGCAAGGATATGAGGGGCGCTAGGCCCATTCGTGGAAGGGCCTGATTTCGATCTCGCTGGGGCCGGGCATGGGATTGGGGCAGCGTTTCGCCCAGGCGACCGCTTCGTCCATGTCGGCCACTTCCCACAGCCAGAAGCCCGCGACCAGTTCGCCGACCTGGGGAAAGGGCCCATCGATGACGCGGCGATCGGCGCCGTCGAAGGCGATACGCTTGCCATGAGAGGAGGGGAGCAGGCCGTCGGCCATGCGCAATATGCCGGCCGCTTCCAGTTCGTCGTTGAAGCGGCCCATCGCCGCCATCATCTCCGGGTCGGGCGGGCCGCCTGCCTCGCTGTCCTGCGTCGCCTTCACCAGCACCATCACGCGCATCGATCGCCTCCCTGTCCGGACCGCAGGAGGATAAGCGAAAATGGCCGGTTGCGGTAGGCGCAGCGACATCATTGGCCGGCGCGAGGTGCCGTCTCCCGCAACCAGGAAGAGAACTGACGACTTTCAAGCAGTTGGTGCGCGTTTATGCGGTGAAACGATGCGGCCCTTTTGCTGCCGGCATCATGTGTCTTAACCTTTTGGAAAGGCACGACCTGCGAAATGAAAGCGGGGACTACGGGGCCGTATAAATGCTGAAAAAAATCCGCACCCAGGACGTGAAACTGGGGATGTTCTTGCACAAGCTGGACGGGTCGTGGTTTTCCCACCCCTTCTGGAAGCGCAAGATGCTGCTCGACGATCCCGAGCAACTGGCGGACCTGCATGCCAGCAAGGTCGAGTGGGTGACGATCGACGTGTCGCGCGGTGCGGATGTCGCTCCGGCCCAGCCGGTGCCATCCCGCGTGGTGCAGATGGCCGAGCCGCGCGAACGGGTGTTCGGCCGTGCCGGGCCGACGATCGTGCGCCGCGCCGCGCCCCAGCCGGTCGACCGTCCCTTCGATCCGCTGTCCAAGGACAAGCTGCCGATCCGCGCCGAGATGGTCCATGCCCAGCGGCTGGCGCGCAAGTCGGGGCGCACCATGCGCAAGCTCTATGAGGATGTGCGGCTGGGCAAGGCGGTGAAGGCGGCCAAGCTGGAAACCATGGTCGACGAGATTTCCAGTTCCGTGCAGCGCAACCCGCACGCCTTCATGGCGATCACGCGGATGAAGAATAGCGGCGAATATCTGTATCAGCATGCGCTGTCGGTCTGCGCGCTGATGATCGGCCTTGCCCAGCAGATGCACCTGTCGCCCGACGACATCCGCAAGGCTGGCCTCGCCGGCCTGCTGATGGACATGGGCATGGCCCATGTGCCGCAGGAAGTGTGGGACAAGGACGCACCGTTGACGCCGGAGGAGTGGGACGTGGTCAAGAGCCACACCACGCTGGCGCACGAGTTCCTGACCCTGGGCGGCGAAATGCCGGCGGAAGTGCTGGACGTGTGCCTCAACCATCATGAGCGGCTGGACGGCAGCGGCTATCCCAATGGCCTGGCCGGCGAGCAGATCGGCATGTTCGCGCGCATGGCCGCGATCTGCGACAGCTATGACGCCATGACGTCAAATCGTTTGCACCGCAGTGGCGAAGACCCGTCGCGCGCATTGCTGAAGATCGACGAGGATGGCGGCGCGCTGTTCGACGCGGAAATCTTCCAGGCGTTCCAGCGCGCGGTCGGCATCTATCCGATCGGGTCGCTGGTGCGGCTGCGATCGCACCGGCTGGCGATCGTGGTCGAGCAGAATCCCGATGACCTGACCCTGCCCAAGGTCCGCCCCTTCTATTCGCTCTCTGACCGGGCGTTCGAGAAGAGCGAGGATATTGACCTCGGCAATTGCTTCGGTGCGGACCAGATCATCACCCGCGAGACGCCCGAAGGATGGGACATGAGCGAATGGCCGGCGATGAGTGCCAAGCTGCTGGCAGTCGCAAGCTGAAACAGGGCGG
This sequence comes from Sphingobium sp. SG1, assembly GCF_057063145.1. Classification (NCBI taxonomy): domain Bacteria; kingdom Pseudomonadati; phylum Pseudomonadota; class Alphaproteobacteria; order Sphingomonadales; family Sphingobiaceae; genus Sphingobium; species Sphingobium sp. SG1. Next base: position 147,037 of record NZ_JBVVOJ010000005.1, on the reverse strand, counting down.
GCGGCTCGGTCAGATCCGCGTCGCCTGTAACTCTTCCGTCCATTGGAGCAGGCGCTCCTTCAACCGGCGGTCGCGGCCGGCGCCGAGATCATCCGCTTTCAGTCGTTCGAGAATCTCGAAGTCGAAGCCGTCCTCGCCATGGGCATTCCAGGCATGCTGCAGGCCAGGGTGCCGATCATTGCCCAGTCGCAGGGTGAACCAGAGCCGGTTGCGGATCGTGGCGAGATTGAGTGCGCTGCCGACCCAGCGCTGGCCCGAGGGCAGGCAGGATAGGGCATAGATGCCGCTTTCGACTTTCTGCTCCCTGTAGGCGGCGATCGCGGCCCGCTTTTCCTCTTCGGTCATGAGGGACTTTAATATTACCCGGATATATTGGCAAATGATATTTGTCCGGGTCAAATATGCCGGCTTGATTTTGTGGCCATGGGAACAATGGTCTACCCCGTCTTCCTTGGCGGATCGGGAGTTTTGCCTAAGGGAAAACCCGTATGGCGCATTATTAGAACAGCCTGTCGGAGGCTTAACCAAATCCCGCAACCGGGTGAAGACATTGTCTAACTAGGCTAGCTAAGGGCCCGCCTCCTTTTGGGTCTGACAGGGTAGGCAATTCATGAAGAAGATGGGGGGCGGCGTTGCCGCCGCTGTGGTCGCGCTTGCCGCGACGGGTGTTCTTGCGGCCGTTACACTATCGGGGGGCGAGGCGGATGCGCCGGACGCACGGGTGATTACCATCCCGTCATCGTCCAGTTCTGCGTCAGCCGCCAGCACTGGCACCAGCGCGACGGTGCCGACGACGACAGCGGCGCAGGCCTATGCTGCGGCGGCAGCGGCCGCCGTGCCGGCGGCTACGGCGACCAGCACGTCCAAGGTGCTGCCGGGCATCAATATTTCCGGCGGCGAATTTGGTGGCACCGGCGGCAAGCTGGGCAGCAACTATATCTATCCCAGCACGGCGGAAATGCGCAGCTATGCGGCGCAGGGCTTCAAGCTGCTGCGCGTGCCGTTTCGCTGGGAACGGTTGCAGCCCAATCTCTACGGCCCCTTGTCGGAGGTCGATCGCAAGGCGCTGAAGTCGGTGGTGACCCAGGCCAATGCGCTGGGCCTGACGGTGATCCTGGACATGCATAATTATGGTGCGCGCCAGGTGAAGGGCTCGGCGGCGCTGGTCGGCAGCGGCACGCTGGCGACGACGGCGCTGACCAATGCCTGGGTCAAGATCATGGAGGATTATCGGTCCAACCCCAAGGTCTGGATCGGCCTGATGAACGAGCCCAATCGCCAGACGGCGGCGCAATGGTGGGCCATTGCCGGTCAGGTGACCAAGGATATCCGCGCCCAGAAGATCAGCAACAAGCTGCTGATCCCCGGTACGGCCTGGACCGGGGCGCATAATTGGGTGAGTTCGGGCAATGCCGCGCAGGCGGTGAAGTTCGTCGATCCCGGCAAGAATTACGCCTTTGAAGTGCATCAATATCTGGATGCCTGGTCGACCGGCACCACCGACAAGTGCGAGGTCAAGGCCGGCCAGCGCGTGAATGCGGCGCTGACCTGGGCCGAGAAATACAAGGTGAAGCTGTTCTTCGGCGAGATTGCCGCGTCGGGCCAGCCGCAATGCGCGAAGGAATATCCCGATATGCTGCGCCGTCTGAAGACGTCGTCGGCGGTGCTGGGCTGGACCGCCTGGGGCGGCGGCGCCTGGTGGGCCTATGACTATATGTTCCGTCTCCAGTCGCGCACGACCACGCCGACGGCACATATGAAGCTGCTGCTCGCCAACATGCCCTGAGGCGGGGGTTACTCCAGCGCCAGCAGCGCGAAGCTGGCCAGCCAATGTTCCCCCATATAGTCACCGGCTATATGGGGGAGCGCGGCGTTGAGATGGGCGATTGCCGCCTGCTCGGCGATCGGCGCGATCGGGGCGTCGGGGCCCAACGCGGCGGCGATGCCGCGCCAGCACCAGGCGCGGCTGAGGTTCAGGCCGTCGAGATGGGCGATCTTGCCGTCGCTGCGGTCCGATACGGTGGCCGGGGTGAACAGGGTGGCCGGCTGGCCGGTCAGAAGATCGGGCAGGAAAGCGCCGAACCAGGCGGCAAATTCATCGCACGCGAGCAGCCGGCTCATCAGCAGCGCTTCGGTCAGCGCCGAGGAGAGAAACTCGTCGCCACCCGGTTCCCAGGCCTGGCAGGCGCGGTCCTGCCCGAACCAGGCAAGGGCGCGCTCGCGGATCAGCGCCTGGAGCGCGGGGTCGCGGTCCTTGGCCCAGTCATAAGCGTGGATCAGCGCAAAGCTGCTGTTGAAATGGGTGCCGACGCGCAGCGGATAGGTCATTTTCGGCAGGAAGGCGTGGAAGCGCGCGGCGAAGTCGAGCGCCAGCGGTTCGATCGAGGCGGCCCAGGGGCCGTCCTGTCGGGCGAGTTCGGCATGGAGCGCGAGCAGCCAGGCCCAGCCATAGGGCCGCTCGAACCCGCCGGCGGTCGGGCGGGTGAGGAAGGCGCGTTCGCCCGCGACCTTGTCCGGCACCAGCATCATGTCGGCGCGGGCGCGGATGGCATCGGCCTGGGCCATGGCGGGGTAGAGGCGGCGCAGGCGCATCACCTGCCACCAGCCATGGACGCAGCTGTGCCAGTCATAGCTGCCATGGAAGATCGGATGATGCTCCGCCGGGATGCGCGCATCCTCCGGCCCCTGATAGGTCAGGTCCATCTTGTAGGGATATTGCCGCCCCAGATGAGAGAGGGTCAGCGCAGCGAAGCGATCGGCAATATCTTGGGAAAGTCGGGTCATCGGAAGGCCAGCCAATAGATCAGGAGGATGTTGACGCAGAGCAGGGGGAGGGCGGTGCCGACCTGGCGGCGGATCACGCCATATTCATCCTTGAGCTGCAGCAGCGCGGCGGGGAGGAGGTTGAAATTGGCAGCCATCGGCGTCAGCAATGTGCCGCAGAAGCCCGCCAGCATGCCGATCGCGCAGATGATCGCCGGATCGCCATGATATTGGTGGATCAGTAGCGGAATGCCGATCGCGGCGGTCATCACCGGGAAGGCGGCAAAGGCATTGCCCATGACGATGGTGAAAAGCGCCATGCCCAGGCCATAGGCGATCACCGCGCCGAGCAGGCTGCCATCGGGAATGGCGAGGCGGACGATGCCGCCGACGACATCGCCAACGCCGGCAAGCGCGAACACCGCGCCGAGGCTGGCCAGCATCTGCGGCAATATGCCCACCCAGCCGACCGAGTCCATCAATTGCCGCCCCTGTTGCAGGGCGACGATCGGCCGGGCGCGCAGCCAGGTGCAGCCGATGGCGAGTGCGATCAGGACGCCCAGCGCCAGCGAGATGAGGGTGGTCTGCTTGGGATCGATCCAGGCGGGGAACGCCTTGAACAGGAAGGTGCCGGCCAGCGCGGTGACGGGGATGACCAGGGCGATGGCGAACAGGCCATTGCCATGGCGGTCGGCCCGCGCCTGTCGCTCCGCCAGCGTCACGCCGCCGCTGCCGCGACCCAGCCCCTTGAAGCCGGCAATGGCGACGAGGCCGAGGACCAGGACGCCATTGCCGATGTCGCCGAGCCGATCGCCTGCCCACATGCTGAGCGCGAGCAGTGCCCAGAAGGCGGCGGTGGTGAAGCGGCGCGGATTGCTGCGGTCGGCGGCGCCGAGCAGGGCATAGCCAGCGAACACCGCGCCCATCAGCGCATAGACCCAGTGGAGGGTGATCATGCCGCGTCCTCCGCTTCCTTGGCACCCTGCGCGTTCAGCCGGCGGTCGAGCCGCCACAGTCGAAAGCCGTGAATCAGCAGCGCGGCGATCGCGGTCGGGATCGCCCAGACCGAGAGCTGGAGCGGTTCGAGCAAGATGCCATATTGCTCCAGCAACCCCTTGATCAGCAGGATCGACCCGATGGCGAGGAAGATATCCTCGCCAAAGAAGACGCCGACATTGTCGGTCGCGGCGGCCCAGGCCTTGATCTCGTCGCGCTGCTCCTCATCGAGCGCGCCGGCCTGTTTCTCGGCCGCGGCTTCGGCGATCGGGGCGACCAGCGGGCGCACGGTCTGGGCATGGCCTGCGACCGAGATCAGGCCCATGGCGGCCGAAATCTGGCGGGCGACAAGATAGAAGAGAAGGAAACGGCCGGTGGTGGCGCCGCGCATCCGGTCGATGAGGCCGCGCGCCCGTTCCTGAAGCCCATGCGCTTCGAGCAGGCCGATCACCGGCAGCACCACCCAGACGACCGAGACATAGCGCGAGTCGTTGAACGCCTTGCCAAAGGCGGCGAGGATGGTGATCGGATCGAGCCCGGCGGCAAGGCCGGTGGCGATGGCCGAGGCCAGGATCACCAGCAGCGGATTGAAGCGCAACACGAAGCCCGCGACGATCAGGGCGATGCCCAGCAACACCCACATTAGTCGTTCGCGTCCCGCAGTCGTCCGTCCGTCATCGCCATGGGGTAGCGGCAATGCAGGCCGCTGGCCATAGGCGGTTGAAATCCGGTGCGATGGTCGCACCGGTCGCACCGGACCGTCGGTTCGCATCTTTTCCGAAAATCCTGATGGCCAATGACATCGGCCTGACATAGTTGGAGGAGACAGGGGCGTATCAGACGTGGACGGCCAGACCCAAAAATGGGGCGGACGTGGAATTATTCGGAGAGAGCCTTTGACCATCATGGCGATCGATTTCGAGGCGTCGTGCCTGCCCCGGCACGGACGATCCTTCCCGATCGAAGTGGGCATAGCGGGCGGCGGCATTGCCCGCAGCTGGATCATTCGACCTCATGCAGCCTGGGCCGGCTGGGACTGGACCGCCGAAGCAGAGGCGCTGCACGGCCTGTCGCGCGCCCGGATCGAGGCGGAGGGCGAGCCGGCGGACGTGGTGCTGGCGCAACTGGCGGCGGCGGTCGCCGGCTGCCGCGTGGTCGCCGACAGCGTGATCGACCAATATTGGCTGCAGACGCTGGCAGATGCGCAGGCCGTGGTGGCGCCGTTCGCGATCGATCATGTCTCATTGTTGCTGGATGAGTGGGGCGCGGACGAGCCGCGGATCGCGGCCGCCATGGCCCATGCCGATGCGCTGCATAGCGCGCGGCACCGCGCCGTGGCCGATGCGCTGTGGCTTTCCGGGCTGATCGAGGCCCTGTCGGGGGCGGTGCAGCCGCGTCAGGCCAGCCCGGTGATCGCAAGGGTCGCTTGACGGCATGCAGCGACACAGCAATAATTTGTAACGTTCGGCATATTGGGGAGACATTCTCCCTGCCTAAACCCCTCGGAAGGATCCCGCTTATTGCTGGATATTGTCTGTTTCGAAGGGAAGCCACCCATGTTGCCGATCCTTGCCAGTGTCGCGGCGCTCGCCGCTTCCTCCACCCCGATCCACAGCGCTGAACTGACCCACGGCGCCCAGGCCTATACGGCCAGCTATCACACCGCATCGTCGGTGCGCTTCACCCAGGTCGAGCCGCGCTTCGGCAATCGCAACGCCATCCCGGTCTGCCGCTGGCAGGCTGATGTGCGCGTTGACCGCGCCGTCGCGGCCCAGGGCCAGTCGGTGCCGGCCTTCGGCAAGGCGGTCCATCGCTTCGCCCCGCTGTCGGGCAGCTATGCCGGCACCTGCGCTGCTGCCCGCAGCCAGGTGGACGCAGAGGTCGCCCGCTATGCCAGCGCCCGCAATGCCGAGGCCGTGTCGGTCGCGCAGCAGGACCGTGCCGTGCTGGTGAATGAACTGGACAGCGTACGCGCGCTGACCGTGAAGGGCTGATGAGTCCACCGCTGATACTGGTCGCCGAGACGCAACAGGATTTGCGGCACAAGGTGCGCGAATTCCTGGAGCAGAGCGGGTTTCGCGCTCTGCCTGCGGCCTCGTCGAGCGATATATTCAGTGCCATGGACCGGATGCCGGTCGGCGCGGTCGTGCTGGACGCAGGGCTGCGCGGGCCGGACGGCATGGACCTGTGCCGCGACGTGCGCGAGCGTAGCGACGTGCCGATCATCCTGGTCGGCGCCGACAGCAGCGAGGTCGACCGGGTGGTCGGCCTGGAGCTGGGCGCCGACGATTACATGGCCAAACCCTATTCGACCCGCGAACTGGCGGCGCGTCTGCGCGCCGTGCTGCGGCGCGGGCGGAGCGAGCGGGCGCTGGGCCTGCGGCGCCAGACCCAGGCGCGCTTCGACGACTGGGTGGTCGATTTCGCCCGGCGCGAAGTGACCGACCCGGCCGGCGCGCTGGTCGAACTGACGGCAGCGGAATTTTCGCTGCTCGCCGTGTTGCTGGATCATGCCCAGGCGGTGATTGCCCGTGCGCGGCTGATGGAACTGGCGGGCGTGCGCGACGCGCCCTCGTCCGACCGCAGTGTCGACGTGCTGATCAGCCGGTTGCGGCGCAAGCTGTCCCATGAGGGACGGCCCGCCGCGATCGTGACTGTTCGTGGCGTCGGATACATGTTCAGCGCGGTCGTCGACCGGCGCTGACCTCCCGAAAAGGCGCGCTGATGGCGGTTTTCCGCCATTTGGCGCGCCTGTCGGGCGCTTTGCATCCCAGACATGATTTTTAACAATTCCGCTGCGCCGCAGCAAAATCTGCTGCGTATTTTGCAAGCTAGGCCGGTCCGCCCCCTGACCGGCAACGCAATAGCAATAAGAGGATGAAAGCCATGAACGAGCTTATCGGTCGTGTATTCAGTTTCGAGACCAAGGTCTTCCCGAACGAAAGCACGCTCTACAATCAGTTGGCCAGCCATGGTCAGAGCCCCAAGGCACTGATGATCTCCTGCGCCGACTCGCGCATCGTTCCCGAGCACATCATGCAGGCCCAGCCGGGCGACCTGTTCGTCTGTCGCAATGCCGGCAACATCGTGCCGCCGCATGACAGCCAGCTGGGCGGCGTGACCGCCACGGTCGAATATGCCGTCATGGTGCTGGGCGTGCGCGACATCATCGTGTGCGGTCACAGCGACTGCGGCGCGATGAAGGCGCTGGCCACCGACGCCGACCTGACCGGCATGCCCAATGTCGCCGCCTGGCTGCGCCACAGCCATGCCGCGCAGAAGCTGTGCCGCGAATCCTATCCTGCCGACCTGGATGCCGCCGAAAAGCTGCGCAACATGGCGCTGGAAAATGTCGTCGTGCAGCTGTCGCACCTGCGCACCCATCCGTCGGTCGCGTCGGGCATCGCCCGCGGCGAGATCGCCCTGCATGGCTGGTATGTCGACATCCATGCCGGCCAGGTCCTGGGCCTGGACGGCGAAACCGGCCGTTTCTCGGTGCTGCGCGAAGGGCAGAAGCTGCCCGTGGCGCTGCCGCATGGGCGTCGCCTGGCCGGCGAATCGCTCATCGCACAAGCTGCGGAGTAAATCATGTTGAAGGCCTTTTCCGGCGGCACGTTCAGCCGCGACTTCACGGCGTCGATCGTCGTGTTCCTGGTGGCCATGCCGCTGTGCATGGGCATCGCCATTGCCTCCGGCGTGCCGCCGGAAAAAGGCCTGATCACCGGCATCATCGGGGGCCTGGTCGTCGGCCTGCTGGCGGGTTCGCCGCTGCAGGTCAGCGGTCCGGCGGCCGGTCTTGCGGTCATCGTCTTCGAAATCGTGCGGGAACAGGGGCTGTCGGCCCTTGGCCCCATCCTGATCCTGGCAGGCGCGATCCAGATCGTCGCCGGCCTGCTGAAGGTCGGCGGCTGGTTCCGCGCCATTTCGCCCGCGGTCGTGCATGGCATGCTGGCGGGCATCGGCGTGCTGATCGTCGTCGGCCAGTTCCATGTGCTGTTCGATGACAAGCCGCTGTCGAGCGGCCTGCACAATCTGATCGCGATGCCGGGCCAGATATTGGGCCTCACCAATCAGGATGCGGCCACCGCCTTCGCTGTCGGCTTGGTCACCATCGGCGCGATGCTGGGTTGGGAGAAGTTCCGCCCTGCATCGATGAAGCTGGTGCCGGGTGCGCTGGTCGGCGTGGTCGCCGCGACGCTGGTCGCCTTCGCGCTCGGCCTGCCGGTCGCCCGTGTTGTCGTGCCGGAATCGATCCTGTCCGCCATCAGCCTGCCCGAACAGGGCCTGCTGGCGCAGCTGATGAGCCCGACCATCACCACCACCGCCATTGCCATCGCCTTCATCGCCAGTGCCGAGACCTTGCTGTCGGCCGCGGCGGTCGACCGCATGCATGATGGCGTGCGCACCAATTACAACCGCGAACTGAGCGCGCAGGGCGTGGGCAACCTGCTGTGCGGCGTGGCTGGCGCGCTGCCGATGACTGGCGTCATCGTCCGTTCGTCCGCCAACGTCCAGGCCGGCGCCAAGACCCGCCTGTCGGCGATCCTGCACGGCGCCTGGATCCTGGGCTTCGTCGCCCTGCTGCCCTGGCTGCTGCGCGAAGTGCCGATGGCGGCGCTGGCCGGCATTCTGGTCGTGACCGGCTTCCGCCTGGTCAGCCTGTCGCACGTCAAGCATCTGTTCCACCTCTATGGTCCGCTGCCGGCGATCGTGTGGGCCGCGACGCTGATCTGCGTCGTCGCGACCGACCTGCTGACCGGCGTGCTGGTGGGCATTGGCCTGTCGCTGATCGAACTGATCCCCCATGCCAGCCGCCTGCGTCTGGGCGTCGAGGAAGCCAGCCGCGGCGACGCGCATGAAGTGGCGCTGCACGGCACGGCGAGCTTCCTGAGCCTGCCCAAGCTGTCAGCCAAGCTGGAATCGGTGCCGGCGGGACAACTGGTCATCCTCAATGTCGAGCGCCTGACCCATATCGACCATACCTGCGCCGAAATGGTGCGCGAATGGGCCGATCGCCGCACCGGCGCGGGCGCCAAGGTGGAGTTGTTCGGCGCGACCGGACGGATGCGCCAGCTCGTCGCCTGACACGAGCCTTCATGACAGAAAAGCCGCCGCATCCCCGGATGCGGCGGCTTTTTCATGTTCAGATGCAATTTGGACATCAAATAGAAACAATATCGGTGGCAATTAGAAAAGAACCGTGATCGCTATATCACAGCGCCCCTCTTCCCTTGTGCAGATGCGAAGATAGAGGTTTGCGCCGAGGGCTGGCGAGAATAGTCGAGTAGTCATCCGCCGGTACGGAAGACGATATTCCAACAGATCTTCGGGCCGCGGATGCAGGACGGAACATTCTTTCGTAAAAGGGGAATGTTCATGAAGTATCAAATCGCTTGTGCCGCTCTGGCTCTGATGTCGAGTGCGCCGGCCTTCGCCCAGGAAGAACCCGCAGGCCCGGTCACCGTGACCGGCAGCGTCGGCCTGGTTTCCGATTATCGCTTCCGTGGTGTTTCGCAGTCCGATCGCGGCATGGCGATCCAGGGCGGCCTGACCGCAACCCATGAAAGCGGCGTCTATGTCGGTACCTGGGGTTCCAACCTGTCGGGCTGGGGCACCTTCGGCGGCGCCAACATGGAACTGGACCTGTTCGCAGGCTATGCCATTCCTCTGGGTGACAGCGGCGCGACGCTGGACCTCGGCCTGACCTGGTACATGTATCCGTCGGGCGCCGACAAGACCGACTTCGCCGAACCCTATGTGAAGCTGTCGAGCCAGGTCGGCCCGGTCAAGGGTCTGCTCGGCGTGGCCTATGCCCCCAAGCAGGAAGCGCTGGGCAAGTGGTGCAGCGACGCCGATTGCACCATCTACAAGCCGGGTGACAAGGAAGATAATTTCTACATCTGGGGCGATGTCAGCGGTGCGATCCCGAACACCCCGGTCAGCCTGAAGGCGCATCTGGGCTGGTCGAACGGCAATAGCGGCCTGGGCCCGAACGGCACGTCGGTCGCGCCGACCGGCAAATATCTCGACTGGCTGGTCGGTGCCGACCTGGCCGTGCCGGGCACGCCGCTGACGCTGAGCATCGCCTATGTCGACACCGACATCGCCCGCGTCGAGGAAAATTATCTGCGTCCCAACTTCCAGGTCGCGGACGGCGATAATTTCGGCAAGTCGATCGCGCGCAGCACGGTCGTCTTCTCGATCTCGGCCGCTTTCTGATCTTTACGGATCGGGCCCGTTCGCGCGGGCCCGATCTGCTGTATTTCCGGGCCTTATCTTGTGCCGAGCTGTCGCCGGCGTGACAAATTGTTGCTGTGGCCCCCGTCAACTGTTTCGGCAGCAAGCTGCGGTTGACCCTCCACCGGTCGCTGCTTATCTCCCAACATCATGAACAGCCTGATGTCGCTCCGCGCATGACCGCCCCCTCGATCATCCTTGTCGAAGACGATCCGCCGCTCCGCACGCTGACGGCGCGCGCGTTGCAGGAACATGGCTATCAGGTCCGTCCGGCCTCGTCCGGTCCGGAAATGTGGGTGGCCTTCGATGCCGGCCCGGTCGACCTGGTCGTTCTGGACGTCATGCTGCCCGGCACCAACGGCATCGACCTGTGCCGCCAGATCCGTCGCAAGAGCGACGTTCCCATCATCTTCATCAGCGCCAAGGGCAGCGAGACCGACCGTATCGTCGGGTTGGAACTGGGCGCCGACGATTATCTGCCAAAGCCCTTTGGCACGCGCGAGCTGATCGCCCGTATCCGGGCCATCCTGCGCCGTGTCGGCGTGGAGCGTGGCCCGGACGAGCAGCGCGAGAATGAAGCGCGCTTCGACGGCTGGATCGTCAACTTCCCGCGCCGTGAACTGCGGTCGCCCACGGGCGCGATCGTCGACCTGACCGGCGCCGAGTTCGACCTTCTGGGCAGCTTCCTCAGCCATCCGCAGCGGGTGATCGCGCGCGAGCGGCTGATCGAATTGTCGCGCACCCGCATGGGTGACAGCAGCGACCGCAGCATCGACGTGCTGGTCAGCCGCCTGCGTCGCAAGCTGTCGACCGAGGACCGGCCCGCGCCGATCACCACGGTGCGCGGCGTCGGCTACATGTTCAACGCGGAAGTCGCGCGCGCTTGAGACGACAGCGGTTCAGCCGGTCGCTCGGGCTGGTCGGCCGCATCTTTGGCATATTGCTGCTGACCGTTCTGCTGGAATTCGTGGTCGGTACGCTCATCTATGAGCGCGCCAGCCATTTGTCGCTGCAGGATGACGAGGCGCGCCGCCTGGCCGAGCATCTGGTGATCGCGCGCAAGCTGGTGGCCAAGGCGCCGGTCAGCCAGCGCGGCGGGGTCAGCGCGCAGTTGACCACTGACCGCTATGACATCCACTGGACGCTGGCCGCGCCGCCGCCACCGCCGCTGTCGCCCGAACTGGCGCGGATGCGGCAGCAGATCGTCGACTGGGAACCCAGCCTGCATGAATCGCGGTTGTGGCTGCGGCTCAATTCACCCGGCCGTTCCTCGCAGATCAATGGCGGGCTGCAACTGGCGGACGGCAGCTGGCTCTATTTCGGCATGCACCATAGCGGCGGCAAATGGGCCTTCACCTTCGGTCGCTTCGGCCTGGCGCTGATCCCCGTGCTGGCGCTGCTGATTGCGGGTGGCGTGCTGATCCGGCGGACCCTGGCGCCGCTGCGTGACCTCACTCATGCGACCAAGCGGATCGGCCTGGCCCAGCAGGTGGCGGTGGCGGAAGCGGGCACCAATGATGTGCGCAACCTGATCCGCGCCTTCAACGCGATGCAGACCCGCATCCATCGCCTGATCAACGAGCGGACCGAGACGCTGGCGGCGGTCGGCCATGACATGCGCACGCCGCTCGCTCGGCTGCAATTGCGGCTGGAAGCGGTGGACGACCCCGAAATCCGCGAGGCGATGGGCGAGGATCTGGCCGAGATGGGCGAGATGATCGAGTCCGTGCTGGCCTTTCTGGGCGGCGAGAAGAACCCCGAACCGGCGGTGCGGATCGACGTAGCGGTCACGATCGCGACGGTGGTCGACGCCTTCCAGGATCATGGCGACGATGTGATCTATGACGGGCCGGATCATCTGGAAATGGAGGTCCGCCCGCTGTCGCTGCGCCGTGCCGTGCGCAACCTGATCGAGAATGCGCTCCATTATGGGGTGCGTGCGCGGGTCAGCGTGGCGCGGCACGATAATGAGGTGCTGATCCGCGTCGATGATGATGGCCCCGGCATTCCGCGCGACCGGCTGGAGGAGGTGCTGAAACCCTTCCATCGGCTGGATACGGCGCGTCAGCGCAACACGCGTGGCATGGGCCTGGGCCTGGCCATCGTTGCCAAGACGGTCGAGCAGGAGGGCGGTCGCCTGACGCTGGCCAACCGACCCGAGGGCGGGCTGCGCGTCGAAATCTGCCTCTATCCGAACAGGCCGGAAGCCAAGGTCTGATCGGCCTTCCGGCGCGTTCGGCAAAGAGAATCTCGCTACCCCCAAGCAAAACTCGTTTATCCTGGCGCGCAGACGCGGGTTATTCCGGTTGCCCATCGGACAAGAGGCGCAGGGAATGGCGGACGGCGATATGCAGGGTGAAGGCGTGGGCTATTGGGATCTGGACCGGCTGGTCACGGACCTGGCCGCAGCGCGCAGTCGCTGGCGGCAGGAACAGCAGCATCATGCCGAATATGGCGCCGAAGGATTCCCGTCTCGCGCCAATCTGGTGAAGATCACCGGTGCGCTGTGCGGCGCGCTGTTCCCGCTGCGGCTGGGACCGAGCTTCGTGCGACTGCATAATGAGGACGCCTATGTCGCCGAGACGCTGCAGACCGTGCTCAGCCGCCTCTATGGCCAGATCCGGCTCGAACTCATCTATGCGATGAAGGACGATCCGATTGCCGCAGTCGACGCGGCGGCGGCGCGGATCATTGGCGAGTTCGCGCACAGCCTGCCGGCGCTGCGCACCCTGCTCGACAGCGATGTCGAGGCGGCCTTCCTGGGCGATCCGGCCGCGCGCAGCGTGGACGAGGTGCTGATCTGCTACCCTTCGATGCTGGCGATCATCCATCATCGACTGGCGCATCGCCTCTATGAACTGGGCGCCCCGCTGGTGGCGCGGATCATTTCCGAGATCGCCCATTCCCATACCGGCATCGACATCCATCCCGGCGCGCGCATCGGCCACGGCTTCTTCATCGACCATGGCACCGGCGTCGTCATCGGCGAGACGGCGATCGTCGGCGATCGGGTGCGGCTCTATCAGGGCGTGACGCTGGGCGCGCGCAGCTTCCCCTCGGACGAGAAGGGCGCGCTCGAAAAGGCGCAGCCGCGCCATCCGATCATCGAGGATGATGTCGTCATCTATGCCGGCGCGACGGTGCTGGGCCGGATCATCATCGGCAGCCGATCGGTCATCGGCGGCAATGTGTGGCTGACCGAGAGCGTGCCGGCCGACAGCAATGTGCGCCAGGCCAAGGCCCGGCACGAAGTGACCAGCCGGGTCGAGGTGTCGGCCCCGCACCGAGTTCATGCCCTGCTGGAAAGCACGGACGGGATTGGCGAGAATATCTGATCCTCCCCCTTTTGACGGGGGGAGGATCGGCAAGGGCTTATTGCCCGGCGCAGCTGTCGTCCTTGCCGGCGACCAGGTCGAGGCAGCGGCCGTCAATCTGGTCCTTGGACACGGGCAGCTTGATCAGCGCGGCGAGGCTGGGGAGGATGTCCACCGTCTCGACGCCCAGCGGCTGCTCGAAATGCTGCATGCCCTTGCGCCAGAAGAGGATCGGCACGCGGCGGTCGGTATCCCAGGGCGAACCATGGGTGGCGACCGAGCCCATCACCGCCTGTTCGGGGATCGACATCACGCGTGGCTTGAGCAGCAGCAGCAGGTCGCCCGAGCGGCTGGGGTAGAAGCTGGCGCGTGCTTCCTGGATCAGGCTCCAGCTTTCGGGCGGACCCGAGGGCGAGGGGGTGGCGGCGATTTCCGCCTTGGTGAAGACGGTCTGTACCTGCGGATGGGCGCGCAGATATTTGAGCGCTTCGGTCTCGACCCTGGCGCGCTGTACGGCGGTCAGGCCCTTGTCATAATAGATGTCGCCCGACGGGCCGTCGCTCCAGATCACCTTCTTGCCGGGCAGGCCGGCCTTCTCGGCGATGGTGGCGTTGAGCGCCTTGGGCGTCAGTGCCATGTCGACCCGCTGTTCCATCGGCATGGCGTTCATGCGGTGGCGTTCGGGCAGGTCATGGCCGCCATGGTCGGCGGTCAGCACGACGACATAGTCGATGCCGTCCTTGTCGAGCCGATCGAAGAAGGCGCCGAGTTCGGTGTCGAGCCGGTCGACCTGGATGCAGCTTTCGGTGCCTTCGGTGCCGAAGGTGTGGCCGACATAGTCGGTCGCCGACAGGCCGATCGAGATGATGTCGGTCTGCGCCTGCTTGCCCAGCTGCATGCTCTCGATCGCGGCGGCGGCGAAGGCCAGGGTCATCGCATCCTGCTCGGGCGAAATGCGGAAGCCCTTATAGTCGCCGGCGTCACGCGCGAAGCGGCCGGTGCCCACGGTGCGGTTGCCGGCCTGGACCGGGAAATCCTTCGACACGCACTGGGCGGGCAGCTCGAAGCCGGGGTTGGGCTGGGCGAGGCGCTGGGCAAAAGCCTGGTTGACCTGGGTGACGAGCGGGGTGGGGGTGACGCCCTTGTAGCTGACATAGCCCTGCGGCCCGCCCAGCCACCAGACCTGATCGGCGGTCGCGCCGCCCATCATGATCGCGGCGCGATCCTTGCCGGCGACCGACACGACGCGGGTGGCGGGGTTGGCCGCCTTCATCCTGCCGCCCAGCGTCGGCACCTTGAGGTGCAGGGGCGAGGCTTCATATTTGTCGCTGCTGCTGCCCGGCTGGCTCTCATCCTCGGCGCAATAGAGGCTCTTGTCCTCGCGCTTGGCGTCGAGGTCGAACCAGTTATTGGCGATGATGCCGGTGCGCGACGGGCGGCTGCCGGTCAGGATGGTCGAGTGGCCGGGGCAGGTCTCGGTCGCGGCGTGGCTCTGATAGCCGCGCGGGAAGACCGCGCCTTCGCTGGTCAGGCGCTTGAGGCCGCCGGTATAATATTGGCGATATTCGCTGAACAGGTCGGCCGAAAACTGGTCGACCGAGATGGCGACGATCAGCTTGGGCGGAGTCGCGGCAATGCTGCGGGCGGCCGGTGCAGGAGCGGCTGCAGGCGCGGGGCTCTGCGCCACGACGGGCATGGCAGTGGCAAGCAACAGGGCAGCGGCGACGTGTTTCAACATATGGGTACCTTCTCATGCCTTGACGGCGGATAGGGAGCGACCTAGCCCCCTTGCATCCACCCGACCAGAGGCCCGATGCGGATTTTTCAAGTCATATTCGTGACGCTCGCCATGCTGGCGGGGCTGTCGATCGCATCGCCGGCCGTGCAGGCCCAGGCGGCCTTTGGTGGCGGCCCGGCGCATATCGCCGCGCAGTTGATGGCCGAAAGTGCGGCGCCCGCGCCCGGCAAGGGCACGACCATTGCCTTTGCCATGAAGCCGGAAAAGGGCTGGCACGGCTATTGGGAAAATCCGGGCGATGCGGGCCTGGGCATGACCGTGACCTGGACCCTGCCCAAGGGCGTGACGATTGGCGCGCTGCGCTATCCGGTGCCCGAGACGCTGCTGATTTCGGGCCTGATGAATCATGTCTATGAAGGCCCTTATGCGGTGCTCGCCAATCTGAGCGTGGCGCCGGACGTGGCGGCGGGCACCCGCCTGCCGATCCGGGTGAAGGCCGAATGGCTGGCCTGCACCGACAAGATCTGCGTGCCGGAAAGCGGCGAACTGGCGCTGGAACTGGTCGCGGGCGATGGCAAGGTCGTACCGGCGATGCAGGCGCGCTTCGATGGCTGGCGCGGCCATCTGCCCCGGCCGCTGGGTGCGCAAGCGACCTATCAGATCGTCGATGGCAAGCTGCGCCTGTCGGTGCCGTTTCCGGCCGATGCGCAGGCGCGCGACGTTCATCTCTTCCCGTTGAGCGACGGGCTGGCCCGCTTCGCCGCCGCGCAGAAGGTCAGCCGTGAGGGCGATCGGCTGCTGGTCGAGACGGAGGCGGGCGAGGGTTTCAAGGGCGGCGCTGCGCAGGCGGTGCTGCGCACCGGCGACCATGTCGGTTTCCTGCTGACGGCCAAGTCCGGTGAGGTAGCCGAGATCGCGCCCAAGGGGCTGGCGGGCACGATATTGCTGGCGCTGGGCGGGGCGATATTGGGCGGGCTGCTGCTCAATGTCATGCCCTGCGTCTTCCCGATCCTCGGCCTGAAAGCGCTGAGCCTGGCCAAGGCGGGCGGCGATGAACGAGCGGCGCGGCGCGAGGCGCTGGCTTATGGCGCGGGCGTGATCCTGGCCTGCTTGGCACTGGGTAGCCTGCTGCTGGGCCTACGCGCGGCGGGCAGCGCGGTCGGCTGGGCGTTCCAGTTGCAGGATCCGCGCATCATCCTGGCGCTGCTGCTGCTGGTCAGCGCGATCGCGTTCAACCTGGCTGGCCTGTTCGACCTGCCGGCCTTTGGCGGCGGTGGCCAGCTGGCAGGGAAGGGCGGCATGGTCGGCGCCTTCTGGACTGGGGCGCTGGTCGCCTTTGTCGCGACGCCCTGCACCGGTCCGTTCATGGGCGCGGCGATGGGCACGGCGCTGGTGCTGCCCCTGGGCGCGGCGCTGGCGATTTTTGCCGGCCTTGGGCTTGGCCTGGCGCTGCCCTTCCTGCTGCTCGCCTATCTGCCTGCGCTGCGCAATCGCCTGCCGCGTCCCGGCGCATGGATGGGCCGGTTGCAGCGCATCCTGTCGATCCCCATGTTCCTCACCGCGCTGGGCCTTGCCTGGCTGCTGGGTCAGCAACGCGGGGTCGGTGGCATGACCATCGGCCTTGGCGCGGCGCTGGCGTTGGTGCTGCTGCTCTGGTGGCTGGGCATGCGCCAGCGGGCCGGGCGCGGCGGCTGGTTGCAGGTCGGCGTCGGTGCGGCGGTCCTGCTGGTCGGTGCCGCAATGCTGTTGCCTGCGCGCGCGCCGGCCCTTGCAGCGGCGGGCGAGGGCGCGGTCGTCGCCTTCGATGCGGAAAAGCTCGACGGGCTGCGCGCCGCGAACAAGCCGGTCTTCCTCTATTTCACCGCCGACTGGTGCCTGACCTGCAAGGCCAATGAGGCCGCCGCGATCGAGCGGGCGGAGGTGCGTGCAGCGTTCGAGAAGGCGGGCGTCACCGTCATGATGGGCGACTGGACCAATGCCGATCCGGCGATTACCCGCTTCCTCGAAGCGCAGGGCCGTTCGGGCGTGCCGCTCTACCTTTGGTACGCACCGGGCAAGGAGGCCCAGACATTGCCGCAGCTACTGACCCCGTCGACCCTCACCGGACTGGTGCGCTGATGGCCAAGATTCGCGCTGACCAGTTGCTCGTCGACAATGGCCTCGCCGAAAGCCGGGCGCGGGCGCAGGCGCTGATCCTCGCCGGCCTCGTCTATCTGGGCGACAAGAAGGTGGAGAAGGCGGGGCAGCAGGTGCCGGACGACGCCGAACTGGACGTGCGCGGGCGCGACCATCCCTGGGTCTCGCGCGGCGGCATCAAGCTGGCCCATGCGATCGATGAATATGGCATCGACGTCTCCGGTTTCGTCGCGATCGACGTCGGCAGCTCGACCGGTGGTTTTACCGACGTGCTGCTGACCAAGGGCGCGGCAAAGGTCTATGCCGTCGACAGCGGCACCAACCAGCTTGCGTGGAAGCTGCGCTCCGATGATCGCGTCATCGTCCATGAGCAGACCAGCGCCCGCATCCTGACCGACGCCCACATAACCGAGCCGGTCGACATCATCGTGTGCGACGCCAGCTTCATCAGCCTGGCCAAGGTGCTGGAAAAGCCGATCGGCTTCGCCCGGCCCGGCGCGCAGCTGGTCGCTCTCATCAAGCCGCAGTTCGAGGCGGGGCGCGAGGAAGTGGGCAAGGGCGGAGTGGTGCGCGATCCCGCCATTCATCAGCGCGTCTGCGACGAAGTGGCTGCCTGGGTCCGTGAGAAGGGCTGGGAAGTGCTTGGAATCACGACCAGTCCGATCACCGGGCCACAGGGAAATGTCGAATTTCTGATTCATGCGCGGCTTGGCGGATAATCGCGCCAGCTTCGTTACCCGCCCTGCGATACATTTTGACACATTCCATGCGGTTGTGTCCGTCACAAAGGCCCGTTAGCCCCTCGTCATGCGCTCGACCCTGCCTGTCATTCTCGTTGCCCTTTGTCTTGCCGGTTGCGGCGGAGAGAAGGAAAAGAAAGCTCGCCCGCCGGCTCTGGTGGAGGCGGTGGCGATTGCGCCCACCCGCTTCACCGACAATGTCGAGGCGGTCGGCACCGCGCTCGCCAATGAGCAGGTGGTGCTGTCCGCGCCGGTGACCGAGCGGATCGATGTGCTGAACTTCACCGATGGCGGTTTCGTGTCCAAGGGACAGGTGATCGCCCGCATGGCCGTGGGCCAGGAAAAGGCGGAACTGGCCGCGGCCGAGGCGACCGCGCTGCAGGCCGACCAGCAGTTGAAGCGCATCCAGGCGCTCAAGTCGCGCGGCTTTGCCACCGGTGCCACGGTCGAGCAGCAGATCGCGCTCGCCAGCAGCGCCCGCGCCAATGCGGACCTCGCCCGTGCCGGCATCGGCGACCGCACCATCCGCGCGCCGTTCAGCGGCTGGGTCTCGCTGCGCACGGTCTCGCCCGGCGCGGTCATCACCGCCGGCACCGCGATCGCCACGGTGAGCGACATTTCGCGGATCAAGCTGGACTTCACCGTGCCCGAGACGCGGCTGTCGATGATCCGCGAGGGCATGCCGATCAAGGCGGTGTCCGCCGCCTGGCCCGACCGGCCGTTCAACGGCACGATCGCGACGATCGATCCGGTGATCGATCCCGCCACCCGCGCCGTGCGGGTCCGCGCGATCATGCCTAATCCCGACAAGGCGCTGAAGCCCGGCATGCTGTTGACCGTCAGCGTCTTCTCGCGCGAGCGCCAGTCTCTGGGCGTGCCCGAACTGGCCGTGATCGGCGATGGCGACGAACGCTTCGTCTTCGTGCTGGACGGTCGCACCGCCAAGCGGACCAAGGTCGAAACCGGCATCCGCCAGAACGGCCTGGTCGAGATTTTGGGCGGCGTGAAGGCCGGCCAGCAGATCGTGACCGAAGGCGTGGTGAAGCTGACCGACGGCGCACCGGTGCGGCTGGCCGGCGACAAGAAGGGTGATGACGACAAGGGCGGCAAGTCCGCCAAGGCCGCCGGCTAAGCCGATGCAGCTCTCCGATCTCTCGGTCCGCCGGCCCGTCTTCTCGGCGGTGGTCGCGGTGCTGATGTGCATCGTCGGCCTGGTCGGCTATTTCAGCCTGTCGGTCCGCGAATATCCCGATACCGATCCGCCGATCGTCTCGGTCGAGACGACCTATACCGGCGCCGCCGCGTCTGTGGTGGAAACCCGCATCACCCAGCAGATCGAGGATGCGGTCGCGGGTGTGCAGGGCATCCAGACCATCACCTCGACCTCGCAGGACGGCACGTCCAACATCAATATCGAGTTCGATCCCTCGCGTGATATCGACAGCGCCGCCAATGACGTGCGGGACCGTGTCGGCTCCGTGACGCAGGATCTGCCCGAGGATGCGCTGGCGCCCGAGATCCGCAAGGTCGATTCCGACGCGCGATCGATCCTGTTCCTCGCCTTCTCGCGCCCCGGCTGGTCGCCGATCCAGATCAGCGACTATCTCGACCGCAACATTGCCGACCGCTTCGCCGCGATCGACGGCGTTGCCCGCGTCACCATCGGCGGCGAGGCGCGGCCGTCGACCCGCATCTGGTTCAACGCGGAAAAACTGGCCGCCTTCGGCCTGACCCCGGCCGATGTCGAGGCGGCGCTGCGTACCCAGAATGTCGAGCTGCCCGCCGGCCGCTTTGAATCGAAGGACCAGAACCAGACGCTGCGCGTCGAGCGGCCCTTCGCCACGCCGAACCAGTTCGCGCAGCTGGTCGTGGGCCGGGGCGAGGATGGTTATCAGGTGAAGCTGGGCGATGTCGCTCGGATCGAGGAAGGGGCCGAAAACCCCTATAGCAGCTTCCGTTCCAACCAGGGCACGGCGATCGGCATCGGCATCATCCGCCAGTCGGGCGCCAACACGCTGGAAGTGGCACAGAAGGCCAAGGCGCTGATCAAGGATCTGGAGCCGACCCTGCCAAAGGGCATGCGCGTCGCTATCGGCACCGACGAATCCCTGTTCATCGAACGCGCGATCGACAATGTCTATGACACGCTGATCGAGGCGGCTCTGCTCGTCATCCTCGTCATCTTCCTGTTCCTGGGATCGGTGCGCGCGACGATCGTGCCAGCGGTGACGGTGCCGATCTGCCTGCTTGCCACCTGCGCGGTGATGTGGCTGCTCGGTTTGTCGATCAACCTGCTGACCCTGCTCGCCTTCGTCCTCGCCATCGGCCTGGTGGTCGACGACGCGATCGTGGTGCTGGAAAATGTCTATCACCGCGTCGAACAGGGCGAAGATCCGCTGGTCGCCGCCTATCTCGGCACGCGGCAGGTGGGCTTTGCCATCATCTCGACCACGCTGGTCGTCTGCGCCGTGTTCGTGCCGGTCATGTTCCTGGCCGGCCAGACCGGCCTCTTGTTCCGCGAACTTGCCATCGCGATGATCGCGGCGATCGGCTTTTCGGGCTTCATCTCCTTGAGCCTCGCGCCGATGCTCTGCTCCAAGCTGCTCAAGAATGCCGAGCGTGGCCGGCTGGCGCGCTGGGTCGATGATCGCTTCCAGCGGATCGAGCATGGCTATGGCCGCTGGCTCGACTGGACCTTGAAGAAACCTCTGATGCCGCTGCTGGGCGTTGCGATCTTCCTGGGCGTCGCCTTCTTCCTCTTCACCCGCCTGCCGGCCGAACTGGCCCCGGCCGAGGATACCGGCGTGGTCGAGGCCAATGTCAACGCGCCCGAAGGCACCGGCTTCGACCGGATGATGGCCTATATGCAGAAGATCGAGAATGATCTCGCCTTCCTGCGCAAGGATGGCACGCTGCAGAATCTGGTGATCCGCACCCCCGGCGGCTTCGGCACCACCGACGATTATAACAACGGCAATGTCATCGCCTTCCTGCGGCCGTGGGAAGACCGCACCATCACCACGGCGGAAGTCGCGACCATCATCAACAAGGTGATCGCCGACCAGCCGGGCGTGCGCGGCAATGCCGCGCCGCGATCGGGGCTGGGCCGTGGTCGTGGCCTGCCGGTCAATATCGTGGTGGCCGGCTCTACCTATGAAGGGCTGGTGGCGGCGCGCGACCGCATCATGCTGGCGGCGGCGAGCTATCCGGGCCTCATCAACCTCGACAGCGATTATAAGGAAACCAAGCCGCAGATGCGGATCGAGACCGATCTGCAGCGCGCCGGCGACCTGGGCGTGTCGGTGAACGATGTCAGCCAGGCGCTGCAAAGCCTGCTCGGTTCGCGCCGCGTCACCACCTATGTCGACCGCGGCGAGGAATATCGCGTGCTGGTGCAGGCGGAGCGCGACGGGCGCCAGACGCTGGCCGATCTGGAACGTATCCAGGTGCGCAGCCGCAGTGGCGTGCTGGTGCCGCTGTCCGCGGTCGTGAGCGTGCGCGAAGTGGCCGGGCCGCGTCAGCTCAACCGCTATAACAAGCTGCGCGCCATCACCCTGACCGCCGCGCTGACGCCGGGGACGTCGCTGGGGCAGGGGCTCGCCTTCCTGGAGGATCAGGCGCGCCAGTCGCCCGAGGTGCTGGCGATCGGCTATCGTGGCGAAAGCCAGTCGCTGCGTGAGACCGGCGGGTCGATCTGGATCGTCTTCGGCCTCACCATCCTGATCGTCTATCTGCTGCTCGCGGCCCAGTTCGAAAGCTTCATCCACCCCGGCGTCATCATCGCGACGGTGCCGCTGGCGGTGGCGGGGGGCGCGCTGGGCCTGGCGATCACCGGCGGGTCGATCAACCTCTATAGCCAGATCGGCATCGTCATGCTGGTGGGCCTCGCCGCCAAGAACGGTATCCTGATCGTCGAGTTCGCCAACCAGTTGCGCGACGAGGGGATGGAGATTGCCGAGGCGATCCGCGAGGCGGCCAAGCGGCGTCTGCGCCCGATCCTGATGACGTCGATCGCGACCGTCATCGGCGCGGTGCCGCTGGTGCTGCGCGGCGGGGCCGGTGCGGCGGCGCGCCATTCGATCGGCGTGGTGATCGTGTTCGGCGTCAGCCTGGCGACGCTCATCACCCTGTTCCTCATTCCCATTTTCTATTCGCGCGTTGCCAAGCGCACGGTTTCTCCGCAAACCGTTGGTCGCAAACTGGATTCGGCGCTCAAGGATTCGCCCGAACCCGCCGAATAGCTTGGAGCTGCGTTGCCGATGAACGAGATCGCGTCCCAGGGTCAGTTGCGTCTTGCCTATCTGCGCTGGGCGTTGGTGACGGTGCCCGCGATCGTCTTTCTCGGCTTCCTGTCGGGCAGGCTCGCCAATAGCGGTTTTGGCAATCGCTGGTTCGCCTCGCTCAACCTGCCGGCGCTGATGCCGCCGGGCTGGGCCTTCGGCGTCGCCTGGACGATCCTCTATATACTGATGGCGCTGGCCTTCGCGATCGTGCTGCATGCGCGCGGGGCCAGGGGGCGGGGAGCAGCGGTCGTGCTGTTCCTGGTGCAACTGTCGCTCAACCTTGCCTGGTCGCCGCTCTTCTTTCGCGCGCATCAGGTGGGGGCGGCGCTGGGGCTGATCCTGGTGCTGGCGCTCTTGGTGGCGCTCACCACCACCTTGTTCTGGCGGATCCGTCCCTTTGCCGGTGCGTTGATGTTGCCCTATCTGGTCTGGCTGGTCTTTGCCTCCTACCTCAACTATGAGGTCGGCCGCCTGAACCCGGATGCGCACAGGCTTGTCGCGCCGGCACTCCAGACCCAGATATGATTTCGGCGCACCCACGCGCCTGATACGAGGATAGACGATCATGCAGAGCGAGAACCGCTTTTTCGACGACCTGGCCAAGCTGGTGAACGGCGCTGCCGGCACGGTCGCGGGCATGACCCGCGAGTTCGAATCCAATGCGCGCGAACGCGCTAAGGAATGGATCGGCGGCGTCGACTTCGTCAGCCGCGAGGAATTTGACGCGGTCAAGGCGATGGCCGCCGCCGCGCGCGAGGAAGTCGAACTGCTCAAGGCCCGCCTCGACGCGCTGGAAGGCAAGGCGCCCGAACCGGTCACCAAGACCGTGCGCGCCGCCAAGACGAAAGCTGTGGATAAGGATGCGGGCGCCGAGTAAGCGCCCTGTCCTTTCGCCGCTTGCGGTGATAAAGGCGCGCCGATGATGGATAGCGACGAATTTGAGAATGGCGGCCATGAGGCCGCGCCGATCGACATGCTGGCGGCCTTTTACGAGGCGCATGGCTGGAGCTATGAGCAGGTCGGCGAGGACGAGATCGTCGCGAGCACCCAGGGGTCGTGGGCGCAATATGAGCTGCGCGGCATCTGGCGTGACGAGGATCAGGTGCTGCAGCTTCTCGCGCTGCCCGACATCCGCGTCAATGACGACAAGCGCGCCGTCATCTACGAGACGCTGGGCCTGATCAACGAGCAGCTCTGGCTCGGCCATTTCGAGCTGTGGTCGTCGAGCGGCATCATCCTGTTCCGCCATGGCGCCTTGCTGGGGCAGGGCGGCACGCTGACGCTGGACCAGGCGCAGGTGCTGATCGAGACCGCGATCGACGAGTGCGAGCGTTTCTATCCGGTGTTTCAGTTCGTCCTGTGGGGCGGCAAGAGCCCGAGCGAGGCGATCAGCGCGAGCCTGATCGAAACCCGCGGCGAAGCCTGACATTTCTGCCTGAAAGCCTGACCATGACCATTGCCTGCTGGCCCGATCATCTTTTCCTTGTCGGCTGCGGCAATATGGCCGGTCAGATGCTGACCCGCTGGCTGGCGTGCGGGCTCGATCCCGCCCGCGTCACCGTGCTGCGGCCAAGCGGCAAGCCGGTGGCGCACGGCGTGACCGTCGTCACCGCCTATCCCGCGGCGCTGCCGGCCGGCACGACCGTGCTGCTGGGCATGAAGCCCTATCAGATTGCCGACGTGGCGGCGGGGCTTGCGCCGCTGCTGACGGCGGAAACGCGGCTGGTGTCGATCTTGGCCGGCACGCCGATCGCCGACCTGCGCCGGCATTTCCCGGCGCCGCGCGATGTCGTCTGCGCCATGCCCAATCTGCCGGTCGGGCTGGGCGAGGGCGTGGTGGCGCTCTACACCGATGCGGCGACGGATGCGGCGGCCAAGGCCGATATCGCCGCGCTGATCGCGCCGCTGGGCCTGGCCGAATGGATGGGTGACGAAGCCCTGTTCAATCAGGTGACGGCCCTGTCGGGCTGCGGTCCGGCCTTCCTGTTCCGCTTCATCGATGCGCTGTCGCGCGCCGGCGAGGCGCTGGGCATTCCAGCCGATCAGGCCGCGCGCATGGCGCTGGCCACGGTGCAGGGATCGGCGAACATGGCGGCGCGCGCCAGCGTCAGCCCGGCGACCCTGGCGGATCAGGTCGCCAGCCCCGGCGGCATGACGCGCCAGGGCCTCAATGTGCTGGACGCCGACAATCGCCTGCTCGACCTTCTGACCGACACGCTGGTCGCCGCGCGCGACCGGGGTGCGGCGATGGCGCGGGGCGAATAGGGACGGTTCCGGTCGGCGCCATTATCCGTTAAGGGGGCGCGATCGATATACGGAGTCCGTTCATGCTGTCCCCCGAAACCCCCATCCTGCTGCTCACCACCGGCGGCACGATCGACAAGGTCTATTTCGACGCCCTGTCCGACTATCAGGTCGGCGAGACGGTGATGGCCAAGCTGTTGCAGGTGGCACGGGTCAAGCGGCCCTTCCGCATCGAGGAAATCACGCGCAAGGACAGCCTGGAGCTGGATGACACGGATCGTGCGCTGATCGCCGCCCGCGTCGCTGCCGCGCGCGAGAAGCATATCGTCATCACCCATGGCACCGACACCATGACCGAGACGGCCAAGCTGTTGCAGGACATTCCCGGCAAGACCGTCGTGCTGGTCGGTGCGCTGGCGCCGGCGCGCTTTGGCGAGAGCGATGCGAGCTTCAACCTTGGCATGGCTTTCGCCACCGCGCAGGTCGCCGAACCGGGCGTCTACATCACCATGAGCGGATCGGTGTTCCGCGCCGACAAGGTGGTCAAGGACCGCGCCAAGGGCGCCTTCGTCCCGACCGGCGAGTAAGGCGGGCCAACGGGGCGGCTGAAACCTTTGCCCGCTCTCCGGCATTGTTGCCCCCACGGGGTGACAAAGAGGAGAGACTATATGGCAGATTATCAGGAACGCCCGGCGCCCACGACGACCATCATCGAAAAGCGCAGTGGCGGCGGTGGCACGACCATCGCGATCCTGCTGCTGGTCGTGGTGGTGGCGGTTGCCGCCTTCTTCCTGATCAGCAGCCAGACCCGCAAGGATGATGCCGTGTCGAGCGCGGCGAGCCAGGTCGGTCAGGCCGCGAGCGATGTCGGCGACGCCGCCAAGGATGCCGCCGACAGAGTGAAGGGCAATTGATCCAAAGGGCCGGCTTCCACAGCGAAGCCGGCCCTTTTTCAGACCATGATCCTGTCGAGCGCGGCGCAGAAGGCCTGCATGTCGGCCATCGAGCCGACGGTGACGCGCGACATGGTGGGCCAGGGCGCCCAGTTGCGGCCGATGCCGACACCCGCCGCCAGGAACTGGGCCTGGACGCCGGCCGCCGGCTTGCCCCAGTCGACCATGAACATGTTGGCGTCCGACGGAATGAATTTTACCCCGCGCTTGGTGAGGTGGGCGAAGGTGAAGTCGCGCGCCGCGATCATCTCGGACCGGCGCTGCTCGATCAGCGCCTTCTGCGTCAGCGCAACGGTGCCGCACACGACCGAGGGCAGGGGCAGGTTGGTCGACATGCGCTTGCCGTCATAGCGCATCATCCTGGCATGCAGGTCCGGCCGCGCGATGGTGGCGCCCAGCCGCATGCCGGCCATGCCGAACAGCTTGGAGAAGGTGCGCAGCACGATCACGTCCTTGCCCTGCGCGACCAGCGGGGCGGCGGACTGGCCGTGCGAGAAATGGAGATAGGCCTCGTCCACCAGGACGATCGATCCGGCCGGCTTGTTGGCGATCAGCCATTCGATGTCGGCCACCGGCGTCAGCGTGCCGGTGGGGTTGTTGGGCGAGCAGATATAATAGAGGCCGGCGTCGGGATTGGCGGCGAGCATCGCCTTCACGTCGTGGCGATAATCGGGCGTCAGCGGCACCTTCGTCACCTTGGCGCCGGCCCATTCCGCCGTGCCCCAGGGCTGTTCATAGCTGACATCGGCGGTCACCAGCCCCTTTTGCGGCGAGCAAAAGGCGACGACGATGCGCGAGAGCGGGTCGCTGGACCCCGGCCAGGGCAGGACATAATCGACCGGCACGCCCTCGATGGTCGCGAGCGTCTTCTTGAAGTCGGTGACTTCGGTGCCGGGGTGGTAGAAATTGGCGTGGGACACGATCTTCGCCGCGGCGGCCTGGGCGACGGGGAAGGGGCCGGTCCAGCATTCGTTCGAGCCGATCCGCACCTTGGGGAAATTGCCTTCTTCGGGGCCGTCATTGCGCTGCGCCCAGACCGGGGTGCCGGCGGTGGCGACCGCCACGCCCGCGCCCAGCACGCCCAATATGCGGGCCGCGTCGCGGCGCGAATAGCCGCGCTGGATCAGATCCTGCTGCGCGTCATCCTGGTCGGTCATGGCTATTCCCCTATGCGTCCTGAAGAACGGTTCGGGGGAGTCAACGGACGAGGGCGGGATTCCCGCAATGGTCCTGCCGTAACGAAGAAGGGCGCCCCCTGGGAGGGCGCCCTTCGTCATGTTTCAGCCTGTTCGGGCGAAGTGATCAGCCTTCGACCTTGGCATATTTCGGTGCGGCCTCATTGAGGATGCGCAGGATCTTCTGCAGCGCGGTGGGCTCGTCGGTCTCTTCCATCGCGGCGAGTTCGCGGGCGAGGCGGCTGGAGGCTGCCTCGAAGATCTGGCGCTCGGAATAGCTCTGCTCGGGCTGGTCGTCGGCACGGAACAGGTCGCGGGTCACTTCGGCGATCGACACCAGGTCGCCCGAATTGATCTTCGCTTCATATTCCTGGGCGCGGCGCGACCACATGGTGCGCTTGACCTTGGGCTTGCCCTTCAGGGTTTCCATCGATTCCTCCAGCGTCTTGTTGGAGGACAGCTTGCGCATGCCGACGCCTTCGGCCTTGTTGGTGGGAACGCGCAGCGTCATGCGCTCCTTTTCGAAACGGAGCACATACAGCTCCAGTTCCATGCCCGCGATCTGCTCCTTTTGGAGTTCGATCACACGGCCCACGCCGTGCTTGGGGTAAACGACATAATCACCAACGTCAAAGGACAGCGCCTTGGCAGCCATTTGAAACCTTTCTATTCAACCGGGGAACGGGCCGTCGCGGGGCAGGTGCAGCAGGGGCACGAGTCGGGGAAAGTCCGCGGCGTCACCGTCAAGACATGATGCGAATACTCCAGGACGAACGCGACCATGTTCGTCCGCTGGGCGCTATTTAGCAGATTCGTAACAAAATTGCCACCCCCGGACACAAAGTCTGGGGGTGCGGCACAAAATGGGACGCTGCGCCTTGATGGCGCAGGATAATATCGATCAGCTGCCCTCGCCGGGTTCGGGCGAGAAGAACTGCTCCAGCTTGTTCTCTACGCCGCTCATCGCGTCGGCATCAGCCGGGGCCTCGCCCTTGACCGTGATGTTGGGCCATTCGGCCGAATATTTGGTGTTGAGTTCCAGCCACTTTTCGAGGCCGTTCTCGGTATCGGGCAGGATCGCCTCGGCCGGGCATTCCGGTTCGCACACGCCGCAGTCGATGCACTCATTGGGATTGATGACCAGCATGTTCTCGCCCTCGTAGAAACAGTCCACGGGGCAGACCTCGACGCAATCCATATATTTGCAGCGGATGCAGTTGTCGGTCACGACATAGGTCATTGTCAGGGCACTCTTTGGGTTGCGACAGCGGCGGCCCTGCTATGCCCGGCGCGCGCGAAGGTCAATGAGGATAATGTTGACGGGCGCGTAGGGGCGGTTTTGTGCTGTCGGCAGCGCAGATGGTCGGTCGGGCCGCCCGTTCGAGCGGCCCGAGCCATCGTCAGCTGCGCACGTCGGATTCGGTGACGGGCGAGATCTTGATTTCGACGCGACGGTTGGCGGCCTTGCCTTCCTCGGTCGCATTCGACGCGATCGGCTGGGTTTCGCCAAAGCCGCGCGTGGCGATGCGGGCCGACTGGACACCATGGCTGGTCAGATAGCCGGCGACCGACTGGGCGCGGCGTTCCGACAGCGTCTGATTATAGGCGTCCGACCCGTCGCTGTCGGTGTGGCCATATACGTCGATATAGGTCTTGGGATATTGCGACAGGATCGAGGACACCTCGTCCAGCGTGGGGCGGAACTGCGGCTGGACGCTGGCGTCGTTAAAGGCGAAGGTGATGCCCGAGGGCATGCGCAGCAGCAGGTCGTCGCCCTGGCGGATCACGTCGACGCCGCTGCCGGCGGTCTGCTGGCGCAGCTTGCGTTCCTGTTCGTCCATATAGGAGCCGATGCCGGCGCCCGCGATCGCGCCGATGCCGGCGCCCAGGATCTTTTCGGTGCGGTCATGCCGGCCGCCGACCAGATCGCCCAGCAGATAGCCGCCCAGCGCGCCGCCGATGCCGCCGATCGCCGCCTTCGACATGCGCTTCTGCCCGGTTTCGGGGTCGGTGGTGCAGGCCGTGGTGGTCAGCATCGCGGCCAGGCCGGCGGCCATCATGATCCGGTGCGAAATCCTCATTCTTCTATTCCCTTGTCCTTGGCATCCGCGTGGATGGATGCCTCCCTAATAACCCAGGCGATGGATTGTTCCACAAGTGAACTGAACGGGCGATGATGGGATGGTTGTGAAAACGAAAGAATAAAGGTTATAGGGGAGGGGACCACCATGGCCACGATCCCCCCTCCCGCTCCGACGCCCTTCCCCTGGGTAGACCTCATCATCATCCTGGCGCTGGTCGCGCTGAACGGCGTCTTCGCGATGTCGGAGCTGGCCATCGTGTCCGCGCGCAAGCCACGGCTGCAGGCGATGGAGAAGGCGGGCAAGCGCGGCGCCAAGTCGGCGTTGCAGCTGGCGGCGGACCCAGGCAAGTTCCTGTCGACCGTCCAGATCGGCATCACTCTGATCGGCATCATCTCCGGCGCCTATTCGGGTGCGAGCCTGGGCGGGCCGACCGGCGAGCGGCTGGCGGCGCTGGGCCTGTCGCCCAATATGGCGGAAAATCTGGGTTTTGCGCTGGTCATCGGCCTCACCACCTATGCCTCGCTGATCATTGGCGAACTGGTGCCCAAGCAGTTCGCGCTGCGCCAGCCCGAGCCGATCGCGGTGCTGGTGGCGACGCCGATGCTGTATCTGGCCAAGCTGACCGCTCCGGTGGTGTGGGTGCTCGACAAGTCGAGCGGCCTGATCTTCAAGCTGCTGGGGCTGGACCGCGAATCCGAACATCATGTCACGGTCGAGGAACTGCACCTGATCGTCGCCGAGGCGAGCCGGTCGGGCATCATCGAGGAAAGCGAGCGGGCGATCATCTCCGGCGTGGTGCGGCTGGCCGACCGGCCGGTGCGCGAGGTGATGACCCAGCGCATGGATGTCGACTGGATCGACATCAACGCCGATGAGGACACGATCCGCCTGCGCCTGCTGGAAACGCCGCATACCCGCCTGCCGGTGGGGCGTGGATCGGTCGAGGACATTATCGGCATCGTCCAGGCGCGCGACATCATGACCGCTTTGTTCCGGGGCGAGGCGCTGAATATCGAGGCGCTGCTGCGCAAGGCGGAGGTCGTGCCCGACCAGGTCGACGCGATGGATGCGCTGGAAGTGCTGCGCAAGTCCGACGTGCCGATGGTGATGGTGCATGACGAATATGGGCATTTCGAGGGGATCGTGACCCCGGCCGACCTGCTGTCCGCCATCGCCGGCCATTTCGCGTCGGACCGCGACGTCTATGACGAGCCCGATCTGGTCGAGCGCGAGGATGGCAGCCTGCTGGTGTCGGGACAGATGCCGATCGACCAGCTGGCCGAGAAGATCGATATCAACCTGTCCGAGGACCGCGACTATGCGACGGTCGCGGGCCATGTGCTGTGGCTGCTCAAGCGCCTGCCGGAAGTCGGCGACTATGCCGAGGATCAGGGCTGGCGCTTCGAGATTGTCGACATGGATGGGCGCAAGATCGACAAGCTGCTGGTCGCGCAGCTCTGACCATGGCGGCGTCGGCGCTCGATGCAGTCGACCGCCTCGCGCTGCGCCTGCTGGAAGAGAAGGACGGCCTGGCCGTGCTCGGCCTGTGCGGGGCGCAGGGCAGCGGCAAGAGCACATTGGCGCAGGCGCTGCAGGCGCGGATGGGCGCGCGGGGCGTGGCGAGCGCGATTCTGTCGATCGATGATCTGTATCTGACGAAGGCTGAGCGGGAAGTGCTCGCCGGGAGCGTGCATCCGCTGCTGCGGACGCGGGGCGTGCCGGGGACGCATGATGTCGCGC
The DNA here is from genome assembly GCF_057063145.1 of Sphingobium sp. SG1. Lineage (NCBI taxonomy): Bacteria > Pseudomonadati > Pseudomonadota > Alphaproteobacteria > Sphingomonadales > Sphingobiaceae > Sphingobium > Sphingobium sp. SG1. The sequence goes on along the minus strand of NZ_JBVVOJ010000005.1, from coordinate 116,634 downwards.
TGGGGCTGCGGGTGCTAGACGCACTGGCGGCGGGGCGGACGGTGCGGCTGCCGCGGTTCGACAAGGCGGTGGATGATCGCTTGCCTGAAAACGCGTGGCCGGAGGCAAAGGCGGGGCTGCGGCTGCTGATCCTGGAGGGTTGGTGCGTGGGCGCGCGGGGGCAGGAGGCAGGTGAACTGGATGCCCCGGTCAACGCGCTGGAGCGGGACGAGGATGGTGACGGGCGCTGGCGGCGCTTCGTCAATGCGGCGCTGGCGGGGGCGTATCAGGCGCTGTTCGGGCGGATCGACGCGCTGGCGCTGCTGGCGGCGCCGGGGTTCGACGTGGTGCAGTGCTGGCGGACGCAGCAGGAGGCGGAATTGCGCGCGGCCGGCGGCGGCAGTGCGGTGATGAACGATGCGGAGATTGCCTGCTTCATCCAGCATTATGAGCGGCTGACCCGGCATATATTGGACGAGATGCCGGCGCGGGCCGATCTGGTCGTGGCGCTGGATGCTCAGCGCTGCGTGACGGCGGTGCGCAGCCGATAGCCAAAGCCACCGGCCGCGCCCTTGCTGAAATTTTACTGCGCCGCGTTCTCGGCCGGGGCCTCGGTCGCGTTGGCGGCATTGTCGCCGCCTTCGGCCGGCGCCGCATTGTCGGCCGCGGCCGGCGCGGCATCGGCGGCGGGCAGGGGGAGGTTGGACCCCTGCGTGTTCAGCCAGGCGATCAGGTTGGCGCGATCGGCCGGGTTGGAGAGGCCGGCAAAGGTCATCTTGGTGCCGGGGGCAAATTCACGCGGGCTTTTCAGCCAATGGTCGAGATTGTCGAAGCTCCATTCGCCGCCCTTGCTCTTGAGCGCTTCGGAGAAGGCGAAACCGCCCTTGCCCTGGCCGATGCCTTCGCCGACTGTGGCGTAGAGATTGGGACCGATGCCATTGGCGCCGCCCTGGTTGACGGTGTGACAGGCGGCGCATTTCGCGAACACCTTTTCGCCGGCCGCGACATCCGCGCTGGCGAGCAGGGTATTGAGGCCGGGGCCGCTGTCGCCGCCACCTTCGCCTTCCACCTCGACGCCCTCGATCGCATAGCCCATCTTTTCGGGCCGTTCATCGTGGAAATATTTGGAACTGACGATCGCGCCACCCAGCGCGATGATGCCTGCAAACAACGCCCACCCTGCAACGGTGTTGAATCGATCGCCCATCCGCAGATTTCCCTCGCATCTTTGTTATGGAGGCTGTCTTGCGCTCCCCCACTTAAGCACTTGCCATAATGGGGGATAGGCCGGGGTGCAACCCGCCGTGGCGCTTTTCGCGCCCCGCCGCCCCGCCGATGCTTGCGCGCGATCCCCCAACTGCCTAAGCGCGCAGGCACGCATGGAAAATTATCCCGCCCCCGCTCGCGCGCTGGTCGCCGACATGTCGCAAAAGGCCGCTGCCGATCCGGCGCGCGCCGTCGCCTATCAGGGCGCGCCCGGTGCCAATTCGCACCTGGCCGCGCTTGGCTACGCCCCCGATTGCGTGCCGCTGCCCAGCTTTGCGTTCGAGGATGCGATCGACGCCGTGCGCAATGGCCTTGCCGCCCGAGCGATCATTCCGATCGAAAACAGCCTGCACGGCCGCGTCGCCGACATGCATTTCCTGCTGCCCGAATCCGGGCTGCACATCGTCGACGAATATTTCCTGCGCATCCGCCACTGCCTGATGGCGCCCGACACGGTGCCGGTGAAGAGCGCGATCAGCCATCCGCAGGCGCTGGGCCAGTGCCGCCATTATCTGCGCGAGCGCGGCATCCAGCCGGTCGCCTATGCCGACACCGCCGGCGCCGCCGCGCTGGTGGCGGAAACGCGCGCGCCGGGCGAGGGGGCGATCGCCCCCTATCTGGCCGCCGAAATCTATGGCCTGCGCCTGATCGCCGAGAATATCGAGGATAGCGACGACAATATGACCCGCTTCCTGGTGCTGGCGCGCGAGCCCAAGGCACCGGCGGCGGGCGTCGGCCCGGTCATGACCACCTTCCTGTTCGAGGTGAAGAATATCCCCGCCGCGCTCTACAAGGCGATGGGCGGCTTTGCGACCAATGGCGTCAACATGACCAAGCTGGAAAGCTACCAGCGCGGCGCCAGCTTTGCCGCGACCGAATTCTATTGCGATATCGAAGGGATGCCGGGTGACCCGGCGGTCGACCGCGCGCTCGCCGAGCTGGAATTCCACACCAAATGGGTGCGCGTTCTGGGCAGCTACCGCCAGGCCCGCCCCCGCACCTGAATGATGCGCCCGACAGAGGGCGGTTTCAGGGTCACTATTGGGTCGCTCCAGGGTCATGGCGCGAAGTTCACAGTGTCGTGACGCGACGATATCGGCGTTTTGCGGCGTTTTCGCGCCTGAAACGCGCCGCCGACGCGCCTGTTGGATCACATCCGGGTCATGGAGACGCGCCATCAGGGTCACGGTGACGCGCCTGTTGGGTTGCGGGGGTGGCGGCGCATTGGCGCGCGCATGGGAGGGATCGTCGCTGCTCCATCGTGGAGGATAGAACAGAAATTGGCCGAGTAGGAAAGCTGGGTGGGTTTGGCCGTTTGCGGAATGGCAGCATCTTACAAAATTTAAAGGAACAGCAGACGTTGCTCTGCGACGTATTTGTCGAAAAGTGACACATTATTCAGACGTTTGAACGGTTGCTCACTGCACGCCCATCAGTGTCTATGGTCGCTTCCGCGCACGATTGTAAAGGTTCACCACGCTCCGCCGCGCCCCGGCATGCTTTAGACCTAGTCCCCGCCGAAATAGCTCCGGCACTTCATATGGGGGACTGTCGCCAAAGATGATGCCGTGGCGGATCAGTGCTGCCAACTCTGTATCGGTGAGCCCAAGCTGATCGACGACCTCTTGGCTGAGCGGAACGGCAAGTTCATCAGCCTGAGACTTGAACTTGGCAAAAGCGGGCTTTAGTTCACCTATCTCTTCCTGGGCTTCTTCCACCTTCGAAGTGCTCGTGGATTCGACCGCCGTCCGTAGCGAGCGCGGCGTCAACAAGCGCTCGGCGTAAAGCGTGGCCTCATCACCTTCCGGTGCGACCGTGGCCGCGCTAGCAAGAAGGCGAACTAGATCGCGAGGAACAAGGCGCCCGCGCAGATCGGAAAGGACCGCAACAATCCAAGTGGCGGTATAGGCTTCCCGTGTACGTTGGCCCGGCTTGTCGTCCGGCCCAAGCTTAGTGCCCCAGAGAGGCTCAAGCTTTGTTGCGCGCTCCGCCGAGGAGAGATTCTGGAAGTCGGCGTCCCAGAGGTTTGGGAGCGCTCTTGACTGCGATGCAAGCCATGCTGCGAGTTCCAAGACATCATCTTCCGTCCAGGTGAGTGCGAAGGCGGCGTACTCGCGCCTGAACTGATCAAGATTTTGACGGATCGCGGCCTCAACGGTGTCGCGGCGCACGAAAGCGATCATCCCGATCGGCCGCCGCAGTTCAGACCGAAGTTTCTGCGGAAGCGAGATGAGAAGCGCACGCATCGCCAATTCCACGCCGGAGTCGGCCACGGACGAATAGAGTTCTTCCAGTCCCTCAAAGACGGCCACGATCGATGTTGGGCCAGCGCGGAGCTCGTCGAAGAAGCCTTCGCCTACTCCTTCCGTTTTGGTTTTGTAGCCAACGCTCCATGCAATCACGTCAAGCCAGACTAATACCCATTTGCTCTCGCTCAAATTGCTCTGGAGCTTTTCCTTGAGGTAGCTCGTTGTCTCAAAAATGTTCAGTGGCGTACCATAGCCCAGCTTTTCGGCAATAGCGCGACGGGCATCGTCTGCCTCTTGCTGCAAGATCGCGCTTGACTGAATAGATGCCGCGATCGGCACAACAGCGGCGGCGATAGCATTATCGCCACCGACAAGATCTGCGGCGACCTTACTCCATTCGCCTTTCGATACGATGAAACGTGCTGCGAGCGTCTTACCGGTGCCTTTTGCACCTTCCGCGATCGCGATCGGCACTTCGGATTTGTAGCGCGAAGCCAAGGCACTCAGCGGCTGGGTGACCAATGGACGCGGCACGGTCCCTTGCACGTTTTCAGCTGCGATCAACTGGTTAGCAAAGGCACTCAGGGCCTGTCGCTGATGGGCGACAGGCGGGAAGGATGCCACGGGCTCAACGCTGTTCTGCACTGCCTTAAACGTCAGTTCGGTGGCAACAAATTCTTCGCTTCCATTTGCCAATGCACGAGAAAATCCACTGCTGCTAAGTTGTTCGACGAAGTCGCGCCAATTCCCAGTGGGGACTTGGATATCGGGAAGCTCCGGTACATCGACTTGGACAAAGGGCTGGATGTCGGATGCACTCGTGAACAGGTCTTCGCTCGCACCAATCTCGACAGAGGCGTCTCCTACAAGCGAATTCAGCAACTCGTTAGTCAAGGGCTCCGTAATTTTCTTGTCCGTTCCCGTCTGCCGGAACAGGACAGGCACGCGGTTTATTACTAGCAAGGGGCGTCGCGGCGTTGCGCCATTCCTACGAAATTCGCGCGCAAGGAATCCCACAAAGCCCGCTGTCGCCTTGATCGACTGATCGGCCAAGGTAGTGACGAAGATCGGTGAAACGTTCGGGTCCATCGCGAGGTTGACACCGATTGGGACTAAGCCGGCCCTTACGTCCACGACGATCCCTGCGACGCCGAGTTGGGCCGCAACTCCAGAAAGCAAGTCTGCGAGCGCGAACGGTCGCTCGGATGTGGAAAGATGCTCGGGCCGAATCGATGAACTTGCTAACTCAGCAATGTCGCGCCGCAAGGGCAGAACGAAGATATTTCCGGGCAGCAAATGGTCTCGAAGCCTTTCAGCAACGAAGTTTGTTGTCTCCGGCGCGCCATCGGCCTCTTCGGCGTGCGCCAAAGCGATCAGATCTTCTAGGGACGTCTTAGGGTGTCCGGCAAATGCCTCGAACAGATAGCTGATCCCCGGCGCCTCAAGGTCCGCGTCAACCAGCAGGATAGGGCGCTTGCTGGCGGCAGCCCAATGCAAGGCGAATGCTACAGCGGTCGTTGTGCGCCCCGTGCCTCCCTTCACGCTCAGAGCCGCTGCGATAGGGGTTTGCCTCTGCGGACCTTGCGCCTCGGCAGGCCGGAAATCGATCCATCCATCTATCACGCCGAAAGGCTGTCTCGAAGCCCCCTGATCTGAGACGATATCGACGTGAACCGGCAGATCGCTAGCCGACAAGCCGCCTTCGAGTTCGATTCGCAGCGGGTTGAGTTTGACCCTGGAAGGGAAGAGCGTTTCGAGTCCAGCGGTGAGACGCGCGATATCTACTGCTGCAGTGGCTTCGAACAACAGGCCGAACCAGCCAACGCGCGCGCTGGCGATCTCCACAGGCAAGGGCGACTGGGCGGGATCGATTCCCGCCAAGCAGCGGGCAACGTCAACCCAAGTGACCGGGGAATGATCAGGCGTGCTCATCGATTTTTCTTACACCATTCCAACAAAGATTTTAGCCAGTCGTAGATGACGTCAGTGTCTTGGATCTTTTCACCGTAACGCCACGCTTCGTGGAGGACCGCTGGCGACCCACTCAGCCCCAGCCGAACCGTCACACTGCAGGGACGGGCTTAATGCTGGCGCGCGCAATGTTCAGCGCCTGAACCAGCGAAACGATGTTGTGAGAAAAGCTGCGCGCCGGTCTGGCGCTGCCGCGCGCTTCATCGGTGTACCTTAAATTGTTCTGCAGCATGTATACGGCCTTGAGTCCGCATTCGACCGCATAGAACAACAGCAATGCAGCAGAATCGGGGTCGTGCAGCTTTTCGCGCTCAGCGGACGCGAAGAGCTCCTCCGATCGTCGACGAAGTGCCATTGCAGGAGGGTTGATCAAGCGGCTTCCAATGCTCCTTGCCGCACACAGCGAACAAGATATCGTCCCTCTATTCCGTAGAAGCGGTGGAATGTCGAGAGGCATTCGGGCGCTAGCCTGGAGGCGCTTTCGTCACCGGACTGCCCACCTCGTCGGAAGTATTTTAGCCTGTTAACAGGCAGACTGCTTTCGGGAACAGTGGGACAGTTCTTGGCTGGCAGAATTGGACGCAACCAGCACCTCCCACCCCCTCCGCTTCCGCTCCCCTTCAATCACCGCTATAGCCCCGCCATGGTCGCTGCGATCCTCTTGTCCGCGCTGGCGATGACGCTGATCGTCGGGGTGCGCTATCTGATTGCCAGTGGCGGTTTTGCGCTGGCTACAAGGCTGCGGCAGCCCGGCCTCTATCGCGGGCAGGGGCGACAGATCGGGCGGGAGATTGGCTGGTCGCTGGCGTCGGCGGCGATCTATGGCATTCCCGCCGGGGTCGTCGCATGGGGCTGGCAGGCGCGGGGGTGGACGCGCATCTATGAGGATGTCGGCCGCTATCCGCTCTGGTATCTGCCGGTGTCGGTGCTGCTCTATCTCGCCGCGCATGACACCTGGTTCTACTGGACGCACCGGTGGATGCACGCGCCCTGGCTGTTCCGCATCGCCCATGCCGTCCATCATGCCAGCCGGCCACCGACGGCCTGGGCGGCGATGAGCTTTCATCCGTGGGAGGCGCTGACCGGGGCGGTGGTGATCCCGGCTTTGGTCTTCCTGATCCCGATCCATGTCGGCGCGCTGGGCGTGGTGCTGTCGATCATGACGATCATGGGCGTGTCCAACCATATGGGGTGGGAGATGTTTCCGCGCTGGATGGTGCGCGGGCCGATCGGCCGCTGGCTGATCACCGCCAGCCATCATCAGCGGCATCATGAACAATATCGGTGCAATTATGGCCTCTATTTTCGCGTCTGGGACCGGCTGTGCGGCACCGACCGGGGGCTGGGGGATTTCAGGAAGGAACAGGTGTGATCGGTCGGGTGGTGTTTGCAGCGGTGGCGATGGCGGGGCTGGTGGGGGCGGCGCCGCTGGACCTGGCCCAGCCGATCAGCATGACGGCCGAGGGGCTGCGATCGGCCAAGGGGCGCATCCTGATCTGCGTCGCGCGATCGGCCGACTATTTCCCCGATTGCAGCAAGGATCCCGACAAGCGCCACCTGATCGTGGCGACGACGGGCAATGCCATCCCGCTCGGCAATCTGGCGCCGGGCGATTATGCGATCGCGATCATTCATGACGAAAATGGCAATGGCAAGCTGGACACCTTTGCCGGCATTCCGCGCGAAGGGGTGGGCTTTTCGCGCAATCCGGTGCTGCGCTTTGGCGCGCCCAGCTTCCGGTCAGCCGAGTTCGTCGTGAGCGGCGCGCCGGTGCGGCAGGCGATCCGGCTCAAATATTTCCTGTAAGGCGGCGCGCGCGCCCCGACTTGTCGGCAAGGGGTGACGCCCCACATAAGGCGCTGTATGACGGCGGCGACTAACCGCATTGCAGGAGAATGAAGCGTGGCGACCCTGGGACTGAGCGAGGCCGACAAGGCGGCCGTGGAGGCGTTTCGCCAGGATGTGGTGGAGCCTTCGCGCACGAGCCTGGTGATCGTCGACTTCTGGGCCGAATGGTGCGGTCCGTGCAAGCAGCTGGCGCCGGTGATCGAGAAGGTGTGCGCCGACTATGCCAGCAAGGGCGTCAAGCTGGTGAAGGTGAATGTCGATGAAAATGGCTTCATCGCCAGCCAGTTCCGCGTCCAGTCGATCCCGACCGTCTATGCCGTGTTCCAGGGCCAGCCGGTCGCGGACCTGAGCCAGGCGCGGACCGAGGGGCAGTTGAAGCAATATCTCGACCAGTTGCTGAGCCAGCTGCCGATCGAATCGGACGAGAAGGCGCAGGCGGAAGAGATTGCGCCGCTGATCGCGATGGGCGAGGAGATGCTGGCCGGCGGCGAGGCGGAGCGTGCCTTGTCGGTGTTCCAGCAGATTGCCGACATTGCGCCCGACAATGCCGAGGTGCTGAGCGGCCTGCTGCGCGCGCTGGTGGCGCTTGGGCAACTGGACGAGGCCGATGCGCTGCTCGCCGAACTGCCGGCCGAGATGCAGAAGGACCAGGCGATCGAGCGCGCCAAGGCGGCGCTGGCGCTGGCCCGCAATGCCAGGCCCGTGGCCGACCTGTCGGGGGTTGAGGCGCGGCTGGCGGCCGATGGTGACGATCATGAAGCGCGCTTCGAGCTGGCGACCGGGCTGATGGGCAATGGCGACCGGGATGGCGCGGCCGAGCAGCTGCTGGAGATCGTGCGCCGCGACCGGGCCTGGAATGACGGCGCCGCGCGCACCCAGCTGCTGACCCTGTTCGAGGCGGTCGGGCTGGAAGATCCGTGGGTGTCGGCGCAGCGCCGCAAGCTGTCGCAGATCCTGTTTTCGTAAAGGATCGGTGAGCCGGTGAATCGCGCGCGCATCTCGATCTTTCCCTTGTCCGGCGCGCTGCTGCTGCCGGGCATGGAGCTGCCGCTGCATATCTTCGAGCCGCGCTATCGCGCGCTGGTGCAGGATGCGTCCGCGCGCGACCGGCGCATCGGCATGATCCAGCCGCGCAGCGAGGGGCAGAAGCCCGCGCTGTTCGACGTCGGCTGCCTGGGGCGGATCAGCCATATCGAGGCGCTGGACGATGGCCGGTTCAACATCATCCTGACCGGGCTCGCCCGGTTCCGGCTGGTGCGCGAGCTGGAGGTGTCGACGCTGTTCCGCCAGATCGAGGCGGAGGTGGAGCAGGCGCCGGAGGACGAGGTGCTGCATCTGGTCGAGCGGGCCGCGCTGGAGCAGGAATCGCGCCGCTTCGCCGATGCGCTGGGCTATGCGGTCGACTGGACGGCGGTGTCGCGGCTGGACGACATGGCGCTGGTCAACGGCATCGCCCAGATCGCGCCGTTCGACCCGGCGGCCAAGCAGACGCTGCTGGAGGCCGACACGCTGAGCGAGCGGGCAGACCGGATCATCCAGTTGATGCAGATCGTCGGCCGCGCCGAGCGCGACGGCGGCGCGACGATGCAATGAGCGAGATTATGCGCGAAGAGACGGCCCCAATCAATCCCTGGCTGCTGGCCAAGCTGGTCTGCCCGGCGACGCGCACGCCGCTGCGCTGGGACGTGGCGCGCCAGGCGCTGGTGTCGGACGTGGCGGGCCTGGCCTATCCGGTGCGCGACGGCGTGCCGGTGCTGGTGGTGCGGGAAGCGACCGCCCTTTCCTGACCGGGCGCGGTCGGTGTCGGCCTAACCCTGTCCGCCGAGCAGCTGATATTTGAGGCCCATGGCCTGGGCGAGGTTGCGCAGGCGGCGTTCGACCGCTTCGCCGTAGAGATCGGCATCCTCGTCGCGCAGGTGGAGGTCGATGCGGTCGCCGTGCCGTTCCAGATGGGAAATGGCGAGCGGGCCTTCGACGCCGCCCGACAGGCGCTGGGCCAGGCGGATGGCGAGGCCCCAGAGCGCGGCGCGGCGCAGCGCGTCGGGGCTGGCCATGCGGTCGAGGTTGGGCAGCGTGCCGACATCTCCGCCGAAATGGGTGTGCAGCGCCTGGCCCAGCATCGCCCGCTCGGCAGCGGTGATGCCGACCCAATTGCTGTGCAGGGCGATTTCGACGCCGCGTTCGGCGCGGAAATCGGGATTGGCGCGCCAGCTGACATCGGCCAGCAGGCAGGCGGCACGGCGGATGCGGCGGGCATCCTTGTCATCGTCGGGGAAGAGCGGCGCGATCCAGCGGTCGATACGGTCGCCATGGCCGCGGAAACGGGCCTGTGCCTCGCCCTCCGCCTCGGCCGCGACCAGCAGCGGATCATGGGCGCGGATATCGTCGGGCAGATTTTCGTAGAGCAGCCCTTCGCGCAGGCCATAGGCCGACACGATCATCCGGCTGGACTTGAGCTGGCGCACGACCACCGACAGCAGCGCGGCGGCATCCGGCAGGGTCGGCACGCGCGATCCGGTCATCGCCGGGATCTGCTTCAGCCGGCCCTTGTCGACATGGGAGATGATGCGGGTGAGCTGTTCGGCACGGGCCGCGCTCATCTCATATTGATGGACGACCGGCAGCGGGAAATGGGTGAGCTGCATGTCGAAGCGGGCGAGCGAACGCCAGGAGCCGCCGACGAGATAGAAGGGCAGGTCCGGTTCCGCCTGCCATCCGGCCTTTTCCAGCATCTTGGCGACGCAGCGATCAAGCGCGCGCGGCCCCTTGGCCCGGATCTGCGGCAGGCGCAGCACGCCCAGCGGCAGCGAGATGGTCTGTTCGACCGCGCCCTTGCGCACGCGGGCCAGTTCCAGGCTGCCGCCGCCCAGGTCGCCGACAATGCCGTCGGCATCGGGAATGCCCGACAGCACGCCCATGGCGGCGCCGATCGCCTCCTGCGCGCCCGACAGCAGTTCGACGGTCAGGCCCATCGCCTTGGCACGGGTGATGAACTCGGCGCCATTGGTGGCATCGCGCACGGCGGCCGTCGCCACGCAGCGTATGTCGGTGACGCGCATGTCGCGGCACAGATGGGCGAAGCGGCCGATGGCGCGCAGGCCGCGCTCCATCGCCTCCGGTTCGATCGCACCGGTCTTGGCGAGCGAAGCCCCCAGGCCCGCCATCACCTTTTCATTGAACAGGATGAAGGGGATGCGGCGTGGCCCGTCATAGACGACCAGGCGGACGCTGTTGGAGCCGATGTCGATGATCGCCGAGCGCGCCGTGGCGGGCTCGGGCGAAGTCGCCATGGTCTCCGCCATGGCGCGCACGCGGCTGAGCATCGAGTTCATGGCGCGATCAGGTCCGGCCACGCAGGCGCAGGGTCGGCACCGCGCCATGCTCCTGCGCTGCGCCGCGCCCGGACAGCGACGGGTTGGTCATGAAATAACGGTGCAGGTTGAACGGCCGGTCGCCCGGCTCCAGCCGGGTATAATGGCCGTCGCTGTCCAGCACCCAGCTCTGTTCGGTGTCGATCAGATTGGCGACCATCACCTGGTCGAGAATCTGGTCATGGACGGTTTCATTCTCCACTGGCGCGAGGAATTCGACGCGGCGGTCGAAGTTGCGCGGCATCCAGTCGGCCGAGCTGATATAGACCTTCGCGCCATTATTCGGCAGCGCCTTGCCATTGCCGAAGACGGTGATGCGGCTATGTTCCAGGAAACGGCCGACGACCGACTTCACCCGGATATTTTCCGACATGCCCGGAACGCCCGGACGCAAGCAACAGATGCCGCGCACGATCAGGTCGATCTGCACCCCGGCATTGCTGGCGGCATAGAGTTTCTCGATGATCGCCGGGTCGACCAGGCTGTTCATCTTGGCCCAGATGGTGCCGGGGCGGCCGGCGCGGACATGGTCGATCTCCGCATCGATGCAGGCGCACAGCGTGTCGCGCAGGTCGCGGGGCGACATGACCAGCTTTTCCAGCCGCTGCGGCTCGACATAGCCGGTGATGTAGTTGAACAGCGCGGCGGCATCGCGGCTATAGGCCGGATCGGCCGTGAAGAAGCTGAGATCGGTATAGATGCGCGCGGTGATCGGGTGATAGTTGCCGGTGCCGAAATGGCAGTAGCTGCGGAACTGGTCGCCCTCGCGCCGCACCACCATCGACACCTTGGCATGCGTCTTCCAGTCGATGAAGCCATAGACGACCTGCACGCCCGCGCGTTCCAGCGCGTCGGCCCACATCAGATTCTGTTCCTCGTCGAAGCGCGCCTTCAGTTCGACCACCGCGGTCACCGACTTGCCGGCCTCGGCCGCGTCGATCAGGGCGCGGATGATCGCCGACTGCTTGCCCGCGCGATAGAGGGTCTGCTTGATCGCAACCACGTCCGGGTCGGACGCGGCCTGTTTCAGGAAGGAGATGACGACGTCGAACGCCTCATAGGGGTGATGGACGACGATGTCCTTGGCGCGGATCGCGGCGAAACAGTCGCCGCCATATTCGCGGATGCGCTCGGGGAAGCGCGGCGCATAGGGCTCGAACTTGAGGTCCGGGCGGTCGGCGTCGACGATGCCGGACAGGTCACCGATGCCGATGAAGCCCTCCACCTCGACCACGATCGCCTCATGGCCCTGGAGCATGTCCTGGAGCATTTCCTCGACCGGTTCGGGGATGCGTTCCTCTATCTCCATGCGGATCACGCGGCCGCGGCGGCGGCGCTTGATGGCGCTGCGGAAATAGCGGACCAGATCCTCCGCCTCTTCCTCGATCTCGATGTCGCTGTCGCGGATGATGCGGAACACGCCGCTGTTGCGGACGCGATAGCCGGGGAAGAGATCGGCCGAGAAGCGGCGGATCACCGCCTCCAGCGCCATGTAGCGCATTGGTTCGCCCGGAATGCGCACGAAGCGGGCGAGCGAGGAGGGGATCATCACCAGTTCGCGGATCGGTTGCTTGTCCGACAGACGCTCCAGATCGAAGACGATCGACAGCCCCTGATTGGGGATGAAGGGGAAGGGATGTGCCGGGTCCAGCGCCTGGGGCGTCAGGATCGGGAAGATCTGGGTCAGGAAATGCTCGCGCAGCCATTGGGCGCAGCCGACATCCATTTCCGCGGACGGACCGATCACCTCGATCCCGACCTGCACCAGCTCGCCATGCAGCGCGCCCCAGACCTTCTGCTGGGCGCGCATCAGGCTGGCCGTGGTTTCGGTGATCGCGCCGAGCTGCTGCGCGGGCGTCAGGCCGTCGGCCGATCGCAGATCGACATCCTGCAATTGCTGGCCCTTGAGCCCGGCAACGCGGACGGAGAAGAATTCGTCGAGATTGGCGCCCGAAATCGACAGGAAGCGGAGCCGTTCGAGCAGCGGATGGGCCCGGTTCATCGCCTCTTCCAGCACCCGCTGGTTGAAGGCCAGCCAGGAAAGCTCGCGGTTGAAATAGCGCTCGCCCGCAGGCGAAAGGCTGGCGATGGGATCGGCTTCGGCCACGGATTACTCGCGCTGGTCGTTGGTGGGATCGGGCGGGACTATAGGCAAGATTCCTGCAGATTGCAGGGCCTCTTTCGCCAGTGCGACCGAAATCTTACGTCCAGATGACAGCGATGCCTCATCCAGCAGCGCCGTCACCGCCGCAATCGCGCCATAGCTGCGCTCGATCCGCCGGAGCAGCCAGGGGGCGAGGTCCGGCGCGAAGCTGGCGCCCGACGCGCCCAGCCGCCGCTCGATCAGCGCCAGCGCCAGCGCCTCGTCCGGCTCCTCGATCGCGACATGGGGCGATCCGGCCAGCCGCGATCGCAGGTCGGGCAGCGCCACCGTCCAGCGCAGCGGGGACGTGCGGCCGATCATCAGCAGCGGGCGATGCTCGGTCTGCGCCTCGTTCCAGGCATGGAACAGCATATGCTCGTCCTGCCCCTCGGCATCGTCGATTACGCTGCCGCCGCTCATCGCGACGAACTGGCGGCCCAGCGCCGAACGGCCCGACAGTGGCGGGCCGGTCAGCACGGTCACGGACACGGGCCAGTCGCGCCAGCGTTCCAGATGGGCAACGGCCAGTTGATTGGCCTCGCTCACCAGAAACTCCTCGCCCTGGCCCTGCCATTCGAAGGGCAGGCTGATCTGGCTCATGGCTGTCCTGCGGGCGCCTGCCGGCGCGAGATGCGCATGGTGTTGCCCGATACCGCCACGCTGTAGCCGCGCGCCTGCAATCCGGTGCGCAGCGCGTCGGCCGTCCCCTCGAAGCTGACCTGCATCACCGACGTGCCGCCCAGCGCCAGGCTGCTGGTCGCGGCCGAGCGGACGCCCGGAATGCTACGCAAGGCCGATTCGCCAGCGGTGACCGATCCGACGTCGGGCGTGTCGAACTGGATCGCGAAGCTGGCGATGCTGGCGCCAGCGGTGGGCAGCGGCATGTCGACCGCCTCGATCGGCGTTTCGGTCGCATTCTCGATCGCCAGCGCGCTGGGGTCGACCGGTTCCTCGATGATCAGCGACGGATCGGGCCGCAGGCGGCCGTCATTGAGCGCGCGGATATAAAGTTCGTCGATCCGGCGCGCGCCTTCGTCCAGCATCTGCGGGATGCCGCTGTCGTTCGACGCACGCAGCGCGAAGCTGCCGATCAGGCTGTTGTCGGGGCCGTAGCGGGCGGTGAAATTGGCCGTCACCGGACCGCCGGGCCATTGCCGGTCGAGCCGCACCATCGGGATCACCACATCGGCGGCGCCATATTGATCGAGCAGCACACGCCACCACAGGCGGCCGCGCCGCCCGGTCTGGCCGGCGTTGAGCAATACCGGGTCGGCGACCGAGCCCGCGACGCGGACATAGTCGATCGCGCTGTCGCCGGTGCGATAACGGGCCCAGGCCTTCTGCCATTCATTGACCCGTTCATAGGATACGGCGGAGCCGCCATCCCACAGGACCGGGATCACCAGCAGCGGCGGCGAGCGCATCACATTGCCGGAAACGCCCAGCAACTGGCCGGTACGCGCGCGGTCGAACAAGATGCCGAGCGTCGCGACATAGCGACCGGGGCCGGCCTGTTCATATTCGACCTCGATGCCCGAGATCATGGCTTCGAGCTGCGAATCGGACAGGCTGGGCACGCCGGTGCCGCCGTGGGTGCGGGTCCACAGCATCTTCCAGGCCTGGCGCTGGGCCAGTCGCCAGCCGGCATAGCGGGCCGCATCGGCGCTGCCGGCCTGGACGTCGACCTTCACGCCGCGCACCTCATAATCGCCGCCGCTGGCGATCGGCGGGACGCCGCGTTCGCCCTCCATCTGGGCGAACAGCGCCGCGCCGACCAGGCCGATTCCCACCGCGCCGGCGATCTGCGCCGGCCGGGACAGGGCATGGAGAGCAAGCGCTGGCGGAAACGACAGGCGACGAAGAGTCTTGGCAAGGATCACGGGCGTCCTTTTGGCGAGATTTGCCCCGCATGCCAAGCGCGAACCTGCACGACCTTCCCCGTTCGGGCTGAGCGAAGTCGAAGCCTTCACCTGAGCGAAGCGAAGGCGCCTCGCTCCGCTCGGCGATGCCCTTCGACTTCGCTCAGGGCGAACGGGATATGGAGACAATGGCCGCGCAAAACTCGACATCGGACCGTTTCGAACGTAGAGCGCAGCCTCATGAGCGACAACGAATCCTACAGCTACGCCAAGGCTGGCGTCGACATCGCCGCGGGCAACGCCCTTGTCCGTGCCATCGCCCCCCTGGCCAAGGCCACCCGACGCCCCGGCGCGGACGCCGAACTGGGCGGTTTCGGCGGCTTTTTCGACCTGAAGGCGGCGGGCTATGACGACCCGTTGCTGGTCGCGGCCAATGATGGCGTCGGCACCAAGCTGAAGCTGGCGATCGACCATGATCGCCATGACGGCGTGGGCATCGACCTCGTTGCCATGTGCGCCAACGACCTGATCGTGCAGGGCGCCGAGCCGCTCTTCTTCCTCGACTATTATGCCACCGGCAAGCTGGAGTCGGGCGTCGCCGAACGCGTCATCGCCGGCATCGCCGAGGGGTGCCGCCAGGCCGGCTGCGCGCTGATCGGTGGCGAGACCGCCGAAATGCCCGGCATGTACAGCGACGGCGACTATGACCTGGCCGGCTTCTGCGTCGGTGCGGTGGAACGCTCCAAGGCGCTGACCGGCAACAAGGTGAAGGCTGGCGACGTCCTGATCGGCCTCGCCTCCTCGGGCGTCCACTCCAACGGTTTCTCGCTGGTCCGCCGCCTCGCCGCCGACAAGGGCTGGAAGCTCGGTCGCCCTGCGCTGTTCGACAATGAAGTGCTGCTGATCGACGCGCTGATGGCGCCGACGAAGATCTACGTGAAGAGTCTGCTGCCGCTGGTCCGCGCCGGCATGATCAACGCGCTCGCCCACATCACCGGCGGCGGCCTGCTGGAAAATATCCCGCGCGTCCTGCCCGATGGCACCCACGCCACGGTCGACGCCGACGCCTGGGAACAGCCGCGCCTGATGGCCTTCCTCCAGGCCCAGGGCAATATCGAGCCGGAAGAGATGGCGCGCACCTTCAACTGCGGCATCGGCATGATCCTGGCCGTGGACGAGGCGCATGTTGTGGGCGTCACCCAGGCGCTGGAGGATGCGGGCGAAACCGTGTTTCGCGTCGGCACTGTCAGCGAAGGCGACAAGGGCTGCACCGTCAAGGGCAGCGCCGAAACCTGGAGCGCCAAGGCCGATTGGTCGGCCACGCATCTGGGCTGACAAGCACCACCAATCCCCCTCCCGCCTGCGGGAGGGGTTAGGGGAGGGTTTTCTAGGGGATCGCCTTTAAGACAGGCCCTCCCCCGGCCCCTCCCGCCAGCGGGAGGGGAGACCCTATGACCAAAGCAAAGATCGGCGTCCTGATTTCCGGTCGCGGCTCGAACATGGCGGCTTTGCTCTACGCGGCGAAGGCCGCGGACTGCCCCTATGAGATCGTGCTGGTCGCCGCCAATGACCCGGAAGCCCCCGGCCTGGCACTCGCCGCGGCCGAGGGCATTGCCACCTTCGGCCAGAGCCACAAGGGACTGAAGCGCGCGGAGTTCGACGCGGTCATCGACGCGCAACTGCGCGCTGCCGGCGTCCAATATGTCGCGCTCGCCGGCTATATGCGGCTTCTGTCGCCCGAATTCGTGTCCGGCTGGGAAGACCGGATGCTCAACATCCATCCCAGCCTGCTGCCCAAATATAAGGGCCTCGACACCCACCAGCGCGCGATCGATGCGGGCGACAGCCATGCCGGCTGTTCGGTCCATATCGTCACCGCCGAACTGGACGATGGCCCGGTGCTGGGCCAGACCCCGGTGGCGATCCTGCCCGGCGACACGGCCGACAGCCTGGCCGGGCGCATCCTGATCGCCGAGCATCAGCTCTATTCGCGCACGCTCGCTGATTTCGTCACCCGCGAGCGCCAGCCCGACTGGCTGCTGAACAAGGTGCGCGAGGCCGCGCTGGCGCTGCCGCAGGCGGACGAGATCGTGTCGCACGGCATGCCCTGCTTCGGCATCGTCAAGGGCAAGAAATTCGCCTATTTCACGCGCGACCATCATGGCGACGGCATCATCGCCGTGCTGGTGAAGACCACCGCGCCGGAGGAGCAGGCGACCCTGATCGAAGCCGACCCGGCCCGCTATTACCGCCCCGCCTATTTCGGCAATGACTGGGTCGGCATCCGCCTCGACCTGGGCGATACCGACTGGGACCATATCGGCGAGCGGCTCCACGCCAGCTGGCGCCAGATTGCGCCGAAGAAGCTGCTGGGCCTGATGGACATCGCCGACCAGTTCTGACCATCTGGTCGATGGGCCGAACAAATATGCAGGATGAGTTGTGACCTTCCTGCGTCGGGCCGATGCCGGACATTGTCCGGAAACATTGTGCTGTATTTACAGTATATTGACGGGAAATTATTGTGCCGGGCCATGGATGCTCGTGCGCCGGCATGGGGGCTGGTTGATCTTCGGACGGCCGTTTCGACAGGGATTTGCATAATGAAATCGACGATAGCCCGATGGAGCATGACGCTCCTCGCCATGGGCGCAGCCGCGCAGGTGGCAGTCAAGGCGCAGGATCTCAGCAGTTCGCGCCAGTCGGTGGGGCAGCCGAGCAAGGACCGGATCGTCATCGGCCTGGGTGCGGCGGTGACGCCGGTCTATCAGGGCGCCGACGATTATCGCGTGCTGCCGCTGCCCGCGATCGACATTGTCGAGGGGCGCTTCTTCGCCAATTTCCGCAATGGCGTGGGGCTTAATCTGGTCGATGACCGGGCGCTGACCATCGGCGCGGGTGTCACGCCGATGCCCGGCTATCGGCGGCGCGACGTGCCGACGGGCGTCGATCGGCTGTCCTGGGGCGTGGGTGGGCGCGTGTTCGCCAATCTGACCGGCGGCGGCGTGGTGGCGACGCTCGGCGCGACGCAGGGCATTACCGGCAGCACCGGCGGCTTCGTTGCCGACGCCAGCCTCTCCTATCCGATCATCCTCAATCCGAAGGTCATTATCACCCCCTCGATCGCCACCAGCTTTGCCGACGGCAAGCATATGGATGGCTATTTCGGGGTGAATGCGCGGGAGGCGGCAGCATCCGGGCTGGACCAATATCGCGGCAAGGCAGGGTTCAAGGATGTCTCGGCGCTGCTCAACATCGTCTATCGGCTCGACAGCCGGTGGAGCCTGACCGGATCGGTTGGTGCGACCAGCCTGCTCGGCCGGGTGAAGGACAGCCCGCTGGTCGAGCATGCAACGCGGCCGAACGGCTTTCTGGCGCTCGCCTACCGGTTCTGAACCAGGCGATCGGCGGCAGGTTCAGCTGCCGACCGTCAATTCCTCATAACAGGCCTGCGCCTCGGGCGCGGGGCCGCGCCGGCTGGGCAACTGGATCACGCGGACGACGCGGACGCCGGCGGCGTGGGGAAAGGTGATGAGGTCGCCGGCGCGCACCGGCGCATGGGACCGATCGATGCGCCGGCCGTTGAGGCGAATATGGCCGTCCTCGGCCAGCTTCTGCGCGGTCGATCGGCTTTTCGACAGGCGCGCGAACCACAGATATTTGTCGATGCGCAGGGACGGGCCGAGGCCCGTCCCCGGCCCCTTCCCCGGCATTGTCATGGCCCCCTTGGGGTCAGCCATTGCGCCCCAGCAGTTCGGCCAGGCCGGCGAAGGCATGGTTGCTGGTCGCGGCCTTGTGGCTGGCGGGGGTAGCGCGCGGCGCGCGATTATCGTCGCGGTCGCCACCCTTGCGCGGGCCGCGATCGCCGCCCTTGCCACGGTTGTCGCTGCGGTTTTCACCGCGATTGTCGCTCTTGCCGGCAAACTTGCCCTCGGGGCGCTGCTGCTGATCGCGGCGGGGACCGCGCGGACCACGATCGCCCTGCGGGCGGCCCTTCTGCCGGCCCTTGAACACCCAGTTGGCGCCGGTGGCGGCCACGGGCGCTTCGGCCGGGGTTTCGGTCGTCGCTTCGCCAGGCGTTCCCGCGTCCGCTTCGACGGGAGCCTCGGCAACGGCTTCCGCTGCGGCTTCAGGCGCAGCGTCGGTCGCTTCGACCACGTCCGTGCCTTCCACGGCGGGTGCGGCTTCGGCCAATGCCTCGGCGACAGGCGCTGGGGTCGGCACCGGATCGATCGGGCGGAAGCCGGCGGCGCGCATCAGTTGCAGGAACGCCTCTTCGCTCAGGCCCAGCGACACGATCTGCGGGCTGAGCGCGCTGAACGGCTCATTCTTGGCGATCGTCTCATGCGCGGTGCGGGCCATACGCTCGGCCATGTCGATGCGCAGCATCTGCGGACCGAAGCTGCGGAAGCCGGCGATGCGGGCGCCCATTTCCTGCGGCTTGTCGCCGGTCGGGATCAGGGTCAGGCCCGGCTGGGGCAGCGGCAGGCAGGGCTTGCCGATGCGGGTCGCCTGCAGCGCCGCGCGCCAGCGCGCCGCGCCCGGCTTCAACAGGCCGGGATGATAGAGGTCGAGCACGCCGATATCGATGCCGGCGCGGCGCAACAGATGGCGCTGATCCTTGTCGAGATGGCCGAGCGCCGAATCAAGGTCGAGTCGCGGCGCGACGCCACCGGCATCGGCCAGCTGGGCGAAGACCGCGCGGACGACGGCGGGCACGGCCGGATCGGCAGCGCTTTCGCTCATCTTGACCAGCGGCAGCAGATGCTTCTGCTTCTGCGCCTCGAACCAGGTCGCCAGACGGGTCGTCACCTGCTTCTGCACATCCGGGCCCAACGCGGCGAGCGCGCGATCGAGCCGGATTTCGGGCGCGAGCAGGCCTGCGCCCGCCATCAGCGTTGCGACCGGGGTTCCCTGCCAGGCGATGCCCGGCGTCTGTCCCGCATCGTCCATGAGCGCGAAATCCGTATCCGCAGCGCTCATCAATTCGTCAGCCTTCACTCGTAATACCTTTCCAAGGCGCCTTTCCGCCGCCGCCAGCAACAGCTTTCTGTCCTGGAGTCGCGTAGCGGGATCGACTGAGAAACGAAATCCGTCAAGTCGCCCGATCGTCTCGCCATCGACGCAGACCGTCCCATCCGGGTCGACCGTGACCGGCAGATTGCTCGCATTCTGTCCGATATCCCTTAGCAGAACTGAGGTGCGTCGGTCCACGAAACGCTGCGTCAGGGCCGCATGCAGCGCATCGGACAGCTTTTCTTCCAGCATGCGCGTGCGTTCCGCCATCTCCACCGGATTGGCCAGCCAGTCGGGACGATGGGCGATATAGGACCAGGTGCGCGCGGCGGCGATCCGGCCCGACAAGGTGTCGATATCGCCCTGGACCGAATCGAGGCGGGCGATCTGCTGGGCAAACCAGTCACGTGGAATATGGCCGCCAAAGCCGGAGCCATTGCCGGCGATGAAGCGCCAGATGCGCGCCACGGTGCGGGCATGATGCTCCGCGCCCAGCTTCTGGAAATCGGGCAGGCCGCAGGCGGCCCAGAGCCGTTCGACATCGCGCTTGGAGCGGACACGGGCCTGGACCTCGGGATCTTCGGCCATGCGGCGCAGCACGGCGAGATCGACGGCTTGCGGCGCGGCACGCAGTTCCGGGCGGTCGGGCCGGGCCTCCAGATCGATGATGAGATGATCGATGCTGTCAGTGCGCGGTGCGCCGTCGCGCCAGAAAAGCTGGTCGACGGAGGGGAAGCGATGCGCCTCGATCGCCTCGATCTCTTCCGGCGTAAAGGCGGCGTCGCTATCCTCCGACCCCAGGCTGCCAAAGGTGCCATCCTTGTGATGGCGCCCGGCGCGGCCGGCGATCTGGGCCATTTCGGCGACCGTAAGCCGGCGCGAGCGACGACCATCGAACTTGCGCAGCGAGGCGAAGGCGACATGGGCGACGTCGAGATTGAGGCCCATGCCGATCGCGTCGGTGGCGACCAGATAATCGACATCGCCGTTCAGGAACATCTGCACCTGGGCATTGCGGGTGCGGGGCGACAGCGCGCCCATCACCACCGCCGCACCGCCCCGGAAGCGGCGCAGCATTTCCGCCACGGCATAGACTTCCTCGGCCGAGAAGGCGACGATCGCCGAGCGGCGCGGCAGGCGCGACAGCTTCTTGGCGCCAGCATAGGAGAGGGTGGAGAAGCGCGGCCGGCCGATGATCTCGACCTCGGGGACCAGGCTCTTGACTGTCTTCGCGATGCTGGCGGAGCCCAGCATCATCGTTTCTTCCCGGCCTCGCGCGCGCAGGATGCGGTCGGTGAAGATATGGCCGCGCTCGGGATCGGCGCCCAGTTGCGCCTCGTCCAGCGCGACAAAGGCGAAATCGCTGAGGCCGCCGGTCATCGCCGCCGCCTCGCGCCCACCGCTGATCGGCATGGATTCGGCGGTGCAGAGGAAATAGCGCGCGCCCGGCGGCACGATCTTTTCCTCGCCGGTGATCAGCGCAACCTGCTGCGCGCCCTTGATCGCGACGACGCGGTCATAGACTTCGCGCGCCAGCAGGCGCAGCGGAAAGCCCATCATGCCGCTCGAATGGCCGCACATGCGCTCGACGGCGAGATGGGTCTTGCCGGTATTGGTGGGGCCCAGCACAGCGGTGACGGGCGAACGGGCGAACTGGGCCATGATGGGGCCTATGTCGTGCAGGACGGCGGGCAGGGCAAGGACTTTGCGCGATCGGCCCGATGTTCCGTTGGTTAACGGGACTGTGCCCGGCGATGGGCACGTTTCGTCGCAGCGGCGCGGGTCATGGTGGCGTCTTAAATTGACTTTAACCCTGCGCGTTCACAAGGGTGCGGTCCGACGCATGGCGCGGGGACCATTGCGTTGGCGATGCGATAAAAAGCACCCCGGGGGTTGCGGCTTTTGTTCCAGGATAATCAGTCGGGTTTTCAGCAGGGTGGCGCGTCCATGTCACTATGGCTGGCGGACAGCCTGCAGCGACCGGCGGCGCCGCGCGACTGGCGCACGCGCCTGCGCGACTGGGCGGAGGACGTCAATCTGGTCCCGGACCTGGGGCAGAATGTCGGCAGCCTTACCTGGTTCCGCGGCCTTGCTACCTGTTTTGGCCTGTGCGCCACCGCCCTCTATCTCTCGCCCGGTTTCCAGCCGGTGCCCGGCGCGCCCGAACCCCTGCTGACGCCAGCCCAATATGACGAGGTGCGCAGCCAGATGATCACGCCGCTGGCGCTGGGCGCGGACAGTGGCCGGCGGATGGGCGCGACCGACGCGGTGCAGCCCCTCAAGGAAACGCCCGAACGGCCGCAGATCGAACTCAATGCCCAGATCGGCAGCAGCGACACGCTGGCCCGCGCCTTGTCGCGTGCCGGGGTGAGCAGCGGCGATGTCGCGACCGTGACCAGCATGGTCGGCGGCGATATCGGCGCGGGCGTGAAGCCGGGCACCCGGCTCGACATCATCCTGGGCCGTCGTGCCAGCCGCACGTCGCCCCGGCCGCTCGACAAGCTCAATTTCCGCGCGCGGCTCGACCTGGCGGTCGAACTCAACCGGGTCGGCGGCGTGCTGCAGGTGACGCGCGTGCCCATTCGCGTCGACAACACCCCGCTGCGCATCCAGGGCGTGGTCGGCGACAGCATCTATCGTTCGGCCCGCGCCGCCGGCGCACCGCCCAAGGCGGTGCAGGCCTTCCTGCGGGTGATCGCCAAGCAGGTCGATCTGGGATCGATCGGCGCGGGCGACCGCTATGACATCATCACCGAATATCATCGCGCCGAAACCGGCGATGTCGAGGTGGGCGAGCTGCTCTATGCCGGTTTCCGCCGGGCTCGGGGCAAGGCGGTCGATATGCTGAAATGGACCAGCGACGGCCGCGCCGAATGGTTCGAGGCATCGGGCGTGGGTGAAAAACGCGGCGTGCTAGGCGCGCCGGTCGACGGCGCCCGCATGACATCGGGCTTCGGCATGCGCCGCCATCCGATCCTGGGCTATACCCGCATGCATGCCGGCATCGATTTCGGCGCGCGCTATGGTTCGCCCATCTATGCCGTGACCGACGGCGTGGTCGCCTTTGCCGGCCGCCATGGCGGCCATGGCAATTATGTCCGCATTTCCCATGGCGGGGGCCTGGCCACCGGCTATGCCCATATGAGCCGGATCGCGGCGGTGTCGGGCCAGCGGGTGCGGCGCGGCCAGGTGATCGGCTATGTCGGTTCCAGCGGCCTGTCGACTGGTCCGCATCTTCATTATGAGCTGTATCGGGGTGGGCAGGTGGTCAATCCGCTGTCGGTGAAGTTCACCACCACGGCGCAGCTGACCGGCAGCAATCTGGCCGCGTTCCGCGCGCGCCTGGCCCAGCTCAAGGGGCTGAAGGTCGGCACGCATGAGGTGGCGGCGACCGCGCCGACCGCGGGCGCACCGGCCGCTGCGGGGAAATAAGCGGCTTTGCGGCGGTGGCTCGCTCGGCTAACGAGCGGGCATGACATCCTCCCATCCCGCCACCATTACCGCGATCCTGCTGGCAGGGGCGCGGCCGATCGCCGATCCGCTCGCCACCGCTGCCGGCGTGCCGGTCAAGCCGCTGGTGCCGGTCGCAGGCGAGCCGATGATCAACCGCCCGGCACGCGCCTTGCTCGCCCATCCGGCGATCGGCCAGCTGGTGGTGCTGACGCAGAATCCCGAATATTTCGCCGATGATCCGGCCACCGCCTGGCTGGCCAGCGATCCGCGCGTGCGGTTCGAGCGTGGCGGCAAGGGCATCGCCTCCTCGCTGCTGGAACTGATGGAGAAGGCGGACCTGCCTTTCCCGCTGCTGATGACGACGGCGGACCATGTGCTGCTCGACGCGGCGATGCTGGACCAGTTCGTGGCGGAGGCGACGGGCGCCGACATCGCCGTCGCCATGGTCGAGAAGGCGACCCTGCTGGCCCATTATCCGCAGTCGCGTCGCACCTGGCTCAAATTCCGCGACGGCTGGTGGTCGGGCGCGAACATCTTCTGGTTCGGCAGCGCCAAAGCGCGCCCGGTGATCGCGTTGTGGCAGGATGTCGAGCAGGACCGGAAGAAGGGCTGGAAGATCCTGTCCGCCTTCGGCCCGCTGGCGCTGGTGGGCGCGCTGCTGCGCATCCTGACCCTGCGCGGCGGCATTGCGCGGGTGGGGCGGCGTTTCGGCCTGACCGCGCGGCTGGTGGCGATGGACCAGGCGGAAGCCTGCATCGACGCCGACAAGCCCGACGACATCGTGCTGATCGAATCCATCCTCGCGCGCTAAGGGGCAGGGCGTTTCCCTATCGGGTTATTCCCGATGCCGCGCACTGTGGCTGCATGCTAGAAACAATCGGACCCGGCAGATGGGCCCGATGAAGGGAGCACCCGCATGCGCAAGATTCTGCCCCTGGCGGCATTGTTGCCCGCCACCCTCGTCCTGATGGCACAGGCAGCGCCCGAAGCAGCGCCCCCGCCGCCGGCGCCGACCCCGGTCACCCCGGTCAGCGGCGATTCCCGCGACGTGTCGGTCGCCGCCTGCCTGAACGAAGCCAAGGCCCAGGGCGCGAAGAAGGGCGTGATCGACGTCACCCTGCGCGAGGTCGAGGATACCGACAAGAAAAGCGACAGCCGCGGCGCCGTGCGCGCGCTGGTCAATGTCGTGATCGACAAGGACGGCAAGCAGAAGACGGTCAAGAAGACGTTCAAGTGCAGCACCCAGAATGGGGTGGTAACCGCCTTCAAATATTATTGAATTTTCCTAGCCCGGTCTCATCAGGCTGAACCGGGCGCGGCACCAGTGCGTCGTTCCTCTCCCCCCTCGATCCAGGGATGGCGCGCTGGTGTCGCTCAGTTCGCGTCGGGCTTCGGCGGCAGCGTATCACGCAGCGCCAGCGCATGGCGGGTAGCAAGTCCCATCATCAGGAAGCCGGCGATCGAGGCGACGATATTGGCGATCGCCGCGCCGATCGTGCCGTTCATCGGCAGCAGCACCGCCTGCATCCCCAACAGCAGCAGGGTGGAGGCAAAGGTGATGCGCAGCGACAGGCCGGCCCGGTCGGTCGCCATCAGCAGCGGGCGATAGCTGACGCCGACCAGGTCGATACAGGCCGACACGCCCAGCAGCATCAGCAGCGGATAGGCGGGCAGGAATTCCTTGCCCGCGATCAGGCCCAGCAGCGGATGGCCGATGGTCAGGATCAGCGCGATGATGATGGCGCCGGCGATCAGCGCCAGCCGGTTGGTGCGGCGGAACAGGGACCGCAGCGCATCCACGCCATGGCTGGACTGGGTGCGCGACAGTTCGACGAAGATGCTGCGCGAGAGCAGGCTGGAAATCTTGGTCAGCGACTGGGCGAGCTGGTTGGCGAGGCGATAGAGGCCCGCGCCCACCGGCCCGACGAACAGGCCGACGACCAGAACCGCGACCTGTTGCCCCATGGCGGACAGGCTGGTCTGCAGGTTGGTGGCGGTCAGGAAGCCGACGATGCCGGGATTTTCGTGGCGCGCATCAAGCGCCCGGCCGGCGGTCCAGCTGCCGAGCCGCCCCTTGCCTTCGCGCAGGGCGAGGTACCAATAGGCCGCCGCGCACAGCAGTTCGGCGGCGCCCCAGGCGATCAGGAAACCGGTGATGCCGGGCATCAGGGCCAGGGCCAGGCCCGCGCCGATCATCCGCCCGACCGGGATCATGGTTTCGGCGACGGCGGCCGAATCGAACCGGTCGAACAGGCGCAATATGCCGGTGGGGGAGGAGCGGATGGTGATCATCATCACCATGCAGAACAGCCAGGCCTGAAGCCCCATGCCGGGCCCCAGTTGCAGCTGGTTGCCGAAGGCGAGGATGATGATCGCGGCGATCAGGCCGCCGGCCACGGCCGAGGCGAGATCGATCAGGATGCAGAAGCGCAGCACCCGGTTGAGCGCATTGCCGTTGCCGTCGGCCAGATGCGGCTGGCCATAGCGCACGACGATCTGCCAGCTGTCAAAGGACACCAACGTCTTGATGACGTTGGCGGCGCTCAGCACCAGCGCGAAGCGGCCGAAATCGGCGACGCCCAGCGTGCGGGTGACGATGGCGAGATAGGCAAGGCTCAGCACCGCGCCCACGCCCTTGCCGCCCAGCAACCAGCCGGTATTGGCCAGGATACGGGCAAAGCCATCCTGTGCGCTGCTACCCTTTGCGCGCTTCAACTTCACCGGAACAGGAGCCTTTCGCGTGACACGCCGTTTGTTGCTGGCGGGCGTCTATCTAGGGAAGGGCGGCGCATTGCGCAAATGCGTCCTTCTCTTCCCTGCGCTGCGAAATCCCTCTAAAGCGCGGGCATGACCATCAAGAAAGCCATCATCCTCTCCGCCGGCCAGGGTTCGCGCCTGCTGCCGCTGACCCGTGACGTGCCCAAGTGCATGATCGACTTCAACGGCCGTACCCTGATCAGCTGGCAGATCGCCGCGCTGGTCGCCAATGGCGTGACCGACATCGTCGTCGTCACCGGCTTCCGCACCGAGCGGGTCGAGGATCATGCGCTGCAACTCTATCGCGAGACCGGGGCGCGCATCCGCACGCTGTTCAATCCCTTCTTCCAGGTCGCCGACAATCTGGGCAGCTGCTGGATCGCGCGTGAGGAGATGGATCAGGACTTCATCATCCTGAACGGCGACACCATCGTGTCGGATGAGATCGTCGCGAAGCTGGTCTCGGGCGCCAAGGACGCGATCACCGTCACCGTCGATGTGAAGCCCGACGGCGACTATGACGATGACGACATGAAGGTGAACCGGGACGAGACCGGTCGCCTGCACCATATCGGCAAGCGGCTGCTGCCGCCCGACACCAATGCCGAATCGATCGGCATGCTGGCGTTCGTGGGCGAAGGGCCGGCGATCTTCCGCAACCAGGTCGACCAGATGATGCGCACGCCCGAAGGCGTTGCCCGCTGGTATCTGCGCGCGATCGACATCATCGCCAAGGGCAACCGGGTCGGCACCGTGTCGATCGAGGGGCTGGAATGGCAGGAAGTCGACTTCCCGCAGGATGTCGATGCGGCCAATGCGCTCACCGAGAAATGGGTGGAAGAAGGGCGCTACGGCGCGTGAGCGCCTAAAAGGCTTCCCCGATGCCGAAATAGAAGGCGGCGCCGTCCTTGCCCCAGGCAATGTCGGCCCGCAGATTTACATTGGCCTCCTTCGAGGCGAGATAGCGCAGGCCGAAACCGCCGGCTGGCAGCATCTTGGTATGTTTCCAGATATCCTTGCCGCTGCGCGCAATGCCGCCGATGCCGCCGAAGGCGACCATGCCGATCTTGCCGAACAGATGCTGGCGCACCTCGCCCTGCAGCGCCCAGCTGGCCCGGTCGCGATAGCGGCCGGTCTCATAGCCGCGCAGGTCGCCATTCTGGCCATAGAGGCACAGGTCGTAATAGGGCGCGCCGTCTGACGCTTCGCACAGCGTCTTGCGCACCACCAGCACGGTTTCGCGCCCCAGCGGGAAATAGCCATTGCCCGCAATCTGCAACTTGTGATGGGTGAAGTCGCTGCCCAGCCAGTCGGCGCCATAGGTCAGTGATCCGGTGGTATAGACGCCCTTGCGCGGATCGACCGGATTGTTGCGGCTGTCGAACGTGAAGGAGGGGCCGAGCATCGCAATCTGGCTGTGCCGCTCGATCGCGGGCGGCGTCAGGTTCGGATGATTGGGCAGCGGCAGCGAAACGCGGGCGTTCATGTCGAGATAATAGAGGCGCGCGCCGAAGGAGAGGTGGCGCAGGAAGCCCTTGCTGAAGATCTGATATTGGGTGTCGACCATGGCGGCGAAGGCCTTGTCGCGCAGCTTGATCGACAGGTTGGACGCGCCGGCATTGGCGCCGATGCCATAGAAGCGCAGATTGGCGATGCCATAGCCGGCCCAGCCCTGGAAGCGCAGCCGGTCGTCGGCCAGCGTCATATTGTGCGAGACCCCGACGCCCCAACTGTCCGTGCTGGTATAGCCGCCGCCAACGCCGCTGACCCAGGGGCGGGAGGAGCCGTTGGGATTATAGTAAAGCACGGCTGCGCCGCCGAGGCCGGTGCCCATTGCCGGATTGGACAGCGGGATCGGCGCGATCACCAGATCCGGCTTGGTGCTGGGCGGGGGCAGGACGGCATCGGGCGCGGGTTCCGGTTCGCCGGCCTGCACGCTCTGCGCCTGCTCCATGATCTCGCGCGACGGCGTATTCTGGGCGGCGGCGGGAAGGGCCATGCCCAGGCACATCATCAGGCTTGGCCCGGCTAGTGCGTGTCGCACGCCATGTCTCCCTGTCATATCGGATCAGCCTAGAGGAAGGCGCGGGCGTCGATATCGGGGGAAATGTGCAGTCGCTGCGGGGAAATTACCCAGAAGCCAGGAGACGGGCTTTCCCGCATATAGTCTGCTTGGCCCGTAAGAGCGGGGGACGCGGCCGGGGAACAGGGGATGATGGTGATGCGAAGACTGACGCTGCTATCCGTCACGATGCTGGCTGCGCCGCTGGGTGCGGTCGGTCATGCCCAGGCGGAAGAATTACCGCCCGTTCCGATCATTACCCAGGTTGCGGCTGATGCTGGCGCTGGCGCGGCCAGTGGCTCTGCCGATCCGGTCTTTGCGCCAGCGACAAGGGAAGCGCCTCCCGAACCTCCGCCGACGCGCGAAAAATATCCGCTGCTGCCAATCGGCGGACGCGCGGCGATTGAGCGCGGCTATCATATTCAGCGGGCGCTGGGCGCCAGCGGAATGCTGATCCACAACGTCCAGAATATGAACAGCAGCAATTTGGCGATCGCCATCGCCAAGGGGGAGGATCCGCCCGCAGGGGGCGCATTGCTGGAAGTGCCGTTCGTCACGACGACGCAAATGGAAAGCCACAGCAGCAACACCGAATTCAAGGCGGATGTCTGGCTCTTCCCCTTCCTCAACCTGTTCGCTGGGGTCGGCAAGGTGAAGGGGCATGTCAATGTCGGGGTCGACATCGACCTCGATGCCTTCGTACCCTTTCCCTTCTGTCGGCCGGCCAAGCCCTGCGGTCATACCCAGTTGCCCTTCAAGGCGGATGTCGACAACACCTCCTTCACCTTCGGCAGTATCCTGGGTTATGGCAGTGACAACTGGTTTGCCGCCCTGTCCCTCGCCAAGACGATCAGCGTGGCGAAGAAGGACCGGTCCGATATGCAGATGACCAACATCGCGGCACGGGCCGGCCCGCGCTTCTCGCTGGGCGGCGACACGATCCTGACACCCTATGTCGGCGCTAATTATTTCGACATGGATGTCACCGTGTCGGGGCTGGTGCGCAGCGGCCCGTTGTTCGAGGACGGCGATGGTGTCGGCCTGCGCTACAAGGTCGACCTGTCGAGCCGGCGCCCCTGGGCCGGCATCGCCGGCGCCAATCTGGAACTGTCCAGCCACTGGGCGATGCAGGCCGAATATAATCTGGGGCAGGAATCCAACCGCTTCGTGCTGAGCCTGACCTTCCGGCCCTGATCCGGCTGGCCCCGATCCGTCCGATCAGAGGGCGAAATACCCCTTCAGCCAATCGCGCAGTGCCGTGTCAGCTTCGCTGTCAATCTTGACCGCGCTGCCAAGGTCGGGCTGGCCCGGCCAGCCGGCGTCGGCGATGGTCAGGCCGGCGGCGCTGCGTTCCCCGTCATAACGGGGGATGACGTGGAAATGGACATGCGGGTCGACCATCATCAGCATCAGATAATTGATCTTCGCATAGCCCACCGCGCGGGTCAGCGCGGCCTCGATCGCGGCGGTGACGGTCTTGAGTTCGGCATGCGCCGCGCCCGGCAGGTCGCCGAACGCGGTCGCGTCGCTCTTGGCCGCCAGCACCAGCGATCCCAGCGTCGGCTGGGCCGGGCGCAGCAGCACGACCCAATGGTCGAACTCGGCGACCAGCGTCGCAGGCCAGCCGAATTTCGCGATGGTGGCGTTCATGCCGCTGCCTCGGCCTCGTCCATCCAGCTGACGATCGGCCGGCCGGAGCGGTGGACGATATAGGCTTGGGCCAGGCGCACGGCATGGACGACCAGCGAGATGATGGTCCACCAGGCAAGCGCGATCAGGCCGATGTCGGGCCGGCCGAACAGCAGTGCCACGAACAGGATCACCATGTTCGGGTTGCGGCGGGCGGTGATCAGGCGGAACTGGCTGTCGAACGGACGCCACACATGGATGTCCATCTTGAAGTCCTTGAGGAACATCCCCTCGATCAGGCGCTGGAGGATATAGCCCGCGATCACGGCGGTCATGATGAAGGTGAAGGTGCCGGCCGACAGGCCCAGCCCCCAATAGGTGAGGCCCGTGCCCCAGAAATACCACCAGAAGGGCGGGTGGACCAGATCGACGCCATGATCGATCACATTGCCCCATTTGGACGAAGTGATGGTGCAGCGGGCGAGCTTGCCGTCCACCGTGTCGAGCACCATGAAGATGAAGCCGCACAGGAAGCCGGTCCAGAACAGCCCCTTGGCAAACAGGAAGGTGGCGACCAGGCACAGCGTTACGCCGATCACCGACACCATGTTCGGCGTCATCTTCAGCTGCGCGGCGATGCGCGTCAGGATCAGTGCCAGTTCGGGCCAGAGATATTTGGTCAGCAGGTCGGTAACGCCCTTATAGGCGCCGAAATAGCTTTGCCGTTCGATCGCCTTGCGGGTCTGGGGCACCAGTTCGCGCACCATCGGCTGTTCCAGCTTGCGCAACTGGCGATTGTAGAGCTTGCGTCCGTCCGACAGGTCGATGAGGCCGCTGGCCTGCATCGGGTCGCTGCCCGCGGGCACCTGGCCGACGATCGGCTGGCCGGCCCAGGCGAACATCGTGCCGGGCGTTTCCAGCACCAGCCGCAGCAGCAGCGGGTCGAAGGCATAGGCGAGGTTGAAGACCAGTTCATGGCCCGGCGCCAGCGTGCTGCCATTCTTGGCTGCGCTTTCCGCCATGCGGCGATTGCGTTCGGCGTTGGACATGCCCCAGATCGGGGTCGCGTTCTCGCCGAGCAGGCGAACCGGGCCGAGGGTGGTGCTGATCGTCTGCATCATGCCTGTGCCTTCTGCGCAAAATCGAGGATGAGGGCGGCCTGCCGCTGCGAAGCGGGGACCGGAGAAAGATCGATACTATCCTGCATTGCCGCTTCCTGAGCAGCAACCAGGCCCGGTTGCAAGTCTGCTGCCCGATCGAGCGCGCCCTGAAGCGCATCGGCGCGGTCGATCACCTGGCCCAGACGCCAATGGGCGAAGGCCTGATCCTCGCGCCAGTCATGATGGTCGAGGTTCAGGAAGATGCAGGGGCGGGGCGTGAGCAGAAACTCGTAAACCTGGCTCGACACGTCGCCCAGATAGGCGTCGGCGCTGGTCGTGTAGCTCATGTCGATCGAATGGCGGCTGCCCATGTCGACACGGATATGCGGCCTGTCGCTGTGGATCGGCGGGACGCGGCGGGCGAGCTTCACATGCGGCGCGATGATGACGTTCCAGCCCCGCAGCGCTTCGAGTGCGGCCATGACCTGCGGCCCGTGCCTGACCCAGGAGGACAGGTCCGGGTCGAAATGCGGATTGTAGAGCAGCACCGGCTTGTCATCGTCGAACAAGGCGCGGCGCGGCGCGCGCAGTTCGAACTTGGCATAGCCGCCGACCAGGCAATTGGTTTCGGTGCAAAGGCCATAGCCGATCATCCGCCGCCGATCCTTCTCGCCCGCGACGATGGTCAGGTCGAAATCGGCGTGGCGCTGCTTGTAGCCGCCGGCCCGGTCGCCCGCGCCATGCTTGATCAGGATCAGGCGGGTGGCAAAGCCGGGCACCCGTTTCAGCCAGGCGCTGGTAATCTCCGTCGTCACCAGCGTCGGGAAGCGGGCGATGGCGCGATAGTTGAGCAGCAGCGTCGCCAGCCGCGAGGGCAGGCGGAACAGGGAGTCGGGCTTGGTGGAGGGGCGACGCAGCTTGATGAGGTCGAGCCGACCTTCGGGATCATAGCTGGCGACCAGATCGAGAATCAGGCGCGAGGGCGAAAGCACATGGACGCGCACATCCGCGCGCTTGCCCAGCTCAAGGGCGGCCGGCAGCCAGTGGAACACTTGCTGCGCTTCGGCGATGGCAAGAAAGGCGATGTCGATCGGCAATGAAGGCGGTCCCCACAGATATTCGCCGCCGCAGGGGCATGACCTGCGTTTGCTTTACTTCGCCCCGCGTCGCAATGCGAGGGGGGAGCGAAACGAGGTCGCTCTAGCGTGGCTGACGCGGGACGCAAGCCGAAGCCCCTCTTCGGCAATGATTATTTGCAATCGATTTGCAACAAGGCCCGCGGGGGCAGAATCATGGTCTCAGTGCTGGACCTTTGCAGATTTTTCGTTATGCGGACCCCCATCAGACAGACATCGACGAAGAGGCTCGACGAGCGATGGCCGAATTTGCTTTGCCCAAGAACAGCAAGATCAGCGGCAAGGGCGTGACCCACAAGGCGCCCGAGGGCGCGACCAATGTCCGCAGCTTCAAGGTCTATCGCTACGATCCGGACTCGGGCGAGAATCCGCGCTACGACACGTTCGAGATCGATCTCGACAATTGCGGCCCGATGGTTCTCGACGCGCTGCTGAAGATCAAGAACGAGTATGACTCGACCCTGACCTTCCGCCGTTCGTGCCGCGAAGGCATTTGCGGTTCCTGTTCGATGAACATGAACGGCAAGAACGGCCTGGCCTGCACCACCGCGATCGACGAGTGCGCCGGCAAGCAGGTGCAGATCACCCCGCTGCCGCACATGGACGTCATCAAGGATCTGGTGCCGGACTTCACCCACTTCTACGCCCAGTACAACAGCATCAAGCCCTGGCTGCAAACCGTCAGCCCGGCGCCGAGCGGCAAGGAGCGGCTGCAGTCGCCCGCCGATCGCGAGAAGCTGGATGGCCTCTATGAGTGCATCCTGTGCGCCTGCTGCTCGACCAGCTGCCCCAGCTACTGGTGGAACAGCGACAAGTTCCTGGGCCCGGCGATCCTGCTGCAGGCCTATCGCTGGCTGGCCGACAGCCGCGACGAGTTTACCGGCGAGCGCCTCGACGAGCTGGAAGATCCCTTCCGCCTCTATCGCTGCCACACCATCATGAACTGCGCGAACGTCTGCCCCAAGGGCCTGAGCCCGGCCAAGGCGATCGCGGAGACCAAGAAGATGATGGTCGAACGGCAGCTGTAAGTTGACCAGCGACGGTGTTGCAGGCGGGCGACCGCTGAACGAAGGGAAATGGTCGGGCTGGACCGCCTGGCACGATCCGCATCCCGACACCTTCCTGCAGGCCATCGGCCGCGGTTATATGCGCGGGCTGGGCGAGAAGAAGGCGCATGTCGCGCTGGAAACCCGCACCAGCCATCGCAACCGGCTCGATACGCTGCATGGCGGCTTCCTCGCCGCCTTTGCCGATCATGCCTATTTCGGCGCACTCTGGGCGATGGGGCATCAGGGCCAGGTCAATGGCGTGACCATCGACCTGTCGATGCAATATCTGGGCGCGGGCAAGGTCGGTCCCGACCTGCTGGCCGAGGTGGAATTGCTGCGCGAGACCGGGCGCCTCATGTTTCTGCGCATGCTGATCACCCAGGAGGGCGAGCCGGTCGCGGCGTCCACCGCCACGCTGCGCAAGGCGCCCAAGGCGCAGTGACCAGCGTCATCGCCCGTTATGATGCGCTGGTCGCGGCTGGCGAATTGCGGCCCGACCCGGACCAGCGTGCCGCCGCCGTGCGACTCGACCAGCTTCAGCACGATCTGGAAGCGACGCCGGCGCGTGGTTCGACGCTGTGGAAGCTGCTGCGCAAGCAGCCCGAGCCGCCGCGGGGCCTATACATGTGGGGCGGGGTCGGGCGCGGCAAGTCGATGCTGATGGACCTGTTCTTCGACACGGTCCATGTCCAGCGCAAGAAGCGCGCCCATTTCCATGAATTCATGCTCGACGTGCATGCCCGCCTGGCCGAGGCGCGCAAGTCCGAGTCGGGGGATCCGATCCCGCCGGTGGTCGAGTCGCTGTCCGAAGAGGCGCGGCTGCTCTGCTTCGACGAGATGGTCGTCAACAATATGGCCGATGCGGCAATCATGTCGCGCCTGTTCACGGGGCTGCTGGAAAAGCGGGTGACGATCGTCACCACCTCCAACCGCGAGCCGGACGAACTCTACAAGAATGGCCTTAATCGCCAGCTCTTCCTGCCCTTCATCGACCTCATCAAGGCGAAGCTGGACGTGATGACGCTGAACGGTCCGGTCGATTATCGCCGCGACCGCCTGGGCGACTCGAAGCTGTGGCATGTGCCCAATGGGCCGGAGGCGACCAGGGCGCTGTCGGAGGCCTTTTTCCGCCTGACCGACTTTTCGGTCGAGGACCGGGCCAAGGTGCCCTCGGAGGAGATCGTCGTTCAGGGCGGGCGCACCATGCATGTGCCCAAGAGCCTGAAGGGCGTTGCCGTCTTCTCGTTCAAGCGGCTGTGCGTCGAGGCGCGCGGCGCGCCCGACTATCTGGCGATCGCGCGCAAATATCATACGGTCATCATCGTCGGCATCCCGGTGCTGGGGCCGGAGAAGCGCAACGAGGCGGCGCGCTTCGTCACGCTGATCGACTCGCTCTACGAATATAAGGTCAAATTGCTCGCCTCGGCCGATGCCGAGCCGATGCGACTCTATCCCGAAGGGGATGGGGCGTTCGAATTCGAGCGGACCGTGTCGCGGCTGATGGAAATGCAGTCCGACGATTATCTCGCGCTGGGCCACGGCCCCAAATAAGCGCGACGCACCCCGTCGTGCGCGCATTTCGCCCTATCGCCGCTTGCGTCGACGTTCATCAGGGCGCAACTTTCTTACGGAAAAACAGACCGGATGCTTCCACTTGGGAAGCATCCGGCAGGCTACCGCTGCAGGGAAGGCTCTAGGTCCAGGGTAGGAGACCAGGAGCGACAGGGTGTGAAAAAGCCTCTAATGCAACTGCGAATGAATTGCAAAGATAATTTGCCATAGGGGGCTTTGTTTGGTTGAAACCCCCACAATATGGGCGTAGGCGCACTGACAATTCCAGAGTTCACATCTTGGAGGATGATTGCATATGGCCCGTAAGAAGATCGCGCTCATTGGCGCTGGCAATATCGGCGGCACGCTCGCGCATCTCGCGGCTCTCAAGGGACTCGGTGACATCGTCCTGTTCGACGTCGTCGAAGGCGTTCCCCAGGGCAAGGCTCTCGACCTGTCGCAGTGCGCCTCGGTCGAAGGCTTCGATGCGAAGATCACCGGTTCCAACGACTATGCCGATATCGCGGGCGCGGACGTCATCATCGTCACCGCCGGTGTCGCCCGCAAGCCGGGCATGAGCCGCGACGACCTGCTGGGCATCAACCTCAAGGTCATGAAGGCCGTGGGCGAGGGCATCGCCGCCAACGCCCCCGACGCCTTCGTCATCTGCATCACCAACCCGCTCGACGCGATGGTCTGGGCGCTGCGCGAATTTTCGGGGCTGCCCGCGAACAAGGTCGTCGGCATGGCCGGCGTTCTGGACAGCTCGCGCTTCAACCACTTCCTGGCGGAAGAATTCAATGTCTCGGCCAAGGACGTCACCAGCTTCGTGCTCGGCGGCCACGGCGACACCATGGTTCCGGTGATCGAATATTCGACCGTCGCCGGCATCCCGGTTCCCGACCTGATCAAGCAGGGCCGTTCGACCCAGGAGCGCATCGACGCCATCGTCAAGCGCACCCGTTCGGGCGGCGGCGAGATCGTCGCGCTGCTCAAGACCGGTTCGGCCTTCTATGCGCCCGCCACCAGCGCGATCGCCATGGCTGAAGCCTATCTGGGCGACAAGAAGCGCCTGCTGCCCTGCGCCGCGAACCTGACCGGCCAGTATGGCGTCGACAATCTCTATGTCGGCGTGCCGGTCATCATCGGCAAGGACGGCGTTGAGCAGGTCATCGAGATCGAGCTGAACGACGAAGCCAAGGCGAACCTCCAGGTGTCGGTCGACGCCGTCAAGGAACTGCTGGAAGCCTGCAAGGGTATCGATCCCTCGCTCGCCTGAGCCAACCAGCTTGCACCGTCCCGTTCCAGGTAAGTGCGCAGCCTGGGACGGGTCGCTTTAGACCCAAGTGCCACGTCCACAGAGAATAAAGGGACACCCATGTCCATTCTGGTGAACAAGAACACCAAGGTCATCACCCAGGGTATGACCGGTGCCACCGGCACCTTCCACACCGAAACCGCTCTTGCCTATGGCACGCAGATGGTTGGCGGCGTGACCCCCGGCAAGGGCGGCACGACCCACATCGGTCTGCCGATGTTCGACACCGTTGCCGAAGCCAAGTCGAAGACCGGCGCCGACGCCTCGGTCATCTATGTTCCGCCGCCGTTCGCGGCCGACTCGATCCTGGAAGCGATCGATGCCGAAATCCCGCTGATCGTCGCGATCACCGAAGGCATCCCGGTTCTGGACATGGTCAAGGTGAAGCGCGCCCTGTCGGGTTCGAAGTCGCGCCTGATCGGCCCGAACTGCCCCGGCCTGCTGACGCCGGGCGAGTGCAAGATCGGCATCATGCCCGGCAACATCTTCTCGAAGGGTTCGGTCGGCGTCGTGTCGCGTTCGGGCACGCTGACCTATGAGGCCGTGTTCCAGACCACCAATGCGGGCCTGGGCCAGACCACGGCCGTCGGCATCGGCGGTGACCCGGTCAACGGCACCAACTTCATCGACGTGCTGGAACTGTTCCTGGCCGACGACGCCACCGAATCGATCATCATGATCGGTGAAATCGGCGGCGACGCGGAAGAACAGGCTGCCCAGTTCCTGATCGACGAAGCCAAGAAGGGCCGCAAGAAGCCGATGGCCGGCTTCATCGCTGGTCGCACGGCGCCTCCGGGCCGTCGCATGGGCCACGCCGGCGCGATCGTGTCGGGCGGCAAGGGCGACGCGGAAAGCAAGATTGCGGCGATGGAAGCGGCCGGCATCAAGGTCGCTGCCAGCCCGAGCCTGCTGGGCGAGACCCTGCTGGAAGTGCTGAAGGGCTGATCCGCCTTTAAAATATGATATGGAAACGCGGCCGGGCTGCACCCCGGCCGCACTTTCCCGCTCCGCGACTGCACGCGGCATGCATGGGACACAAGACGATGGGTTACGAGAACCAGGATTTCGAGATCGAACAGGGGCCGAGCTGGGCACGCCCCAACTGGCCGTTGGCGGACACCGACGACCTGACCGGGGCGATGGACCCGACGCAGATGCAGGTGGCCGTGAAGGCTGCTGCAAAGGCGCAGGGTGCCGCTGTTTCCGAGGCCGATATCGCATCGGCTGCCGAGGACGCAATCCGCGCGCAGATGCTGATCCGCACATATCGCGTGCGCGGTCATCTGGCCGCCAATCTCGATCCGCTGGGCCTGGCCAAGCGTGACCTGCCGGCGGACCTGACCCCGGAATATCATGGCCTGACCGACGCGTCGAAGAAGGTCTTCCTGGGCGGCACGCTGGGCCTGCAGTATGCGACCGTCGCGGAGATCGTGACGATCCTGCGCCAGAATTACTGCGGCAATGTCGGCCTTGAATATATGCATATCGCGGACGTCGAAGAGCGCCGCTTCCTGCAGGAACGCCTGGAAGGCAAGGACAAGGAAATCCACTTCACGCCCGAGGGCAAGAAGGCGATCCTGGCCAAGGTCATCCAGGGCGAGCAGTATGAGAAGTTCCTGGGCCGCAAATATGTCGGCACCAAGCGCTTCGGTCTCGACGGTGGTGAATCCATGATCCCCGCGCTCGAAGCGGTCATCAAATATGGTGGCGCATCGGGCGTGCGCGAGATCGTGTTCGGCATGGCCCATCGCGGCCGCCTGAACGTCCTCGCCAACGTCATGGCCAAGGGCTTCCGCGTCATTTTCCACGAATTTTCGGGCGGCACTGCCAACCCCGAAGACGTGGGTGGTTCGGGCGACGTGAAATATCATCTCGGCACCTCGACCGACCGTGAGTTCGACGGCGTCAAGGTCCATATGTCGCTGGTTCCCAACCCGTCGCACCTTGAAACCGTCGATCCGGTGGTGCTGGGCAAGGTCCGCGCGCAGCAGACCTTCCGCGACGACCTCACCAAGCATGAGCAGGTTCTGCCCGTGCTGATCCACGGCGACGCGGCCTTCGCCGGCCAGGGCATCGTCTGGGAATGCCTCGGCTTCTCGGGCGTCAGCGGCTACAACACCGGCGGCTGCGTTCACTTCATCATCAACAACCAGATCGGCTTCACCACCAGCCCGCAATTCTCGCGCGGCTCGCCCTATCCGTCGGACGTGGCGAAGGGTGTCCAGGCACCGATCCTGCACGTCAATGGCGATGATCCCGAAGCCGTGACCTTTGCGACCAAGCTCGCCATGGAATATCGCCAGAAATTCCATCGCGACGTCGTCGTCGACATGTGGTGCTATCGCCGCTTCGGTCATAACGAAGGCGACGAGCCGGGCTTCACCCAGCCGCTGATGTACAAGGAAATCCGTCAGCATCCGCCGGTCAGCGACATTTATGCCGCGCGCCTGAAGGCGGAAGGCGTGGTGGACGACGCGTTCGTCTCCGGTTCGACCGACGAGTTCGTCGCCCATCTGGAAGACGAGTTCGAAGCCGCCAAGAGCTACAAGGCCAACAAGGCCGACTGGTTCGCCGGTCGCTGGTCGGGCCTGCACAAGCCGGCCGATGCCGAAACCGCGCGCCAGAGCGTGGAATCGGCGATCAACCAGAAGCTGTTCGACAGCCTGGGCCGCACGCTGACCACTGTTCCCGAAGGCCATAATGTCCACAAGACGCTGAAGCGCGTGCTGGATGCCAAAGCCGAGATGTTCAAGTCGGGTGCCAATTTCGACTGGGCGACCGGCGAGGCCCTGGCCTTCGGTTCGCTGCTGTCGGAAGGCTATGGCGTTCGCCTGTCGGGTCAGGACTCGGGTCGCGGCACCTTCAGCCAGCGTCACGCGGTCTGGACCGACCAGGACACCGAGGCCAAATATATCCCGCTTTCGACCGTGCCGCATGGCCGTTTCGAAGTGCTGGACTCGCCTTTGTCCGAATATGGCGTGCTGGGCTTCGAATATGGTTTCGCCCTGGCGGACCCGAAGAGCCTGGTGATCTGGGAAGCGCAGTTCGGCGACTTCGCCAACGGCGCGCAGATCATCTTCGACCAGTATATCGCGTCGTCGGAAACCAAGTGGCTGCGGTCCAACGGCCTCGTCTGCCTGCTGCCGCACGGCTATGAAGGTCAGGGTCCCGAGCATAGCTCGGCGCGTCTGGAACGCTATCTGCAGCTCTGCGCCGAGGGCAATATCCAGGTCGCGAACATCACGACCCCGGCCAATTACTTCCACGCGCTGCGTCGCCAGATGCTGCGGCCCTTCCGCAAGCCGCTCATCATCATGGCGCCCAAGTCGCTGCTGCGTCACAAGG
Source organism: Sphingobium sp. SG1 (assembly GCF_057063145.1). Lineage (NCBI taxonomy): Bacteria > Pseudomonadati > Pseudomonadota > Alphaproteobacteria > Sphingomonadales > Sphingobiaceae > Sphingobium > Sphingobium sp. SG1. The sequence goes on along the minus strand of NZ_JBVVOJ010000005.1, from coordinate 77,532 downwards.
CCGCCGTCAGCAAGGCCGAGGACTTCCTGGGCGAAACGCACTTCAAGCGCATCCTGTCGGACCCCAATGGGTCGGCCGACAAGGATACCAAGCGCCTGGTGCTCTGCTCGGGCAAGGTCTTCTACGACCTGATGGAAGCCCGCGACGCCGCCGGCGACGCCAACACCCAGATCGTCCGTATCGAACAGATCTATCCGTTCGCCACCGACGCACTGGCCACGCGCATCGAGCGCATGACCAATCTGGACGAGGTCGTCTGGTGTCAGGAAGAACCGCGCAACAACGGCGCCTGGTTCTTCGTCGAACCCTATATCGAGGAAGCGCTGGCCAAGGCCGGCAAGGCGCCGATGCGCGCCCGCTATGCCGGCCGCAAGGCTTCGGCATCGCCTGCCACGGGCCTGGCCTCGCGCCATGTGTCCGAACAGGGCGCCCTCGTCGCCGATGCGCTGGGTCACAGCGTTCGTGAAGAAATCCGTCGCCAGAAGAAAGGCTGAGAAAGCACATGGCAACCGAAGTCAAAGTCCCCACGCTGGGCGAATCCGTTACCGAAGCAACCGTCGGTCAGTGGCTCAAGAAGCCGGGTGAAGCGGTCAAGGCCGACGAGCCGATCGTCAGCCTGGAAACCGACAAGGTCGCGGTCGACGTGCCGTCGCCGGTCGCCGGTGTCATGGGTGACCTGGTCGCCAAGGAAGGCGATACGGTCGAGGTCGGCGCGCTGCTGGCCTATGTGAACGAAGGCGGTGCCGCTGCTGCCGCGCCGGCTGCTGCCGCTGCTCCCGCCGCCAAGGCGGAAGCCGCTGCGCCCGCGCCGGCCGCTTCGGCCCCGGCTGCATCGGACGACGAAGAGGGCGGCAGCCTGACCCTGTCGCCGGCGGTCCGCCGCCTGGTGCTGGAGCATGGTCTTGACCCGAGCAAGATCAAGGGCACCGGCAAGGACGGCCGTCTGACCAAGGACGACGTCACCGCTGCCGTCGCCGCCGGCACTGCCAAGGCCGCTGCTGCGACCCCGGCTTCGGCGCCTGCCGCCGACGCCCCGGCCGCTGGCCCCAGCCGCAAGCAGGAACGCGTCAAGATGACCCGCCTGCGCCAGACCGTCGCCAAGCGTCTGAAGGAAGCGCAGAACAACGCTGCCCTGCTGACCACGTACAACGACGTCGACATGACCAACGTCATCGAGGCGCGCGCCAAGTACAAGGATCTGTTCGAGAAGAAGCATGGCGTCCGTCTGGGCTTCATGGGCTTCTTCACGAAGGCCGTCTGCATGGCGCTGAAGGACATTCCGGGCGTCAACGCGCAGATCGAAGGCGACGAAATCGTCTATAACGACTTCGCCGACATCTCGGTCGCCGTTTCGGCCCCGACCGGCCTGGTCGTTCCGGTCATCCGCAATGCGGAAAGCCTGAGCGTCGCTGCCATTGAAAAGACCATCGGCGGCTTCGGCAAGAAGGCCAAGGAAGGCAAGCTGACGATGGAAGATATGAAGGGCGGCACCTTCACCATCTCCAACGGCGGCGTGTTCGGTTCGCTGCTGTCCAGCCCGATCATCAATCCGCCCCAGTCGGCGGTTCTGGGCCTGCACCGCATCGAGGACCGCCCGGTCGTCCGTAACGGCCAGATCGTGATCCGCCCGATGATGTATCTGGCGCTCAGCTATGACCATCGCCTGATCGACGGTCGTGAAGCGGTGACCTTCCTTGTCGCGGTCAAGAACGCGATCGAGGATCCGACCCGTCTGCTGATCGACCTGTAATAATCACCATTTATTGTTGCCCCGGCTTCGGCCGGGGCGCCTCTTGCCCTTGATTTGGGGCAGAGCGATGCCAGTTTGGCTGGCATGACTGGAGAAGGGAAAACCCCATGTCCGATTTCGATTATGACGTCCTGGTTATCGGTGCTGGCCCGGGTGGCTATGTCGCCGCGATCCGTGCTGCTCAGCTGGGCCTGAAGACTGCCTGCGCCGAAAGCCGCGAGACCCTGGGCGGCACCTGCCTCAACGTCGGCTGCATCCCGTCGAAGGCGCTGCTGCACGCCTCGGAACTCTATGACGAGGCCACCAACGGCGCGCTCGCCAAGCTGGGCGTCAAGATCGACAAGATGAGCCTGGACCTACCCACCATGCAGGGCCAGCGCGTCGATGCCATCAAGGGCCTGACCGGCGGCATCGAATATCTGTTCAAGAAGAACAAGGTGACCTGGCTCAAGGGCCTGGCCAGCTTCACCGGCGCCAACACCGTCGAAGTGAATGGCGAGAAGGTGACGGCGAAGAACATCGTCATCGCCACCGGTTCGTCGGTCGCCCCGTTGCCGGGCGTGGCCGTGGACAATGCGGGCGGCAAGATCGTCGATTCGACCGGCGCGCTGGAACTGGACAAGGTTCCGGGCCATCTGGTCGTCGTCGGCGGCGGCGTCATCGGCCTGGAACTGGGTTCGGTCTGGAAGCGCCTGGGCGCCAAGGTGACCGTGGTCGAATATCTCGACCAGATCCTGCCCGGCATGGACGGCGAAGTCCGCAAGGAAGCCAACAAGATCTTCAAGAAGCAGGGCTTCGAATATAAGCTCGGCACCAAGGTGACCGGTGCCGAAGTCGGCAAGTCGGGCGTGACCCTGACCGTCGAACCCGCTGCCGGTGGCGAAGCCGAGAAGATCGAGGCTGATGTCGTCCTGGTGTCGATCGGTCGTCGTCCCAACACCGAGGGCCTGGGCCTCGACAAGATCGGCCTGGAGCTGAACGCGCGCGGTCAGATCGAGACCGACCATGAGTTCGGCACCAAGGTTCCGGGCGTCTGGGCGATTGGTGACGTCATCCCCGGCCCGATGCTGGCGCACAAGGCCGAGGACGAAGGCATTGCCGTCGCCGAGAATATCGCGGGCCTGACCGGCATCGTGAATCATGACGTGATCCCCTCGGTGGTTTACACCAAGCCGGAAATCGCGGGCGTGGGCCTGACCGAGGAAGCCGCCAAGGAACGTGGCGCCGTCAAGGTCGGCAAGTTCCCGATGATGGCGAACAGCCGTGCGAAGACCAATCACGAGCCCGACGGCTTCGTGAAGATCATTGCCGACGCCGAAACCGACAAGGTGCTGGGCGTGTGGATCATCGCCACCGTCGCCGGCACGATGATCGCACAGGCGGCGCAGGCCATGGAATTCGGCGCGTCGAGCGAAGACATCGCTTACACCTGCCATGCGCATCCAACGCACAGCGAAGCGATCAAGGAAGCGGCGATGGCCGTGACCGGCAAGCCGATCCACATGTGATCGACTGCGCTATCGCAGGATAAGGGAAGGGGCCTCCGCCAAGCGGGGGCCTTTTTCTTTTGGGGAAGGGCGCGCGCTGTTCTATCGGACGCGCATGAACCAATTCCCCTCCAGCCAGTCGGTGCCGTCGGCCAATCCGGAGCGGCTGTTTTTCGCCCTGTGGATCATCTTTTCGGTGCTGACCGCGCTGGCCGACATCATCGCGATCGTCTGCCATCCCGAAATGACGCTGCAGATATTGCCGCAGACGGCCCTGGGGCTGGCGGTGTGTCTGCCCTTCGGCGCGGTCGCGATCCTGCTGCGACGCCGGCGGCTCAAGCGCCAGGCCGCGCGCGACGCTTTTCTTCAGGCGATGGCGCGGCTCGACTGAGCATCGCCGGCGGGCGCCAGCGCGGGCCGAATGGCGACGCGGTTGCGGCCCTTTTCCTTCGCTTCATAGAGCGCGCTGTCGGCCCGTGCGATCGCGTCATGGATTGAGCGGTCGGCACGATGCAGGCTGGTGAGGCCGAAGCTGGCGGTGAGCGGGCCGGGCAGGCCAAGCCGGCTTGCCGCCTGTTCGGCGAAGCGCAGCCGGATGGCATCGGCAATGCCGGTCGCCATGGCGGGGTCTGCACCGGGCAGGAAGAGGATGAACTCCTCGCCGCCGAAGCGAGCGATGACGGCATCGGCCGGAGCCAGTGCCCGCAGCGCATCGGCGAGCGCGACGATCACCCGGTCGCCCAGCCCGTGACCATGGGCATCGTTGACGCGCTTGAAATGATCGATGTCGCAGGCGATCAGGCTGCCGCTGGCATCATGGCGCGCCACCGCTTCCTCGAACCCGCGGCGATTGAGCAGGCCGGACAGCGGATCGACATGGGCATCATGGCGATAGCGGGTGAGCACGTCCTGCATGGCCGCCGCGAGTGCGGAGAGGGCCAGGAACAGGCCGAACATGCAGGCCAGCGCCTGCATCAGGAAGGCATATTGGCTGTCGCGGAACGCTACGCCGCCGGGCAGGGTGAAGGACACGCTGCTGCCGCGCAGCAGATTGTCGAGCGCCACCAGGGTGACGGCGGCATAGAGGGCGCGATCGGGCCAGCCGCGCAACTGGCCACGCCCGGCGATCAGCGGAATGGAAATCAGCAGGAAGCAACCGAAGTCGGACGACACCAGTTCCAGCGGGACGATGTCCCGCATCACTGCAAAGCTGCAGATCAGGATCGATATCGCCCAGATGGAGATGCGCAGCCCCAGCACCCAATTGGGGCGCCAGCGCGTCAGCAGCGCCTGGCTGAACAGCAGGAAGCCGGTGGCAAAGGCGGTGTCGGCGACGATGCCCCACAGGCCCGTCGGCAGGAAGTCGAACGCGACCGGCACGGCAAAGCCCATGGCGACGCTGAAGAAGGCGCCGCTCCACCAGCCCGCTTCCCGCGCCCCCCAGCCCCAGACGATGAGGAAGGCGACGCCGAAGCTGGCCATCATGATGGGCAGGAAGAAGGCGAAATTCTCACCCACGAAGCGCGACCGATCCTTTGTGCAGCATGACGGCATGACGTCGCGTCATGCAGGAGCGCCATCCTGCATTTTCCGGTAAATGTCGATGGTTAAGAGAGCGTAACGGTTGCGACGGGCCGAGCGGGGAAACTGCCTAACCCGGATCAGAAATGCGGCTTGCGCTTCTCGCGGAACGCCGCGACCCCTTCGGCAAAGTCGGGATAGGTGAAGGCGTCGCGGAACATTTCCAGCGTCACCATGTCGTCATCCGCCTGACCGTCGAGGATGCGGCGAACCATCGCCTTGGACGCGCGCACGCTATGCTGGGCATTGGCCGCAATCTCGTGGGCCAGTGCGTCAGCGGCGGCCAGCGGATCGGCCGCGATCTCGTCAACCAGGCCGATGGCAAGGGCCGCTTTGGCATCGTGCAGCGCGCCGGTGAACAGGATGCGCTTGGCCCGTGCCGGCCCGACCAGATCGACCAGCAGACGGGTGTCGAACAACGAATAGACGATGCCGAGCTTGGCCGGGGTGATGCCCAGCCGTGCGGTCGGCGCCGCGATGCGCAGGTCGCAGGCGATCGCCAGGCCGCATCCGCCGCCGACGCAATCGCCGTCGATCGCCGCGATCACCGGCTTGTCGGCATGGGCCAGCGCATATTGGGTGGCGCGGATCGCGGCCTGGTTGGCGGCGCGCCAGTCGCCATCGCCCGAACAGGCGGCAAATTCGTTGATGTCGGCGCCGGCGCAGAACAGGCCGGGCGTCGCCGAGGCGAGGATCAGCACGCGGATGTCCGCATCGGCCGTGGCATCGGCGACCAGATGGGGCAGCGCCTCCCACATCGCCTGGGTCATGGCGTTGCGGCGATCGGCCCGGTCGATCAGCAGCCGGGCGACCGCGCCGTCCCGTTCCAGGCGCAGGGTCATGCCGGCCAGGCTTCCAGCATTGGCACCAGTTCGTCGAAATGGTGGATCACCGCATCGGCCTCCAGATTTTCGACCGGACCGTCGAGGAAGCCGAAGCTGACCGCGATGCTGGGAATGCCGGCATTGCGGGCGCCGGCAATGTCGTTGATCGTGTCGCCCAGGAAGATGGTGCGGCCGCCACCGGCCCGCTCGATCATCGCATGGATCGGCGCCGGATCGGGCTTGGCAATACCAACCGTGTCACCGGCCACGACCGAGGCGAAACGGTCGAACAGGCCCAATTGGTGCAGCAAGGGAATCGTGAAGCGTTCCGCCTTGTTGGTGCAGATGGCGAGCTTCACGCCGCGCGCCGTCAGAGCATCCAGCATCGCCATCATGCCGGGATAGGGCAGGGAATGGAGCGCCAGATTCTGTTCATAATAATCGAGCAGGATCGGCAGCGTCTGGTCGAGGATCGCCTCGTCATAGCCGCCCGACGCGTCGAGCGCGCGCTGCAGCATCACCTTGGCCCCCTTGCCCACGAAGGGCCGGATGGAATCGACCGGGAAGGGGGCTCGGCCGATCGTGCCGATGGCATAATTGACCGCCGCGGCCAGATCGCCGCTGGTGTCGAGCAGGGTGCCGTCGAGGTCGAAGCCGACAATGTCGAAGGATAAGCGTGCCATGGCATCGCCATGCCGCGTCGGCGGTGGCAATGGCAAGGCAAACATGGCAGAGAGCCGTGATATTCCAGACCACTTGAACGAAAAGGACGCGCTCGCCGTGACCGCACCTCGCCCCCTAGCAGTCGTCATCCTTGCCGCCGGGCAGGGCACAAGGATGAAGTCCGGCACGCACAAGGTGCTGCACCCGATCGCTGGGCGGCCGATGTTGCTGCACCTGCTTGCCAGCGTCGCGGACCTGCTGCCCGAGAGGCAGGTGGTCGTGGTCGGCGCCGGCCGCGAGCAGGTCGAAAAGGCGGTCGAGGGCAGCGGCGTCGCCATCGCCGTGCAGGAACAGCAGCTTGGCACCGGTCATGCCGTGGCGCAGGCGCATGATGCGCTGGCGGGGTTCGCCGGCGACGTGCTGATCCTCTATGGCGACGTGCCGCTGGTCAGCGGCGCGACGATGCAGGCGATGCTCGATCGGCTGAGCCGGGGTGACGAGCCGCGCGCGGTGGTGCTGGGCTTTCGACCGGACGATGCCGCCGCCTATGGCCGGATCATCGCCGATGGCCAGGGCATCATCGAGAAGATGGTCGAGTTTAAGGATGCGAGCGAGGCCGAGCGCGCCGTCACCCTGTGCAATAGCGGCCTGATGGCGGTGCGGGCGAGCGACCTGTTCGTGCTGCTCGACCAGATCGGCAACAACAATGCGGCCGGCGAATATTATCTGCCCGACATCATCATGCTGCCCGGCGCGAACAGCGCCGTGATCGAGACGGAAGCGTGGGAAGTGGCCGGCGTGAACAGCCGCGCCGAACTGGCCGGCGTCGAAGCCGTGTGGCAGGACCGCCGCCGGGCCGAGGCAATGCGTGAGGGCGTGACCCTGGTCGCGCCGCAGACCGTCTTCTTCTCGTACGACACGGTGCTGGGCCGCGACGTGACGGTCGAACCCAATGTCGTCTTCGGTCCGGGTGTCACCATCGCCGACAATGTCGTCATCCATGCCTTCTCCCATCTGGAAGGCGCGACCGTGGCCAGCGGCGCCGACATCGGCCCCTATGCCCGGCTGCGCCCCGGCGCCGATATCGGCCCCAAGGCGAAGGTCGGCAATTTCGTCGAGATCAAGAAGGCGCGCCTAGACGAAGGGGCGAAGGTCAATCACCTGTCCTATATCGGCGACGCCAGCGTCGGCGCAGCGGCCAATATCGGTGCGGGCACCATCACCTGTAACTATGACGGCTTCTTCAAATATAAGACGCAGATCGGCGCGGGGGCCTTCATCGGCTCCAACAGCGCGCTGGTCGCGCCGGCGACGATCGGCGATGGCGCGATCGTCGCGGCGGGCAGTGTCGTGACCAAGCCGGTTCCGGCCGACGCGCTGTGCCTCGTCCGCCCGCAACAGGAAAGCAAGCCGGGCTGGGCGGCGGCGTTCCGCACCCGCATGCGCGAGCGGAAGGCGAAGGCTTGAATTTCATCCGGCGCCGGCCGTTTCTGTCCGCCCTGCTGTTCCTGTTGCTGATCGCAGTGGCAGGGCCGCTCTGGCTGTTGATGAATGCGCGCGCCATGCCGGTCGTGCGGCGCGCCGATGTCGTGCTGCCTTTCCCGGCGGGCGCGTCGCAGCAGCCGATCCGGGTCGCGCTGCTGACCGACACCCATCTGTCTGGGCCGGACAACAGCCCGGCGCGGATGGCGCGGATCGTGGCCCGGATCAACGGCCTCAAGCCGGACCTGATCCTGCTGGGCGGCGACTATATCGGCGACAATAAATGGGGCGCGACCTATGATGCGCGCCACGCGATCGCGCCCTTCGCCGGGCTGCGCGCGCCGATGGGTGTGGTCGCGGTGCTGGGCAATCATGACAGCCGCAGCAGGAAGAACCGGGTGGCACTGAGCGCCGACGACTGGCAGCGCGCCTTTGCCGATCTGGGCATCACCCTGGTACAGGATGGCGCGGTGCGGCGCGGGCCGCTGGCGATCGGCGGGCTCAAGGATATCTATACCCGCAAGCCCGACATACCCGATACGCTGAAGGCGATGCAGGACATCGGTGGCGCGCCGGTGATCCTGTCGCACGGGCCCGATGTCTTTCCGCTGCTGCCCGATGCACCGTCGCTGACCCTGGTCGGCCATACCCATTGCGGTCAGGTGGCACTGCCCTTTGCCGGGATCGTCTATGTCCCCTCCCGCTATGGTACCCGCTATGCCTGCGGCCGCTATCAGGATGGCAAGAAGGCGATGATCGTGTCCGGAGGCGTGGGCACCAGCGGCCTGCCCTTCCGCATGCTGGCGCCGCCCGACATCTGGCTGATCACCATCCGGCCTCGATGACATTCTTTTCATGGCTCAGCCATGGCGCTGTCGCCTGACCGGCATTAATGGCATGGCGACAAAGCTGTCCTATATGGACGCTATCTGACTAATCTGGTTCGGCGGGGCTTTCCACCATGTGCGGTATCATCGGAATTATTGGTAAGGATCAGGTTGCGGAGCGGCTGGTCGATGGCCTCAAGCGGCTGGAATATCGCGGTTATGACAGTGCCGGCGTCGCCACCGTGCATGATGGCCGGATCGATCGCCGCCGGGCCGAGGGCAAGCTCAACAATCTGGTCAAGGAATTGGCCGCCTCGCCGCTGGCCGGCACCACCGGCATCGCCCATACCCGCTGGGCCACCCATGGCGCGCCGACCACCAGCAATGCGCACCCGCATGCGACCGGCGAAGTGGCGCTGGTCCACAATGGCATCATCGAGAATTTCAAGCCGCTGCGCGACGAACTGATTGCCCGCGGCCGCACCTTCGACAGCCAGACCGACACCGAGGTGGTTGCCCATCTGGTCAGCGAACTGGTGGAGCAGGGCGTGGCGCCGAAGGAGGCCGTGGCGCAGGTGTTGCCGCGCCTGCACGGCGCATTCGCGCTCGCCATCCTGTTCAAGAGTCATCCCGACATGCTGATCGGCGCGCGCCTCGGCTCGCCGCTGGTCGTGGGCTATGGCGATGGCGAAACCTTCCTGGGGTCCGATGCGCTGGCGCTGGCGCCGCTGACCCAGCGCATCGCCTATCTGGACGAGGGCGACTGGGTCGTCATCACCAGGGACGGCGCCGAGATTTTCGACAAGGACAATAACCCGGTCGAACGCCCGGTCACCATTTCCGGCGTGTCCGGCGCGATGATCGACAAGGGCAATCACCGCCACTTCATGCAGAAGGAAATCTATGAGCAGCCGGTCGTCGTGGCCCAGACGCTCAAGGCCTATCTGCAGCGGATGGATGATCGCGTATCGCTGCCGATCCCCGATTTCGACCTGTCGACCATTCGCCGCGTCACCATCGTCGCTTGCGGCACCAGCTTCTATGCCGGCATGGTCGCGCGTTACTGGTTCGAACAATTCGCCCGCGTGCCGGTCGATTTGGATTTCGCCTCCGAGTTCCGCTATCGGGAACCGGTGATGGAGGAGGGCGGCCTGGCCCTGTTCATCAGCCAGTCGGGCGAGACCGCCGACACGCTTGCTGCGCTGCGCTATGCCCGCGCCCAGGGGCAGAAGATCGCCGTCGTCGTCAATGTGCCGACCAGCAGCATGGCGCGCGAGGCCGACCTGCTGCTGCCGACCCATGCCGGCCCGGAAATCGGCGTTGCCTCCACCAAGGCCTTCACCTGCCAGCTTGCCGTGCTCGCTGCCTTCGCCGCCAATCTGGCGCGGGCCAAGGGCAAGCTCAGCGCCAAGGATGAAAAGGAAATTGTCCGTCACCTCGCCGAAGCGCCCGCCGCGATCAACGGCGCGCTCGCCTATGATGAGGCGATCGAGGCGATGGCCCATCATATCGTGCCGGCGCGCGATGTCCTGTATCTCGGCCGCGGCACCGACTATCCGCTGGCGCTGGAAGGCGCGCTGAAACTCAAGGAAATCAGCTATATCCATGCCGAAGGCTATGCCGCCGGCGAGATGAAGCATGGCCCGATCGCGCTGATCGACGAACTGGTGCCGGTGATCTGCATCGCGCCCAGCGGCCCCCTGTTCGAAAAGACCGTCAGCAACATGCAGGAGGTGCAGGCGCGCGGCGGCAAGGTGGTGCTGATTTCCGACTATGACGGGGTGCAGGCGGCGGGCGAGGGGTGCCTCGCCACCATCACCATGCCCAAGGTCCACCCGCTGATCGCGCCGATGGTCTATGCCGTGCCGGTGCAGCTGCTCGCCTATCATGTCGCCGTGCTCAAGGGCACCGATGTCGATCAGCCGCGCAATCTGGCGAAGAGTGTCACCGTCGAGTGAGCCGGACTGCCCCTGCCGTCATGCTGGCAGGGGCTTTGGCTGCTCGCGCTTCGATCAGCCACCACCCGGTGAATTATGGCCACCGGCCGGCACCGGGCCGCCGCTTGGTGCGTGGCTGTGGTCGGGATTGCTGTCCCAGTCGATATGATAGAGGTCGAAGCGGCGGTCGCGCAGGTTGCGGACCGTGCCTTCGGCCCGCGCCCAGCTGAGGTCGGCCAGGTTCACGTCCGCCATGGTCAGCGTCTCGACATTCTCGCTTGCCTCGGCCGCGATTCCGTCACGGGCGAAGGGCAGGTCGCACGGCGTCAGGATCGCGCTCTGCGCATATTGGATGTCCATATTGTCGACGTTCGGCAGGTTGCCGACATTGCCCGACATCACGACATAGCATTGATTCTCGATCGCGCGGGCCTGCGCGCAATAGCGCACGCGCATATAGCCCAGGCGCGAGTCGGTGCAGAAGGGGACGAAGATGATGCGCGCGCCCTGATCGACCAGGCGCCGGGCCAGTTCGGGAAATTCGCTGTCATAGCAGATCAGCACGCCGATCGGGCCGCAATCGGTCTGGATCACGTCGAGCGCGTCGCCGCCCTTGATGTTCCACCAGAAGGCCTCGTTGGGGGTCGGGTGGATCTTCTCCTGGGTGTGGACCGATCCGTCGCGCAGCGCGACATAGGCGATATTCTGGATGTCGCCATCATCGGCGCGGGTCGGGTGCGATCCGCCGATGATGTTGATATTATATTCCAGCGCCATCCGCGTCAGTTCCTTGGTCAGGCGCGGGGTATAGCCGGTCAGCTTGTCGATCGCTTCGATCGGCGACAGTTTCTTGGTTTCGAAGGAGAGCAGGGGCAGGGTGAACAGCTCGGGGAAGACGATGAAGTCCGATCGGTAATCGGCCGCCACATCGACGAAATATTCGATGTTGCGGACGAACTCGTCGAAATCCTTCACCGCGCGCGCCTGAAGCTGACAGGTGGCGAGGCGGACGCTTTCGACGCCGCGCGGCACCCGCATTTCCGGCGCTTCGTCCGGGTCGACATAGGGGTTGCGCCAGACCAGATGCGCGGCATGTCCGTCCGACTGCTTGTCTTCGGGCAGGTAATTTTCGAGCACGCCCAGCGGCTCGAACTGGTTCTTCAACTGGAAGCTGATGACCTGGTCGCGCAGCTTGCCGCTGACCACCTTTTCCAGATAGTCGGCTGCGCTGCCGGCGCGGCGCTTGGCGCGGGCATAGCCGGGCATGCGGCCCGCAATGACGATGCCGTGCAGGTCGAGTTCCTCGGCCAGTTCCTTGCGCTCGTCATAGAGACGCTGGCCGATGCGCAGGCCGCGCAGCTTGGGATCGACCGCCATTTCATAGCCATAAAGCCATTCGCCCGCCGCGCTGTGGCGGGTGCCGAAACCGTTGGCGGTGATCTCCTCCCAGTCATGATGGGAAAAGGCCATCGCCTTGCTGACGCGCATGGTGGCGCAATAGCCCACGACCTTGCTGTCATAGAGGGCGACGAAGCAGCCATTGGGGAAATTGTTGATCTGGCCGCGGATCGTGGCCAGCGAATAATTGGGCATGCCGGGATAGGCGCGGGCGATCAGCCGCTGGATGCCGCGCACATCGCCGGGCACCGCCGCCCGGACTTCCAGGCGCTTCTTGGCTGTCGTGGTCATTCTTTGCTCCCGTCGCATCAATCCGAAAAGGAAAAGGCGGCGCCGGGATGCGGCGCCGCCTCGTTCCGTTTCCGTATTGAAAGCTTCAGGAAGCGATCAGTTCCGGTAAAAAGCCTTTATCAGGCCCACTTGGCCATTTCGGCTTCCAGATTGACGCGGATCGCCTCGAAGAACTGCTCCGTGGTCATCCAGGCCTGATCCGGGCCGATCAGCAGGGCCAGATCCTTGGTCATCGCGCCGCCTTCGACGGTCTTGATGCAGACCTGCTCCAGCGTCTCGGCGAACTTCACGACGTCCGGCGTGTCGTCGAACTTGCCGCGGAACGACAGGCCCTGGGTCCAGGCGAAGATCGAGGCGATCGGGTTGGTCGAGGTCGCCTTGCCCTGCTGGTGCTGGCGATAGTGGCGGGTGACGGTGCCGTGCGCGGCTTCGGCTTCCACAGTCTTGCCGTCGGGCGACAGCAGGACCGAGGTCATCAGGCCGAGCGAGCCGAAGCCCTGGGCCACGGTGTCCGACTGGACGTCGCCGTCATAATTCTTGCAGGCCCAGACGAACTTGCCGCTCCACTTCAGCGCCGAAGCGACCATGTCGTCGATCAGGCGATGTTCGTAGACGATGCCGGCCGCCTTGAACTTGTCGGCGAATTCGGCGTCGAACACTTCCTGGAACAGATCCTTGAAGCGGCCGTCATAGGCCTTGAGGATGGTGTTCTTGGTCGACAGATAGACGGGCCAGCCGCGGTTCAGGCCATAGTTGAAGCTGGCCTTGGCGAAATCGCGGATCGATTCGTCGAGATTGTACATGCCCATGGCAACGCCAGCGCTGGGGAATTCGAACACTTCATATTCGAGTTCCTCGCCATTGGTGCCGACCCACTTCATGGTCAGCGTGCCGGCGCCGGGCACCTTGAAATCGGTCGCCTTATACTGGTCACCAAAGGCGTGACGGCCGACGACGATCGGGTCGGTCCAGCCCGGAACCAGGCGGGGGACATTCTTGATGACGATCGGTTCGCGGAACACGACGCCGCCCAGGATGTTGCGGATCGTGCCGTTGGGCGACTTCCACATCTTCTTGAGGCCGAATTCCTCGACGCGCGCTTCGTCCGGGGTGATGGTGGCGCACTTCACGCCGACGCCATATTCCTTGATCGCGTTGGCCGCGTCGATCGTGATCTGGTCGCTGGTCTCGTCGCGCTTCTCGACCGACAGGTCATAATATTTCAGGTCGACGTCGAGATAGGGGAGAATGAGGCGCTCACGGATCCATTCCCAGATGATGCGGGTCATTTCGTCGCCGTCGATTTCCACGACGGGGTTTTTCACCTTGATCTTCGCCATAGCGCCTATTCGCCTTCTTCTCTTGGGTGGAATTATGGGGACGCCCTACGGCCTGCGCCGCCAATGTTCAACCGTCCAGCGCCGGATTTCCGGCCGATCATGCGATGCATGCGCAAGACTGTTGTGCGATGCGCGTTCATGCCGGGAGCCAAGGACGGGGATCGTCGTTGTCAGGATCAATGTCTCCCCCTAAAGACATGCCCATGGAAAATGACGAGATCACGATTGCCGCAGGCGGCAATGTCAAATGGCGCTTCCCCTCGGTCCATCCCGAAGGGGTGAAGTTCGGCGCGATCGCGGCTGCGATCACCGGCCTGTTCTTCGTGATGGGCTGGGAAATCATCGGCTGGCTGATGCTGATGGTCACCATCTGGGTGCTGGCCTTCTTCCGCGATCCGATCCGCGCCGTGCCGCAGGATGAAGGCGCGATCATCGCCCCGGCGGATGGCCTGGTGACGCTGATCCAGCGCGTGCCGCCGCCGCGCGAGATGGCCGGCCCTGATGGCCTGGGCGATCAGCCGCTGATCCGCGTGTCGATCTTCATGAGCGTGTTCGACGTCCATATCAACCGTACCCCGATCGGCGGCACGGTGAAGGCCGTCACCTATATTTCCGGCAAGTTCCTCAACGCCGATCTCGACAAGGCGAGCGAGGATAATGAGCGTCAGCATATCCTGGTCGAGCGTCATGACGGCTTGCGCGTCGGCTTCACCCAGATTGCCGGCCTTGTCGCGCGCCGCATCGTGCCCTTCGTCAAGCCGGGCGACATGGTCGCCGCCGGCCAGCGCATCGGCCTCATCCGCTTTGGCAGCCGCGTCGACGTCTATCTGCCCGCCGGCACCGCGCCGCGCGTGATCCTGGGCCAGCGCACCGTTGCGGGCGAGACGATCCTGGGCCAGATCGGCGATCGCCGCGTGATTGCGGGCATCCAGCAGTGAGGCGGCGTCGCGCCGTTCCGCGCGGGCTGCGGCGCGGCATCACGCTGCGTATGCTGGCGCCCAATGCGGTGACGGCGATGGCGCTGTGCTTCGGCCTCACCGGCGTGCGCTACGGCATTTCGGGCGAGTGGGAGCGGGCGGTATTGTCCATCCTGTTCGCCGGCGTGCTCGACGGACTGGACGGCCGGATCGCCCGGATGCTGCGGGGCGAGAGCCGTTTTGGCGCCGAACTGGATTCGCTTTCCGATTCGATTGCCTTTGGCGTCGCGCCGGCGCTGATCCTCTATCTTTGGTCGCTGCATGCCATGCCGAAATTCGGCTGGATCTTCGCGCTTGCCCATGCCCTGTCCTGCGCGCTGCGTCTGGCGCGGTTCAACGCCAATATCGATGTCGAGGAACAGCCGCACAAATCGGCCGGCTTTTTGACCGGCGTGCCGGCCCCGGCCGGCGCTGGCCTCACCTTCGTGCCGCTCTATCTGTGGCTGGTGACGGGCGAAGAGATTTTCCGCGCCTGGTATGTGGTCGCGCCCTGGACCGCGTTCGTGGCCTTCCTGATGATCTCCAGCATCGCCACCTATAGCTGGTCGGCGCTGCGGCTGCGCAAGCGCATCCGGCTGGAACTCATCGCCTTTGTCGGCCTGCTGGCGGCGGCGCTGGCGACCCAGCCCTGGTTCACTCTGCTGCTGATCTGCGGCGTCTATGTGCTGCTGATCCCGTTCGGCATCCTGTCCTACGCCAAGGTGCGCAAGCAGCCTGTTGGCTGAGCCGGAAGTCCTGTTCAGGCAGCGAGGGCGCTGCCGGGCAGGGCGGGGGCGGACAGGGTAGTGGTGCGGCCCGGCTGGCGAACGCGGTTCCGCGTGATGCGGATATGATAGACGGGCGGGTTCTGGGGAATCGGCTCGAACAGCAAAGCTGCCGCCATCTTCTGATGATAGAGCGCAAACATCCAGGCAATGGTGCCGACCGCCAGCAGGAAGGCGGCGGAGAAAATGGTCGCTGCAACAATGGTGAACATGGCCGCTGACTTTCTATCTTGCCATTTGCACAGTTAGGCTCACTATGTCGGTGCAAACGGGCGTTTAGACTGTTTGTTCCATTTGTTCACTTTATGTTCTCATATTGAGAGCGAGTCAACCCCTTGCGCAACGGGGTTTTGGGCGTTAAAGGCGCGCCCATTCCACATGGGAATCGACATATCCGGTGCCGGACGGGTCTTTGAGACCATCCAAGGTTCCTGATTCCCAGAGGTAGCAACCGGAAGGAGAAATGATTATGGCGACCCCCGTCGTCACCATGCAGCAATTGATCGAGGCTGGCGCCCACTTCGGCCACCAGACCCACCGCTGGAACCCGCGGATGAAGCCGTACATCTTCGGCGACCGCAACGGCATCCACATCCTTGACCTGTCGCAGACCGTGCCGCTCTTCGCGCGCGCCCTCGACTTCGTGTCGGCCACCGTCGCCGGCGGCGGCAAGGTTCTGTTCGTCGGCACCAAGCGCCAGGCCCAGGATCCGATCGCCGAAGCCGCCCGCAAGTCGGGCCAGCACTTCGTCAACCACCGCTGGCTGGGCGGCATGCTCACCAACTGGAAGACCATCTCGGGCTCGATCAAGCGCCTGAAGACCCTCGAAGAGAAGCTGTCGGGCGATACCCACGGCTTCACCAAGAAGGAAGTCCTCCAGATGACCCGCGAGCGCGAGAAGCTGGAACTGTCGCTGGGCGGCATCCGCGACATGAACGGCATCCCCGATGTCATGTTCGTGATCGACGCCAACAAGGAAGAGCTGGCGATCAAGGAAGCCAACACCCTGGGTATCCCGGTTGTCGCGATCCTCGACTCGAACGTCTCGCCCGACGGCATCGCCTTCCCGGTTCCGGCGAACGATGACGCCAGCCGCGCCATCCGCCTCTACTGCGACGCCGTTGCCGCCGCCGCCACCAAGGGCAACCGTGGTGCGCAGCAGGCTTCGGGCATCGACCTGGGCGCTCTGGACGAGCCCGAGGCCGAAGAGGTCGTCGCGCAGGCCTGATCCGCGGTCTTCGAACTGCAAGAATGACAGGCTAGGGCGCGGTCCATTACGGAACGCGCCCTAGTGCTTATCTGATTAAACCCCTTTTGATTTAGGAGCCTCAACATGGCCGAGATTACCGCTGCCGCCGTCAAGGAACTGCGCGACCGTTCGGGCGCGGGCATGATGGATTGCAAGAAGGCCCTCACCGAAGCCAATGGCGACATCGAAGCGGCGACCGACTGGCTGCGCGCCAAGGGTCTGGCTGCTGCCCAGAAGAAGTCGAGCCGCACCGCCGCTGAAGGCCTGGTCGGCGTTGCCGTCGCCGGCACCAAGGGTGTTGCCGTCGAAGTGAACAGCGAAACCGACTTCGTTGCCAAGAACGACCAGTTCCAGGACTTCGTTCGCACCGTGTCGACCGTTGCGCTGGAATCGGGCGCGGCTGACGCCGAGGCCCTGTCGGCCCAGCCGCACCCCGCCGGCGGCACCATCGCCGAAAAGCTGGTCGCCAACATCGCCACCATCGGCGAAAACCAGAATCTGCGTCGCGTCGCCCATGTCGAAGTGACCGAAGGCGTTGTCGTGCCCTACGTGCACAACGCTGCTGCGCCGGGTCTCGGCAAGATCGGCGTGCTCGTCGCGCTCGAAGGCGATGCCCCCGCCGACGTTCTGGAGCCGCTGGGCAAGCAGCTGGCCATGCACATCGCCGCTGCCTTCCCGCTGGCCCTGTCGGCCGACGACATCGATCCGGCCCTGCTGGAGCGTGAGCGCGCGATCGCCGCTGAAAAGGCTGCCGAATCGGGCAAGCCCGCCGAAATCGTCGCCAAGATGGTCGACGGTGCGGTCGCCAAGTTCGCCAAGGAGCAGGCTCTGCTCTCGCAGCTGTTCGTGATGGACAACAAGACCCCGATCGCCGACGTCGTGGCCAAGGCGGCCAAGGATGCCGGCAAGTCGATCTCGCTCAAATCCTATGTCCGCTTCCAGCTGGGCGAAGGCATCGAGAAGGAAGTCAGCGACTTCGCCGCCGAAGTGGCTGCTGCCGCCGGCGCCTGATCGCCGATCGAGCGACAAGCAAAGGGAAGGGGCGTCCTGCGGGGCGCCCTTTTTCTATGAGAGCGTGGTGCGTTCGGCGGTCGGCGCCGGTCGGGCCGGGCGCCATCGGTGCCGCTTTCTCCATGAAGAGGCTGGAGCGCACGACAAACGCCCCTTGGCATCGCGCTTTACCGCCTCTAATGTCCCGGCCGCTTCCCCTGCCAACCATCAAGGATTCTTGCCCCACATGACCCGGCCAGCCTTCAAACGCATCCTGCTGAAATTGTCGGGCGAGGTGCTGATGGGGTCCGGCCAGTTCGGCATCGATCCCGAGACCGTCGATCGCGTCGCTGGGGAAATCGCCGCCGCGAAGGATGCGGGCTTCGAACTGTGCGTGGTCGTCGGTGGCGGCAACATCTTCCGCGGCCTGGCCGGCGCGGCCAAGGGCTTTGACCGCACCAGCGCCGACTATATGGGCATGCTGGCGACCGTCATGAATGCGCTGGCGGTGCAGAATGCGCTGGAAAAGATCGGCTGCGACACCCGCGTTCAGTCGGCCATTCCGATGGCGTCGGTGTGCGAGCCCTATATCCGGCGCAAGGCTGTGCGCCACATGGAGAAGGGCCGGATCGTGATCTTCGCGGCGGGCACCGGCAATCCCTTCTTCACCACCGATACCACGGCGGCCCTGCGCGCGGCGGAAATGAACTGCGACGCGCTGTTCAAGGGCACCAGTGTCGATGGCATCTATGATGCCGATCCCAAGAAGGTGGCGGACGCCACCCGCTATGAGGCAATCAGCTTCGACCAGGTGCTGACCGACAATCTCAAGGTCATGGACGCCAGCGCGATCGCGCTGTGCCGTGAAAATCATATTCCCATCGTCGTCTTCAACATCCGCGAGGAAGGCAACCTGGCCAAGGTGCTGGCGGGTGAAGGCACCGCGACGATCGTGCAAAATCAGGAGCGCTAATAATGGCCCAGTATAACAAGTCCGACCTCGAACGCCGCATGGCCGGCGCAATCGAAGCGCTGAAGGGCGATCTCACCGGTCTGCGCACCGGCCGCGCCAATGTGCAGCTGCTCGATCCCGTCATGGTCACCGTCTATGGCGCCAACATGCCGCTGAACCAGGTCGCCACCGTGTCGGCGCCCGAGCCGCGCATGCTGTCGGTCCAGGTGTGGGACAAGGCCAATGTCGGCCCCTGCGACAAGGCGATCCGCTCGGCGGGCCTGGGGCTCAACCCGATCGTCGACGGCCAGACGCTGCGCCTGCCGATCCCGGACCTCACCGAGGAACGCCGCAAGGAACTGGCCAAGCTCGCCAGCAAATATGCCGAAGGCGCGCGCGTCGCCGTCCGCAACGTCCGTCGCGACGGTATGGACAGCCTGAAGACCGACGAGAAGAAGGGCGAGATCAGCGAAGACGAGCGCAA
This sequence comes from Sphingobium sp. SG1, assembly GCF_057063145.1. Classification (NCBI taxonomy): domain Bacteria; kingdom Pseudomonadati; phylum Pseudomonadota; class Alphaproteobacteria; order Sphingomonadales; family Sphingobiaceae; genus Sphingobium; species Sphingobium sp. SG1. Next base: position 58,536 of record NZ_JBVVOJ010000005.1, on the reverse strand, counting down.
GCGTCTGGAAACCGAAGTCCAGAAGCTGACCGACGCCACCATCGTGGATATCGACGCGGCCGCTTCGGCCAAGGAAAAGGAAATCCTCGGCCAGTAAGCCGGGGCTTTTCTTTCGCGGCCAAAGCACGCATTCCTATCTGATGGCCACACAAGCCAAGCCCGATCTTACCAGCGCTGCGCCTGCCCATGGTGCGCGTCATGTCGCCATCATCATGGACGGCAATGGCCGCTGGGCGAAGAAGCGGCTGTTGCCGCGCATCGCCGGCCATCGCGCCGGGGTGGAGGCGGTACGTCGCGTCGCCCGCGCGGCGCAGGATATGGGCCTTGAATGCCTTACGCTCTACGCCTTCTCCTCGGAGAACTGGAAGCGTCCGGCGACCGAGGTGTCCGACCTGATGGGGCTGCTGCGCCATTTCATCCAGTCGGATATCGACGAGTTCCATGCCAATGGCGTGCGGCTGCGGGTGATCGGCAACTACAAGGCGCTGGAGCCTGGCCTGGTCGACCTGATCGAAGGCGCGATGGCGCGCACCGCCGCCAACACTGGCCCGGTGATCGCGATCGCGCTCAACTATGGCGCGCAGGACGAGATGGTGCGCGCGGCGCAGCGTCTGGCGCAGCGGGTGGCAAGCGGTGAATTGTCGGCCGAGAATATCGGCATCGAGGCGATCGATGCCGAACTCTACACCGCCGACCTGCCGCCGCTCGACCTGCTGATCCGCACCTCGGGCGAACAGCGGCTCAGCAATTTCATGCTGTGGCAGGCGGCTTATGCCGAACTCTATTTTACCGATATGCTCTGGCCCGATTTCGATGGCCGGGCATTGGCGCAGGCGCTCGACGCCTTCCGCATGAGGGACCGCCGTTTCGGCGGACTGTGAGTAACATGTCGAGTGAATTGCGGACCCGCACGATCGTTGGCCTTGGCCTGATCGCCATGGCTGTGGGCGCGCTGGTCTTTGGTGGCTTCGTCTTCTGGATGCTGCTGTCGATCGCCGGTGTGCTGATGATGGGCGAATGGGGCATGCTGACCGGCGCCTCGTCCGATCAGCGCAAGATGGCGATGTATGCCGTCTCGGTGCCGCTGGCGATCCTCTGCCCAGTGGCGGCGGGCGTGTCCTGGCTCGGTTTCGGCCTGATGATGGCATCCTTCTTCTTCGTGCTGATCACCGGCCGCGCGATCAAGATGGCGTTCGGCATTCTCTATATCTGCCTGCCGGTGATGGCGCTGCTGTTCCTGCGCGGGCAGGCGCCCGACAGCCATGGCCTGCTGCTCGCCTTCTGGGCGCTGGGCCTGGTTTGGGCGACCGATATCGGCGCCTATTTTGCCGGTCGCTCGATCGGCGGGCCCAAGCTGGCGCCACGGGTCAGCCCGTCCAAGACCTGGTCGGGGCTGGGTGGCGGCGTGCTCGCGGCCCTGCTCACCGGCTTCCTTCTCTATCGTTTTGCCGACCTGCCGATCCAGCTGGCGGCGGCGAGCGGCCTGCTCGCCGTGGCGGCACAGCTTGGCGATCTGCTCGAAAGCGCGATGAAGCGCCGCGCCGGCGTCAAGGACAGCAGCAACCTGTTGCCCGGCCATGGCGGGGTGATGGACCGGCTCGACGGCGTGGTGGCGGCGGCGCCGCTCGCCGCCTTGCTCTATCTGGTCCTGGCGGGCGCCTGATGCGCAGCGTTTCCGTCTTCGGCGCCACCGGATCGGTCGGCATGTCGACGCTGGACCTGATCCAGCGCGAGCCCGATGCCTATGCGGTCATTGCCCTGACCGCCAACCGCGATGTCGCCGGCCTTGCCGCCGCCGCGCGCGCGGTCGGTGCGCAGATCGCCGTGGTCGCGGACGAAGCCCAATATGGCGCGCTCAAGGACGCGCTCGCCGGATCGGGTGTCGAGGCGGCGGCGGGCGAGGGCGCGCTGGTCGATGCCGCGGCGGCGGGTGCCGACTGGACCATGGCCGCGATCGTCGGCTGCGCGGGCCTCAAGCCCACCATCGCCGCGCTGCAGGCCGGCGGCACGGTGGCGCTGGCCAACAAGGAGTCGCTGGTGTCGGCCGGCGCGCTGATGATGCAGGCGGCGACCGCATCGGGCGCGACGCTGCTGCCGGTGGACAGCGAGCATAATGCGATCTTCCAGTGCCTGGCGGGCAGCAGCCTGGACGATGTCGCCCGCATCATCCTGACCGCGAGCGGCGGACCGTTTCGCACCCTGGGCTATGAGGATATGCGCGCCATCACCCCGGCGCAGGCGGTGGCCCATCCCAACTGGTCGATGGGCGCGAAGATCAGCGTCGACAGCGCGACGATGATGAACAAGGGGCTGGAACTGATCGAGGCGGCCCATCTCTTCCCGGTCGGGCTCGACCGGATCGAGATATTGGTCCACCCGCAATCGGTCATCCATTCGATGGTCGAATATCGCGACCGGTCCACTTTGGCACAGCTCGGCTCGCCCGACATGCGCATCCCGATCGCCCATGCGCTGGCCTGGCCGGCGCGGATTGCCACGCCCTGCCAGCCGCTCGACCTGGCCCGGATCGGCCGTCTGGATTTCGAGGCGCCCGACGACCGGCGTTTTCCCGCGCTTCGCTTGGCGCGCGCGGCGGCGCAGGCGGGCGACGCATCGGCCGCCATCCTCAACGCCGCCAACGAGGTCGCCGTGGCGGCCTTTCTGGCCGGCCGCATCGGCTTCCTTGATATCGCCATGATTGTGGAGGATGTTCTCAATCGCTATAGCGCGCCGATGCCTGCCTGCATGGACGATGTCCTGCACGCCGATGCAACGGCACGGGTTATGGCGGGTGATGTGATGGAAAGATTGACGGTTTGATCCACAATCCCGGTTTCCTGTTGACCATCTTGGCTTTCGTGGCGGTCATCGGGCCGCTCGTCTTCGTGCATGAACTGGGTCATTATCTGGTCGGACGCTGGTGCGGGGTGAAGGCGGAGGCCTTTTCGATCGGCTTCGGCCCGGAAATCGCCGCCTGGGTGGACAGGCGCGGCACGCGCTGGCGGCTCGCGGCGCTGCCGCTGGGCGGCTATGTCCGCTTCAAGGGCGACATGAACGCGGCCAGCCAGACCGATCCCAAATGGCTGGAAATGTCGGCGCAGGATCGTGCCGAAAGCTTCCCGGCCAAGCCGCTGTGGCAGCGCGCGGCGATCGTCGCCGCCGGCCCGGCGATCAATTTCCTCTTCGCCATCCTGATCCTCGCTGCCTTCGCTTTCCTGCATGGCGAAAGCCGGACCCCGGCGGTCGCCGGCATGGTCCAGCCGGGCAGCGCCGCTGCCATGGCCGGTATCCAGCCCGGCGATCGCATCGTCTCGCTCAATGGCCGGGCGATGAGCACCTTCGACGACATCCGCCTTTATGCCCAGATCCGTCCCGGCGAGCCGGTGACGATCCTGCTCGACCGCAAGGGGCAGGTGATCGAGAAGCAGGGTCATGTCGGCGCGGTCAGCGAAGATGACGGCTTTGGCAACAAATTCCGCATCGGGCGGCTGGGCATCGCGCCGGGCGAACCGGTGATCGAACCGGTCAGCCTGCTGCGCGCGCCCGTGGTGGCGATCGAGCGCACCGGCCAGATCATCCGCACCATGGTGGAGACGCTGGGCCAGGTGATCGGCGGCGACCGTTCGGTCAAGGAACTGGGCGGGCCGCTCAAGATCGCGCAGGTATCGGGGCAGGCGGCGACGCTGGGGCTGGAGAGCTTCATCTTCTTCATCGCCCTGATCTCGATTAATTTGGGGTTCATCAACCTCTTGCCAATTCCCATGCTGGATGGCGGTCATCTGCTTTTCTATGGGGTGGAGGCAGTGCAGCGGCGGCCGGTGAGCCCGCAGGTGCAGGATTGGGCCTATCGGTCGGGTCTGGCGCTGCTGATGACGGTCATGTTGCTGGTGACCTTCAACGATTTGTCGTCTTTCGGATTGTGGGAGCGGCTGTCCGGCTTGATCGGCTGAGCCGCATCGGGCAGGGAAGGCGCGGTTCGGCGCCGTCTATTTCTGGCGAAACAGTTTTTTACTTTTTTGAGGTGAGCGGGTGACAGCGATGAACAGCAGCAAGGGCCAGCGTCCGATCATCGCGGCCCTGTTGGCCACGACGATGATTGCGGGCCTGTCGGCCGTGCCGGCGATGGCCCAGAATGCGGCCCCGGCAGCACCGGCGGCTGCGCCGATCGCGGCGTCCACGGCCAATACGCCCGAAGGCACGATCCGCAGCATCACCGTGACCGGCACCCAGCGTCTGGAGCAGGACACGGTCATGTCCTACACCAAGCTGCGCGTGGGCCAGGCCTTCAGCCAGGAATCGCTCGATCAGGCGCTGCGCGACCTGTATGAGACCGAACTCTTCGCCGACGTCCAGATCCGCAACGATGGCGGTGCGCTGACCGTCGAGGTGAAGGAAAACCCCGTCATCAACCGTATCGTCCTTGAAGGTAATAAGCGCCTGAAGGACGACAAGATCCGTCCCGAAATAAAACTGGCGCCGCGCCAGATCTATACCCGCTCCAAGGTCCGCGCCGACGTCGCCCGCATCGTCGAGCTGTATCGCCGCCAGGGCCGCTTTGCCGCGACGATCGAGCCCAAGATGGTCCAGCTGGACCAGAACCGCGTCGACATCGTGTTCGAAATCTCGGAAGGGCCCAAGTCCAAGGTCCGCCAGATCAACATCATCGGCAACGAGAAGTTCAAGGACGGCGAACTGCGCGGCCAGATGGTGACCAAGCAGTCGCGCTGGTTCCGCATCTTCTCGTCGGGCACCAGCTATGACCCGGATCGCCTGGCCTATGACCAGCAGAAGCTGCGCCAGTTCTACCTGACCGAAGGCTATGCCGATTTCCGCGTGATCTCGGCCGTCGCGGAACTGACGCCCGACAAGCAGGACTTCATCATCACTTATGTGGTCGAGGAAGGGGATCGCTACAAGTTCGGCGACGTGAAGGTCGAGAGCGACATTCGCGACCTGTCGGGCGATGCGCTGACCCGCCGCCTGCCGATGAAGAAGGGCGACTGGTACAACGCCAAGCAGGTCGAGGACACGGTCGATACGCTGAGCGAAACCGCCGGCCTGTTCGGCTATGCCTTCGCCCAGGTCGAACCCGACTTCAATCGGTCGAAGGACGACCTGACGATGGGGATCAATTTCCGCATCGCCAACGCCCCGCGCGTCTATGTCGAGCGCGTCGACATCAACGGCAATACGCTGACCCAGGACAAGGTCGTCCGCCGCGAGTTCCGCCTGGCCGAAGGCGACGCCTTCAACAGCTTCCTGGTCAAGCGCTCGAAGGACCGCATCAACTCGCTCGGCTTCTTCCAGGAGAAGCTGGACATCGAGCAGAAGCCCGGCTCCGCGCCCGACCGCATCGTGCTGGAAACCAACGTCCAGGAAAAGTCGACCGGCGAACTCTCGCTTTCGGCCGGCTATTCCTCGCTCGAACGCTTCATCATCTCGGCGTCGATCACCCAGCGCAACTTCCGCGGCAAGGGCCAGGAACTGCGCACCTCGGTCAATTATTCGGCTTATTCCAAGTCGGTCGAAGTGGGCTTCACCGAGCCCTATTTCATGGACAAGAATATCGCGCTGGGCGGCGACATCTATCGCCGCGACCTCAACAGCTTCCGTTATCTCAGCAATAACGATCGCGACACCACCTATGAACAGACCACGACCGGCTTCCAACTGCGTGCCGGCGTGCCGATCACCGAATATGTGTCGCTGGCGCTGCGCTACACGCTGAACTTCGACGACGTGACGCTGGACAAGGACACCTATTATACCGACGGCGTCTGCGACCCGCTGCTGGCCGGCCGCTATCTCTGCGATGCCATCGGCAAGCGCACGACCTCGTCGATCGGCTACTCGCTGATCTATGATACCCGCGACAACCGCATCCGTCCCACCCGTGGTCAGACCGTCACGCTCAGCCAGGACTTTGCCGGCCTGGGCGGCGATGTCCGCTACATCCGTACCCGCGGCAATGCTGCCAAATATTGGGGTCTGGGTGGCGGCTTCATCTTCTCGCTGACGGGCGAAGGCGGCTATATCCACAGCCTCCAGGGCACGCGCTATGACGCCACCGGCGCCGAAGTCGACCCGATCCGCCTGACCGACCGCTTCTTCCTGGGCGAACCGCAGATGCGCGGCTTCGACATTCGCGGCGTTGGTCCGCGCGTGAAGCGCTATTATCTGGTTTCGCAGACCAATGATGACGGTTCCACCAGCTATGTCCGCCAGACCGGCAACAATAATGTGTCGGATGACGCGCTGGGTGGCCGCGTCTATTATATGGCCCGCGCCGAAATGGAGATTCCGCTGGGTTCGGGTGCCCGTGAAATGGGCCTGCGTCCGTCGATCTTCGCGGATGTCGGCGCCGTTGCCGGCCTGAAGAATCCGGGCACCATCAACTTTGCGGGCTATTGCTCCGACTCCACCGGTTCGCTGAGCACCGTCCGTGCGACCGGCACGGCGGCCAGCCCGGTCTGCCCTGTTGGCTATGACACCAAGAGCGGCATGTTCGAGGAAGATTATCTGGGCGACACGCTGAAACCGCGTCTGTCCGTGGGCTTCGGTGTCAACTGGAACTCGCCCTTCGGGCCGTTCCGCATCGACATCGCCAAGGCCCTGCTCAAGGAACCAGGGGACGACAACAAACTCATCACCTTCAACGTAGGGACTCAATTCTGATGAAGACGTTTATCAAGGCTCTGGCGCTCGGTATCGCGCCTGTCACCGCCATCGCTCTGACCGCAGCGCCGGCCGCTGCCCAGTCGAAGCAGGGCATCGCCGTCGTCGATCTGCAGCGCGCGGTTGCCACCAGCGCGGCCTATTCGACCGCCCGCACCCAGATTCAGACCACCTACAAGGCGCAGATCGACAGCTTCACCGCGCGCAAGACCGCGATCGACACCGATCTCAAGACCAAGGGCGACGCCCTGCAGGCGGCGCTGAAGGCGGCCGGCGGCAAGCCGACCCCGGCGATCGAAACCCAGTATCAGCAGTTCCAGCAGTCGCAGCAGACCGCGCAGGCCGAACTGCAGCGCCTGGGTCAGCCGATCGCGCTCGCCAACGCCTATGTCGAGGAACAGATCACCGCGAAGCTGTCGGACGCGCTGAAGGCCGCCATGACCAAGGCGAAGGTCGATCTGGTCCTGTCGCCCGACGCGACCGTGTCCTATCAGCCGACCGTCGACATCACGGCCGCGGTCGTGACCGAACTCAACACGCTGGTGCCCAGCGTCGGCATCACCCCGCCCGCCGGCTGGCAGCCGGGCGGTCGTCAGGGCCAGGCTGCGGCCCCGGCCGCTGCCGCTCCGGCCCCCGCCAACCCGGCGCAGGCGCCCAAGTCGCGCTGATAAGATGACCGGAGAGGTTGATAACAAGGAAGCCCGTGGCCCGATGGATATCCGTCGGGTCATGGCTGCCCTGCCGCATCGCTACCCGATGCTGCTGGTTGACCGCGTGGCGTCGCTGGTGCCGAGCCAGTCGATCCACGCGATCAAGGCGGTGTCGATGAACGAGCCCTTCTTCCAGGGGCATTTCCCCGGCCGGCCGATCATGCCGGGCGTGCTGATCGTCGAGGCCATGGCCCAGGCGGCCGGCGTGCTGGTGGTCGATTCGCTGGGACTCGCGGATTCGGGCAAGCTCGTCTATTTCATGAGCATCGACGGCGCGAAGTTCCGCACTCCGGTGGAGCCGGGCTGCCTGCTCGACCTGCATGTCGAAGTGACGCAGATGCGCGGCGCGGTCTGCAAGTTCGCCGGCCGTGCGCTGATCGAGGGCAAGCTGGCGGCGGAAGCCAATTTCGTCGCGATGATCGCCGATCCGCCCAAGGACTGAGGGAGCGCGCGCGGCGTTAAACGGAACGCCGGTCGCCCGCTCGTTCTTTGTTACCGCATCGTTTTAAGCGAAAAACCGGTTCCCACTTTTTCGCACGATGCTTGGGCGCATCCTTTTCCTTGCTTTGGCGCGCCGAAAACGCTAACGGCGCGCCTTCGCATTTTATCGCATCCATAGCCGGTCGGAACCGGCACACACACGGAGCAAGACGCCATGAAGGCCGATACCCACCCCGATTACCACTTCATCACCGTCCAGATGACCGACGGCACCACCTTCCAGACCCGCTCGACCTGGGGCAAGGAAGGCGACACGATGGCGCTCGACATCGATCCCAAGTCGCACCCGGCCTGGACCGGCGGCAACCGCCAGCTGGACACCGGTGGCCAGGTTGCGCGCTTCAACAAGCGCTTTGGCGGCCTGACGCTGAAGAAGTAATCGGCCTTTCACAGGCACGATATCGAAAGGGCGCCCCACCGGGCGCCCTTTTTTTGTGCCTGGGCGCGATGCGCACGGCACAAAAAAAGGGCCTCCAGCTAAAAGCTGGAGGCCGAGGTTCAGGGGAGGATCAGCGGCGACAGAGGGGGATCTGCAAGGGGATGCCGCTGACAAGGACTGGTCTAGCCCGCAAATGCTGCGGGCGAATGTCCCGATTATTACCGAGGCCGATCGGTGCTGAAATGTCGGGACAAGCCAAGGCCGTCACCCCAGCGAAAGCTGGGGTCTGAGGCAATGAAGCGTGACAAGGCCACAGATCCCAGCCTTCGCTGGGATGACGAAATGAAAGGCCGACTGGCGCCCGCGCGCCGCCCTGGTCAGGCGCCGGCGCGGTCCGCGTCGAGGAATGCCGCCACATCGTCCAGCACCACATCCTTCGACAGGAAGGTCTGGCCGATGCCGCGCGCCAGCAGGAAGGGCAGGGTGCCCGCCGCCATCTTCTTGTCGTGCAGCATATGCGCCACCAGCGCCGCGCCGTCGGCCTTTACATGGGCGCTGGCCAGGTCATGGGGCAGGCCGATCGCCTTCAGATGCGCGGTCACCCGTTCCGCATCCTGCGCGCTGCACAGGCCAAGGCGCGCCGAGTAGCGGAAGGCGAGCGCCATGCCGGCGGCCACGCCCTCGCCATGGAGCAGCGTGTCGGAAAAGCCGGTATCGGCCTCCAGCGCATGGCCGAAGGTGTGGCCAAGGTTCAGCAGGGCGCGCCGGCCGGTCGTCTCGCGCTCGTCATCGGCGACGATCGCCGCCTTGGCGCGCACGCTGCGCTCGATCGCATAGGTGCGGGCTTCCGCGTCGCCGGCCAGCAGCCGGTCGGCATTGGCCTCGCACCAGGCGAAGAAGTCGGGATCGTCGATCAGGCCATATTTGACCACCTCGGCATAGCCGGCGCGGGTTTCGCGCAGCGGCAGGCTGTCGAGCACCGACGGGTCGATCAGCACCAGGCTGGGCTGGTAGAAGCTGCCGATCAGATTCTTGCCGGCGCGCGCGTTGATCGCGGTCTTGCCGCCGACCGAGCTGTCGACCTGCGCCAGCAGGGTGGTGGGCACCTGCACGAAATGGCAGCCGCGCTTCAGGATGGACGAGGCAAAGCCGACCAGGTCGCCGATCACGCCGCCGCCCAGCGCGATCACATGGTCGCCACGCTCGATCTCCAGCGCCAGCAGCGCGTCGAGCAGTTCCTCCAGATGGCGCCAGCTCTTGGTCTGTTCGCCCGCCGGCAGGATGATCGGTTCGATGACGATATTGGCGCGGCGCAGGCTGGCGTCGAGCCGGGGGAGTTGCGCCGCGGCGACATGGGTGTCGGTGACGACCACCAGCCGCCCGCCACGGGCATAGCGTGCCAGATGGTCGGCCGCACGGTCGAGCGCACCCTGTTCGATGACGATGTCATAGCTGCGTGCGCCCAGCGCGACGGGGACTAGTGCCATGCGGATAGCTGCTCCAGGATGCGGTCGACGGCGACCTCGTGCGGCGCGGCGATGCTCTTCACATGGATCGGCGCCAGCGCGTAGATGGGGTTGCGGACCGCCGCCAACTCGGTCAGCACGATGCGCGGGTCGCGATCCTTCAGCAGCGGGCGCCCTTCACGGCGCGACACGCGGTCGACCAGCACCTCGATATCGGCATCCAGCCAGATGGTGGTGGCATGGTCCAGGATCAGCGCGCGGGTCTCGTCCTGCATGAAGGCGCCGCCGCCGGTCGCGATCACCTTGGGCACGCCGTCCATCAGCCGGGCGATCACCCGGCGCTCGCCATCGCGGAAATGGGCCTCGCCATAGCGGGCGAATATCTCGCTCACGCTCATGCCCGCAGCCCGCTCAATCTCCTCATCGGCATCGACGAAGCTCAGGCCCAGGCGCGCGGCAAGGCGCCGGCCGACGGTGGATTTGCCCACGCCCATCATGCCGATCAGCACGATCGGGCCGCGCTTGGCGTTGCTCTCCGGGAATTTGCTGTTTCGCTGCATGGCGAGGGGGGCTATACAGCCAGCCGTCGCTGAGGCAAACGCAACTTTCCCCTGTCGTCCGGCAAACATCGCCGGGCCAGCCGCAGAAGAGACCATGAAGAATAATCGTTCCCTGAGCAGTTTCGAAGGCGGTTCGCGCCGTCGCACCCGTCTGCCGATCCTTCCGATCGCGGCGGTGTTGGTTCTTGTCCTGCTGATCGGCGTGCTCTGGTCGCGCGGTGGCGAACAGCCGCAACAGCCCGTCGAGAAGGTCATCCCGGCCGAGAAACTGGGTCAGTAAGCCGCATGAGCCGCCTGCGGGGGAATGCGAAATGGGCGCTGGGCAGCTTTGCGCTCGCCCTGGCACTGCCGGTCGTCGCGCAGCAGGCGCCCGAATCGCTGCTGCCGCCCGGCTTTGGTGATCCGGCCCCGGCGCCGACCCCCACGCCCGCGCAGCCGGCCCGTCCGGCATCGCCCGCACCGGTCGTCCCGACCGTGCCGGTCACGCCGTCGCCGTCTGGCGAAATCGTCCAGCCGCTCGACCTGTCGGTCGCGAATGCGGTGGACAATGCCGCCGAGGCGATGAGCGCGGACGAACTGGCCGCTGAAAAGGCCAAATATGACCTGCCGCAGAGCGCTCGTCGCTCGCTCGACCGCATCGGCCCGCTGACCCCGGCCACGCGCGGCATGGAGCCCGACGCCTTCGGCGCGGAATATGGCCCCTATCTCGCGATCCTGATGAAGCAGACCCATGCGCCGATCCTGTCGCGCTGGGCCTCCATCCTGCTGCGGCGCGCGCTGCTCAGCGCCACAAACACGCCGCGCGGCATCAATGGCGCCGACTGGGCGGCCGAGCGCGCCTGGCTGCTGCTGCGCATGGGCGAGGCGGACAGCGCCCGGCTGCTGGTGCAGAGCGTCGACCCCGACAAATATACGCCGCGTCTCTACGCGATCGCGATGCAGACCTATCTGGCGACCGCCGATCCGGCGGGCCTGTGTCCGCTGTCGGCGGGCGCGCTGCGCACCAGCAAGGAACCGGGCTGGGACATGACGCGGGCGATCTGCCCCGCGCTGTCGGGCGATCAGGGTTCGGCCAGCGCCGCACTCAACCAGGCCCAGCGCAAGGGCGTGGTGCGCGGCATCGATTATCGCCTCGCGGAAAAGATGGTCGGCGCCGGCTTCAACGCGCGTCGTTCAGTCAAGATCGAATGGGACGGCGTCGATGGCCTCACCGCCTGGCGCTATGGCCTGGCGACGGCGCTCAACGTGCCGATCCCCGACGACATGTTCGGTAGCGTCGGCCCCCATGTCCGTGCCTGGGAAGCCCGCGCGCCGGCACTGACCGCCGTGCGCCGCCTGCCGGGCAGCGAAGTCGCCGCACGGCTGGGCGTCTTCTCCAGCGAGGCGCTGGTCAATTTCTATGCCGAGCTGGGCAGCGAAGGCGATCTCGCGTCCGATCTGGCCGATCGCGTCGATGCGTTGCGCAATGCCTATTCCGGCCCGACTGCGGGTGCCCGCATCCAGGCGATGCAGACGCTGTGGCGGGACAATGGCGCGCCCGATTATGTGGGCCTGATCGCCACGGCCCGCGCCGCCGCCGCACTGCCCGTGTCGCAGGCCGATGCGCGCGATGCCGCCAATCTGGTGGCGGCGATGCTGACCGCCGGCTATGATCGCAATGCGGCCCGCTGGGCACAGGCGATCGGCCAGATCGATGGCGATGGCGCGCAGGATTTCTGGGCCTTGCTCGCGGTCGGTGCCCCCAGCACGGTGGTCGACAGCGGCAGCAGCCGCATCTCCAGCTATGTCGGCGATGCCGGCCCTGAGAAGGGACGGATGCTGATCGCCGCACTGGCGGGCCTGTCGCGTCTGTCGGCCAATGATGCGGCCGCGCTGGCGCAGGATAATGGCTTCACCCTGGCCGCCAACAGCCGCTGGGCGCGTGCAATCGCCGCCGCCGCGCAGCGGGGCGAGAAGGCGACCGTGGCGCTGCTCGCTGCCGTCGGCATGCAGGGTCGCGACTGGCATCGCCTGCCGCCCGGCCATCTCTATCATGTGGTGGCGGCGCTGCATCGCGTCGGGCTGGACCCGGAGGCGCGGATGATCGCGGCCGAGGCCCTGACCCGCCTGTCCTGACCCGGTCCGGGGCGATGGATGATGATGCCGTCCTGATCGATCGCTTCCTCGAAATGATGGCGGCGGAACGGGGTGCATCGCGCAACACGTTGCTCGCCTATCGCACCGATCTTCAGGGCGCGGGAGAGATTGTCGGCGGGCTTGCCGCCGCCAGCCAGGATGCGCTTGGCCGCCTCGCCGGCGAATGGGCGCCGCTCGCGGCCTCCACCGTGGCGCGCAAGGCGTCCGCGCTGCGCGCCTTCTACGCCTTTCTGGAGGAGGAAGGGCTGCGCGCCGACAATCCCGGCGCGGCATTGCCCCGGCCGGTCACACGCCGGCCGCTGCCCAAGATATTGTCGTCGCAGGAGGTCGATTCGCTCTTTGCCCTGATCGCGCAGCGGGTGGAGACGGCGCATCCCGCGCCGCTCGACCTGCGGCTCTCGGCGCTGATCGAACTTCTCTATGGCTCGGGTCTCCGCGCGACCGAACTGGTTTCGCTGCCGCGCAAGGCACTGGCGGTCGATCGCCCCTTCCTCATCATCAGGGGCAAGGGTGCGCGCGAACGGCTGGTGCCGATCTCCGACCGCGCCCGTGCCGCCGTCGCGACCTGGCTCACCCATGTGCCGGCGGACAGCCCCTGGCTTTTCCCCTCGGGCAAGAGCCATGTCAGCCGCATCCGCCTCTATCAGCTGGTGAAGCAACTGGCCGTGGCGGCCGGCATCGCGCCCGAACGGGTCAGCCCCCATGTGCTGCGCCATGCCTTTGCCACCCATTTGCTGGAGGGCGGGGCGGACCTGCGCGCGCTGCAATCGATGCTGGGCCATGCCGATATCGGCACGACGCAAATCTACACCCATGTCGACAGCCGCCGGCTGGTCGAACTGGTCAACAGCCGGCACCCGCTGGCCGGCATGCAAGCCAGGATCGCGCATCCCCGCGTTGACGGCGACGCGTCCGCGCCTTAACGCCATCCGCCATGGTAAGCTTTCTCGAATTTGAAAAGCCGGTCGCAGAGCTGGAAGCCCGCATCATCGAACTGCGCCAGACGGCCTCCGTCGGCGACATCGACATCAGTGGCGAGATCAACACGCTGGAACAGCGTGCCGACAAGATGCTGTCGGACATCTATGCCAAGCTGACGCCCTGGCAGAAGACGCAGGTGGCCCGCCACCCTGAACGCCCGCACTTCAAGGATTATGTCGCGGGCATGTTCGACAATTTCATGCCGCTGGCCGGCGACCGCGCCTTTGCCGACGATCAGGCGATCATCGGCGGCTTCGCGACGCTGGGCGAGCGCAAGGTCATGGTCATCGGCCATGAAAAGGGCGACGACACCGCCAGCCGCGTCCGCCACAATTTCGGCATGGCCAAGCCCGAAGGCTATCGCAAGGCGATCCGCCTGATGGAACTGGCTGATCGTTTCGGCCTGCCGGTCGTCACTTTGGTCGACACCTCGGGCGCCTTTCCCGGCGTCCAGGCCGAAGAACGCGGCCAGGCCGAAGCCATTGCCCGTTCGACCGAAGCCTGTCTGGCGCTTGGCGTCCCCATGGTCGCGGCCGTGGTGGGTGAGGGCGGCTCGGGCGGCGCGGTGGCGCTGGCCGCGGCCAATCGCGTGCTGATGTTCGAACATGCCGTCTATTCGGTGATCTCGCCCGAAGGCTGCGCCTCGATCCTGTGGCGCACCGCCGACAAGGCCAGCGATGCGGCGACCGCGATGCAGGTCACGGCGCAGCATTTGAAGGGCTTGGGCGTGATCGACCGTATCGTCGTAGAGCCAGTGGGCGGCGCCCATCGCGAGCCGGTGCAGGCGATCGCCAATCTGGGCGCAGCCATCGGCGAGGAACTGGACGCGCTGTCCGGCCTCGAACCGCAGGCACTGCGCACCGATCGTGCCGACAAGTTCCTCGCCATCGGTATCTGACGTCGATTTCCCGGAACAGCATCCTGTCCTCGCTCGTTACGGCACGGTAACAGGGGCAGGGTGTCAAGGATGGGAATGGAATGAATCGGACATGGTTGTCGGCCGGCCTTGGCGTCGGCCTGATCGTCGCGGGCGTTGCGCCGGCGGTGCTGGGGCAGCAGCGGGCGATTCGCACCGTCTCCTCGATCAGCGCGCAGGACAAGGCATCGGGCGCCAAGCAGCATCCCGAACTGCTCAAGGAATTTGGCGGCGCCTATGTCGGGCCGCAGGCGCGCTATGTGGAAACGGTCGGACGCCGCATCGCGGTCCAGTCCGGCCTCTCCAACGCGCAGGGCGATTTCACCGTCACCCTGCTCAATTCCCCGGTCAACAACGCCTTCGCCATCCCCGGCGGCTATGTCTATGTCACGCGCCAGTTGATGGCGCTGATGAATGACGAGGCGCAACTGGCCGGCGTGCTGGGCCATGAAGTCGGCCATGTCGCCGCCCAGCATGGCCAGCGGCGCCAGCAGGCGGCGCAGCGCAACGCGATCGGCGGCGCGCTGCTGCAGGTGCTGACCGGCGCCTTGCTGGGCGATTCGGCGCTGGGCGGCGTGTTGCAGCAGGGGATCGGCACCGGCAGCCAGCTTCTGACCCTCAAATTCTCCCGCAGCCAGGAATATGAGGCGGACGATCTGGGTATCCGCTACCTCGCCTCGGCCGGCTATGATCCCCGTGCATTGTCGGACATGCTTGCCTCGCTGGCGGCGCAGACCAGCCTGGACCAGCGTGTGTCGGGCGACGCGCGCTCCATGCCCGAATGGGCCAGCACCCATCCCGATCCGGGCGAGCGCGTCGATCGGGCGGCGCAGATGGCGTCACGCACCGGCGCGACCAGCACGCTGCGCAACCGCGATGCCTTCCTGACGGCACTCAATGGCGTCCTTTATGGCGACGATCCCAAACAGGGCGTGATCGACGGCAGCCGCTTCCGCCATCCCGACCTGCGCCTGTCCTTCACCGCGCCCTCGGGCTTCGGCATGGAAAATGGCGCGGACGCGGTCAGCATCACCGGTTCGGGCGGTCAGGCGCAGTTTGGCGGCATGGCCTATAATGGCAATCTGTCGACCTATATCGATTCGGTGCTCAAGCGACTCGCGGGCAATGCCGGCGCGCCGCCGGCGGGTGAGGTGCAGCGCACGACGATCAACGGCCTGCCGGCCGCCTGGCGCACGGTGCGCGCGAACACCAAGTCGGGTCAGATCGACGCCACCGTCTTCGCCTATGATTTCGGCGGCGGAAAGGCCTATCATTTCCTGCTGTTGACCCCGGCGGGCAAGGGCATTGGCCCGTTCGACTCGATGGTCCGTTCGGTCCAGCGCCTGTCGGCGCAAGAGGCGGCGGCAATCAAGCCGCGCCGGGTCAATCTGGTGACCGTCAAGGCGGGCGACACTGTCCAGTCGCTTGGCCGCCGCATGGCCTATAGCGATTATCCGCTGGAGCGCTTCCTGGTGCTGAACGCGCTCAATGAACGCTCCGTGTTGAAGCCGGGCGATCGGGTGAAGATCGTCACCTGGTAAGATTCGGCAGACTCCAGGCAAAGAAAAAGGGCGGCGGAATTGCTTCCGCCGCCCTTTTTTAACATCGGTTTCGAGCTTACTTCAGGTTGCCCGAAACGTTGTTGAAGGTGCTGCCCAGCTTCGAGCCCAGGCTGGTCATGGCGCCGATGGCGGCCACGGCGATCAGAGCGGCGATCAGGCCGTATTCGATGGCGGTCGCGCCCTTTTCGTTCTTCAGCATCTTGCGAATGAACTGCATGTGATGTCTCCTTGACAAACGTTACGTTAAACTACCCGGCCGCCCCGCTATGAATTAGGTCAGCGAAGACCTCTCTAGATTGGCTCGGTTGAGAAAAGTTTAATGCGAAACCGGGGGTGTCAGAATTTCGTGGTTAATATTTGGTCACTTCGCCGGCGACATTGTTCCACATGCCGGTCGTACGTGTCGCGACGTTGTTCAGCGCCGCGATCATGGCCAGCACGACCATCGCGATGATCAGGCCATATTCGACCGCGGTTGCCCCCCGCTCACATCGCGAAAGCGCGGATTTCGTGACGAATTCGATGATCGCGCGCATATGACCCCGCTTGGCTACAGACACTCCACGATCAGTGTGTAAAGCAGCCACGGTTAACAAAGCCCTTGCAAGGGAGCGTTATGCAGAGTTTTACCCCGTTTCTGGTCGTCGCCGTCGCCCTGATCGATGCCGATGGGCGCGTTCTGGTGCAGCAACGGCCACCCGGAAAGCCGATGGCGGACCTGTGGGAGTTCCCCGGTGGCAAGGTTGAGTCGGGTGAAACGCCCGAGGAGGCACTGGTGCGTGAACTGGAGGAGGAACTGGGCATTCGCACCCATGAAAGCTGCCTCGCGCCCGCGACCTTCGCTAGCGCCCCGCTGGAGAACAAGCATCTGCTGCTGTTGCTCTATGTCTGCCGCAAATGGGAAGGGATGCCCGAAGCGCGCCATGCCACCGCGCTGCAATGGGTGCGGCCTGCGCAAATGTATGCGCTCGACATGCCACCGGCCGACCTGCCGCTGATCGGCATTCTCGACGCGCTCATCTGACGGAAATCCGGCTCTGCACCGATGGTGCAGGGTTAGGCTATAAAGGGCGGGGGAAGGGCGATCTGCACCTTCCCCCACAGCCTGTAAAAGGCGGGGCCGACGGCCGGACAGCCGGCCCCGCGCGTTCGTGTCAGTCTTCCTTGGCCTTGCTCTGCAGCTGGACATAATTCTGGATGCCCATGCGCTCGATCATCTCGAACTGGGTTTCCAGCGTGTCGACATGCTCTTCCTCGCTTTCGAGGATATACTGGAACAGGTCGCGGCTGACGAAGTCCTTGATCGACTCGCAATAGGCGATGGCGTCGCGCAGCACCGGCAGCGCTTCATATTCCAGCTCCAGATCCGCCTTCAGGATTTCCTCGACGGTCTCGCCGATCTTCAGGCGACCGAGCAGCTGGAAATTGGGCAGGCCGTCGAGGAACAGGATGCGCTCGGCCACCTTGTCGGCGTGCTTCATCTCGTCGATCGATTCCTCATATTCGAACTTGGCGAGCTTCTCGATGCCCCAGTGATTGAGGATGCGATAGTGGAGGAAATATTGATTGATCGCGGTCAGCTCGTTCTTGAGGACCTCGTTCAGATAATCGATAACCTTCTGGTCGCCCTTCATGGCGCTATGCTCCGGCTGTTATTGGGAATGCCGGACATATAAAGGTTTCGCATCCGGTTGTTAAGCCGGAAAGGCGCAGAAAACCGCCATTTTTCAGGCGGCTATTGCGTGATGTTCGCGATTGTCAGGGGCCTTTTACTGCGCCTGCTTCGCAATGATATCAGGCCGTCGCGCGCTCCGCCGCGATGATCGTGCGGGCATAGCCGACACATTGGCCGCACTTGGGCCGACGGCCGAAACGGGCATAGGCGCTACAGGGGGTATCGGCACCATCGCGCGCCGCTTCCCGCAGATCCTTTTCGCGAATGGCATTGCAAACACAGACGACCATTGGATTCTCCTGACCCGTGAAATAGGCCAGATGCTAATGGATCGCAATAGAAGATCACGCGCTCCTGCGAATCTTTTGCAGTTTTCCCCGTTGCAGGCTGCGCCATACCCATTCGGCCGGACCCATAGCGAATCGGTCGAGCCAGGGCTTGGACCACAGCAGCATGACCGCCCAGGCGGCGATAAGGAAGAGCGGAAAGGCTGCCGGGCGCACCTGCCCGAACAGCCCCAGGCCCCAGCCATAGAAGATCGCCGTCATGATGAGGCTGGTGCCCAGATAATTGCTGAGCGCCATGCGCCCGGTCGCGGCGATCCGGCCGACCAGCCAATGATCGCGATGGTGCGCCAGCAGCCACAGGATCAGTGCCGCCCAGCCGACCGCCAGCGGGATGCGGAAGGGGAAGGACCAGAGCAGCGCGGTGGAAAAGGCGGTCAGCGGCGCGAAGCCGCTCGCCACCACCCAGATGGTCAGGCCGATCATCGGCACCAGCCCGATCAGGAAACAGTGGCGCGCGGTCTGCCGATATTGCTCGGCGGGCCAGCGACCGATCAGGAAGCCGCCTTTCAGCATCGCCATGCCCAGCAGCATGAAGCCCAGCGTATCGAGCCCGGTGAAGAGGAAGGTCCACAGCCAGTCGCCGACAAAGCCGGTCAGATGATGGCGCACGATCCCGCCGAAGCTGCCGGTGTAGATGGCGATATCCTGCTGGATGATCGGGCTGCTGGGGTCGGACAGGCCAGCGAGGAAGCTGTCCAGCCCCTCGCGCGTCGCCGCAGCCGCACCGGGGGCGGCCGCGGCATGAGCCCAGCCATAGAGGCTGGCGATGAAGGCGCCACAGATCAGGAAATGGATCAGGAAGGCGAGGAACGCCCATTTGACCAGCGCCAGCGGCTCCTTCTGGGCAAAGAGCAGGGCGATGGTTCCGACCACCGCATAGGTCACCAATATGTCGCCCCACCACAGCAATATGTGATGCAGCAGGCCGATCGCCAGCAGCCAACCGCCGCGCACCAGTTGCGTCCGCGTGCCATCCCGCCCGGCCATTTCCTCCCGGTCGATCAGCAGCAGCATCGATGCCCCGAACAGCAGCGAGAACAGCCCGCGCATCTTGCCGTCGACCAGGATCAGGCTGCTCGCCCAGAAGGCGATGTCGCCGGCCGACATCGGCCCGGCCGCGACCGGATTGAAATAGGCGTTCTGCGGCAGGGCGAAGGCGGTGATGTTCATCCACAATATGCCCATCACCGCGCAGCCGCGCAGCACGTCCATGGCGGGGATACGGGGCGATGCGGCGGTCATGCGGGCAATCCTTGAAGATGCTGGCCATCGGGGCATTGGTCTGCCATGCGCCTAGCCATGAATGATGGCCGCAAGCAACGGATAAGCGACTCCTTCGGCGCGGCCGCCGACCGGTATGACGAACATGCCGGGCCGCAGCGGACGGCCGCAGCCCTGGTCGCCGACATCGCCCAGCGGCAAAGCCCGGACGGCGTCGCGCGCATCCTGGAAATCGGCTGCGGCACCGGCCTGCTCACGCGCGACATCCAGTCCCGCTGGCCTGGTGCGGATCTGGTCGCGACCGACATCTCGCCAAAGATGCTGGACCGCGCGGCATCGGCCGGGCTGGTGGCCGGCACCTTCCTCACGATGGATGGGGAGGCGCCCTCGTTCGAAGGCGAATGGTTCGACCTCATCCTCTCCAGCCTTGCCTTCCAATGGTTTGACGACCTGCCCGCCGCGATCGCGCGGCTGGTGGCGCTGCTCCGCCCCGGCGGCAGCCTCATCTTCTCGACCATGGGGCAGGGCAGCTTTGCCAACTGGCGCGCTGCCCATGCCACCTGCGATCTGACGCCCGGCGTCCCCGCCTATCCCGCGCTTGACGCGCTGCGCGCAATGCTGGCGGCCTATGGCGACGCCTTCGCCTTTGACGAGACTGTCCCGCTGGACGGGCAGGGCGCCCGCGCGCTGATCGGCCATCTCAAGGGCATCGGCGCGGTGGTGCCGGACGAGGGGCGCCGGCCGCTCTCCCCTGCTGCGTTGCGCCGGGTCATCGCCGCCTATGACGAGGCGGGCGGCCGCGACGTCTATCAGTTGCTGATCGGCCGGGTGACACGCGCGGCCCAGGCATAGGGGCCGATCACCGTGCCGACGAAGCCGCCAGCCTCATGGGTGCTGAGGAAGCGGATATCGACATCGCGTGCCAGCACTGTCTCCCGCCCGTCGACGCCATAGGCGAAGCGCGCCGTCCCGCCATCAAGGGCGATGGTCAGGCGGACGGGCTTGGCCGGATCGATCGGCGCGGCAGCGACCAGCCTGTCACGATCGCTGTCCTCGCGTACCATCAGGGCGATCTGCGGTTTCCCGTCCTTGTGCGTCACGCCGAAGAACAGGAAGGATCGGTCGGATTGCACCGCCGCCAGCCCCGCACGATCCCCCTCCGTCTCCGGCCGATAGGTCAGGTCGGTGCTGATGGTCGCGACATGATGCTGTTGGCGCCGCCCGACAAAGGCCGGGGCGCCGCTGAGGTCGCCCAGCGCCGTCGTGCCGTCCAGCACCAGTCCGCCTGCTTCCAGCCGGAAAAGCGGCGCCTTGGGCGTCCGCAGCCCGATCCAGTCCATGCTAAGACGCGGTCCGTCGAACTGGTCGCGATAGGCGAAATCGCCGCTGGTCGACGGCGCATCCGCATCGCGCACCGGCAGGGCCGGGCGTTTCGCCGCAAAGGGAATGGCCTTGCCGGCCTCCAATATATGCGGCCAGCCATCGCGCCATGCGACCGGCCGCAGGAAGGTTTCGCGCCCGATATTATAGAGGTCCGGGCCATAGGGGCGGGTGGCGAGGAAGGTCGCCCACCAGTCGCCCGCCTGCGTCTGCACCAGCTTGGCATGGCCGGCCGACGTCACCGGATGGGGACGGGCCGGGTCCAGGCTGCGCTGGCTCAGGATCGGATTGCCGGCATAGGGGGTGAAGGGGGCGCGCAGGTCGCGGGCGCGGAACACCACTTCGCTATGCTGGTCGCCGGTGCCGCCCTCGGCCGCGATCAGATAATAATATCCCTCGCGCTTCAGCAGATGCGGTCCCTCGATCCAGGAGGGCTTCTGGCTGATGTCGACGCCGCCATTGACGATCTGGGTCGCCGTGCCGCTCATCTTGAGCGCGTGCCAGTCAAATTCCTGCACCCAGATCGCCCGATGCCCCTCATAGCGGGGCGGCTCGGCCGGCGCGCGATTATTGACGATGAAGGCGCGCTCGCCTTCCCAGTAGATCGACGGGTCGATCCCCTCGAATGGCAGCCAGTGCGGTTTGGACCACGGCCCGGCCGCGTCCTTTGCCGTCATCACGAAATTACCGCCGCAATCGACGCAGGTGCCGACCAGGTAGAAAAGCCCGTCATGGAAGGAGATGTCGGGCGCAAACATGCCGCGCGAACTGCGCAGGCCGCTGAAATCAAACTGGTCGGGCCGGTCGATCGCATTGCCGATCTGGCGCCAATGGACCATGTCGGTCGACCGGAAGACCGGCAGCCCCGGATAATGGGCAAAGGAGGAATTGACGAGATAATAGGTCTCGCCGACCCGCGTGATCGATGGATCGGGATAATAGCCCGACAGGATCGGGTTGCGATAGTCGTCCGGGCCGGGCGTCACCTGTTCCTGGGCGCGGCCGTCATAGCGGAAATCGCTGAAGCGGGCGGGGCCTGCCAGGGCCGGGCCAGCGATCGCAGCCAGCAACAGCAAGGCGGCACGACGGGTCTTGCGCATATCCTCTCCTCCCATTTTTGCCGAACATAGGAGAGAGTTTTTGATAGCGCTATCAAAAATCCAGCCCTGCGCGCGCAAACGGGCCTGGATATGTCAATTTCGCTGTCACTATCTATCGTCGGCGCCCGGCCGCGATGAAGGCGATCGGCAGGCCGACCAGAATGCAGTGGGAGAAGAGCTGGTTGCCGATATTCCAGGCGATCCGCCTGATCGGCAGCGCGGCATAGGCGGCGGGCAGCCACATTGCGGGCCAGCGCCACGGCCGCACGATCCAGTACATGATCGCCCAGAGCAGCAGGCCATAGAGCAGGCCGGCGACGACCGGATGGCGGCGCAGGGCAGGGCGTCGCTCCGCGATCAGCATATAGGCGCCCGCCATGCAGGCCATGATCGCGAAATGGACGGCCAGGCCGATGATTGCCCAGAGCCAGACAGGATCGCCCCGCGCACGATCGCCCAGCGGGCCGCTCGCGACAAATTGCAGCACCGCATGCGGCGCCGTGCCTGCCATGCCGGCAAAGACGAAGGCGGAAAATATGTCGAGTGTGCCGGCAACCAAGGTTGCTCGGATGATCCTCTCGCGCATGGTGCGCTCCCCATTTTCTCGGGGTGGATCATGACAGATTGCGATGAATTTGTCCCGCCGGATGCGCTGCACCCGGCGGGACGGAAAGATTTAGAGTTCGCTGTCCATCAGCGCGGGGAAGAAGCCCTCATGCGCGGTGCGCAGCGCGTCGATCGACACGCCCGCCACGCTGTCGCCGCCGACGGTGCCGATCTTGACCGCGCCGGGGATTTCCACGCCGGCCGCAGCCGTGATGACATAGCGGCTCTGGTCTTCGCCGAAGGCCGAAGCGGTGGTCAGCGCCACGTCCAGCGTCGCGCCGATCTTGCCGGCCAGCGCCATTTCCGCGATCGTGACGATCAGGCCGCCATCGGAAATGTCATGCACGGCATTGACCGTGCCGGCCACCACCAGCGCGCGGACAGCGTCGCCATTGGCGCGCTCGACCACCAGGTCAACCTTGGGCGCATCACCCGCCTCGCGACCGGCAATCTCGCGCAGCCAGATCGACTGGCCCAGATGCGTGCCTTCGCCACCGACCAGCCAGATCGCGTCGCCTGCATTCTTGAACGCCACGGTCGCCATCGCATCGATATCGGCCAGCAGGCCGATGCCGCCGATCGCCGGGGTCGGCAGGATCGCCGAGCCACCGCCGGTCGCCTTGGATTCATTGTAGAGGCTGACATTGCCCGACACGATCGGGAAGTCGAACGCGCGGCAGGCGTCGCCCATGCCCTCCAGACAGCCGGTCAGCTGCGCCATGATCTCGGGGCGCTGCGGATTGGCGAAGTTGAGGCAGTTGGTGACCGCCAGCGGGGTCGAGCCGACCGCGCTCAGGTTGCGATAGCATTCCGCGATCGCCTGCTTGCCGCCTTCATAGGGGTCGGCATAGCAATAGCGCGGGGTGCAGTCGGTGCTGATGGCGATGCCCTTGCGGCTGCCATGGACGCGGACCACCGCAGCGTCGCCGCCGGGGCGCTGCACCGTGTCGGCGCCGACCATATGGTCATACTGCTCCCAGATCCAGCGACGGCTGGCGATGTCGGGGCTGCCCATCAGCGTGACGAGGTCGGCGCCAATGTCGGCGCTCTCGGCGATCTCGCCCAGCGGCTCGACCTTCGACCAAATCTTATACTCGTCCTTCGGCATCGAGGGACGGTCGTAGAGCGGCGCATCGTCGGCCAGCGGCGCGAGCGGAATGTCGCAGACGATCTCGCCCTTATGCTCCAGCACCATGCGGCCGGTGTCGGTGACATGGCCGATGACGGCGAAGTCGAGTTCCCACTTCCGGAAGATCGCCTCGGCAAAGGCTTCGCGGCCGGGCTTGAGCACCATGAGCATGCGCTCCTGGCTTTCAGACAGCATCATCTCATAGGTGGTCATGCCGGTTTCGCGCTGCGGCACGTCATCCATCTTGAGGTGCAGGCCGACGCCGCCCTTCGACGCCATTTCGACGCTGGAGGAGGTGAGGCCGGCGGCACCCATGTCCTGAATGGCGACGATCGCGTCCGACGCCATCAGTTCGAGGCACGCCTCGATCAGCAGCTTTTCGGTGAAGGGGTCGCCGACCTGGACGGTGGGGCGCTTCTCTTCGCTATCCTCGCCGAAATCAGCCGACGCCATGGTCGCGCCATGGATGCCGTCGCGGCCGGTCTTGGACCCGACATAGACGATCGGGTTGCCGACGCCGCTGGCGGCCGAATAGAAGATCTTGTCGGTGTCGGCGATGCCGACGGTCATCGCATTGACCAGGATATTGCCGTCATAGGCGGGGTGGAAATTCACCTCGCCGCCCACGGTCGGCACGCCGACGCAATTGCCATAGCCGCCAATGCCATGGACCACGCCGCTGATGAGATGCTTCATCTTGGGGTGGTCGGGGCGGCCGAAGCGCAGCGCGTTCATGTTGGCCACCGGGCGGGCACCCATGGTGAACACGTCGCGCAGGATGCCGCCGACGCCGGTCGCGGCGCCCTGATAGGGTTCGATGTAGCTGGGGTGGTTGTGGCTTTCCATCTTGAAGATGGCGGCCTGGCCATCGCCGATGTCGACCACGCCGGCATTTTCGCCGGGGCCACAGATCACCTGCGGGCCCTTGGTGGGCAGCTTCATCAGGTGGATCTTGGAGGATTTATACGAGCAGTGCTCGGACCACATGACCGAAAAGATCCCGAGTTCCGTCAGGTTCGGCTCGCGGCCGATCGCCTTCAGGACGCGATCATATTCTTCGGGGGACAGACCGTGCTCGGCAACGATCTGCGGGGTGATCTGGGGGGCGCTGCTGGACATGAGCGCGCCTTTAGACGCGTGGCGCGGGATTCACAATGGGGGGGCGGCGGCCAAGTCATGGCCGGCCGCCGCCCTTAAGTCGCTTAGCAGTTGCTGTTGCGGTCGATCGCGCGGCCAGCCAAGGCGCCGGCGCCAGCGCCGACGACGGTGCCGGTGGTGCGATCGCCGCGGGTGTCGACCGCGCGGCCCAGCAGAGCACCGGCAACGCCGCCCAGCAGCAGGCCGGTGGTGCCGCCCGACTTGCGGCAGCGATAATCACCGCGATAGCCGCGACGGTCGGAATAGCGACCATGGTCATAATGGCGGTCGCCACGGTGCCAGCCACGATCATGGCCGCGGGCGAAGGAGGTCGCCGGAACGGCGGTGGCGACGGTTGCGGTCGCCAGGGCCATGGCGATCAGGCTCTTCTTGAAGTTCATGGGTCATCTCCTCGACCTGTTTATCTCTGGTACGAGGCTGTTCTGCCACCGGCTGGCTGGCAACATCCTGAACCGGCACGTTATCTGTCGTTCAGGAAAAGCGCCGGGCATGAAAAAAGGGCCGGTTCCTAGGGAAGAACCGGCCCCTGTCAGAAAAAAGACTCAGGCAATGCTGCGATCAGACGTGGCAGGCCTGCGCCGACTTGCCGGGGACGGTGATCGTCACGTCGTTGCCCGAACCCTTGACTTCATAACCACCTTCGGCGGTGAAGGGCTGGCCGGCTTCGGCCGCCTTCAGCATGGTGGGCGCGCCATTCTTTTCGGTGCGCAGGATCGCGCTCTTGTCGTCGCTCATATAGTCGACGAAGAACAGGCTGTTGTCCTTGCAGCGGAACTGCTTGTTGGCCTTGACCGACGGCGGCAGCTCGACCGGCGCGGCGTTGGCAAGCTGGGCAGCCATCGGATCGGCGGGGCCGCCGACGACTTCGGGTTCGTCACTCTTGTTGCAGGCCGACAGCATGGTCAGGCTGGCAACGGCGATGAGGGGGAGATAATATTTCATAGCGATCCTTTTATGTGCGCTTGCAACATTGTGCGTCAACGCAAAACTGCCCGAATTCCGCCACGCCTGTGCAGCGACGTCATGACGTTTGCGTGACAGCGGCGGGATTGACCCACTATTGAGCGGCCTTAGGTCTGCTGCCATGTCATCCGCGCTTGACCCCGTGGACAGGGGCGGTCAATGCAGGCGCATGGCTGAGGAAAATACCCCGCAAAAGGATCTGTCCCAATTGTCGTTCGAGGATGCGCTGCGCGCACTCGAATCGATCGTCCGCCGGCTGGAAAGCGGCGATGTCCCACTCGATGAGTCGATCTCGCTCTATGCCCAGGGTGAAGAACTGCGCAAGCGCTGCACCGAGCGGCTGCAGGCGGCCGAAGCGCGCATCAGCAAGCTGACCGTCGATGCCGGCGGCGCCATCACCGGCGCCCAGCCGTTCGGCGCGGATTGACCCACTGCATGGAACGGAGCGTGGCAGGCGCGCTGGTCGCTGCCCGTGCGGCAACGGTCGCGGCCGATATCGACCGGGCGTTCGACGCGCTGCTGGCGATCCCGGACGATCCGCGCCATCGCCTCTATGAAGCGATGCGCCATGCCGCGATCGGGGGCGGCAAGCGGCTGCGGCCGCTGCTGGTGCAGGCGACCTGCGACCTGTTCAACATTTCCCGCGAATCCGCGCTGCGCGTTGGCCTCGCGATCGAATGCATCCATGTCTATTCGCTGGTGCATGACGATCTGCCGGCGATGGACGATGACGATATGCGGCGCGGCAAGCCGACCGTCCACAAGGCGTTCGATGAAGCGACCGCGATCCTGGCCGGCGATTGCCTCCATGATCTGGCCTTCGAAATCCTCGCCGACGAACAGACCCATCCCGATGCCTTCGTCCGCATCGACCTCGTAAAGGCGCTCGCCGTCGCCAGCGGCCCGGCCGGCATGGCGGGCGGGCAGATGATGGACCTGGAGGCGGAAAAGACCCGCTTTGATCTCGCTACCGTCACCCGGCTGCAAAATCTCAAGACCGGCGCGCTGATCGGCTTCTGCGTCGATGCCGCCGCCATCATGGCGCGTATCCCGGTCGAAGCGCGCACCGGCCTGCACGGCTATGCCCGCGACATCGGCCTTGCCTTCCAGATTGCCGACGATCTGCTCGATGTGGAGGGCGACGCGGCCCTCGCCGGCAAGGCGCTGGGCAAGGATGCCGCCGCCGGTAAGGAAACCTTCGTCTCGCTCCTGGGGGTAGATCGGGCGCGGGAACAGGGGCGTCTGCTCGTTGAACAGGCCAAGGCGCACCTGCACGGCCATGGCGCGGAGGCGGATCTGCTGCGCGCCATTGCCGACTATATTGTGGAGAGGGACCGCTAGATCATGAGCAAGTCGCGTATCGGTGTCTATCCCGGCACCTTCGATCCCATCACCCTTGGCCATATGGACATCATCCGCCGCGGCGCGAAGCTGGTCGACAAGCTGGTGATCGGCGTCACCACCAACATCAGCAAGTCGCCGATGTTTTCCGATGAGGAACGGCTGGACATGGTTCGCCGCGAATGCGCGGACATCGACACCGAAATCGTCGTTACCGGCTTCAACTCGCTGTTGATGGACTTTGCCGAATCGCAGGGGGCCAGCGTCATCATCAGGGGGCTGCGCGCCGTCGCCGACTTCGAATATGAATATCAGATGGCGGGCATGAACCAGCAGATCAACAGCCGGGTCGAAACCGTTTTCCTGATGGCCGACGTATCGTTGCAGCCGATCGCGTCGCGTCTGGTCAAGGAAATCGCCCTCTATGGCGGGCCGATCCACAAGTTCGTCAGCCCCGCCGTGCGCGAGGAGGTGGAGGCGCGGGTTGCCGCGCTGGGCCTCAAGGGGCAGGGCTAGGAACGGGTTGTCGCCAATGTTGCCGTCTCGTTTCAGCCCGCGTTCAGTTGCCAATCCCGATCAGGGCGCTATCAGGACGGCTTGACCTTCCCGGGCAAGATCTAAGGAAAGCTTATTCGCATGCGTTTCACTTCCGCGCTCAAGACCGTGGCGATCGGTTTCGCCCTCACCGCGTCCAGCGTGGCCTTCGCCCAGGGCGGCGGCGGTGGCGGCGGCGGCGGCGCCGAGGAAATGAAGAAGGCGGAGACCGCTGCGAAGGCGGAGCAGAATGCCAAGTCACTGGGCGCACAGCTGACGCCGCAGCTGCCGCCGGCGACCATTCCGGCCGACCCGCAGAATATCTGGGATCTTGACCTGTCGAGCGGCGGCCGCGTGCGCATTCAGCTGCGCCCGGACATCGCCCCCAACCATGTCGAGCGGATCAAGGAACTGACCCGCCAGGGCTTCTACAATGGCCTGAAGTTCCACCGCGTCATCCCCGGCTTCATGGCCCAGGGCGGCGATCCCAAGGGTGACGGCACCGGCGGTTCGACGCTGCCCGACCTCAAGGCCGAGTTCAATCCGATGCCGCATCTGCGCGGCACCCTGTCCATGGCCCGCGCCCAGAGCGAGGACAGCGCCAACAGCCAGTTCTTCATCGTGCTGCTGCCGCGCATGCAGCTCGACAAGAAATATACCGTCTTCGGTCGCGTGATCGAAGGCATGCAATATGTCGACGCGATCCATGAGGGCGAACCGCCGGCCGACCCGACCGTGATCCTGCAGGCCTCGATCGAGAGCGACGGCAAGCCGCCGGTGCTGGCGCCGCCGCCCCCGCCGCCGGCGCCCGAACCCGCAGCGCTGCCGTCGAAGAAATCGGCGGCCCCGGCCAAGAAGCCGGCCCCCAAGAAGAAGTGAGTTTGCGCCCGGAAGGGCCATCGTCATGCGTGTAGATCTGTTCGATTTCGATCTGCCGGCGGAGAATATCGCTCTCCGTCCAGCCAGCCCGCGCGATTCGGCGCGCCTTCTGCTCGTGCCCGGTGACGGCGCGATGGAGGATCGCATCGTGCGCGACCTGCCATCGCTGCTGCGCGCGGGCGATGTGCTGGTCTTCAACGACACCCGCGTCATTCCCGCCCAGTTGGAAGGGATGCGGGGCGAGGCACGGATCGGCGCGACCCTGCACAAGCGGCTGGGCCTGCGCCAGTGGCAGGCTTTTCTGCGCAATGCCAAGCGGGTGAGGGATGGCGACCGGATCGATTTCGGCGCCGGCGTCACCGCGATCGCCGGCCCGCGCGACGAGGATGGCGGCGTCACCCTCGATTTCGAGGGCGAGGAACCGGTTGAGATCCTGCTGGAGCGGGCCGGGCGCATGCCGCTGCCGCCCTATATCGCCAGCAAGCGCGCCACTGACGAGCGTGACCGCAGCGATTACCAGACCATGTTCGCGCGCGAGGATGGCGCGGTCGCCGCCCCCACCGCCGCGCTGCACTTCACGCCCGATCTCACCGTCGCACTGGCGCAGGCCGGTGTGCTGACCGAAACGCTGACCCTGCATGTCGGTGCGGGCACCTTCCTGCCGGTCAAGGCGGACGATACCGACGACCATCGCATGCATGCCGAATGGGGTCGGATCGATCAGGACACGGCCGATCGCCTGAACGCCGCGCGCGCGGCCGGCGGCCGGATCATCGCCGTCGGCACCACCTCGCTGCGCCTGCTCGAAAGCGCGACCGGCGAGGATGGCGTGATCCGCCCCTTCGCCGACGAAACCCGCATTTTCATCACACCCGGCTACCGCTTCCGCGCGATCGACGGGCTGATGACCAATTTCCACCTACCCAAATCGACCCTGTTCATGCTGGTAAGTGCCTTGATGGGCCGCGATCGGATGCAGCAGGTCTACGCCCATGCGATCGCCACCGGCTATCGCTTCTACAGCTATGGGGACTCTTCGCTGCTGCTGCCGCAGGGCTGAACCTGGCGGCTAGAACGCCTCCGCAATCCCGACATAGATGGCATGATCGTCCTTTCCCGCCGCAAGGTCGACGCGCAACTGCACGTCATTGCTGCGGAAAGGACGATAGCGCAGGCCTATGCCGCCGGCCGGCAGCAGCTTGCCCTTGTCGATGATCGTGCCGGCCGATGGCGCGATGCCGCCCAGCCCGACAAAGGCGGTCGCGCCCCAGCGGCCGCTGACATGCTGGCGCCATTCGGCCTGCGTCGCCCAACTGGCCTTGTCGCGATAGCGACCGGTGACATAGCCGCGCAGATCGTTGTTCGCGCCGAACAGGCACAGATCATAATAAGGGGCGTTGCCCCCGGCGGCACATAGCGCGCCCCGCAGTGCGATCACCGTGCCAGAGCCGATCGGCAGATAGCTGTTGGCGGCCATCTGCAACTTGTCATGGCTATAACTGTCGCCCAGGGCGCGCAGACCGAACAGCCAATTGGCGCTCAACATCATGCCGCGATGCGGTTGGGTCGCGCTGTCGCGCGTATCATAGGCAAAGCTGGGGCCGATCGCGGACAGGTTGCTGTTCATGGCGTCGGGCGGCGGCGCCGGCAAGGATTCGGCCTCCGCCTCTTTCAGCCGCGCGTCGGTGGTGCGCAGGCGGTAGCGGATGCCGGCATAGCCGCGCGGGAAGACGCGCATCAACGCCTGCAGGTCGATGTTGAACTGCTTGCTGTCGATCTCGCGACGGATACCGTCATCGCCAGCAGCCGCGCCGATCCCATAATAGTCGTTGCGATCGTCGATATAGGAGAGGCTGGCGCTGAAGCGCAGCCGATCCTTGTCGAACGACATGGAATGAAAGGCGCCGACGCCCCTGGTCCCGCGGGAGGTGTAGATGATGCCGCCGGCACTGATCCACTGCTGGGGCGCGGCATTGGGATTGTAGAAGGCGATGGCACCTGCGGCGAGGCCTGTGCCGGTTGCCGGATTGGACAGCGGCACGGGAACGAAGAGGATCTGGGGCTTGCGGGTAGGGGAAGCTGCGGTCCTGCCTTCGGCGGGCAGGGCGCGTGACAGGCTGTTCGCATCGGTCTCGCTCTGGGCCGTCGCCATGCCCGATGACAGGCAGGGGACGGACGCAAGCGCCACGCATCCGAGGCGATAGCGCCGGATCATGCCGGGGCCTGTGGGAGAGGCGGGCGGATGGCCATGCTCTATCCATCCCCCATCTCTGGCATAGGAACCATCGGGACAAACACTGAAGCATGGCCGGCGATCTTGTGCAGCTTCAAGGCAAAGCTGTCGAATTGCGCCGTGACGGTCGGGGGAATGCGATCCGGCGGATGCAGAGCAGGGCATGCGCAAGCGACTGAAATGGCAATGCCCCCACATGTCGATCGCTTTGCGCTCTCGCCTGACGATCGTCATGGAAAGCCGGCGTCGGCCGGTCACCACTAGGGATAATCCCTGAGCCATGCCGGTGTTTCGCCCGATGGTTCCCGGACCCTGAAACGGCACATGCTGCCCCCGATAGACTGAGGGGGTCATATGGCCAATCTGGCGGAATTTCTGGACAAGCTGCCCATCCTGCTGGTCGGGCTGCTGATGCTGGCAACCATGATGCTGACGGCGGCAGCCGGCTATGTCCTGCGGCGGCGCGTGCGGCTGATGCTGACGCACAAGGGCGCCACGGAAGAAGGCGGGGCGGAGGGCTATATCGTCTCCGCCGTGATCGGTCTGGTTGCGCTGCTGCTGGGCTTCACCTTCGCACTGGCGGTTGGCCGGTTCGAAACGCGCCGGGCGCTGGTGTTGCAGGAAGCCAATGCCATCGGCACCAGCTATTTGCGGGTCCAGGGCCTGCCCGAACCGCATCGCACGCGGATGTCGCAGATATTGGTCAACTACACCAATAATCGCGTCGAACTGGGCACGGCCAGCCCCGACAAGATGGCGCCCTTGATCGTCGCCAGCGATCGGCTGCTGGTCGAGCTATGGGCTGGCACGCTGGCGGCGACCGATGCGATCGGCAATTCCGCGCTGGCCTCCTCGCTCCATTCGACCGTCAACGAAGTGATCGACATGGACAGCGCGCGCAAGGCGGCGCGCAAGGTGCGGGTGCCGGGCGAGGTGTTCCTGGCGCTGTGGCTCTATATCGCGGTGACTGCGGGGATGCTGGGCTATGCCCGGTCGGAGACGCAGGGGCGGATGCTGGCGGGCATATTATTCCTGCTCTTCACCATGTCCTACATGTTGATTATCGATATCGACCGGCCGGCGGGCGGCAATATCGTCGAAAGCCAGGGGCCGATGATCGAACTGCGCGAGACGCTGAAGCAGCAGCCGCCCGGCACCTTCGATACCTGGCGCAAGCCGGTCGTGGAGCCAGCGACCTAAGCGCGACCGAATGCCACTGCCAATGCACGGAGCATCGGCGGTGGCGTGTCGCGCAGGGGAATGGCGCGCGGGCCATGGAGCAGGCCGATCGTCCGCCGCTCGCCAAAGTCGCGCAGCGCCGCGCGCGCCATGCCGGGCCATTCATAGCTCAGCGGCATCACCGTGACCCCCAGGCCCGCCGCCACCATCTGCATCACCCGCTCGTCATTGGTCGATCGATAGGCAAAATGCGGGCGGATGCCGCGATCGACGAAATAGCGGCTGGTCGCCGACAGCGCCTCGCAATGGCGGCGCACGATCATCGTCTCGCCCGCCAGTTCCTCCGCCGCGATCGTCTCGCGCCCGGCGAGGCGATGGTCGGCGGGCAGGGCCAGGTCATAGCCTTCCTCGGCCAATATCCGCGCGGCATAGCGCTCTTCCGCCCCCGGCCGCACCAGGGTCAGCGCCACGTCGATCCGCTCGGCATCCAGGCGCCCCAGCAATTCGCGCTCCGACCCTGGAATAAATTCCACCCGGCCGCGCGCCTCGGCCGGGCAGGCGGCGACCGCTGCCGCCACCGGCGCCCCGGCGATGCTGGTCAGCAGGCCGATGCGCAGCGTCTGGATTTCGGCCGTCTGCGCGCCCGCCTGTTCGGCCAGGTTGAACTCGCGCTCGATCCGCCGCGCGTGGCTCAGCAGGCGACTGCCGGCCTCGGTCAGTTCGACCCGCTGGTTGCTACGCAGGAACAAGGGCGCGCCGACCGCCTGTTCCAGTTTGGCGATGCCGACCGACAGGGTCGGTTGCGACACCAGGCAATGCGCCGCCGCACGGGAGAAATTGCCCTGGTCCACGACCGCCAGGAAATAGCGCAGCAGATAGCGTTCGATCATAGATGGAAACTATACACTCCTGCCCGTGGTTTCAATTTTTCCCTTGCCGCGTTCAGGACTAGGGTGCGGCGCAGGAGAGATGCCAATGACCGACTTCGATTTCGCCCTGGGCGAGCATGCGGACATGATCCGCGAAAGCACCGCCCGTTTCGCCGCCGATCATATCGCCCCGCTGGCGGCGGAGATCGATGCCAAGGACTGGTTCCCCCGCGACCTGTGGCCCGCCATGGGCGCGCTCGGCTTGCACGGCATCACCGTGGACGAGGCGGATGGCGGCCTGGGCCTGGGCTATCTGGAGCATGTGGTGGCGCAGGAGGAAGTGGCGCGGGCCTCCGCCTCCATAGGTCTCAGCTATGGCGCGCACTCCAATCTCTGCGTCAACCAGATCCGCCGCTGGGGCAATGACGCGCAGAAGGCGCGCTATCTGCCCAAGCTGATTTCCGGCGAGCATGTGGGCAGCCTTGCCATGTCGGAGGCCGGCGCCGGGTCCGATGTCGTGTCGATGAAGCTGAAGGCCGAAAAGAAGGGCGATCGCTACGTCCTCAATGGCACGAAGTTCTGGATCACCAATGCGACCGAGGCGGACACGCTGGTCGTCTATGCCAAGACCGGCGAGGGCTCCAAGGGCATCACGACCTTCCTGATCGAGAAGGGCTTTGCCGGCTTCTCGATCGGCCAGAAGATCGACAAGGTTGGCATGCGCGGCAGCCCGACCGCCGAACTGGTGTTCGACGATTGCGAAGTGCCCGAAGAGAATATCATGGGGCCGCTGAACGGCGGCGCGGGCGTGCTGATGTCGGGCCTCGACTATGAGCGCACCGTGCTCGCCGGCATCCAGCTCGGCATCATGCAGGCCTGTCTCGACACGGTGCTGCCCTATGTTCGCGAGCGCAGGCAGTTCGGAAAGCCCATCGGCGCGTTCCAGCTGATGCAGGCCAAGGTCGCCGACATGTATGTCGCGCTCAACAGCGCGCGCGCCTATGTCTATGCCGTGGCGCGTGCCTGCGACGCAGGCAAGACCACGCGTTTCGATGCGGCCGGCGCCATCCTGCTGGCCAGCGAGAATGCGATGAAGGTCGCGCTGGAAGCGGTGCAGGCGCTGGGCGGCGCGGGCTATACTAGGGACTGGCCGGTCGAACGCTATATGCGCGACGCCAAGCTGCTCGATATCGGCGCCGGCACCAACGAGATCCGCCGGATGCTGATTGGCCGGGAATTAATTGGGGCGTGATTCAGCTCCGCCCCACGAACAGGAAGCCGACCGCCGCCATGATGCAGGCAAAGGCCGCCGCGTGGCGCCAGTGGAGCGGTTCGCCCAGCACCGTCACCATGAAGACGCCGAAGATCACGAGGGCGATGGCTTCCTGCGCGATCTTGAGTTGTCCGGCGGACCAGCCATGGGCAAAGCCGATGCGGTTGGCGGGCACCGCCAGGCAATATTCGACGAAGGCGATCGCCCAACTGATCAGGATGACCAGCATCAGCGGTTTGTTCATGCCGCCCTTGAGGTGCCAGTACCAGGCGGTGGTCATGAACAGGTTGGAGAGGATGAGGAGGATGATGGTGGGCATATCTGCTCTGTGGCACGCGGACGCCGGGAAGGCGAGGGCATGAGCGCACCGGTTCTGGACAGCAAGCTGTCGCCCGACGGCGAAGGCTTCCGCGCCAATGCCGCGCATAATCGCGCGCTGGCGGAGGAATTGCGTACCAAGGTTGCCGACGCGGCGTTGGGCGGATCGCCGGCGGCGCGCGACAAGCACACCGGGCGCGGCAAGCTGCTGCCGCGTGATCGCGTCGAGCGGCTGCTCGATCCCGGCTCGCCCTTCCTTGAGATCGGCCAGCTCGCCGCCAACGGCCAATATGGCGATGAGGTGCCGGGCGCCGGCATGATTGCCGGCATCGGCCGG
Organism: Sphingobium sp. SG1; assembly: GCF_057063145.1. Classification (NCBI taxonomy): domain Bacteria; kingdom Pseudomonadati; phylum Pseudomonadota; class Alphaproteobacteria; order Sphingomonadales; family Sphingobiaceae; genus Sphingobium; species Sphingobium sp. SG1. The sequence goes on along the minus strand of NZ_JBVVOJ010000005.1, from coordinate 24,108 downwards.
GTGTCGGGGCGCCAGGTGATGATCGCCTGCAACGACGCCACGGTGAAGGGCGGCACTTATTATCCCGTCACGGTGAAGAAGCATTTGCGCGCGCAGGAAATCGCGCTCGAAAACCGGCTGCCCTGCGTCTATCTGGTCGACAGCGGCGGCGCCAACCTGCCCAACCAGGCGGAGGTTTTTCCCGATCGCGATCATTTCGGCCGCATCTTCTACAATCAGGCGAACCTGTCGGCGCGCGGCATTCCGCAGATCGCCTGCGTCATGGGCAGTTGCACCGCCGGTGGCGCCTATGTCCCGGCCATGTCGGACGAGACGGTGATCGTCCGCAACCAGGGCACCATCTTCCTCGCCGGTCCGCCGCTGGTGCAGGCGGCGACGGGCGAGGTCATCAGTGCCGAGGATCTGGGCGGCGGCGACCTGCATGGCCGCAAGTCGGGCGTGGTCGATCATGTCGCGGACAATGACGAGCATGCGCTGTCGATCGTGCGCGACATTGTCTCGACCCTGCAGCCCGATCGCCAGAGCGACCTCAACCTGCGCGACCCGCGTCCGCCCAAGTTCGATCCGGCCGATCTCTATGGCATCATCCCCCAGGATGTGCGCGCGCCCTATGATGTGCGCGAAGTGATTGCGCGGATCGTCGATGGTAGCGAATTCCACGAGTTCAAGCCGCTCTACGGCACCACGCTCGTCTGCGGCTTCGCCCATATCTGGGGCATGCCGGTGGCGATCCTGGCGAACAACGGCGTGCTGTTCAGCGAAAGCGCGCAGAAGGGCGCCCATTTCATCGAACTGGCCTGCCAGCGGCGCGTACCCTTGCTCTTCCTCCAGAATATTTCCGGCTTCATGGTCGGTGGCAAATATGAGGCGGAAGGGATCGCAAAGCATGGCGCCAAGCTGGTGACGGCGGTGGCCACGGCGCAGGTGCCCAAGATCACCGTGCTGATCGGCGGCAGCTTCGGCGCGGGCAATTATGGCATGTGTGGCCGCGCCTATCAGCCGCGCTTCCTCTTCACCTGGCCCAATGCCCGCATCAGCGTGATGGGTGGCGAGCAGGCGGCGAGCGTGCTGGCGACCGTCCACCGCGACGCCGCCAAATGGACGCCGGAAGAGGCCGAAGCCTTCAAGGCGCCGGTGCGCCAGAAATATGAGGATGAAGGTAATCCCTTTTTCGCGACCTCGCGCCTGTGGGACGATGGCGTGATCGACCCGGCCCAGACACGGGATGTGCTCGGGCTGGCCTTCGCCGCCGCCTTGAACGCGCCGGTGGACGAACGCGCGCAATTTGGCGTGTTCCGGATGTGATCATTCCTCCCCGGCACGGGGAGGGGGACCGCTCGCCGGAGGCGAGTGGTGGAGGGGCAAGAGCCTTTGAGAGTGAGAGATGATATGATCGACCACAGCAGGCAAATCTCGCAGAATATCGGCGGCGGTTATGCGCAGCACCGTAACGCCTTGCGCCGTCAACCAATGGGTTCGGGCCGCATCATGGCGCAGGGCATCAGGCCCGTCATGGCTGCTGCCGTCCACTTCGATGGCCAGTCGAACGACCGCGCAGTAGAAATCCAGGATATAGATGCCGGCTGGATGCTGGCGACGGAATTTGAAGCCGTTCGGGCGCTGGCGCAGCGCCTGCCACAACAGCCCTTCCGGCAGGGTCATCTGGCGGCGCAATTCACGCGCGCGCTTCACCGTTCGGCCTGGTCCGGTCAACATGGCGCCTGCCCCTCCACCGTGCTTCGCACGGTCCCCCTCCCCGTGCCGGGGAGGAATGCACTATGATCCAATCCCTCCTCATCGCCAATCGTGGCGAAATTGCCTGTCGCATCATCCGCACCGCGCGGCGGCTGGGTATCCGCACGATCGCGGTCTATTCCGATGCCGACGCCGACGCGCTGCATGTGCGCGAAGCGGACGAGGCGGTGCATATCGGCCGGTCGCCGGTGCGCGAATCCTATCTGGTCGGCGACCGCATCATCGCGACAGCGAAAGCGACAGGGGCGCAGGCGATCCACCCTGGCTATGGCTTCCTGTCGGAAAATGCCGAATTTGCGCAGGCGGTGATCGATGCGGGGCTGATCTGGGTCGGCCCCAACCCGTCCTCCATCACCGCCATGGGCCTGAAGGACGCGGCCAAAAAGCTGATGCAGGACGCTGGCGTGCCGACTACGCCCGGCTATCTGGGCGAAGACCAGTCGCCCGAGCGGCTGGCGGCGGAGGCGGACGCGATCGGCTATCCTGTCCTCATCAAGGCGGTGGCCGGTGGCGGCGGCAAGGGGATGCGCAAGGTCGATGACCCTGTCAATTTCGCCGACGCTCTACTGTCCTGCCGGCGCGAGGCGGCGTCCAGCTTCGGCAACGAGCAGGTGCTGCTGGAGAAATGGATCACCAACCCGCGCCATATCGAGGTGCAGGTGTTCGGCGACAAACATGGCCATGTCGTCCATCTGTTCGAGCGCGACTGTTCGCTCCAGCGCCGCCACCAGAAGGTGATCGAGGAAGCGCCCGCGCCGGGCATGGATGAAGCGACCCGCGCGGCCGTGTGTCAGGCGGCGGTCAATGCGGCCAAGGCGGTCGACTATGTCGGCGCCGGCACGATCGAGTTCGTTGCCGACGGATCGGATGGGCTGCGCGCCGACCGCATCTGGTTCATGGAAATGAACACCCGGCTTCAGGTCGAACATCCCGTGACCGAGGAGATTACCGGCCAGGATCTGGTCGAATGGCAGTTGCGGGTCGCGTCGGGCGAACCGCTGCCCCGGACGCAGGAGCAACTGTCGATCAATGGCTGGGCGATGGAAGCGCGCCTCTATGCCGAGGATCCGGTCAAGGGCTTCCTGCCCTCGATCGGCACGCTCGACACGTTCGAACTGGGCGGCGGTGCGCGCATCGATACCGGCGTCGAGGAAGGGGCGGCCATTTCGCCCTATTATGATCCGATGATCGCCAAGGTCATCGCCCATGGCGACACGCGCGACGCGGCGCGGCTGCGGCTGGCGGCGGCGCTTGATGAGACGGTGATCTGGCCGCTGCGCACCAATGCGGGCTTTCTGGTCAAGGCGCTGGAGAATGCGGATTTCGCGGCGGCCCGGCTCGACACCGGCCTGATCGCGCGGGAGGGCGACGCGCTGTTGCCGCCGGCCGATCCGTCCGACGCGGCACTGGCTGACGCGGCAGCGGCGCTGACGCCGGGCGGGGCGCTGGCGGGCTTCCGCCTCAATGCGCGGGTCCGGGCGGAGGCGAGTTTCCTGCTGAACGGCCATCCCCATGCCGTGCGCTATGATCCGCGTCTGGGCGACGCCCGGCCGTTGGAGGATGTGCTGATTGCCGAGGGCGGGCAGGTCTGGGAAATGACGCCCTGGCGCGTCGCCGGTGGCGCCGGTGGCGCGGCATCTGACGGCGCGATCCTGTCGCCCATGCCCGGCCGCATCATTGCCGTGGCGGTGACGGCCGGACAGACGGTGACCAAGGGACAGAAGTTGCTGACGCTCGAAGCGATGAAGATGGAGCATAGCCTGGTCGCGCCGTTCGATGGCGTGGTCGCAGACCTGAACGCGGCCGAGGGCGGGCAGGTGAGCGAGGGCGTATTGCTGGCCCGGATCGATCAGGCCGAGGGCTGAGCCGATCCGGCTCCATGGAATGATAATTGCACTATTGTGCATATTTATATAGAGGGCGACATATGGCGGGCAGGCATTTCGACGAATGGCAGGTGGGCGACCGGATCGCGCATGAACTGCGCCGCACGGTGACCGAGATCGACAATCTGCTGTTCACCACCATGACCCATAATCCCCAGCCGCTGCATCTGGACGCCGAGGCGGCCAAGGCGTCGGAATTCGGCCAGATCCTGGTCAACGGCACCTTTAGCTTCGCGCTGATGATCGGCCTGTCGGTGGGCGATACCACTATGGGCACGCTGGTCGCGAACCTGGGCTATGACAGACTGGTCATGCCCAAGCCGGTGTTCATCGGCGATACGCTGCGCTGCGAGACCGAGGTCACAGAGCTCAAAGAAAGCCGCTCGCGCCCCGAAGCGGGCATCGTCACCTTCACCCATCGCCTGCTCAACCAGCGGGACGAGATTGTCTGCCAGTGCCTGCGCATGGCGTTGCTCAAGAAGAGGTCTGCATGAAACTTCGCTCGCTGCTCTTTGTGCCGGGCGATCGTCCCGAACGGTTCGACAAGGCGGCGGCGAGCGGCGCAGATGCGATTATCCTCGACCTGGAGGATTCGGTCGCGCCCGAGCGCAAGGGCTATGCCCGTGATGCGATCGCCGGCTGGCTGGCGGGTGCCCGCGGTTGCACCGCCTTCGTCCGGGTCAATCCGCTGGAGGGCGGGCAGACCGCCGACGATCTGGCCATCATCCTGCCGGCGGCGCCCGACGGCATCATGCTGCCCAAGGCGGAAGGGGCGGCCAGCATCCTAGCGCTGGAGGAACTGGCCGGGGCAGGGCGGCTGCCGCCGATCCTGCCCATCGCCACGGAAACGCCCGCCGCCCTGTTCGAGCTTGGCAGCTATCGCAGCGTTCGTGATCGGCTGGCCGGCCTCACCTGGGGCGCGGAGGATCTGCCCGCCTCGATCGGCGCTACCAGCGCGCGGGAGGCCGATGGCCGTTATACCGCGCCGATCGAGATGGCGCGCAGCCTGACCCTGTTCGCAGCCCACGCCGCCGGCGTCGCGGCGATCGACACGGTCTTCCCCCGGATCGACGCGATGGACGATCTGGCCGCCTATGTCGGCCGGGCGCGGCGCGATGGCTTTACCGGCATGATGGCGATCCACCCGGTCCAGGTCGCGGCGATCAATGCCGGCTTCACCCCGACCCCGGCGGAAGTCGATCATGCCCGCGCGGTGGTCGATGCCTTTGCCGCCAATCCGGGTGCCGGCGTGCTGAAGCTGGATGGCAAAATGATCGATCGCCCGCATCTGGTGCAGGCGCAGCGGGTGCTGGCCGCCATATGAAAAGGCCCGGCATCGCGGCCGGGCCTTTTCATGTAGTTGCCTTTGTTCGGACTTTTTCTCGAAATGCGCGAAAGAGCGCATTTCGGACGCGGCACCGGCCCACACCCCCACCCGACCACCCACAGAGTGTATCCTGAATGGGAGGTCGGGTGGGGGTGTGGGCGGGTGCGGATGCGCCAAAGGCGCATGTCAAAACAGACTCTTAGCGGTAACGGCTCTTTTCATAATTGGTCGACGACCCGGCGCCATAGGTGCCGCGGGTATCGTCGCGATCGCCGAACAGCGCCTGCTGTTCGCGCTCGATGCGCCAGGCGTGCTGGGCCTCATCCGCACTCTTCTCCAGCGTCACCTTGGTCGCATCGACCGACTTGATCCAGGAGGAGGGGATGGAGTGATGGACGCCGCCCGCATCGCTGTCGCTCTTGGTCAGGATGATGCGGTCGCCGCGCAGCTTGTCGACGGTGCCGACATGCTCGCCATCGCTGCCGACCACTTCCATATGCTCGCGCACCTGCGTCACCGCCTGGCGCTGCTCGCCGCGACGGGTGCGCCATGTACCGAACTCGCTGTTGAAGCGATCGCGATGTTCGCGCTGATATTCGGCATAGTCGCGGTCCAGTTCGTCGATCCGCTGCTGGCGCCAGCTATAATAATTGCTGTCATGATGCGCGCCATAGTCCTGCTGCGGGCCGAAGGCGCGGTTGCGATAGCCATGGTCCTCGCTGCCATAGCCGCTGCGCTCCCCGGTATAGGGGGCAAAGCCACGGCCGGGCAGATAGTCGCTGCGCGCGGCCGAGGCATAGCCAAGCCGGCTCGACTGGTCGCGCGGGTCGCCATAGGGGCGATTATAATATTCGTCATATTCGCGGCGGCGTTCCGCCTCGTCATCGCCGAACCAGCTGCGAATCTCGTCGCCCGCCCGGTCGAAGAAGCCGCGTTCGTCGGGATCATAGCCCTGGGGATAGGGGCGGGCACCCGGCCCGCTGAACTGGCCGCGCATGCCGTATCGATAGGCGCGCTCGTCGCGCGACGCTCTGTACCGATCATTATAACGGTCGTTGCCGCGATCCCAGTCGGTCGAATAGCGATCATCGCCGCCATAGCGGCGTCCGCCTTGATAACCCATGGTCCGTCTCCTTGTGCTTGTCGGAGGATCGCGCCCTCCGGTGGTGCGTGCGTGTTGCACCGACAGGCCATCAATGGGTGGCGCGGCCCATCGTTCCGGGCGTTACGGGCGGGTAACGTCGCGCCTTTCAACCGCCCTGTCGAAGGCGGAAAGGGCCGATTTCCGGGGCTCTTGATCGAGATCAGGAAAGGCGGCGATTTTTTGCGCAAAAGACCGTTGCAAGGCGAAAATCCCTCGCCTATAGGCAGCCCACCTTTGGGGCCTTAGCTCAGCTGGGAGAGCGCGTCGTTCGCAATGACGAGGTCAGGGGTTCGATCCCCCTAGGCTCCACCATTTCCCTTCGAAATGAACGAACTGTTCCGTGTGGCATTGGCTGTGCGGACCGGACGCCACCGGCCGGCGCACCCCATGATCATCGGGCAGCATGGCAAGATCGCGATCTCGCACGGGCGGATCAGGGTAGCCTTTCTCCCATCGACGCTTCGAGCACCGCATACCATTCGCCGCGGGTCCATTCGACCTTGAAGGCATCGATGCTGCGGGCAATGCGGGCAGCGGACTGGCTGCCGACAATGGGAATCGGGCGCGCGGGATGCGCCATGATCCAGGACAGGGCGGCGGCGGTGATATCGACGCCATAGCGCTCGCCCTGATCTGCAAGCATCACAGCGGCCGGGTGCAGCGCCTTGGCGAGGCGACCACCACCCAGCGGCGACCAGGCCAGAACCGCCATGTCGCGCGCCATCGCCTGATCGAGCGTGCCGTCATGGAGCGGCGCCGTGCGCAGCGCGGAAAATTCGGGCTGGGTGCTGACGATCGGCAGGTCGAGAAAGGTCTGGAGCGCGTCGAGTTCATGAATCGCATAGTTGGACACGCCGATCGCGCGTACCTTGCCGGCTTCGACCATGCGGGTCAGGCTGGCGGCGACTTCCTGCGGATGGGTCAGGAAATCGCGGCGATGGATCTGGTAGAGATCGACCCGGTCGATGCCCATTCGCGTCAAGGACGCATCGATGGCCTCGGCCAGATAGTCTGCGCCGCTATTATAGGGGATGCCCGGTCGGATGCCGCCCTTGGTGGCGATGATCATGCGGTGCCGCAGTTCAGGGGCATCCGCCAATATCTGGCCGAACAGCGTTTCGGCCGATCCGAAACCGGCGGGTGTGTCGCAGCCATAGATGTCCGCCGTGTCGAGCAGGGTGATGCCGGCGTCCAGTGCCGCCTCCACCCTGGCGCGGGCCTCGGCGATATCCTCGCCGGCCAGGCGCCACATGCCCCAGGCGATCGGAAAGACGGAAATGCCGCTCTTGCCGAGCGGACGTGGTTCGGCGGAGAGGCGCAGCGTCGTCATGGATCGATCAATGGCACAAGCAATGTGCCGGCGGTAGGGGCCATCCGCGTCCCACATGACCGGCCGGGCGACCGGCGCTTGCCGGGGCCGGTGTCAGGCCTTGGATGAAAAGCTCATGTAACGCGCGCGCCAGGCGGCGACTTCGGCGCGCAGGTGGGCGGGGGCGGCGTCCCCCGACAGGACGAGGGCGGCGACCTCATTATCGGGGTGCATCAACATCTTCCGCGATCCGTCGCTGAACCAGACGGGCACCAGCTGATCGCAAAGACTGTCGAGGATCGCGCCGGCCATGCCATTCTCGATCGCAGCGCTGCCGGGCAGCATGCGAACCATGATCGATACGCCTTCGAAGCAGTTGCGCGGTTCGCGGACGAAATCGATCGACGCCAGGATGCCGGACCGGTCCGGACGGGCTTCATCGGGCATGGCCTGGACCCGGCGCCATGCGCAAAACCATGTCCGGCAGATATGCGGGCGCACCGCATGGATGCTGCATCCCTGCTCGCCCAGATGCGCGCAGGGCGCGCCCGCCGTTTTCTTGAAATCGGGCGTGTCGACGGTCAGAATGGTGCAGCACATGGTGCAATCGCCGCAGGACCGGTCAGGGATGACAGGGCCCAGCAGAGCGGTTTCCAGATCTGTATCCATGTGCATCCGGGCGGGGTGCCTTGGCCTTGTCGGGAATGCAAGCGGCATCATGCGGGCCGCCTCGCGGCAGATGTCCTGCGCCGCTCAGGCGCGCATGAAGCGCCAATGGTCGGCGTCGCTCTCGGCCGGATCGAAGCGATATCCGTCACTGTCGAACCCCTGCATGGCCTCGACATCGGCGACATGATGTTCGCACATCCAGCGCGCCATCATGCCGCGTGCCCGCTTCGCGTTGAAGCTCACGAAGCGCGGGCCGTTCGGCCCCGGCTCGCGAAAATCGACATGGATCACGCGCAGGCCGTCCAGCCTGTTCTCGACCGCCGCGAAATATTCCTGGCTGGCCAGGTTGAGGACGACGCCCGACCCCTCTTCCGCGGCCTGCGCGCGCAGCAGCGCGGCGATGCGATCGCCCCACCAGTCGGTCAGCTTCTTGTGCCGCGGTGCCCAGCGCGTGCCCATTTCCAGCCGATAGGGACGGATCGCATCCAGCGGACGCAGCAGCCCGTAAAGCCCCGACAGCATGCGCACATGATCCTGCGCAAAGGCCACCGCCGCCTCGTCCAGCGTGTCCACTTCGAAACCGGAATAGACGTCGCCGGCAAAGGCATAGAGCGCCTGCCGTTCGGGCAACTCGGCAAAGTCCCGGAACCGGTCGGCATTGAGCTTGGCCAGGCGCGGCGAGATATGCATCAGTTCCGCCAGCCGCTTCTGCGAAAGATTGGCGGCCGACTTGGCGAGCCCGCGCGCTTCCTCGGCGAAATGCGGCGTGGTGACGGCAAGGGGCGGCAGCGCGCGCTCGAAGTCGAGCGTCTTGGCGGGAGAGAGCAGAACGATCATGCCCCGCGCGGTAGCCGCGCCTCGTCCGGGCGTCAAACCGGACCGCGCCTCCCCCTCCCGCCCGCCAGCGGATTTCGCTTCAGCGCCCGCCTGTGGCCCCTGATGGCCGCGCCACCGCATACATGGCCTGCGCCATTTCCCGGTAATAGGCGTTGCGATCGCCGTCCCGTGCATAGACTTCGTTGATGCTGTGCGACGCGCCGGGGACATAGATGAATTCCGCACGACCTCCCACCTTGCGGAACGCAGCCTCCAGATCATGGACGGCACCGTCGAGATAGTAGGAATCGGCGGTCCCGACCATGACATGGACCTTGCCGTCCAGATCATGGCGCAGGCGCGGCCATTGGGTCTCGATCCGGTGGCCGATATCATAATTGTCCCGCCAATAGGCCGCGACCTGCGCATCGACTGCGCCCGTCACCCGATCGAAGAGCGGCGCCGGCGTCCCGTCCGCACGGCGCGGCGAGAAGGTCCAGTCGAAGGATCGCAACTGGCCGCCGTCGCGCCCCAGCACCGTCTCGATCCCCGCCGCCTGCGCGATCGTCGTCTTCACCGCGCCATGGGCGCGTTCCAGCGGACGGGCCACGCCATTGGCATCGCGATACATGTTCGCCCCCGGCTGATAGAGGTCGACGCCGATGAAATGCCGGAAATCCACCGGATCGGGTGACGAGGCCCAGCTTCCACCGAAGAAGGCGGGATAGCGCACCATCGCCCAGAGCGCGAACCAGCCGCCCGAACTATGGCCGGTCAGGAACCGGCCCGAGGGCCTGGCATCCATCCGATAGCGGCTTTCGAGCGCTGGAATGATCTCGCGCGTCAGCGCTTCGCCCCAGGGACCATTATTGACGCTGTCGGCAAATTCGGTCGTGCCGGTCGGCGAGGCGAAGTCCAGCGTCACCCAGATCATCGGCGGAATGGCTTTTGTCTCCATCAGATGCCAGATGCGCGACAATTGCTGCCCGTCCACCCGGTGATTGGTGCCGAACGCACCGGCCGTATAGACCGTGGGATAGGTGACGCGGCCATGGGGATCATAGCCCGGCGGGGTCAGCACCCAGGCGGCGACACTCTGCGGCGTGCCGCGAAAGCGGGTCAGCACTTTCGATACGACCTGTTCGTCGTGCAGATGCGGGCGCGACGCGGTGATCTGCTCGGCGGCGCGCGGCGGCAGGCCGGTGACGTCGAACTGTCCGGCCACCGGCGGCAGTCTGTGATCGAGCGCAATCGACGGCCTGGCGCCTAGCGGCAGGCGCAACGTCACCACCTTCGAGACCAGGTCGCCCGGCCCCCGCCCGCCATAATTATAGTCGCCATCGCGATCGAGCACGACCTGCACCCGATAGTCCCCCGGCGCCAGTCCCGCCAATCCCTTGGGAAACGCGCTTTCCTCGGCATCGATGCTCACGGTGCGATCAGGCCCGAAACTGGCGACATCGCGGCCCGCCACGAAGATGCGGGCGTCGTCGGGGCCATAGATGTCGATATCCTCGCTCTTGCCATTGTCGGCGCTCAGCGGTGCAGCAAAGAGCAACAGTCGCCCCGATGGGTCGTCGCCCAGCGCAGCCGGCAGGCTGATATCGAAACGCGTTTCGGGTGCCGCAGCGCCGATCAGCGCCAGCCCAGACAGGGGAAGTGCAAGCAAGCGGGCCATTGCGGTCATCATCAGGAGATCCTGCCATTTTGCCGGCGCAGGGCAATCAACTGGGCGGCAAGGCCCAGGATCAGCATTGCCAGAAGTACAGCCTGCGATCCCAGCAGCAAGGGCGACTTGAGGTCGGTGACGAACGGGTGACCGTCCGGCACGCGGCGCAGGATTTCGGTCACGGTCGGCACCATCAGCAGGAACGCCGTGAGGCTGAGGAAGACGGTTTCCAGATAGCGCCGCGCCCGCCCGAGAAAGCGGATGCGATCCACGCCATAGCCGGCGATCAGCAGCAGGATCGTCACCGTGCCGATGCCGTAGCTGACGGACTGATGCGCCACCAGGAACACCGTGCCAGCACCGATCAGCATGAAGATGAGATAGGCGATGCCCGGTGCCGTTCGCGGCATGATTCGGCCATGGCGCGCAAACATATAGGCCGCCAGCGGAATGGCGGGCAGGCTGCCGAGCGTATGCACCCAGCCCAGGGGCGTTATTCCAAACATGGTCTGTATCTTTCGGTTGGCGGGCGATCGCCGCGCTTATGCGGTAAAGTTGGTGGAGCGGGACAGTTCGCGCCACTGCGCGATCTCTGCTTCCATGGCGGCCATCTTGCCTTCGACCAGGCCCAGCGCATCGTCGCCCAGGAGCAGGCGCGTCGGCGGTGCCGGCGCCTCCACCAGCGCCAGCAAGGCCTGCGCCGCGCGCGCGGGATCACCCGGCTGTTGCCCGCTCTTGGCCTGACGCGCCGCCCTGATCGGGTCCATGACTGCGTCATAATCAGCGATGCTGCGCGGCGTGCGGTCCATCGACCGCCCGGCCCAATCGGTGCGGAACTGGCCGGGCGCCAGCGCCGTCACATGAATGCCGAACGGCGCCACTTCCTTGCCCAGCGCTTCGGAAATCCCCTCCAGCGCGAACTTGCTGCCGCAATAGAAGCTGATGCCGGGCATGGTGATGAACCCGCCCATGGAAGTGATGTTGACGATATGCCCGCGCCGCCGTTCGCGCATTCCGGGCAGCACCGCCTTCATCATCGCCACCGGGCCGAACACATTGGCCGCGAACTGGCGCTGCAGATCGTCGATCGACGATTCCTCCAGCACGCCCTCATGACCATAGCCCGCATTGTTCACCAGCACGTCGACCGACCCGGCGCGCCGCTCGGCCTCCGCCACGGCCGCCGGAATCGCGTCCAGATGCGTCACGTCCAACTGCAGCGGATGCGCGCGTCCGGGCGCCAGCGCCGCAAAGGCGTCGGCATCCTTGGAGTGCCGCATGGTCCCGACGACGGCATGGCCGGCGTCCAGCGCGCCCTCGGCAAAGGCCCGGCCCAGGCCGGAACTGACGCCGGTAATCAGGAAAGTCTTGGGGATCAGCGCCGACATGGCCTACTCCATGATTTGAACATCAACTATATCATGATATAGATAGCAATATGACGTCCATCAAGCCCCCCTCGACCGGTTCGCGTGGTGAACCTGTGCGCAATCGTGTGATCGACGCGGCCGAACGCCTGCTGCGCGACGGCAAGGCGGAATTTTCGATGCGCGATCTGGCGACCGAAGCGGGCGTCAGTTTCGCCACGCCTTTCAACCAGTTCGGCAGCAAGGCCGCGATCATGCACGCCCTGTCGGCGCGGCGGATCGCCACCGCGACCCAGCGCTTCGCGGACAAGCCGCGGCTCGACGATGCCGGCCAGCGCGTGCTGCTGGCGGTCGCCACGGTGGTCGAGTTGATGCTGGAAGAACCGCGCGTGAATCGGGCGGTGATGGGGTGGCTCGGCACGCCGGGGCCGACCCATGGCGAAGTGCTGGCGCAGTCCACCGCGCTGTGGACCCTGGCGATCGGTGCTGGCGAAGGCCTGGTTGAAGGACACCCGGCGCTGCCCGCCCTGGCACGGCATCTGGCCTTCGGCTTTCGCGGTGTGCTGTCCTTCTGGACGGCCGGTGAATTGCCTGATGACGAACTTGCTGCCAATGCCCGCGACGTGGCGAACGCCTTGCTGGGCGGCGCAGCCAGCCAGTCCTGATCGTCATGCCTAGGGCGGGCGGCGTGTCTTATCCGTTCGTGCCCTGTTGTGCCTCGCGATAGGCGCGGGCGGACAGGCCCATGTTGCGCTGGAAGAAGCGGCTGAAATAGGCCGGGTCGGCAAAGCCGATCGAAAAGCCGATCTCGGCAATCGACAGGTTGGAATAGAGCAGGGCCCGTTGCGCTTCGAGCAGGGCGCGCTGGTCCAGCATCTGCGCCGGCGATCGTCCCGCCATCCGCGCGCAGGCGACGCGCAGCGCGGTCTGGCTGACGCCTAGCGCGGCGGCATGGATCGACACCGGTTCGCGCAGGCGGAAGCGCTGCTCGATCCGTTCGCGCAGCCGCGCCACGATCGACGCATGTGGTCCGGCGCGCGGGGCGGCATGGACGGCGGCGCTGCGATGGCGCAGTGCCGTCACCAGCAGCGACAGCATCGCCGCATCGACCGCCGCCCGGTGGCCCGGCGCCGACCAACTGAGTTCGCGCATCAGATCGGCCACCAGCCGTTCGACTGGCGGCAATTGCGCCGCGCTCATCTCGATCGCGTCTGGCCGCTCGAACAGGCCGGTCAGTTCCGGGCCATGGCGGCCCAGATCCTGCAGATAGGCGTCCGCCATGGTGATGACGAAGCCGGCGGTTTCCTCCAGCCATTTGAAGCCATGCACGGCGGTGGCCGGCACCAGCAGGAAGCTGGGCGCGACGAAGCGTAGCTCCGCGCCATCCGCCTCCATCGCGCCGCCGCCCGAGGTAATGAGGAAGATATGGCTCAGCTCGCTATGGGCATGCGGTTTGATCGTCCATTCGCTGGGACGCGAACGATCGTCCAGCGTTTCGACATGGACGAAGCCCTCCGCCACCAGCCTGTGGGGTTCACCATAAAGATAGAAGGTCGGGAAGGACTGTTTCGACATCGGGCATGGTCCCGTCGGGATGCGCTGGGGCTGATGAATTGTCCAATTAATAGGCTGGTGCGCCCATGTCCATCGCCGGCCGTGCGGATACGATGGGCGCATCGGACAAACAGGGGCGCCGTCAGCGCGCCCGGATCATGAGAGGATGCGAATGCGCACCAGCATAGCCATTATCGGCGCCGGCCCGGCCGGCATGTTCCTGGCCCATCTGCTCGCGGCGGAGGGCATTGCCGCTGTCGTGCTGGAACGGCGCGACCGGGCCTATGTCGAGGGGCGGGTGCGTGCCGGCGTGCTGGAACAGGTGACGACCGACCTGATGCATCGACTGGGCCTCGGCAGCCGGCTCGATCGCGAGGGGCTGGTCCATGGGGGCACCCAGATTTCGCTCGACGGTTCGCTGTTCCGCATCGACATGGCGGCGCTGACCGGCGGCAGCGCGGTCACCGTCTATGGCCAGCAGGAGGTGATGCACGACCTGTTCGAGGCGGCGCCGGAGCGCGGCGTAGAGATCGTCTGGAATGCGCAGGATGTGACGCTGGAGGAACTGGACGGCGATCATCCCGTGGTCCGCTGGCGCCAGGATGGCGTCGCGCAAGAATTGCAATGCGACTATGTCGTCGGCTGCGACGGCTATCATGGCGTCAGCCGCAACAGCATCCCCGCCCATGTGCTGCGCACGTTCGAGCGCGTTTATCCGTTCGGCTGGCTCGGCATATTGGCCGATGTGCCGCCCGTCGACCATGAACTCATCTACGCCAATCATGAGCGCGGCTTCGCGCTCGCCTCGATGCGCTCGCCCACGCGCAGCCGCTATTATATCCAGTGCGGCCTCGACGAGCAGGTCGAGGACTGGTCCGACGACCGTTTCTGGGACGAGCTTTGCCTGCGCCTTGGCCCCGACGCCGCATCGCGCGTCACCCGCGGGCCGAGCTTCGAGAAGTCGATCGCGCCGCTGCGCTCCTTCGTGTCGGAACCGATGCGCTGGGGCCGGCTGTTCCTGGCCGGCGATGCTGCCCATATCGTGCCGCCGACCGGTGCCAAGGGGCTCAACCTTGCCGCGTCGGACGTCATCATGCTGAGCGAGGCTTTGGTCGACCATTATCGCGGCGGATCGGATGCCGGGCTGGACGGCTATTCCGCCCGTGCCCTGGCGCGCGTCTGGAAGGCGGAGCGCTTTTCCTGGTGGTTCACCTCGATCACGCACCGCTTCCCCGACATGGACGGTTTTGCCCGCCGCATCCAGGCGGCGGAGATCGACTATATTCGCGGGTCGCAGGCGGCGCAGCGCACGCTGGCGGAAAATTATGTCGGCCTTCCGCTGATGGCCGCCTGACGCCTCTGGCCGGGGCGGGGCTTTACCGCCCCGCCGGATGCGGCCTAGACCGGGGCATGAGCCAAGAGAATGACGCGGGCCGCCCCGCAGCGACGATCGTGATCGTGCGCGACCGGCCGGGGACAGCGCCCGACCTGTTGATGATGGAACGGGCCGCGACCATGGCCTTTGCCGCCGGTGCGCTGGTCTTTCCGGGCGGTGGCGTCGATGATAGCGATCGGGCGCTGGCCGCCAGTATGTCTAGCGATCTGGCCAGTGACGAGGTCGCTGCGCGGATCGCCGCCATTCGCGAGACGATCGAGGAAAGCGGTTTGGGCGTCGGCCTGGCGGGGTCTGTCGATGCCGCGACCGTGTCGGCGATTCGCGCGGGCCTGCTCGGTGGGGCGCCGCTCGGCGATCTTCTGGCGCCGCGCGGCATCGCCCTGGCGCTGGATGCGCTGGTGCCGTTCGCCCGCTGGCACCCGTCTACACGGGAAAAGGCGATCCGTGTCTATGACACCCGCTTCTATCTCGCCCGCGCGCCGCTGGGGCAGGAGGCAAGCGTCGACGCGACCGAGAATGTCCGCCTGTTCTGGAGCAGCGCCGCCGCGACCATCGCCCGTGCCGATGGCGGCGAGGGGCATGTCATCTTCCCGACCCGTCGCAATCTGGAACGGCTGGCGCAATATGACAGTTTCGACGCGCTCGCCGCCCATGCGCGCAGCATCCCGGTGGAAAAGGTGCGCCCCTGGTTCGAGGAGCGCGACGGCGAGCCGCATCTCTGCATCCCGGCGCATCTGGGCTATCCGGTCACGTCGGAACCAATGCGGCAGGTCCGGCGTGGTTAGGGGATGCGCCGCCTTCATCTGACCCTTCGTGCCCTTGTCATTGTCGCTGTCATCCTTGGCCTGCTCTGGGTCGGCTATGCGCTGCTGCGCCAGCGACCGCAGGATCTGCCCTGGACCAGGCTGGACCTGTCGCAGCCGGTCGGCCTGTTCACCGGTCGCAAGCTTGCCGCGCTGACCGGCGACCGGGCGCAATGTCTGGCGCTGCTCGACCGGGCAGGCATTGCCTATACGGCGATGAAGCCGGGCGGGGGCGAGGGGCAGTGCGACTATGCCGACGCGGTCCGGCTGAAGGCGGAAAAGGACATGATCGCCTTGTCACCCGCCGGGGTGGCGCCGTCCTGCCCGGTAGTTGCCGCCCTGCGCGTCTGGGAATGGCAGGTGGTGCAGCCCGCCGCCCAGCGCCTGTTCGGCCAGCCGGTGCGCTCCATCACCCATTTCGGTTCCTATAGCTGCCGGCGCATGTATGGCCGCAGCCAGGGGGACTTCAGCGAACATGCCACGGCCGACGCGATCGATGTCGCGGGCTTCGTGCTGGCCGATGGCCACCGGATCAGCGTGGTCGGCGACTGGAAGGGAGAGGGCAAGGACGCCGCCTTCCTGCGTGACGTGCGCGATGGCGCCTGCGACCTCTTCTCGACCGTGCTCTCGCCCGACTATAATGCCGCCCATCGCGATCATTTCCACCTCGACCAGGCGGAACGCGGCGCGACGGGCTGGCGGGCCTGTCGTTAAAGGTGGTTACTGCCCGTAGCCGGCCTGCTTGGCCAGGCTGACGGCTTCACGCGCGGCGGCGAGCAGGGCGCCGCTCTTGGCCTCGCATTCGCGCTGTTCATATTCGGCGGTCGAATCGGCGACGATGCCGGCACCGGCCTGGACGTGCATCACGCCATCCTTCAGCACGGCGGTGCGCAGCACGATGCAACTGTCCATATTGCCGTCCGGTCCGAAATAGCCGACGCCGCCAGCATAGGCGCCGCGCGTTTCCGGCTCCAGTTCGGCGATGATCTCGCAGGCGCGGACCTTGGGTGCGCCCGACACGGTGCCGGCGGGGAAGCCCGCGAACAGCGCGTCGATCGCGTCCTTCTCCGGTGCCAGCCGGCCGACCACGTTCGACACGATGTGCATCACATGGCTGTAGAATTCGACCGTATAGCTTTCGGTCACGGTGACGCTGCCGGCGCTGGCGACGCGGCCGACATCGTTGCGGCCCAGGTCCAGCAGCATCAGATGCTCGGCCCGTTCCTTGGGATCGTCGAGCAGGCTGGCGCGGTTGGCGGCGTCCTCGACCGCATTCTTGCCGCGCGGGCGGGTGCCGGCGATCGGCCGGATCGTCACTTCGCCATCGCGGGCGCGGACCAGGATTTCCGGGCTGGACCCGATCAGCGCAAAGCCGGGCAGGTCGAGATAATAGAGGAAGGGCGACGGATTGATCCGGCGCAGCGCGCGATAGAGCGCGATCGGGGGCAAAGTGAAGGGGCTGGTGAAGCGCTGCGCCAGCACCACCTGGAAGATGTCGCCCGCGACGATATAGTCCTTGGCGCGGTCGACCATCTGGGCGTAGCGGCCCGGTTCCAGCACCGGCGTCACGTCGATCTCGGCAATGTCGGCCGGGGCGGGCACGGCCGGCAGCGGCGCGGCCAGGCGCGCGGCGGTCGCGTCGATCCGTTCCAGTGCCTGCGCGATCGCCTTGTCGGCGTCGGCAGCCTGATCCTTCCACACCGGGGCGACCAGGAACAGGGCGTCGGCCAGGCGATCGAACACCAGGATGACGGTCGGCCGCACGAACAGCATGTCGGGTAGGGCGATGTCGTTGGCGGCCGGGCGGGGCAGCTTTTCGACCAGGCCTACCGTCTCATAGCCGAAATAGCCGACCAGACAGGCGAGCGCGGCCGGCAGGGCGGGGTCCAGATCGGCGCGGCATTCGGCGACCAGTGCGCGCAGCGCCTGCAACGCATCCTGTTCGGCGGGGACGAAGGCGTCGCGATCGGTCGCCCATTGGCGGTTGATCTCGCCCTTGGCGCCCTCGGCGCGATAGACGAGGTCGGGGGCCAGGCCGATCAGGCTGTAGCGGCCACGCACCGCGCCGCCCTCGACCGATTCCAGCAGGAAGTCGCCGCGGTCCGGCTCGAACAGCTTGAGCGCAGCGGAAATCGGCGTGTCGGTGTCGGCAATCTGCCGCCGCCACACCAGACCCGAACGGCCCTGTGCCAGTGCCGCGCGAGCGACGGCGGTGCCGTCCATCATTCCCCCCTGCGCCACCATCTTACTGCTCGCCGCTATTGGTGGCGGACAGCGCCTTCTGGGCTTCGGCCACGGCGTTCGCCTTGCGGGTCACGCCCATGTCCTTTTCGATCGCGCGCTCGAACTGGGCGCCATATTCCTCGCCCACGACGTCGCCCAGCTGGGTGCGGACCTGGTTCAGCAATTCGGGCTGACCGGCGGCGTCGCCGCGCTTGATGGCGTTCAATTGCACCACGAAGGTGCCGCGATCCTGGCCGATCGGCAGGGTCTTCACGCTGTTGGCGGCCATTGAGAAGAGGATGGCGATTTCGGCCGGCGGGCGCTGCTGGCCGCGCATCAGGTCGGCGCGACGGCCACCCACGACCTGCGGGGCGGGCAGCTTGACGCCGGCCTGGGCCAGTGCATCGGCCAGCTTGGTGCCCTTGGCGACCTTGGCGCGGATGTCCTCGGCGACCTTCTGCGCCTTCTCATAGCCCTGGCTCAGCTTATACTGGGCCACGACCAGCGGCTTGATCTTGGCGAGCGGCGGCGGGGCGGGGGCGACGATGTCGCCCGGCGCGGCCAGCGCATAGCGCTTGTCGGCAGTGATCGGCACCAGCTGGGCGTCATCGTCGGCGCTCATCGCGAAGACGGGCGCCAGCAGCGGCTGCAGGTCGCTGTTGGGCTGATAGGTTTCGTCCTCGACCTGCTTGCCGCTCGACACCAGCAGCGGCGAGGTTTCCAGCTTCAGGCCATTATCCTTCGCGACTTCCTCGAAGGTGCCGCCATTGGCGATCTGGTCCTCGATCTTGCCGGTGAAGTCGGTCAGCAGCTGCTTTTCCTTCTGGGTGCGCAGCGTGGCGATGATCTCATCACGCACCGAAGCCAGCGCACGGGCCGGGACATTGTTGAGCGCGGTGACGCGCAGCACGATCCAGCCGAGCGAACCACGGACCGGGCCGACCAGTTCGCCCTGCTTGGCGGCAAAGGCGGCGTCGGCGACCGGCTTGGACGCGGTGGCGGCCAGCGCCTCGCGGCTCTGGTCGGTCAGGGTCGACACGGCAAGGCCCGCGCCCTGTGCGGCGGCGGCCAGCGTCTTGCCGGCCTTCACCTGGTCGGCGATCGCCTTGGCGGCGGCCTGGGTCGGCAGCACAAGCTGCTCGACGCTGCGATTTTCCTTGGCGGCATAGGCCGCCTTGTTCTGGTTGTAGGCGGCGGTGATTTCCGCCTCGGTCGGCTGGGCCGCCTGGGCGAAACGCTCGCTGTCGATCACGGCATAGCGGATGCGGCGCTGTTCCGGGATGGTGTAGCGCGCGGCATTCTTCTTGTAGAAATCGGCGACCTGCGCGTCGGTCGGCTCCTTGGCGTCCAGGAAGGCGGCGGCCGGGATCGCGGCGATCGTGCCCTGGCGTTCCTCCAGCAGCAGCGACGCATAAGGCAGCGCCACGCTGTCGGGCAGCTTCACGCCCAGACCGACCGGGGCCAGCAGCTGGCGCTGCAGGATTTCGCGGCTGATATCGTCGCGCAGCGACTGTTCGCTGATCCGCTCGCGCTGCAGCAGGGCGCGGAAATTATCCTGGCTGAAATTGCCGGCCGCGTCCTGGAAGGCGGGGATCTGCGCGATCTGCGCATCGACCAGCCGCTTGCTGATATGGACGCCCTGGTCGCTGGCGAACTGCTTGAGCGTCAGCGCGGCGACCAGCTGGTCGAACACCTGCTTGCCGCCACCCTGGGCAAAGAAATCGCCGATCTGCATGCCGGGATTTTCGCGGCGCGCATTTTCGAACACGCGCTGAATGCGGTCCTGCAACTCGCTCATGCGCAGCTTGGAACCGCCGGCCTTGGCGACGGTGTCGCCGCCGCCAAGGCCGGTCCCGAACTTGCCGCTGGAAATGTCGCCCAGGATGAACGCCGCCGCGATCAACCCCAGAAAGAGGATCGCGAAAAGGGCGCCGAATTTGGAACGGATGAAACTGCGGAAGACAGAGAGCATGAGAATGTCCGGTTTTTATGCGGCGATATGGCGGCCCGCTTTAGGGGCGGATCGACCCGGCGGCAAGTGCGGCCGTGGCGGACGGTCTGGACAAATGCTGCATCGCCGTCCATCGGCTTGATTGCCTGAAAGCGGAACCAGGAGACGCGGCGCATGCCGTGGGGACCCGCTGCGGGCACGTGCAGCAATAATCACAAGGGGACATGGACCGATGAGCAGGCGCAAGCTGGTGGTCGGCAACTGGAAGATGAACGGGATGCGCGCGCATCTCGACGAGGTGGAGGCGATCGGCAAGCTCGCCGCGCAGCATCCGGCGGTGGAAGTCGGGCTTTGCCTGCCGGCCACTTTGATCATGGCCGGGTCGCAGCTGAAGGGCGCAGCCTTCATCGGCGCCCAGAACTGCCATATGGAACTGAGCGGCGCCTATACCGGCTCGCTGTCGGCGGAGATGCTGATCGAGGCGGGGGCGACCTGGGTCATCACCGGCCATAGCGAACGGCGCGAGACGCGCGGCGAGACCAACGCCGATGTCGCCGCCAAGTCGGTCGCCGCCCATGCCGCGGGCATGAAGGTGATCCTGTGCGTCGGCGAAACGCTCGCCGTGCGCGATGCAGGCGATGCCGACGAAGTGGTCACCGCCCAGTTGCTCGCCTCGCTGCCCGAAGGCGCAAGCGCCGACTGGCTGGCCGTCGCCTATGAACCCATCTGGGCGATCGGCACCGGCCGTATCCCGACGCTGGAGGCGATCCAATCGATGCACGCCACCTTGCGGGCTGCGCTCGCCAGCCGGATCGGCCCGGACCAGGCCGACGCCATGCGCATCCTCTATGGCGGATCGATGAACGGCGACAATGCCGCCGAGATCATTGCCCTGCCGGACGTCGACGGCGGCCTGGTCGGCGGCGCCAGCCTGTCGGCCGCCAAGTTCGAACCGGTGATCGCCGCCGCGGATTGATGCCGAACGCCCTCTCTTCGTGCGGAAGAGGGGGCATTCTGGCCTGATGCGAGTCGGGCTCGTTGCTGGCTGTGCGTTGAAGGGGCTGGCTATCTTCACTCCGTTCGCCCTGAGCGAAGTCGAAGGGCGCTGCTGAGCGAAGGCGAAGCTATTGCCTCGCTCCGCTCGGCCGAGGGCTTCGACTTCGCTCAGCCCGAACGGTTCTTTCACTGTTCAGACTTGATTATATGGGCCATTGCAAGCCATCCGCAGCACCCTCTGCACGCGCCCTCATCCATGCCTTCGTTCATATCGACAGGCTCGCCGGTTGCCCCGGCGGCCCATCATCGCTATGTGCGCGCCAACGCATTCCTTCATTGGACAGAAAAGAACCCGCATGTTCACCTTCCTTCTCGTCGTGCAGGCGATCGTCGCTGCCCTGCTGGTCACCGTCATTCTGATGCAGAAGTCGGAAGGTGGCGGTCTGGGCGTCGGTGGCAGCCCGGCCGGGCTGATGTCGGCGCGCGGCGCGGCGGATTTCCTGACGCGTTCGACCACGATCCTGGCGACCATCTTCGTCCTGCTGTCGATCACCCTGGCGGTCATCGCCTCGGTCCGTCATGCAGGCGGCGACATCGACACCTCGCTGGTCAAGTCGGCCCCCGCCACGCAGGCCCCGGCGCCCGCGACCGGCAACGCCGACCCGCTGGCCGGTGCGGCCAGTGCCGCCGGCAATGGTTCGGCAGCGAACGGCGCAGTTCCGCTCGCTAACTGACCTTTTCGTCGTTCATCGCCATATTTTTTGCGAGCGTGCGGATTCGCGCGCTTGCTCAACTCGTTTGTATAAGGCTAAGCCTCTTCTCCCATGACGCGGTATATTTTCATCACCGGCGGCGTGGTCTCCTCGCTTGGTAAGGGCCTCATGGCCGCATCCTTGGCAGCGCTGTTGCAGGCGCGGGGCTATCGCGTGCGAATCCGGAAATTCGACCCCTATCTCAACGTCGATCCGGGCACGATGTCGCCCTATCAGCATGGCGAAGTCTATGTGACCGACGACGGGGCGGAAACCGACCTCGATCTTGGCCATTATGAACGCTTTACCGGCGTGTCGGCGCGCCAGTCGGACAATGTCACCCAGGGCCGGGTCTATCAGACCATCATCCAGCGCGAACGGCGCGGCGACTATCTGGGCGCGACCGTCCAGGTCATCCCGCACGTCACCGACGAGATCAAGGCGTTCGCCACGGCGGAGACCGACGATCTGGACTTCGTGCTGTGCGAAATCGGCGGCACCGTCGGCGACATCGAATCGCTGCCCTTCATGGAAGCGATTCGCCAGCTCCATAATGATCTGGATCGCGGCCAGTCGATCTTCGTCCATGTGACCCTGGTGCCCTATCTTGCGGCGGCGGGCGAACTGAAGACCAAGCCGACCCAGCATAGCGTGCGCGAGCTGACCTCGCTCGGCATCCAGCCCGACATCCTGCTGTGCCGGGCAGAGCATCCGCTGCCCGAGAGCGAGCGCAAGAAGATCGCCCTCTTCTGCAATGTCCGTCCCGAGGCGGTCATTCCGGCGCTCGACGCCAAGAGCATCTATGCCGTGCCCGAGCAATATCATGCCGAGGGTCTCGACAATGAAGTGCTGCGCGCCTTCGGCATCACCGATGCGCCCGCGCCGTCGATGGACCGCTGGACCGACATCATGGATCGCCAGCTCAATCCCGAAGGCGAAGTGACGATCGGCGTGGTCGGCAAATATGTCGGCCTGCTCGACGCCTACAAGTCGCTGCACGAAGCGCTGCACCATGGCGGCCTTGCCAACCGGGTGAAGGTCAACATCAAGTGGATCGACGCCGAACTGTTCGAGAAGGGCGACGATCTCGCCGCCAGCCTCGAACCGATGCACGGCATTCTCGTCCCCGGCGGCTTCGGCGTGCGCGGGTCGGAAGGCAAGATCGCGTCGGTCAAGTTCGCGCGCGAACGCGACGTGCCCTTCTTCGGTATCTGTCTCGGCATGCAAATGGCCTGCATCGAAGGCGCGCGGAACACGGCGGGGATCGAGAATGCCTCGACCACCGAGTTCGGCGAGACCAGCGAGCCGGTCGTCGGCCTGATCACCGAATGGATGAGCGCGGAGGGCCTGCAGAAGCGCACCGCCGAAACCGATCTGGGCGGTACCATGCGTCTGGGCGCCTATCCGGCCAAGCTTGCGGGCAACAGCGTCGTCGCCGGCATCTATGGCAGCAACGACATCAGCGAGCGTCACCGCCACCGCTATGAAGTCAATGCCGGCTATCGCGAACCGCTGGAAAAGGGTGGCCTGATCTTCTCAGGCATGTCGCCCGACGGCACGCTGCCTGAAATCGTCGAGCGGCCCGACCATCCCTGGTTCGTCGGCGTGCAGTTCCACCCGGAACTCAAGTCCAAGCCGTTCGACCCGCACCCACTGTTCGCCAGCTTCATCGAAGCGGCGGTCAAGCAGAGCCGGTTGGTATAAAGCGTTTTCGAAGCAGGCGGGATCGCCTGCTGACTCTGAAAACGCGCAAAATAAGAACTGGTACAGTCGAACCGATATAATCGGATCGGCTGTGCCAGGATAAACGGGGCCGAAAGGCCCCGTTTTTCGTTTCAGCCCTTCGGCGCGTCGAACAGATTGCGATATTGGCGCGGCTGGCAGCGCAGATATTGCGGCGCGGCCTTCACCGAAGCGCCCAGATGCGCGGCGGCATGCCAGGGCCAGCGCGGATCATAGAGGATGGTGCGGGCGATCGCGATCAGGTCGGCGTCGCCGGTGCCGATGATCGCTTCGGCCTGCTCGAAATCGGTGATCAGGCCGACGGCGATCACCGGCATGTTGACCGCCTGCTTGACCGCGCGGGCCAGCGGCACCTGATAGCTCGGCCCCACCGGAATATCCTGGCGCGGGTCTAGGCCGCCGCTCGACACATGGATGGCGCTGCATCCGCGTGCCTCCAGCGCCTTGGCAAATGCGACCGTCTGCTCGATGTCCCAGCCACCTTCGACCCAGTCGGTGCCCGATACTCGCATCGTCACCGGCTTGTGCGCCGGGAACGCGGCGCGAACCGCGTCGAAAATCTCCAGCGGCAGGCGCATCCGGTTTTTCAGGCTGCCGCCATAATCATCGTCGCGCTGGTTGGAGAGCGGCGAGAGGAACTGGTGCAGCAGATAGCCATGGGCGCCATGCAGCTGGACACCTCGAAGAACCGTCGGATTATGTCCAACTGGGCGCAGGAGGAGGCGGCAGCGGGCGGGTAGTGCCGATT